>CAYJMN010000009.1:43315-113250 GCA_964371045.1 uncultured Chromatiales bacterium | reverse complement strand
CGTTCCAATTGCGAATCGCGATCAGGGATCGAAATTCCCTGGTTCCCCGCCCATTAGTGGGCGATTCATGAAACGCCACGTTCCGATTGCAGATTGCGATGAGTGATCGAAATTCCCTGGTTCCCCGCCCGATAGTGGGCGATTCATGAAACGCCACGTTACGATTGCGAATTGCGATGAGTGATCGAAATTCCGTGATTCCTCGCCGGATAGTGGTTCATTCATGGATCCTCCACTTTTTCTCGGTCGAACGTCCCCCCGGTCGGCTCGGTCAGAAGGTGGTGGATTCATGAACCCACCACTTTTTCTCGGTTAGATGGTCGGATGGCAGTGGATTTATGGATCCAATCCTTTCAAACCAGCTTCGGCGTGACAACGTAAGCGTTTTTGTGACCCCCTGATCCAAGAGACTCTGGAATTTGGAAACAGATTTTTTTTCTCCGTGCATATCCGCTTTCATCCGTGTAATCCCCCGGATGGTAAGCGCGCACGTATTGCCCCGCCTCAATCCGAAATTCCCGCTAATCGGCATTCCAAAAAAAAGGCGGCTTACCGCCGCCGTTCTTTGGAAACAATCACTCCAACGGTCAATTCTGCGCGACGGTCTCTTTCAGAAGAATATCATTGATCGCCTGCACGAACGACTCCTTGGGCAACGCGCCAGCGGCCATCTGGGGACGCTCACCCATGGGCACAAAGAGAATCGACGGGATGCTGCGCACGCCGAATACGGACGCCAGTTCCTGCTCGCGCTCAGTGTCGATCTTGTAGATGTCCACTTTGCCTTTGTATTCCTCCGCCAGTTCCTCAAGAATCGGAGCCACCATGCGGCATGGAGCGCACCAGTCGGCATAAAAATCGATGATGCAGGGACGCTCGCCGCTGAACTCCCATTCTTTCTTGTTCTCGTAATCGAATACCTTATCGATGAAGGTCTGTTTGGTTAAGTGTTCCATGCTGTCTCCAATGTGAAGATTGAATGTGTTCGTCATAACTGGATATTGGATGCAGGGAACGACTTCAGGGATTCAACCGGAACCGATCCGGGAAGCACATACCGCCGATCCCCGTACTGAAGCACGGATTTGGGTATCGGTGTAGTTATGGGACTGGAGTACGGCGCACGGGAGAGAGGATACATACGAGCGCGCGTATTTCAAGGCGTGTTCGCTCAGGCCTGCGCCGTGATGGCGACTGGCAGGGTGACGATAAACGCTGCCCCCTTGCCTTCCTCGCTTTCGCAGACGACTTCGCCCTGCATCGTATCCACAAGTTTTTTTACAATGGAGAGACCGAGACCGGACGACGACTCCCCGCCGGTAGGCCTTGCTGAAAGGCGACCGAATTTCTGATACAGGTGCTGCTTGTCTTCGCTGGTCAATCCAGGCCCCTGATCCCGGACTTCTATCCTCACCCTGTCGTTGTCCGCGCTCATCAGCAGACGCACCTCTTTCCCCGGGGGAGAATACTTGATCGCGTTCGAAAGAAGGTTGTCGATGATCTGCGCCACGGCCGCCGCGTCGCCAAGTACCGGCCGAAGCTCGCCCCGATGCTCCACCCGGATAAAGATGTTCTTCCTCTCGGCCCATTTCTGATTCGCTGACATCACTTTGCCTACCACGGGCAGCAGTTGCACAGGTTCGATGTCGAGCTGCATACGGCCAGCCTCGAGACGATTGATATCGAGAAGATTCCGGACAAGCACAATGACCATATCCGCAGTGTCGTAGATCAACTGCGCCTTGTTCCGCAGGTATTCAGACGAGCGTCCTTCCTCAACCATCGCTTCCGCGACCATCCGGATTCCGCCGATGGGATTGCGAAGATCATGGGACACGATACCGAGCAGTTCGTTCTTATCCACATTCAATTTTTCCAGGACATAGTTCTGACTCGTCAATTCCTTGTTGCTGCGCTCGATCTCTTCCGCCTGCTTCTGCAGCATGAGTTCGTTCTTGAGAATTTCGGCATTCGCGTACTCCAACAGCGCGTTCTTCTGCTGGAGATCCTCCGCCGCCTTTTTCTTCAACCTGTAGCGGTTGGCGACCAGCAGCAGAATGATCACCAGAAACAGCGACCCGACAATCAGCGAGTTCCGGAGGGAGCGCTGACGCCTGATCTCCACTTCCCTCAATGCGCGTTCGTGTGCAAGCAACTCCTTGTCCTTCTGAAGCAATTGAATCTCATCCTTCCGTTTGTCGGCTTCCAGATTCTGGGCCAACAACACGGCATCCTGCTCCTTGAGCTTGAGACCGCTTATGGTCGATTCCTTGTTCAGGAGTTCGATGCTCTGGTCCTGCTCCTTCAGCTGCGCGGCGCGTCGCTCGAGTTCCATTTCACGGATGCGTTGCTCTCTTTTGAGCAGTTCGTTTTCCCTTTCGCTTTTGTCGCGCTGCGTCAATTCGTAGTTCGCCGTCATCTCATTGATGAGCTTGGAACTCTCTTCGTTGAACAGCGAATCCTTCAGCTCGGTGTGGCGTCGGAAGTACTCCAACGCTTCGGTCGGTTTTCCAAGCAGCCTGCTCGCATCGGCGCAAAGCTTCAGCGTGTTGCGCTCGATCGCGCGTGCATTGATGGCGGTGGAAATGGCGAGGGCGCGTTGCCCGAATTCCAATGCCTTCGCGGGCTCCTTCTTCGCAAGATGCAGCATGCCGATGCGCTGCCAAGCTTCCGCTTGACCGTGCCTGTCCCCGATGTTGCTGTACAGCTCGGCGGATCGCTCGTAGTTTTCCATGGCGCGCGTCTGCGCCCCTTGCATGTAATATGTGATGCCGATGTTGAGATGCGTGCTTGCAAGACCCGGAACGTCACGCAATTCTTTTTTCAGCTCCAGCGAGGCAAGGAAGCTTTTCAGCGCCTCATCGTACTCGCTCCTGTCCATGTGAATGACGCCGATATTGTTATAGGTGTACGACAGTCCGCGAGTGTCGTTCGTCTCCCTGAAATATCGCGCCGCGCGTTGGTGGTATCGAAGCGCGCGTTCTTCGTCGTTGAGCTTCCCGTGGAGGACGCCGATATTGGACAGCAGAGCCGCCATGCCTTGTTGGTCGCCAAGCTCTTCCTTGATCTGCAGCGCCTTGAGAAAATAGTTCAGCGCCCGCACCCAGGCGCCTGTCTGCGCAAACGAAATGCCGCTGCTGGTGAACGCATCAGCCAGCCCCGTCTGATACCCTGTCGCACGGGCGATGTTCTCCGATTCGCGCGCTAGTTCCAACGCCCGCTCGGGATTCACGCGCCGGTATTCCTGCGCAAGATCCAGTTTGAGCCGCACGAGAATGGAATCCTGCTCTCCCCGGACTTCGCGACTCCGGATAAGAGTTTCAAGTCGTTCGATTTCGGATCGTTGCTGCGAATGTATATTCACCGGTCCGAAACAAAGCAGCACGGCAAAGACTGTCAGGGGCAATATCGAGCTTCGCACGCGGTTCATGTACATACCTTATCGGTTCCTGTTTGGCTGCGATGTCCCGGAAGCACCGGCCGAACCGGGTGCGTTCGGAACGGTCGGGGATGTGTCGTAACGGCGTACTTCATCGTAGTCGGACAATCCGTCGCCGTCGGTATCCGTAACAAGAGGATCGGTGCGGAAAAGCCGGATTTCCTCGAAATCCGTGAGACCGTCGCCATCCGTATCGGAGGAATTCGGATCGGTGCGATACGTGTACACCTCTTCATAATCATTCACCCCGTCGCCGTCGGAATCGGGCAGCAAGGGATTTGTGCGCCAGATCATGACTTCGTCGCCATCGACGAGGCCATCCTTGTCGGTATCGACTTTCCGCGGATTGGTTCCAAGCCGCTTCTCGTCACCATCCGATAGTCCGTCACCGTCCGTATCCCTTGTCAGGGGATCCGTACCGAAGGTCAACAATTCCTCACGATCGGTCAGACCGTCTCCATCACTATCGTCCGATTTGGGATCCGTCTTGTATTTGGTGATTTCATGGATATCGCTGAGGCCGTCGTTATCCGTGTCCCAATACAGCGGATTGGTTTCGTGGAGACGGACTTCGAGGAAATCGTCCAGGCCGTCGCCGTCGGTGTCGGTGTTGTAGGGACTCGTACCCGCCTCGGCCTCCTGGGAGCCGGTCAGTCGGTCGCCGTCGATGTCGTCCGTCGAAAAGATATACCAGGTAATCCCTATGGTGATACTTGAATATTTGTCGTACGCGGTTTGCGCTCGATCCGGATTCCCGGTAGGATTCTGCAGTTGATCGTACAGTGCGACAAGTTCACCGGAATCGAACGCGTCCAGTTCTCCGCTCAACACGAAAAAACCTGACGCAGCTGCCTGGAGCGACCAGTTCCGGGCGACGAAGTATTCAAAACCGACGCCAAGTGCTACACTGAGCGCCGTGATGGGAGTGCGGGTGGTGTATTCTGCTCCGCCCGTCCGATAATCCTCGGGTGAAAACATTACCGCTCCCGCGCCGCTTTCCACAAACACATTCAACGGCTGGTCGGCGAATAAATTCAACCGGAACCGCGCCTGCATGGACAGCAGGTCGGTTGTTCGAAGCACCATGTTCTCCTTCCCGAATTGCAGGTCGTATGTTTGCCCCATGTTGCGCCGAAGCCGTCGAACAAAAGCGATGGTTCCACCATGAACCTCCGCGCCGATATCCAGAAACGGCAGCACGGCATACCGTGCCTCCGCTGTCCAGATCGCGCCGTTGGTGTTGTCCGAGAACTCCCCGAAGTATCTGCTACCTCCGCCACCAATCTGCACCGCGATTTTTCCGTCAGGGAAACGCGGACGTCCTGGCCAGCCTCCTGTTGGCTGCGCAAAAGCTTGCATCCGCGCGCATATCAGCAGCAAAAAAACCAGCGGCAAATATCGGAGGAGCATGATGATCATCGAGTCTGTGACGCTGTGATGGTGGGGTCACTTCTGTCCGCCGGACGCACCGGCGAGTGAAAGAATGTACAGCTCCACACGCCGGTTGCGTGCGCGCCCGTCTTCGGTGGACGAGTCGGCGATGGGCTGCGATTCGCCAAATCCGGCGGTTTGCAGGCGGCCGCCGGCAATCTCTTTTGAGACAAAAAACTCCTTGACTCTTAGCGCTCTGCGCTCGGACAAGGTCTGATTGTACATTTCCTCGCCCTCGCTGTCGGTATGCCCGCGCACCTCGACAAGCATACCGGGATGTCGTTCGAAAATCCTGACCGCCTCGTTGAGAATGGGAATATACTCCAGACGAAGCTCGTCGCGATCGAATTCAAACGTGATGTTGCAAAAAGAGAGAATATCCCCGGGCTTGAGTGTCAGTGAATCCAGGCGCACCATCGTACGACGCGCTTTCGGACTCGGAGGCGGGATGTACTGCACGCTGCGCCGGCGATAGCGATCGTCGTCGGACGAACCGCTCAGCGCATTGCGTTCCTCCGGCGTTAATGTCGAATCCGCCATGGTTCCCAGCAGTTCGTCTACACCGGAATGCCGGGGCGCCGCGATTCGCCGCTGATCAAGAATCGGTGCGATGAGATAGGACACTCCTCCACCGGGTAGTGATCGCGTCTCGAGAAGTTCAGCGTAGTACGACTGCTCAACTGCGGGGGCCGCCGGCAGATTCGCATCGAATTTCAACGGATTCGTTAACGTGCGGAAAATCTCCACGTAGTCGCCGCCACTGTCTCCGTCGGTGTCGGGATTCAGTGGATTGGTTCCGTAATAGGCTATTTCATCGTAGTCGAGCAGCCCGTCGTTGTCGGTGTCCACTTTCAGCGGATTCGTCTTGTAGGTAACGGTTTCGTTGAAATCGTAAATCCCGTCATCATCCGTATCCGGACGGAGCGGATTCGTTGCGTGAACCTTCACTTCCGCATAATCGTCGAGGCCATCGTAATCCGTATCGGGATTCCTGGGATTCGTCTGGAATCGGATCACTTCCTCATAATCTGTCAGTCTGTCCGCGTCCGTGTCCGGATTCAGAGGATCCGTATCGTGGACCATCACTTCTTCGTAATCGGCCAGCAGATCGTCGTCGGTATCCGGCTTCAGTGGATTCGTGTTGTACCGCATGATTTCGAGATAGTCACCGAGACCATCGTCATCGGTATCCGGCTTGAGAGGATTGGTGGTGTAGGTGCGCACCTCGTCGAAATCCGTCAAACCGTCGGTGTCGGTATCTACATGATAAGCACTCGTTCCGATTTGCTCCTCCTCCACGTTCGTCAGGAGGTCGCCATCGTAGTCCGCGCTTTCGAATAAATACCACCGCAACGAAAGGCCTACGGAGAGAAATCCGTCGTTCCCTCCTTCCGGTATGTCCACACGCGGTTTGCGATTGCGATTGTACTCGGAAGCCACTTCGGCGGGATCGAAACCGTCGAAATCGCCGCGAAACAGAAAATGATTGCGCAGCAACAACGTCGCGGAAAAAATACGGGTGAAGAAGTATTCGATCCCCATCCCGATCGGAGCGCTCACCGCGGCGGGAAAATCCGCCACGGGACGGATCTTCACGACGTCAAAATCCTCCGCATCGAAGAATGTGACTCCCACGCCTGCGAGCAGGTAGACGTTGAAAAACTTGCGCGGAAAAAAATTCACCTCCGCGCACAAGGCGAACGAGCTGAACGCCACCGTGCGATCAACCGTCACGCCAGGATCGGCTCTCGGAAACTGGTACGCGAAGAGGATAGCATCCTGCCCCTCGGCCGATCGTTGCAATCCAACTCGGCCGATATCGGCGAGAAATGATACACCGAACTCCGGAAATATGGAGTACCCCACACCCAGTGAAGCGTGCATGCCACCGGCCTTCGAAGCGAATTCGCCCAGATACAACGACGAACCTCCACCAGCGGACAGCGACAATAGCTTCCCGGTGTAGCGAAGCAAAGGCGATGGGACGACGTCCCGGATGACTGGAGGCGACTGTGCCATCGTCATCAGCGGAAGCAGGACTATCAGCGTTATATGAAACAGGCGCGATCTATTCATACAAGAAACGGTCTCGCGGAACGTCGGATTTCGGATGTACGCCACCATGATATCGATTTAAAAGGACCGGGATGCGATGAAAAAGTACCACCTTGCGTGGTGTACCGATCCCCTTGTGCTTCTGTGGTCTCGGTCGCACAGTTCCTCGTCGAATGCGTGTCGTAACCCGCTGAAGTCTGAATTTAAGGAAAATCTACCCGGATTGCACGGTACCTGTATAAGATCTCTGCACGACGAGGGCTAGCTGAGCGTTTCCAATCCCCGTCACCGTGGATCAGGCAACCGGCACAGGACCGGGAGAATGCATGCACGTATCCCCTTCCGGTCATCGCGCCAAATGAACCGGTGCGCAACGCGGCGAGTTTGCGCCGTCTTCCGCAGTGAAGTATTCTGTATACCGTTTCATGCATGAAAAGGAGCAGTACCATGACCGAACTTTTCGATTTCTCCGGTGCCCGCGTGCTGATCTCCGGCGGAAGCCGGGGTATCGGATTTTCTATCGCCTCGCGGTTTCTTCAGCAGGGAGCTGAGGCGCTTATCGTCGCACGCGACGGCGAACGGCTCGATCAGGCAATCAGCGGCTGGCGGCAGCGCGGTTGGAACGCATCGGGACTCGCGGCCGATGTCGCCACACTCGACGGCATTGATCGCATCGTAGCGAAAATAGCGGATATGTGGGATGGTTTGGAGGTGCTTGTCAATTGCGCCGGCACGAACATCAGAAAGCAATCCACGGAGTACACCATCGACGAGTGCGACCTCATTCACAGAACCAACCAGCGCGCCGCGTTTGAGCTGAGCCGACGACTGCATCCGCTGCTGTGCGACGGTGCGGGCGCAAGCGTGCTGTTCATCGGATCCACGGCAGGCTTGTCAATGGTGCCGACAGGAGCGCCGTATGCGATGACCAAAGCCGCGCTCGATCATCTGACACGCTATCTTGCTGTTGAATGGGCGACGCAGGGCATCAGGGTCAACAGCATCGCCCCATGGTACATTCGAACCCCGCTGGTCGAAAGCGTGCTCGGCGATGCGGAATATTACCGGCGCGTAATTGAGCGCACTCCACTGGGCAGGATCGGAGAGCCCGACGAGGTCGCGACCGTCGCACTGTTCCTTTGTTCGCGCGCGGCGTCGTATGTTACCGGACAAAACATCGCGGTTGACGGGGGTTTCCTGGCGAAAGGCCTCTGATTCCATCGGCGCCGCGCCTGGTTATACAACAGTCGCTGTGCGCCCGAATTGAACCACACGCATGCACCCCCTCCGTGTCAATACACCGAGAAAATGCTGCCAAGCGTTTGTTTACTGCCGCGATTCTGCGTAAAATTGCGATGTCATACCCGGTGGGCTCCTTTTTACCGCGGGAGTTTCCGGATGCACACAGGGACGCTCCTTCGCTTCGGTGAGTCCCCGGATATATTTGTTTCCCGGGCATTCCCCTCATAGCGCGGCAGCACGTCTCCTGCGCCAGCGGGTCTCAGGCTCAGGACGATCAATCGACCTCGAATGAAAAGCCTTGAAATCCGTCGGGGTATGTAATCGTCATTCTCACGATCAGGGGAGAGCGCAACCTCCCCGGACCGCAATCTCTATGCTTCGTCCAGGAGGACAGAACATGTCGAATGCGTTAATCTATTTTGACAGGAATGAAAATCCCTACGGACCCGCGCCAGCCTGTTTCGAGGTGCTGCGGCACGCCACCATCGAGCAGATGAGCTGCTACTCACGCGATTTTGCCCGCGGTGTAAAATCAATCCTTTCCGAGCGTCTCGCCGCCGATTTCGACGTTCCTGAAAGCTCCATTCTCCTTGGTTACGGTGGAGAGGATATTCTTAAGCAGACGGTGCACTGTTACCTTCCCGCCGGCGAAACCATCATGATCCCTTCCCATTCGTGGTGGTATTACAAATCGATTTCCGACGAAGTCAACGGTATCAAGGTCGAGTACCCCATCGTCGAAGGCGACGAGAGCTACGAATACGATGTCGACGCCATGCTTGCACTGTACGACGCGCATGGGCCGCGCGTCGTGCTCATAAGCTCACCAAACAATCCCACCGGCAACACGATGGCCCCGGAAGACCTGCTCCGGATTCTTCAACACATGACCGATACCGTCGTGGTGCTCGACGAAGCGTACTGGTCGTATACCGACGTCAGCGGTGCCCATCTGCGCTCACTGTACCAGACCTTTCCGAACCTCCTCATTGTGCGAACCTTTTCCAAGTACTTCGCGCTCGCCGGAATCCGCATCGGCTACGCCCTGATGGGCAAGAATCTGAGCCAGCTCGCGCAGTACAGCGCCCGGTATCTCGGGTATCATCGTCTCTCCGAACTCGTCGCGATCGCCGCGCTTGACTCGGCCGACTACTATGCCCGCGTGGCCATGAACATGGTTGACGACAAGAAACTATTCCATGATGAACTTCAGCAGTATGAAGGGTTCAAGGTATTCGCTTCCAGTGCGAATTTCGTCCTGGTAAGAATCCCCGCACACATCAAGGCTCCCCTGAAGCAGAATCTGACCGCACAGGGACTTATCGTCAAGTTCATGAGCGAAGAAGCCCTCAATTCCCACATGCGCATTACGGTCGGGACACGTGAGGAAAACCGCTTGCTGCTCGATGCCATCGCGGCATTCATGCGCACCGCGGAAATGGCATGAGGTGGTTCGCCGAATATAAATCGTCATTGAAAATGGTGGAGGTTGAAGAGCTCTTCGACCTCTACTTCTATCGTCCGCTGGCTTTCCTGTTCGTCAAGGCCGTATATCGCACATCGCTGACCCCGAATCAGATCACCTTCCTCTCCATGATCCTTGGTCTCATCGGCGCCGCCTGTATCGGAACGGGCAAAGCTTCGTTGCTTATTCCTTCCGCGCTATTCCTGATCGGTTATGACGTCCTTGACTGCAGCGACGGACAGCTGGCCCGACTGAAAAAAAACGGCACGCGCACCGGTCGCATCCTGGATGGCTTCGCGGACTACATCGTGGTCGTAGGCACGTATGTCGGCATCGCTGTCGGGTACGCGTCCCACTGGGAGCAGCCCTTGCTGTGGTGGGCTCTCACCGCTGCTGCCGGGTTCAGCAACATGGTGCACTCCGTTATCGTCGATTACTACCGCAATCGCTTCCTGGATGTCGTACAGCAGCGCGTCAGCACCTTTGAGGAGGATCTCGCGGAGTTTGAAAAAGAATACCAGGAACTCCGCGAAAAAGGAATCAGGTTGTTCGACCGCTTCATTATCCGCGTGTATATCGGATACTCCGGCATGCAGCGAGGGCTGACTTCGGGAACGAAGGAGCATTCCTTTCTGTCGCAGACGGTTCCTGCCGAGTATTACCGTCGCAACAAATTGACTCTGAAGTTGTGGCTGATGCTCGGACCGACCAGCCAGCTCACCTTCGTTGTTCTGGGTGCGCTGTTCCAACGGCTTGATATCTATCTGTTCGCCCTCATCGTTGTGGGAAATCTGCTGGCTTTGACGCTCTACCTCGTGCAAACACGCATCAATCGCAATCTGCATTTGACCATGACCTCATGAAAGCGCTTATTCTCGCCGCCGGTTTCGCCTCCCGCATGCGGCCTCTGACGGATACCATGCCAAAATGCCTGCTGGATATCGGAGGGAAGTGCATCCTCGAGCGAACCGTGGACAATATCGTGGCGAATGGCATCACCTCGCTCGTAGTGGTTACCGGATATCTGGAGTCCATGATTCGGGAGTTCCTCTCCGCGCGGTATCCCTGGCTGACGATCGAGTATGTGCACAATGCCGATTACGAAACAACCAACAATATTTTCTCCCTGTGGCTCGCACGCGAGGCGGTGAGGGATCATGACATTCTGCTGCTGGACAGCGACATACTTTTCGACGAACGTATCGTCGCCGCGTTGTTGACATCGCCCCGGGAGGACTGCCTCGCCCTCAAGGTTGCGACTGTCGGCGCGGAGGAAATCAAGGTGCGCCTCGATGACGAGCGGAGAGTGCTGGAAATCAGCAAAATCGTCCCGATTGGAACTGCCGCTGGTGAATCGATCGGTATTGAGCGTTTTTCCGTCCAGTGGGCGTCAGCCCTTTTTGCTGTACTCGAACGCATGATCGTTATCGAAGGGAAGGTGAACGTCTTTTACGAGGCCGCCTTCGAGGAGATGATCGGCGACGGGCACCCATTGTATGCCGTCGACATCAGCGTGTATCCGTGCATGGAGCTGGATACGGTGGAGGATCTCCTTCATGCGCGCGCGTCCCTGGCGCAAATGTTCACCTGAAATACACACGCTATTTCGCCTGATATTGTTTTTTTTTGATAAGGCCGGCGTAACGCGTATCTTTAAAGGATTGATGTTGTACGCGAATTTTTCGCAAACTTTCTCCTTGATTGTTCGATGACGCGCATTTTCCGGATCCTGGCTTTCCTGATCTTGCCGGCGCTGACAGCGCTTGGTCTGGTTTCGTGTCTTGAACGGAACGATCATTCAGTCGCGCGCGCCGAAGGCATTGAGGGATCAGTATCCGCAACACCTGCCGCGTTCACTAGTCCGCAGCTTCATGACGCATTGGAAGCTTTGTGCATATCCGGCAGCGTTCCACTGTCGCTTGTCCATCGCGACACACTGCTCGAGGCGTATCGACAACGCGGCTACGAACCGATCTGGGTGCTTGGCGATTCGTATCCCGGCCGTATCCAGGGCATTCTCCCCTATCTGACCAATGCATGGGAGCACGGACTTGATCCGGCCTGGTATCACGCCGATGAACTCCGCCAGGTGATGGCGCGAAGTTTGACGCCGTCCCTGCGCGAAACAGAGCGGCTCACGATCCTCGCACGCATCGAACTCCTGGTGTCCGATGCGCTGCTCCAGTACGCGGAGCATCTGCGCTACGGGCTGTTCGATCCGAGGCTGCTGGACCCCGCATACCATCATCCTGTGCGGCGTGCCTCATACCGCGAATTTTACGAACCCCTTTCGACGAGAAACATTGGCGCCTATTTGCGGAGCATCCAGCCGGCTGAAACGCGCTATCGCACGTTGCAGGAAGCGCTGCGCGGCTGGCGCATGATGAAACTCGACTATCGATGGGCGAGAATCCCTGCTCCCGGAGTGAAAAAAATCGTCTGTGGCGACACCTCCTCGATCCTGCCGTTCATCGCGCAACGTCTTCTGATGACGGGTGAACTCTCGGGTTCCTTTAACGCTCCCTCACCGTTGATCTCCACGCTCGACGCCGTCATGCTGGGCGCCTATGCGCTCGACAGCAATCGTCTGGACCGCATCGGTGCCGTCGAATACGACAGCGCGCTGGTCAAGGCCGTCATGCGCTATCAGATGCGGCACGGTCTGCTTCAGGACGGCGTTATCGGAATCCGCACCATCGCCCGTATGAACCGCGGACTGGACGAATACATCGATCAGATTGGTCACACGCTGGAGCGCTTTCGCTGGACACGCTACCCGACCCGGGGCCGTTACGTGATGGTGAACATTCCCGCATTCTGGCTCTATGCCATGGAGGACAACAAGGTGTACGCCGATATGGCAGTCTGTACAGGCCTGCCGAGCGCACTCTCCTACGATCCGTCCTACGCCAGGCTCATGCGGAACACAAACCAGTCGTATGACCGCAAGAATTATGAAACACCACTTCTGCACGGCACGCTCACGCATTTGATTCTCAATCCTGTCTGGAATGTACCGGTGAGCATTGGAGCCCGTGAAACTTACTTCTCCGCGCTGAAAGATCCCTCCTATCTGCGGCGCAAGGGGTATCGCGTCTATATGCGCGATTCTCTCGTCGATCACAGCAGCATAGACTGGTCGAAGTATAATCCCCGTTCGATGCCGTTCCGCTTCGCTCAGTCCCCCGGCAACGCGAATGCTCTCGGGCACATCAAGTTCATGTTCACCAACGATTTCAGTATCTATCTACACGACACGCCGCAACGCTGGGCCTTCAATCGCGCGACCAGGGCAGTCAGCCACGGCTGCGTCCGCATTGAACAGCCAATGAAATTCGCCGACTATCTGCTCTCCGGCAACAATACCTGGAACCTCGCAAAAGTCCAGCAGCTGATCACCAACCGCGTCGGCACGCGATCCGTCCCGCTGCATCAACGAACACCGCTGTACATCGACTATTTCACTTCGTGGGTCGACGACAGCGGCGTCGTACAATTCCGCGACGACGTGTACCGCAAGGACGCCGTGTTAGGCCGCGCCTTCTCCTCCTACGAGCGGAGCCGTTCACGCGCCCACTGATCCGACGCACCTCCACACCATCCCCTCCTTCTCCCTTCCCTGCTTCGCTTTCCATCGGCTGTCACAGCCGGCACACACCATTCCCTGCTCAGCTGGGATGATGAAAGCCGTCGGAATTTTTTTTAATAAAATATAGAATCTATTCTATATTTTTCTCGTAGAAATGTGTATGTTCAAGCACAACATCATGGTGCCGGTCGGTAGCGTTCGCAGGTTTGCCGTCCTGTCGCGTTGAGTCTATCCATCGAAGTGGCGCCACAATAATTACTATTGTTTTACAGAGGAGTGTCATGAAGAACTTCAAGAAAATCCTTCTGGGATTGGTGATCGTCGTCGTACTCGCCATTGTGGGCGGGTATTCATATATGATGCTGGCGTTTCCCGCTGTCAGCGACCCGGCCGACCTCACGGTCGAGATTACCGAAGCGCGCCTTGTGCGCGGCAAGTATCTCGCCGAACATGTGGCTCTTTGCGTGGACTGCCATTCACAGCGCGATTTCACCAAATTCGCCGGACCGATCATCCCCGGTACTCTTGGACGAGGAGGCGAGCGATTCGGCGAGGAGATGGGGCTGCCCGGCAATTTCATCGCATCGAATCTTACACCGGCAAACCTGAAGGACTGGACGGACGGTGAGCTTTTCCGTGCCATCACGGCTGGTGTTGGCCGCGACGGGCGTCCGCTGTTCCCTATTATGCCATACCAGAATTTCGGTCGCATGGATAAAGAAGATATTTACTCCATCATCGCCTATATCCGTTTGCTGGCGCCTATTGAAGCCCGGCACCCGACCTCCGAAGCGACGTTTCCGATGAGCCTGATCATGCGCACCATCCCCGCAAATCCCCCGCTCGGTACGCGCCCCGATCCTTCGGATAAATTCGCCTACGGCAAATACCTGGTGACGGCCGCCTCATGCGCCGATTGTCATACGCCGATGGAAAAAGGAGAACCTCTTCCCGGCATGGATTTCGCGGGAAGCTTCGAGATGAATTTACCCGGCGGTACTATTCGCTCCGCCAATATCACACCGGACAAGGAAACCGGCATCGGCAACTGGACCGAGGATATGTTCGTGCAGCGTTTCAAGGCCTACGCGGATTCGGCCTATGTCGATCCTGTGGTGCCCCACGGCGAATTCCAGACGGTCATGCCCTGGCGCATGTACGCCGGCATGGAGGAACAGGATTTGCGCGCGATATTCGCATTTCTCAAGTCCCTGAAACCCGTGCGGAATCCCGTTGAGCGATTCACACCGAGGAAATAACACACCTTGAAGTCCACATAAAAACACGCATTAGCGGCGTCCGCATTCACGGACGCCGCGCTAATGCGTCTCATTCTGTCGGTACCAGGGTGTAGGTCAATCGCCTGCCGTCCGCTTCGGCTTCAAGATACACCGCCTCCGGGCATTCCTCGACTCGATCCATGAAACGATCGCCCAACGTGTATCCAGGATGCGGCGGCACGGGCGAAAGGTGCTCAGCCCACATCCTTCGATCCTGCCCGGTCGGATGATGCAAAAATTCCGTTCGGGAACTGCGTCGAAGGAATTCACGTCAATCGGCATCCGCAACCGTGGTGATGCGATGTCCCGCAACCATGCGCTGGAGTGACTGCCCTGCGAACAGGCGGCGATCAAGGTCCGATCCGTCTTCGGGAAACATGATATCCGCGGGAGATTGCGCCATGAGCCGCTAATTGAGTCGACGGAAATAGAAAAACCACCCGAGCTGCAGCCGATTTGCTGTATCGAACGATCGTCATGCATTGGCGTCAGGTATCGGGTTGTCGATGATGCATGTCATTGAGACGCTGTTCGCCTGTTCTCATTTTCAGCACCACAGCGCCGTTTAAATAAAAAAAAGTAGTCCTGAAGCTGAAATCCTGCAAACGCGTGTCGCCGTGGAACCTGCTAATCCCGCGTCGGCGGAAGTTTTTCCCAATCGATAGAACGGGTCGCCGTTCCTCGAGCCCGTTGCCACGCTCCCGCGCGGCGTCGGGTGGTCGACTTCCGAAGGCGTTTCTCCGGAACTGCTGCGCTTCACAATTTTCATGCTTGGGCAAGCCAGAAAAAGCCAGAAAAAGAATCCACTTCCATTGCATCTTGCCTGAGAAATGTCGATTTTTCTACATCAGGAAAAGTAGAAGATTCTACAATCCTATTCCCGTATTCGCCGGTGCGTCTCCCGGCCGCACATCCGGATATTTCTCACCCTCATTTATTAAAGGAAGCCGCTTATGCGCACGTTGCTCCGTTCTTCCATGCTCGCCTTCGTACTGCTCCTCCCCGTGCTGACGCAGGCGCAAACCGCTCGCACTCCGCTGCTTGAGCAGTTTACCGGAACCTGGTGCCAGTACTGCCCGTTCGGCGCGGATAGCGTCAACGCTTTGCTTGGCTACCTGCCCAATGCTCGTGCCATCGCCTATCACGGTGGCAGCGCCAACGAACCGATGCAAACGGTTGAAGGCAATCTTCTTATCTCCCATCTGATGGTGACCGGATATCCTACAGCGGCCATCGATCGCCTGCTCATCACAATCGGTTCAACGTCCGCTCTCGCCATCAGCCGTACGTACTGGGGCAACGTGATGACGCAGCGTCACGCAAGCACGGCTCCGCTGTCCATCGGCGTCGCAGGCACCTATCATCAGGATACTCGCGAAATCAATATGAACGTCACGCTCAACATCCTTTCGGCAATGACGGGCGAGTTCTATTTGAATGTGATCCTGACCGAAGACAGTCTCAATTACAGCCAGACGAAATGGACCTCCACCGGCCAAATCCAGATCTTCCCATACTGGCACAAACGCGTGGTGCGCAGCATGATCACCGGAACGTACGGAACCACGCTTACCACCACGGGTTTTGCCGCCAATGATGTCGTGACGCGACCGGTCACCTATACGGTTCCGGCAGGCTGGAACATCAATAGATGCAAATTGACGGTGTTCGTGACCAGCAAGGTCATGTTGACGGTGGGCGGTACGCCGCGTCCATTCAACATGGCCATTCAACAGGCATGGCAGGAGCCGCTGCTCTCCACTCTTTCCACCATCCCTGTCGAATTGATCTCCTTTAACGCTACGCAGATCGACGAGGGCGTTCGTCTTGACTGGCGCACCGCTTCCGAAAGCAACAACCAGGGATGGGCCGTTGAGCGCAAGACCGTCGAGGGTGAGTGGAGCGATCTCGGCTTCATCGCAGGCATGGGTACCACCTTCGAGGATCAGTCCTACAGCTTCCTCGACGACCAGACCCGTGCTGGCGAGACCTACGACTACCGTCTGCGTCAGATGGATTACGACGGTACGACGGATCACTCCCCGGTCTTCCGCATCATGGTCACACCGAAGCCGACCGTCACTCGTCTCCTCCCGAATTATCCGAATCCGTTCAATCCCAGCACAGCCATCGTGGTTGAGCTTGCGGAAGAGAGCGACCTGAACGTCGGCGTGTACGACATGCTCGGACGCTTGGTCAAGACTCTCGCCTCCGGCACGCAGCCCGCTGGCGGACACGTATTCGAATGGGACGGCATGGACAGCAACGGCTCTCCCGCCGAAGCAGGCATCTATTTCGCGCGCATGATCACTCCCACGCACAGCCAGACTATCCAGATGCAGATGGTGAAATAGAACACCGCTCAACGTATCCAGGTTTCAGCACCCCGCGAACGCGGGGTGTTTTTTATTTACGATTTTGGATTTACGATTTACGATTTGTTGCGTGATCGCTGAAGAGGATACGCGACAATTGGTTGATTGAACGTTGATAAGCAGAATCCCCGAATCACTTCGCCTCGGCGATTCGAGATTTTCTTGCCGACTTGCGAGCGGGTACTGCGGTCCCGGAAATGGCGATGTTCTTCCCGCTTCCACGCCGAGGTGTGGCGACGTCTATATCGCCGAATTTTTTGATGATATTGAAGAGAACTTCACCAAAGAAAAGATGGATTTTTTCGGAAAAAACATCACCTTCGCGTGATTCACGAGCAATGACAGCCAGATGTTCAAGCCGTTCTTCTATCCCGAATACGAACTGCCTGATAAGCATTGGGGATTGGGTGTCTCTCGGCTCAAACATCATGGCAGGGTGAACGTCCACGGCATGCGAATAATCCAGAATATCCTGGAAGCTGAGGCGGCTGTCCGTTCCGGACTCAATCCGTGACACTTTACTGACGCTGCAACTCATCCTTTTTGCAATTTCCGTCTGCGTCATGCCGCGATCGTGGCGAATCTTAATGAGAAAGGTTACCAGAGCGCTGTCATAAATTTCCTTCTCGACGGCTTTTTTTGTCCTCGCCTTATCCCTTGAAAAATGAGCCGCTATTTCAGCAACTGTCATTGACGTCTGTGGCTTATGAGTCTGATCTGTCATGGTCATCTGTCCTGTCGCTTGAGGTTGTTCGCTTCAATTACATCTTGATACAAGGGGATATCTTTTTTTTGTGTACCTTTGGAACCGATTCCGAGAATGAAGTACATCTGCGTTTTTTCATTGAAAGCAACGTACAGTCGTATTTCCAAAGATTTCTGTGTGCGTTTCTGGTAAATCGCATACAAATATTTCCGTTCAGCTTTCAGGAAGTTCAAGCCGATCGATTGCAGGCTCCTTCCATCATTTAGTAGTGTCAGAACTTTGTTGAGATTGCCGTAACAAGAGACTGTTTCTTCCGGATAATCTCCATCGAATTGTTCCAGACGGTTTGCATCAGCGTAGTCAATGTTTGGCTTGAACATGTGAGCCCCGAAATCAGTTGATTTTCAATCATGTCCGTTTCTCCTTGCTTAACTCTGCATAATAATAACAATATTTTGTAGTTTATGCAATATCTAGCTTCATTATTTCCATTTCCTGCATCTTTAATCCAACGGATCCGGAATTACTCTTCAAAGGATGCTATAAGCCGGATGTACGTAAAATACGGGCTACACACGTACAGGCATGGATGGCCGACGTCTATCCGTGCATTCAGATTGACCTGCGGGAAGGGATCAAATGATCATCTCCGGCATCTTTCATCGCAGATGTCCGCAAGATATCCTTACAATAGTGCTGTTGATACCTTACCTCACTCCTCTTGCAGCTCGCCCATCACCGCCCAGACGCGGTGGTACAGTCCGAGGTGTTCGCGCTGATCTTCATGGCAGGCGACCTCGCTTTTGAAATTGGCATAGTCGATACCCTCGGCGAGCTGGGCGTACACCGCCATCAGCGCCTTGTGCGAAACGATGAGCCGGAAGCGGTAATCGGCCTCCGGCCATTCATGGATATGGTACGGAGTGCAATCATGCCAGCTGTCCAGTTCGTCGGGTGAGCGGATCAGGTCCGCCTCATCCGGCGAGCCCACCCACCGCAACTTCATGAGATCGATCAGGTTTTCAAGATCGCCGCGGCGCCTCGCTCGTATGAAATACCGATCCTCGTAGTCGCGTTTGACGCTGAAAAATCCGTGTTTCGTACAGAGCCACATGGTCCCTCCTGCTAAAAGTCGATGGTATTTACGGAGCTTCACATCCTATCCGAATTCGGCGGCGCTCCCGCGATGATTCTGAAAGTTGGCATCTCGCCGCATCTCGTGCAACAGCGCACTGGTCGGTACAGCAGTATATGCTGCAAATTATCAACGGTGAAAGCACCTGAGCTTTGCCGAATACCCACTGAATTTCGGAGGCCCCCATCTGGTCGTGGGGGGCCTCTCCCCTTTAATCATGAAAAAACCCGCCTTTCGGCGGGTTTCCTGCTGCCCCTCCAGGGCTCGAACCTAGACTTTCCTGAACCAGAGTCAGGCGGATATTGCCGTTATTGGTATTTTTTGACGGTTTCTCCGAAGAGGGTACAGTTCTTTTCAATACCTTACTCCTGATGATCAGAGCGATCCAGACCCGTATCCTACACCGTGTCCGCCGATAAGTGCACGGAAAAATTACGACCTTGCACCTTTGCGCTACGCTCGTTAGTTTAATTTCATTTGACAAGCGAATCATTTACAGCAACCCATAACGATCGAATGAAGGCATAAGCGCTATGGACGAACACAGGCCTGATCCTATTCCGGTATTCGACGAGCGAAAGACGACTGAAGCTGCCGCATACCTACTCCAGCGCGCCGGTGGCGAAATGTACTTCATCAAGCTGCTCAAACTTCTCTATATCGCCGATCGAAATTCCATTCTTCAGTGGAAAGAACCAATAACGCATGATCAGTACGTCTCAATGGATAAGGGGCCGGTGTTAAGTCGGACCTACCAAATAATCAACGAGACGTACGACGAGAGTACATCTTGGAAACAGCAGATATCCGAACGATTTGACCATAAAGTACGACTCAATCATCCAGATCGACATATTGATCCTGACTGGCTCAGTGAATCCGAGCTGGATATTCTCGACGAGGTCTTCAATGAATTTGGTCACTGGGATCGCTTCGACCTCTGTAATTACACACATGGCTTCCCGGAATGGCAGGATCCTCAGGGTTCAATGATACCATTTACGATAAGAGATATACAGATAGGGGCTGGCCAAAGCGAAGTAGAAATTGACTCCGCACTCGAATTAATCGCGGTTCACTCTTACTTGCGTGGTCTTGAAAAGCGCGCGTAGGGGTACTCAATCAAGATGGGGATATTGTGTGTCATTTTTCGGCCTTGGTCGGTGAATGTTTTTGGATACCAATTGAGAATAAACGACCTCATCCTGCGATAGTTATCGGCCAGGCTTATGGAGAAGTACTCGTTGTTCACATGAGCGATGAGGAACATAATATGGATGATACTGCGTATTGGCAACCGGCGAGATTGACTGTATAACAAAACCATCCCAGGTGATTTGCTCGGGAGCCCATCTGATCGATCCGCTATCCTTGTCTACCGATGTCAATGCACGAAATGCCTCAATTGGTGGATTAGCGTCAAACGAGGTCCTCAACAAACTGAGGAACGCGGTACTTTCGTCTCGACGATCTCCAATGATTGTGAAAAAATGGCTCCGCACACATTACCCGCCGGTGTAGTTATCGTCTGTTGCCATCCACGAACCTCCATTCTTACTTTCCGTCCGTATTTGCCGCGATACTTCCGGAGCTGGGCATCTCACTCTTGCGTGTCCACCGACCGAATACTGATATGTGAGTCTTGAGCGCTCTTATTCTGGCTGGATATGCAATCAACTGCCGGAGACTTCATCGTCGGGTATTCGAAAACCGTTGTGAAATGTGAACGCGAATACTGCTTCAAGATCAGTCCATCAGGCAGACCACGTATCAACCTGCTAAGTCCCAGCAATTGTGACGCTCAAAGAATGATTCCCCAATTTGACCCCTCCCCTCTTTGCATGCCAACAGCAGACTGGTCAGCGCAGCTCTCCAGGTAAGCACCGCCACGATTCGAAATTATCAACAGGGAAATCGGATGATTGTCGCCGACTCCAGACTGACCTGATGTGGCCCGCATTGCGTAGCACATCTCCCCTGCAAGCATGAAAAAACCCGCCTTTCGGCGGGTTTCCTGCTGCCCCTCCAGGGCTCGAACCTAGACTTTCCTGATCCAGAGTCAGGCGTGTTGCCAATTACACCAAGGGGCAATCATTACGTCCTTCAAATATAGTGATTCGGACCGTCTGGGTCAAGTCATCGGATCGGAGAATCTGGAGTTTGTGATTTTTTTTCGTGAGTCAGGGCGCAGTGTAGCCCCGCGCCTCAATCCACAAATCCTCAAATCGTAAATCCAAAATCGTAAATCGTAAATCAAGCGATCCCCGGATTGCTCCGGGGACCGCGTTGGATGAGTTCGTGGGGTTGCGGATCAGGCGTGGATCTGCGTCATGCGTTCGGCCATGCGGGCGTCGATTTCAAGCACGTGCTGAGTACGTGCGGCGGTGGACATGACCTGATCGGAGTAGAGCATGAAATGCGCCTTGCCGTCGGGGGTCGGGAATACCTGGCGGATGCGGCCTTCGCTGCCCTGCTGGCGGATGAAGGACATCATTTCCGTGGAGAGCTGCTCGTAGGTTTCGAAGGACGGAGTGAGTCCTTCAACTTCGAGCAGGCGCCGGATGAGCTGTACATTGGACAAACCGTTCCGCGGTTCGCCGATGGGTACCGTGGGCTGACGCATGCCGGCCCAGTTCGTGAAATGCCCGCGGCTCTCGAGGTAGGACGACATCGGAAGGAATACATCAGCGGCCTGAGCGGTCTCGGTGAGATAGAGGTCTGCCACGACGAGGAATTCGAGATTGTTCACGAAGCCGTTGTAGTCTTCCGAGGCGGCGGGATTTTCTCCGAAAATCATGGCCGCGCGGATTTTATCTTCGCGGATCTTGCGCTTGAGGTTCGTACCGGTCGCGAGCACATCCGTGATGTCGGTTTTCCAGAAGCGGTTGACGGCGTCGAGGATGCGTTCGTTGCGGATGCTCGCTCCGCCGGGTAGGAGACGCCGGTCGAAGCCCGCGACGGTCATGCCGGCGAGGTTGCACTCGTTGCTGAACAGCGCCAGGCCCGAGCCCGGAACGGCGATTTTGCCCAGAGCGAGCAGCACCGAGACGAGCGCCTTCAGATCGTCGCTGGCGCGGTCGATCCTGCTTTCGAGGTTGTACCAGGCGACGATGCGGCGGTCGGGCTCGGAAAGCAGATCGACGATCGCTCCGATGCGGGCCTCGGATACGCCCGTGATTTCGGCGACTTCGGAGAGATCGAGATTCTGTACTTTTTCACGCACCTGCCCGAAATTGACGCAGCGCTTCGCGAGGAAGTCTTCATCCACCGCGCCCCTGCGCAGCAATTCGGCGAGGATGCCTGATAGCAGCATGGTCGCGGTGCCGCGGCGGGGATCCGCCCATACGGTGGCGTGCGGTACGAGGTCGATCTCGGAGGAATTGATGACGATGGCTTTGGTGCCGTGACGCATGCGGCGCTTCACACGCCATCCCATCACGGGATTCTCGATGGTGGGATTTCCGCCAAGGAAGAGATAGAGGTCGGCGTTTTCCAATTCTTCCACACCGACAGTCGAAAGCGTCGTACCGAGCATGTCGTCGAGCGCATGATAATCCGCTTCGTTGACGAGCTGATGGAAGGAGGCAAGGTTATTCGTGCGCAGCCCGACGCGTGCGTAACGTCCGGCGAGGTAGAGTTCCTCGTCCGTCATCTTGGGAGATGCGGCGACGAGGATGGAGTCGGGACCATAGTCGTTGAGAATACGCTCGCGTCCTTTGTGGATCGCTTCGAAGGCTTCATCCCACGAGACTTCGACCAGCGCCCCGTCCTTGCGCACCATGGGTTTGGTGACCCGCGAACCGTCCAGATAATGCTGATAGCCGAAGCGGCCGCGCACACAGAGTTCGCCATAATTGGGACCCTGTTCGGGCGATGCGCCGATGACGTAGAACAGATCCTCGGCTTTCACTTTCAATGTGAGGTTGCAGCCGACGGAGCAGTAATTGCACACACTGTAAATGGAATCCATGACCCAGGGGCCCGAGCGCCGGAAAGGCAATTTTTCGACGAGTGTGCCGGTCGGGCAGACGTCGATACAGTTGCCGCAGCTGACGCAGTTGGTCTCGTGCAGGGCTTTCTCCATCGCGGGTTTCACGATCGTACGGAAGCCGCGATTGACGAATCCGAGTGCGGCGACGTTGAGAATTTCCGCGCAGGTATTGACGCAACGCCCGCAGTTGATGCATTTGTTGGAATCGATTTTAACGAACGGATGCCGCGTATCGACCTGGTAACGGTTGAATTCTCCGACGAACCGCGTCTGATCCACGCCGTATTCGGTACAGTAATCCTGCAGACGGCATGAGAGACCCACGTCGCAGCCGCATTCGGCGCAGCGCAGCGCTTCCTCGAACGCCGCCTTGTCGTCGTAGGCGAATTCCACCTCACCGAAGCCCTTGATGCGCTCATGCGCGGGGACTTCATGCGCGTGATGACGTTCGCTTTCCTGAATCTGGGGCACGTCCGCGCGCGTCAGTTTGTGGAAATTGTCGCGCTTGCTTTCGAAGCGGTCGGTGACGGGAACGACGATGCCGGTCTGGATAAATTTTTCGATGGCGCGCGCGGCCATGCGTCCGGCGGCGATGGCGTCGATGGCGTCCGCGGGACCGGTAACGACATCCCCGCCCGAGAACACGCCTGGACGATCGGTTTCAAACGTACCGGCCTTCGCTTCGATGGTTTTCCATTTCGTGACCTTCAGGGCAGAGTCGCCTTCAACGCCGTCGAGATCGGGTTCCTGACCGATAGCCGAGATGACCCAGTCGCATTCGAGGCGGTACTCGGAGCCGGCTACGATGACCGGTCTGCGGCGTCCGCTGGCGTCGGGTTCACCGAGTTCCATGCGGAGACATTCGATGGATTTCATGCGGCCATCCTCCACGACGACGCGTGTCGGAGCGGCAAGGAAGTGCATCTGCACGCCCTCTTCTTCAGCCGCGACGATTTCCATTTCATTGGCGGGCATTTCCTTCCGCGTGCGGCGGTAAAGGAGAATGACCTCCGATGCGCCGAGACGCAGCGATGTACGCGCAGCATCGATGGCGGTATTGCCGCCGCCGACAACCACCACGCGGCCCTTGACGTCGGGATTGGTTCTCATTTCGACCTGGCGCAGGAAATCCACGCCGCGAAGAACGCCTTCAGCTTCTTCATTTTCGACCTGCATCGGCTTGCCGACCTGTGCGCCGAGAGCGACGAACACGGCCTTGTAGCCCTGGTCGAAAAGATCGTCCATGGCAAAATCCTTACCGAGCGTGCGATTGGTGTGCACTTCGACGCCGAGATCGGTGATCCAGCTGATTTCCTTGTCGAGCACGTCTTTCGGGAGCCGGTACTCCGGAATGCCGTAGCGGAGCATGCCGCCAAGTTTGGGCAGCGACTCGAAAATCACCGGCCGATATCCTTCGATTGCGAGATAGTATGCGCAGGTCAGGCCCCCGGGACCCGAACCGACGATGGCTACGCGCACCCCGTTGTCTTCTTTCACCTCAGGCTTCCACATGTCGCCGATCATATCCTGATCCGACGCGTAGCGCTTGAGGAAGTCGATACCCACCGGAGAATCCACCATGGAGCGGCGGCAGTTGACTTCGCATTTGCGGGTGCATACGCGGCCGCACACGGATGGCAGCGGGTTTTTCTCCTTGATCAGCGCCACCGCTTCGGTGAATTTTCCCATGCTGATAAGGGACATGTAGCCCTGGATATCGACATCGGCCGGGCAATTAAGCCGGCAGGGACCGAAACAATCCGCGTAGTGATTGCTGAGAATAAGTTCCAGGCAGGTCTTTCGCGCGCGGAGGACTGGCTCGGAGCGCGTGTTGACAACCATGTTTTCCTGGACGCGTGTGGAGCATGAGGGGAACATGCGATTTTGACCTTCGACCTCGACCACGCAGAGAAAGCAGGCGCCGAAGGGCGGAAGCTTCTCGTCGTAGCAGAGGGTCGGGATCTGATCGATGTCCTGTTCGTGACAGACCTGGAGAATAGTCTTGTCGGGAGATGCGGTGATCTGTTTTCCGTTTATCGTCAATGTTACCATAGGGCGCCTCAGTCCTTCACTACCGCGTCGAAGCGACAGACCGTGAAACACTTGCCGCATTTGATGCACAGGGATTGATCGATCAAATGCAGCTGTTTGTTTTCGCCCGAAATCGCGACGGTCGGGCATGCACGCGCACAGGCGGTACAGCCGGTGCACAAGTCGTTGATTGTGTACGTGAGCAATGTGGCACACACATGCGCCGGACACTTTTTGTCCACGATATGCGCCACATATTCATCGCGGAAATACTTCAGCGTGGTGACCACGGGATTCGGGGCTGTTTGTCCGAGGCCGCAGAGCGACGCCGCCTTGATCTGGGCGGAGAGTTCGGTGAGGTTTTCGAGGTCATCCATCGTACCCTGGCCGTCGGTGATACGCTCGAGGATTTCGAGCATGCGCTTGGTGCCGATGCGGCAGAACGTGCACTTGCCGCAGGACTCCGCCTGGGTAAAGGTGAGGAAGTAGCGCGCGACGTCCACCATGCAGGTGGTTTCATCCATCACGATCAGGCCGCCGGAGCCCATAATGGCGCCGGTCTTGTTGATTTCCTGATAATCGACACCGATATCGCACATGTCAGCCGGGATGCAACCGCCCGAGGGACCACCCATCTGCACGGCCTTGAACTTCTTGTCTTCGTTGATGCCGCCGCAGACGCGGAAAATGATGTCGCGGATCGTCAGGCCCATCGGCACTTCAACGAGTCCCGCGCGCCGCACCTTGCCGGCCATCGCAAACACCTTGGTACCCTTGCTGTTCTCGGTACCGTAGGCAGCGTATGCCGCTCCGCCGTTGAGGATGATCCAGGGGACGTTGGCGAAGGTTTCGACATTATTGATGTTCGTCGGCTTGCCCCAAAGTCCCGATTCGGCCGGGAATGGCGGACGGAATTTCGGCATGCCGCGGTGTCCCTCGATAGACCCGATGAGCGCGGTTTCCTCGCCGCATACGAACGCGCCTGCTCCTTCCTTGATGCGGATATGGAAATTGAAGCCGCTGTCGAGAATATTGTCTCCCAGGAAACCGCGTTTCATCGCCTGCGCGATCGCCTGGCGAAGGCGCGCGATGGCTTTGGGATATTCGGCTCGGCAATAGATGTAGGCTTCATCCGCGCCGATTGTGTAAGCGGCGATCATCATGCCTTCGAGAACGGAATGCGGATCGCTTTCAAGCACCGAGCGATCCATGAACGCACCTGGATCTCCTTCGTCGGCGTTGCAGATGACGTATTTTTTCGTGCCTTTGGCGGCGCGGGTAAATTGCCACTTTTTGCCGGTGGGGAATCCGCCGCCACCGCGGCCGCGCAAACCGGACGTGAGCATCTCCCGGATGACGTCTTCCGGAGTCATGTCCTTGATGGCTTTACGGAGCGCTTCGTACCCCTGGCGGGCAATGTATTCATCTATTGAGCCGGGATCGATGATACCACAGTTCCGCAGCACGATGCGAACCTGATTATCGAGAAATTCGTGTTCTGTAGGATCGAACGTCGACAGCCATTCAGGAATAGCGTTTCCGCCAATCACATCCTCTTCCACCAGGCGGCCAATCCGCTCGGGTGTCATTTCCGTATACATGCGGCTGCCGTGGTCACCGTCGAGGATTTCGACGAGCGGTTCGCGGTAGCACATGCCTATACAGCCTGTTTCCTTTAATTCGAAGGCGTCGGGATGCTCTTTCAGCTCTTCCTGCAACGCCCGGTACACTTTCTCGCCGCCGGCGGAAATTCCGCAGGTGCCGAGTCCAACGAGTACAGTTTTCATGTGTGTGCCTTCCTGCATGTACTAAGCGTGTTCCTTGGCACGACGACGGGCGTCGCGGAGAATTTTGCGGACCTTGGTCGCGGTCAGCCGACCGAACACCTCGCCGTTGATGGTCATCACCGGCGCGAGAGAGCAACAACCGAGACAGGCGACGGACAACAGGCTGAACGAGCCGTCGTCGGTTGTCTCTTCGTAGCTGATGCTGAGTTCTTCCTGAATCGTCCCGTACAGCATTTTCACGCCATTGACGTGACAGGCCGTCCCGTTGCACACACGAATAATGTTCCTGCCCAGCGGCTTGGTGCGGAATTGGGCATAAAACGTCACCACACCGTAGATCTCGGCGGCTGGTATCCCTGTGACGTGACTGATGGAATGGATTGCCTTTTCAGGGACGTAGCCGTAGGTGTCCTGTGCCGACTGAAGTAATGGGATCAGCGCGCCGGCATGCCCGTCGTATTTCCACAAATCGACATTGAACTGTTTGAATTCCTCAGTGGATTGCTGTGTCATCCTCGTCCTTCCTTAAAGCTGGGTGAGGTCTATGATCCAGTCCCGTTTGAGTCGCAGGATGCCGTCGAGAGGCCGGATGTACTGATTGACGGCGCGGTCCACGTTATCGAAGCTGTCCGCGCTCAGAATGCCCACAATGCCGCGGTCGGTGACCGTGAGCATTGACCAGGCTGGACCACCTTCGGTGGTGAGCGCGCGCAAAAGAACTTCCTGCAAGGCGGGATTGATTTCCATTAGGATGTAGGCGCTCGTCTGTTCCGGGGAGAGAGCGCTTCCCGGTATCACCTCGTTCGTACGGGTACAGTATACCATGTCCGCAAGGCCTTGAAGAGCGCCAAGGGATGCCTGTACGTCCTCCGCATCGGTTGCGACGGCGACGGCGAGATGGTAATGTCCCTCGATGGCGTGCCAGTGCGACACACCGGGCATGGATCGAATGGTGTCGACCGCGGGAAGAAGCAGCTCAGGGTCCTCGAACGCCAGAAAAGCGTAGGCGCCGATGCTCATGTAACCTTCCTTTGTATTGTGGGAGATTGGAGGCGCAACAGGGTGCTGTGCGGGACGCGCGTGTAGGCTGTGGAGATCATGCGAATAGTCGAGTCAGAAAGGGGCAATGTGTGGCGGTATCCAGACCAGAATATCTTATGCAAAATGTAAAATTTCCGGTCAGATACCAAGCGCTCGGATTATTTTTTGTAAACTATTGAAAAACAAGAGTTTAGCGCCACGATACTTCCGTATTACCGCGCGATTTTTCTTGAAATCCACGGATTGTCGCGCAGATGGAAGCGCCAGGGAAGATCGACGCTTTTGGTGATGCCGATCCGCGGTGACGAGACAATGTCCCCGGGTGATGGAATATCCCCTTGCAGAATGAACACGGAGTCGCCGAAGAGTGGAATCCCGTTATGCGCATTGGTGATGCCGAACGCCTGGCAGCACTTCGCCGGACCGTTGGTGAGATCCCTCCCGCGATCCTGCATTCCACCCCGGTTATTTCGCATGATTTCCAGCCCCTCAAGCGGTTCGATCGCCCTGATGAGCACCGCTGCGCCTGTGCCCTCCGCTTCGGTGACTACGTTCATGCAGTAATGCATCCCGTAGATGAAATATACGTACAGCACCCCGCCCGGCTCGTACATCACGGCATTCCTCTTCGTTCGTCCCGCAAACGAATGCGCCGCCTCGTCGATATCCTGATGGTAGGCCTCCACCTCCACGATGCGCCCCGTCAGCTTTTCCGCACCGACTCGCCGCACGAAAACTTTTCCCAAAAGCTGTTTCGCTACGGTCAGCGTGGAGCGCAGGTAAAACGATTGTGGAATTCTGCGAGTCATGGGTGCAAATTACGAATTCCATGGGAGAGAATGATTCCCTTACATTCCCGAGAGGACTTGTGCTGCTGCGGGTGGGCCGGATTGTTGCTTCAGGTGAGCCAGATTGTGCGGGACCCCTTTTATCGCAGAGATCGCCGAGATCGCCGAGGGCACAGAGAGAAATGTAGAGGGCGCATCTCGAAAGGTCTCATGAAATTGATAAGGCAAGTCGATGAATTGTCTGCACGATTTGCGGTGGACTCAGGTAAATCAGACATCAAAAAAATCTCCGCGCCCTCTGCGCCCTCCGTGCCCTCGGTGATAAAAATCAACGAGGACTTGGAGGCGGGTGGGCCAGATTGTGCGGAACTCCGGTTATTGCAGTGCGCGCCGAGAGGACGTGTGTTATTGCAGGTGGGCCAGATTTTGCGGGACCCCTTTTAGCACAGAGAGCGCCGAGATCACAGAGGGCACAGAGAGCAATGTAGAGGGCGCATCTCGAAAGGTCACTTGAAATTGATATGGCAAGTCGAGGGATCGATTTACCGCAGACTCAGGTAAATCAGACATCAAAAAAATCTCCGCGCCCTCTGCGCCCTCGGTGCCCTCGGCGATAAAATCAACGAGGACGTGTGTTGTTGCAGGTGGGCCGGATTGTGCGGGACCCCTTTTATCGCAGAGAGCGCAGAGAACGCCGAGGGCACAGAGAGCAATGTAGAGGGCGCATCTCGAAAGTTAGCTGGTAATTGATAAGGCAAGACGTTTGAATGTCTTCACGATTTACCGCAGATTCAGGTAATTGAGACATCAAAAAATCTCTGTGGCCCCTGCGACCTTGGCACCAGTTTTTACACACGGACATCACGAACAGGATGATTTCGTAGGATCTGCTTGACTTTAATGGAGAAATAGGCTAGGCTCATCCAATGTCCGTATTTCTGGGACGCTATTTGTACTGGTGAAATCCATAATAATGGCTCGCATCATCATTCACGCTTCTATTCAATACTTCCCGCCACGCGCACAACCCTACCATCGACCTTGTTACCGACGGCGGCACAAATATGATCAGCTCGGATAACAATCTAACCGATGTCGAACAGTACCCGAACGCAGCCTTTGTCGCGGATATGCTCAGCAAAGCAGACACGTAAACCGATTCCAGCGAGTACGACAACGCTGGCGACGGTAATGTTGATTTCGGTGCTGATCTGTTCGCAATTTGATTTCGGATTATAAAACCGGTATTTTTCACGAAATATTAATAGGAGTTGTAGTATGCTAAATTCGATTGCGTTGATCTTTATATTTTTAGTAAGCGTCTCGTTCTCTATGTCTCAAACAACAGTGAGACAAGTCGATTGCGGTAATGAGGCATCATATTTACTTATAGATAATCAGATTTACGCTACTGGATCAAATAGCAACAATGTCTTGCTCGTAGAGGGCTCCCAGGGTTTGGCACGTTTCACGCGCATAGATAGCAATGCTACATGGAGAATACTTGCTGCCGGTAGTCAGCATTGCATGGCAATAAAAAATGACGGTACCTTATGGTCTTGGGGTGCCAATAAATGGGGTCAACTCGGCAATGGAACCTTCGATGATATCAACGCACCGATAAAAATATCCAGTAGAACAGATTGGGATACGGTCGTTTGCGGTTATGCGGTATCTTACGCCATAACCTCAAGTGGTGAGTTATTTGGATGTGGATGGAATATTTTTCGCCAAATATCTGCTGACACAGTTGCACAAGTTAATAGTCTTGGAAGAATTGATTCATCGAGACAATGGAAAAGTATATCTGTCAATGGTTTCCATACCTTGGCGGTTGATGTAGATTCCGGTTTGTATGGTTGGGGACTAAACATTGAGAAACAGATCACAGACGTATCTGAGGAGGTCATTGATAATCCAAGACTGATTACCAAAATCCCCATTGCATCTTTCTCGGCCGGCTTCCTGCATAGCATGTGTATTCTCAACGATGGTTCCCTGTGGACGTGGGGGTCGAATATGTATAGTCAGTTGGGTACCGATCAAGAAACGACAAGCTCCGACGGGAGGTACTGTATTATGCCTGGTGTGCGATGGATGCAATGTGAAGCGGGACCGACATACTCCTTCGGTATTTCAACTGATGGACGCCTCTTCGGGTGGGGACTTAATCGGGAAGGCCAAACAGGGACAGGGTCAAGTGAGGAAATTGTTCTAACTCCAACAGAGGTCAAACATACGTGTAAATGGTCAAGTATTGCGGCATGTGTTGGTCAAATCTACGGTGAACTGCTATTTGGATTTCACTCGATTGCGGTAGATGAAAATGGACTGGTATTTGGGGCCGGCTCAAACTACATGGGCCAAATTGCTTTAGATGTTGAGAGAAGTCTGGATTTCAAGCAAAGTATTGTGAATAGGGATAATATTAGTGTGGCAGGCAGGAATAAGGTGCTGAAACCGGATAATCTTGCAATTTCTACTGAGGATAATTGTGTACGTATTTCACACATCCCGGAATGCGAATCATCAGCCGTGATTTTATATGACATACACGGTGAAGCGCAGGCATCAGGTGAGTGCGAAAGTGACCATATACTAAAGTTGGATATAGAAGATATCGAGGCGAAAAGATACTTTATTAAATACTCAAATCCAGATGGAACAATTGAACGTGTGTATGTGGATATCAAATAGTTCGTGAATAAAGAATTCATAAAAATATCTCGGCACCCTCTGCGCCCTCGGCGATAAAAATCAACGAGGAGGTGTGTTGTTGCAGATGAGCCGGATTTTGCGGGACCCCTTTTAGCACAGAGAGCAATGTAGGGGGCGCATCTCGAAAGGTCACTTGAAATTGATATGGCAAGTCGAGGGATCGATTTACCGCAGACTCAGGTAAATCAGACATCAAAAAAATCTCCGCGCCCTCTGCGCCCTCGGTGCCCTCGGCGATAAAATCAACGAGGACGTGTGTTGTTGCAGGTGGGCCGGATTGTGCGGAATTCCTTATATAGCAGATCTCACAGAGGACGCGAATTATCGCAGTGCCGGTATCGTCAGTTTTTTCTCTCATCCACACCGTCGATGAGGTGCTCGCGGACGGAGACGATATTCGGCATGAGATTTTTATGTCGGAGAACGTCCGTGTTGATAAAAATCACAAGGTAATAGATGCCTGCCAGTCCGATGCCGAGGAGGCATGACCAGAGTTCTCTCCGTATGAATCCGGGATTGTAGACGTAACTTCCGACGAAAATGCCTGCAATGATGAGTACGAGCGGGATTCCATAGAGAAGACCGGATGCCGCCAGCAATGACTCTCCTCGAATGAGGATGCGTACGCTGTCTCCGACATGTACGCCGAATGGATCGCAGGCTTCAACGCTGTTCTCGTTCTTCTCCCCGACGCCGCAAAATATTTTCGCGCTGCATTCTTCGCAGGAATCGGATTTGAGTATGGCGACGGTCGCGCTGCCGCGTTCAGTCGCTGTTACGATACCTTCCTCGTATATGTCTTCGCCGCGCATACCGGTGGGTCAGTTCAACTGCTCGGGTGCCGTTTCGGAAAGCGCCGCCTGGTGCTGTGCGAAGGCATCCTTCAGATAACAGATCGCGCTGGTTTTGCACTTGTCGAACGGGATTTTGTCGGGATCGAAGTTCGCCCAGTCGATGACGGCCAGACCGTCTTTCATGACCACACCACCGTCGGACTTCCGGGCGCAGATGCCGCAACCGATACAGGCCACGTCGCATACCGCCTGCGCGGTTTTGGGATCGTAATGATTTTTACAGAACACAAACACCTCGCGATCGGCTGGATGCAGCTCGATGATGGCGCGCGGACAAGCCTTTACGCACATGCCGCAACCGGTGCATAATTCGTCGATCACCACAGGCAGACCGTTTTCGTTGAGGTGAATGGCGTTGAAGGTGCAAACCTCGACGCAATCTCCGCCGCCCATGCAGCCGTACTGGCACATCTTGCTCCCGCCGCTGACGAGATCCATCGTAGCGCAGCTTTGCGGACCGCGGTACTCGACCATCTTGCGCGCCGCTTCAATGTTTCCGCCGCGGCAGAGGACGCGTGCGACGATTTTTATCGCGACGCCGGCTTCCACGCCGAGGGCCGTCGCGATGGCATTCGCCACAGCCTGCCCTCCGACTGGACAGCCATTGACGGCCACTGTGCCTTCGACGACATTCACCGCGAAATCATAACAGCCGGCCTTGCCGCACGCGCCGCAGTTGGCACCGGGTAGAACGTCGTTGACATCGCCGATCAAGGGGTTTTCTTCAACGCGGAGTTTTTTATCCGCTATAGCCAACGCACCGGCGAAAACGAAACCGAGTCCGCCCATCGTCGCAATCGCTATCAGAAAATTGACATCCATAAGTGCTTACCTCAGGATATGCTTTTCGAAACCGGGTGTGGTTTTCACACTCCCCCGGTCGTCGACAATCATTCCGTCAATACCATGTTGTTGTAAAAAAGTCATACCCTCGGCCGGACCCATGACGAACACCGCTGTCGCAAGCGCGTCCGCCGTCATATCGTCGTCGGCGAGGATGGAAACACTCTGGCACCCGTATGCCGGCATTCCGGTCGCGGGATCGAAAATGTGGTGATACCGGACGCCATCGTGTTCAAAATACTGCTCGTAATCGCCGGATGTGGCGATGGCGCGTCCTCTCAGATCAATTGCGGCAAGCAGGCTGTGCTCGTCCCGCGGATGTTGAATCCCGACGGTCCATGTTCCTCCAGCCGACCGCACCTCTCCGCCCGCATTCACAAGTCCACGTCGTACACCGAGCGAAGCGAGCACGGCGACAGCTCTGTCCACCGCATACCCTTTAGCGATCGCACCAAAATTGATTCGCACTCCGCAGCACATGCTCACACGGTTGCCGTCGAGCAGGGTGACGTGTTTCCAGCCGCTCGCGGAACGCGCAGCTTCCAGCATGGCGGATTCCGGAATTCCGGGTGCGTCGCCTCCAAATCCCCAGGCCTGGACGAGCGGTTCGACGGCTACATCGAAAGCGCCTCCACTGTCGCGCCACAGGGTATCGCAATGCCGCATGAGCACATGAATTTCCTCGGGAAGCACCGCGACCGTGTCGCCGGCATGGTTGAGTTTCCACACCGGTCCCTCGGCGAGATAGGTCGAGAACAGTGTATCGATGCGACGCACTTCCGCGAACACGGCGTCCATCGCCTTGTGGGCCTCCTGTTCGCTCATTCCCTGAATCTGGATTTCTACGAGCGTGCCCATCGCGATCTGTGTGCGTGCGATCGTATCGTCGCTGTCGGCGTCGCACCTTCGCATTACGAGAAATGCAAGGATGAACACCCCGACGAGGTACGCCGCAAGCGCGAGAGGATGCCGTATGATGCCGCGTTGTTCCATGGAAGTTTTGCGCAGCGGTCCTTTGCGTGTACACGGACCGCCGTTTGCATCAGGCCTTTTCGATGCGCAACATGACGCGGTTGGGTGCGCAGGCGATAAGATCACCCGGATTTGTGGCGACGCCGCCGCGGCATAATTCGTGCCTGCACGTCGACGAATGGACGTAAACACCGGACTCGGAAATCGTCACACCCGTGTTGCCTTGCGGACCGTTCACGGTCATCGTCCTGTTTCTATCGAGAGAAATCCTGTCGACAACGCCCATCTCATTTTCGATGACGACAATCCTTCCGCCGGCGAAAAGTGCCGCCAATGGCGCGACCTCGGTGAACTCGGCCGAGAGCTGGTACCGCGCCTTGCTGCCGTGCAGCGATCTGCGCAGTCCGGCGAGATTCCCATTGAAATCGCGCTCGGGAGTGTACATGCTCTTGCGGTCATCGAGGACAAGGATATCTCCTGGTACCTGATGCGTAAGCGCGGACATACGGACTATCACCTGTCCACCGCCAAATACAGGTCCGCTGCTGTGCGTCGCGCCGCCGAAAGCCGCGCGCAAGACGTTCGTCCAGCGAGCATCGGCGTGCACCGAGGGCATGATGGCGCGAGCATCCGTCGGGAGTTCCGCGATGAATGCACGGAGAAGTTCCGCGGCGACGCGGTCGTCGTCGGGAACGAAGCCGTGCATCGCGAAGCGGCGCGTCGGCGTACTGTTGAACAGATGCCCCGTTCCCGCGCCGGCACCGATGGCGACAGCGGTCAGGCCGGAGAGTTTCAGAAAAGATCGACGAGAAATCATTATATACTCCTTAAACACATTTCGCGATGTTATACCGTAATCATGCCGGCGAAGCCCATGAATGCAAGCGCGAGCAACCCGGCCACAATCAGGGTGATCGGTGCGCCGCGGAACGCTTTTGGCACGTCCGCCAGATCGAGTTCTTCGCGTATACCGGCCATGATGCTGATGGCCAGCGTGAAGCCTGCCCCCGCACCGATACCGAATACGATGCTCTCGATGAAATTATATTCCTTCAACACGATGAACAGCGCAAGACCGAGGATGGCGCAGTTCGTCGTGATGAGCGGGAGAAAAATACCAAGAGCACGATACAGGGGTTGACTGACTTTTTTTATCACCATCTCCACGAACTGCACAAGCGAAGCGATGACAAGGATGAAGGTGACGTACTCGAGATATTCGATGTGATACGGCACGAGGATCAAATGGTAGATCAACCAGCTCGCGATCGCCGTCAGCACCAATACAAACGTTGTTGCGAGTCCCATCGGGAATGCCGATGACAGTTTGTTCGACACGCCGATGAACGGACAGATGCCGAGGAAGTACGCAAGTACGAAGTTATTGATTAACGCGGCGGAAATAAAGATCAGAACGAGTTCCATGGCTTAGCCCTCCTTCACTTCGGTTACAACGAGGCTCGGCACATTCATAAGACGGCTCACCAGGACTGCTTCTTCTTTCCTTTTTTTTCTGTCCAGCATTCCATTGATGCTGCCCATAAGGACACCGAAGGTTATAAATGCTCCTGCGGGTAAAATCATGACCAGCCAGGGCTCGAACGCATCCGGAAGCACCTGTATGCCTAGCAGCATACGCGATCCGAGGATCTCACGGATACCTCCGAGCACGAATAATGCAAGCAGAAAGCCCGCGCCCATTCCCAGGGCATCCAGTACGGAGCGGATCGGGCCATTTTTCGAAGCGAACGCTTCAGCGCGACCCAGAATGATGCAATTCACAACAATCAACGGGATATACGGGCCGAGCGCTTTGCTCAACTCAGGGAACTGGGCCCGCATAACGAGATCCACAATCGTGACAAACGCGGCGATCACCACAACATACGAGGCGATGCGCACCTGGCTGGGAATCAATTTGCGGATGAGGGAGATGATGAGGCTGGAGAATACGAGCACGAACGTCGTCGCCAGAGCCATTGCGATGCCGTTCATTGCCGAAACCGTAACGGCCAATGTGGGACACGTTCCAAGGATTTGCCGGAGGATCGGATTCTGATCCCATAAACCCTTGGTGAATTCAGTCGTCAAGCTTGTCTGTGTTTTCATTTCGCTGATCCTCCCATCGCGGTGCGCACCGTGGCCAGGCCGTCATTGACGATTGCGACAACAGCCTTCGAAGAAATCGTCGCGCCGGTGATGGTTTGAATTTCTGTCGGTTTGGTCGGAGGAGCGCCTTTGACCCACTCCACTCTCGGTTCGGCTTTCATTCCGCTGAACTGCTTACGGAAAGGATCCTCCGTGACTTTTGTGCCCAGACCGGGAGTTTCGACCTGTTCGAGAATTTCGATCGAGGTAATCGTCGTGAGATCGACGCTCAAGCCGATCATCAGTCCGATTTTTCCCTGGAAGCCGTTCCCTTCCCACGGAAGCGAATAGCCAATGGGCTGTTTCGCCTCATCGAACACACGGTACAGTGTAAATTTCAGATTCGGGACAAGTTCATAGGATTTCCCTACGGATTGGACAAGAAAGATGGCCCTTTCAGTCTCCGCTTTTTTATTCGCGGCGATCAACGGTTCCGCCCAGGCATTGACTTTCGCGAGCCCGCCGCCTGCGACGATACCAATGAGGCTGAGCGTCAGCAGCATGGAAATGATCGTTTTCATGAAACCTCTCCGAAAATTCCAGGGCGCGTGTACCTGTTGATGAGCGGCACGAAGGCGTTCATGAACAGGATCGAATACATGACCCCTTCAGGCAAGCCACCGTAGACGCGTATCACCACCATGATCAGCGATATGGCAAGTCCGTAAATCCACATTCCTGGTCCGGTCAACGGCGAGGTGACGTAATCCGTGGCCATGAACATCGCGCCGAAGAGGAAGCTACCGGCGAACAGATGGAACAACGGACTCGGCGCCGCGGGATCGATCAGCCAGAGGATGCCGCCGAACAAGAGCACACCGACGACCATTGACAGCGGGATCCGCCAGTTGGCGACGCCCGTCACAAGAAGGAAGCCGCCTCCAAGAAGGATAGCGATCGCCGACGTTTCTCCGAGTGATCCGCCTACATTACCGAGAACAAGCGGTTGTATTCCGGTAACAACATGATCGAACTTGAACGCGGCCAATGGCGTGGCTTTCGACACGGCGTCGACCGCAAAGTTGGGAATGGTCCACGTGGTGATGGCGACGGGAAATGCTGCCTGCAGAAAAGCGCGACCCGCGAGCGCGGGATTGAAGATATTATATCCGAGTCCGCCGAACACCATTTTGCCGATGGCGATGGAGAACATTGCTCCGATCGCCGTGAACACCGGGGAAAAATTCGGCGGGAGAACGAGCCCCAGCAGCAACCCTGTAATAACAGCACTGCCGTCGCTAATGGTGATGGGTTTCTTCGTGAGATGCTGGATCAAAGCTTCCGTACCTGTCGCAAACAGCACTGCGGTGCCGATGACGAGGAGCTGCGCTATGCCGAAATACACCACGGCCGAGATCACGCAAGGCACGAGCGAAAGAACCACGAACCACATGATCTGCCGGGTCGTCCAGCGGGAATGCATATGAGGCGACGACGTGATCAAAAGATCCCGTCCTTGTCGCGCCTCCGTCACTGAGACTGTTGACATACGTCTTGTATTGATTTCGTTAAAAAAAGTGCTCCGATTCGGTACTCAGGAAACGCTCGCGCGTTTGCGCTGCATTTGAATCACACGCTGCTTGCCCAGCCGCAGCCATTGCACCAGCGGGATATGGGCGGGACAGGTGAATGCGCAGCTGCCGCATTCCATGCACACGGTAATGCCTTCGCTCTCGGCCTCCTCAAATTTGCCGACCTGCGCCAATCGCGCCAGACGCGTGGGCATTAAATGCAACGCGCATGCGCCGATGCATTTTCCGCAGCGCAGGCAGGCGGTTTCCTGCGACGCTTTCACCTCGGCCATCGTCAGCACGACAATGCCTGATGTCGCCTTCATAACCGGCGCGCTCAGATCGTGCTGCGCGACGCCCATCATGGGACCACCCACGATAACCTTTGCCGCATCGTCGGTGAGGCCGCCGCAAAACTCGATCACGTCTCTGATCGGAGTACCTATCGGGACGATGAGGTTTTTCGGAATGCGTATACCGCGGCCGGTCACGGTCAAAGCGGCGGTGATGGATTGTTCGCCTTTGGTCACGGCATCGAAAATCGCAACCGCGGTGCCTATGTTCTGGATAACGGCGCCCACGTCCAGCGGCAATTTTCCCGGCGGCACTTCGCGGCCGTTCCAGCTTTTGATGAGCATCTTTTCCGCACCCTGCGGATACTTGGTTTTGAGCGGACACACGATGATCTCCGCTTCATCCGCGACCGCCTGCTCCATTGCCGCGATGGCTTCCGGCTTGTTGTTTTCTATGCCGATAACACCGCTGCTCACACCCAGCGCCTTCATGATAAGCTTGAGTCCCCCGACGATGTCATTGGGACGCTCGAGCATGAAGCGGTCATCACGCGTGAGAAAGGGTTCGCATTCACAGCCGTTGAGAATAACGACCTCAATCGTTTTTCCTTCGGGCGGACTGAGCTTGACGAAGGTCGGGAAGGCGGCGCCGCCCTGACCGACAATGCCGGCTTCTTTCACACGCCGGCGGATGTCCGCTGCCGAAATCGCCGCGGGATCCAGCGGCACGAGTGTGATCGCCGCCGGAGCGTCCTCGCCTTCAGCGGGTATGCTGGGTGTGATGACGATGGCGTCCTTCACGAAGCCGCTGCTGTTGCTCTCGCGACCGATGCTTTTCACAGTCCCGTTGACCGGGCTATGCACCGGCGCGGAAATGAAGCCATCCGCTTCGGCGACGACCTGGCCCTTGACGACCGAAGCGCGCTTTTCGACAAGCGGACGCGCCTGTTTGCCCAGGTGCTGCGACAGCGGAAGCACAACCATGCCCGGATCGGGCATGACTTCGAATGCGCAGTGTTCGCTGAGTTCTTTCTCTTCCCGGGGATGAACCCCGCCTGGAAATGTTTTGAGATTCATGATGCGCAGGGAGCTAATGAGGAAGGTACGAGTAGAGGTTTTGAGGTATCCGTGAAATTCATGTGGAACCGATTGAGTTCCGTCAATCGTTATAAAAATCACAAATTTACCGACAAAATCAAAACGATGGCATCCGATATTTCCGCTGGAATTGTTTTTTTTGCTTTTCTTGGGTCAAGATGCCATAAATGGGACGTATGACCTCTCCCCCTGTCCCCCCTCTCCGCTTCCGGCCTTATTTCTTTACGCCGCTGCGGAGAGGGGGGAACTAAGCAATAGAACTTGTCGACCTCACAACCCGACCTCTCCCCCCGGCCCCGACCTCTCCCCCCGACCCCTCCGCCTCCGAGGTCGTATCTTTCCGCCGCTGCGGAGAGGGGAAGGAAGAGGTTTTATTCAGTATTTTTTTCAAACATGAGGATGCATGCACCACGGTTACATGGAACCTCCATGATGTCATCCCATGAAATGGACTCGTCCGCAGCGCATTAACCCGTATATCATTAGCAGACCACGGATCTGAGAGATTCTCTGGGTATAATTTTTGTTGAGTCAACGCGCTTACGTCGGTTGTTGTTGATATGTGGGTCCGGTATATGTATATTGACACTGAAAACATGCAACTGCCCGGAACGGAGGAGTTATGAAGCTGGTTGTCAAATCGGTCGCGACTGTCTGCATTCTCATACTGTGTGGAAGCTCGGTTGTGGCTCAATCGGTATCGGATATCAACACCAGGACAAGGGACGGTGAGCCGATAGGCGGGGAGCAGATATCCGCGTGGTTGAAGGAAGGAAAAACCGTGGCCATTTCCTTTTGGACAAAGAAGTGTTCGCCCTGTATCAAGCACCTTCCACATGCGAATACGCTGGCGGAGCGATATAAGGATCGGGGTTTCATGTGGCTATGGATCAATGTGATTGACAAACCGGAAGAGATTCCCGATGGGATTTGGGAAAAATGCCCTTCGATGCACGTGCTGTTCGACGTCGATGGAGCGACAATGAATGCCTATCATAATCCGCCATGGGGTCCGGTGTACATCGTGAACGCCGAAAATGGAGTGTTGTGGTACGCTTCTTCATACGAGCTTTGCGACACGATGCTATCGCAAATGCTGGAAACACGGGTGGGTACGCCGCGGAAACATGCAAAAGTGGAGAAGGAAGGCGGGAACCATACGATCCTCGTTACCACAGCCTCTCGAATCGGCGGACATGAAACGGGCTTGGGGTCCGATATAGCTTTTCAAAAAGATGGCAACATTGCTGACTTCCTTACATTCCTGGCGAAATGTGCGTATGGGGGTGCTGTCGAGATCGAGATGACGAATGAGCCCGACTGTCTCACCTCATACGACTTTGAAGTTCGCACGACGGACGACGGCCGAGACGAACAGCATTTCGCTGAGGCATTGAACGACCTGTGCGAAATGTTTCATGTTTCGATATCGGTCGAAACAACGCCGAAGGCGAGGGTAAGGTTTGATCTTGCGGGAATGAACGACCTTCCAGACTATTATGACTGAAATCCAGGAATGCCGGTATTTGTAGAGACGTTGCACGCAAGGTTCAGGCTTATCCACGAATTCCAATCGTCGGTCCCTGAGCGCAGTCGAAGGGCTGCGGCAACGTCTCATGCACCGATTTTTCGAATTCCCGCAAACCCGAATTTCCGCGTGCGACGAATCTTGGAATTTCCGAAATCCCGAATTCCGCGTACGACGATTTTTTGAACTCCCGGGCATACAACGATGCCGGGATCCACGTTATTCGTCTGTGGGATAAATAGACGTTTTCTGTCTGCGCGAGAGAGACGTTGCCCGTAGGGACGTTGCGGCAACGTTTTGATATTTTGAAATACATTGTGCGATGCAACGTCTCTACGTGATGCAACGTCTCTACAGAACCGAAAATCATCTGCTCCGATCTGGCTACCCCCGCACAACCTTTCGAGCGGCGCTAAATAAAACTCTCCCCGCTCTCTTCGCTCTCACCGCTCTCTTTAGCAACGGATTCTGCTCTGATCTGGCAACCCCCGCACGATCTTTGCAGGCGGGCTCCTGCTTTTGGCGTCAGGGAGTACGGACTTGCTAGGCCTGAATAATCCGACCGCCGTGCTTCGACTTCGCGCCGGGAAACGCATTTCCCATTGATCCGAGCATTTTCTCCGGCGCTGCGCTGCTCATGACATCTTTGGGTCCGTACCTATGAACACCGAGAAGGACGAACGCCGTGCTTCGACTTCGCGTCGGGTGAAACGTTTCCCTTTTATCAGAGACTTTTCTCCGGCGCTGCGCTCAGCATGACGGTGCTTGATTGACGAGCGCACATCTCGGCAATCAACTCGAACGCACAAATTTCAGCAGATTTGCGTATTTTTTGGATTCACCCGGCGTGGGTACAATCCAATGGAACAAAAATAATGATCATCATGAAATTCGGCGGAACCTCGGTGGAGGACGCAACCGCGATATCAAACGTCTGTGAAATAGTCAAGGCGCGATTGAAACGACATCCCATTGTCGTGTTATCGGCGGCATCGGGAGTCACAAACGCACTGATTCGTTGCGGCGAGCTCGCCGCCGACGGCAAACGCACCGAAGCGCAGGCCGTCCTGCGCGACAGAATCATAGATCGCCATTACGAGATTATTCTCAATCTGATCCAGGGGTTGAAGGAACAGGACTCGCTCATCCGCCAATTCAAGCAACTCGATGAGGAATTGCAGAGCCTTTTGTACGGTATTTCTATCACCGGTGATTTGTCGCCGCGCGTGCTGGATTTTGTCATGTCGTACGGCGAGCGCATGTCCTCCGCCATTGTCGTCATCGCGATGAGGGAACATGGCGTAAAGTCGGAGCTGTTCGATTCACGAAAATGCATGATTACAAGCAGCGCGTTCGGAAAAGCCGAACCGCTGTTCGCGGACATCGCCGCGGCGTGCAAAACGCAGATCCGCCCGCGCATCGATAAAGGCGTCGTTCCTGTAATGCAAGGCTTCATCGGGGCGGATCGGCAGGGCGTGACGACAACCCTCGGCAGAGGTGGCTCGGATTATTCCGCTGCGATTATCGGCGCCGTGATGCAGGCCGATGACATCGAAATCTGGACGGATGTCGACGGCATTCTGTCCGCCGATCCAACCATCGTGCCCGGGGCCCTTCGTATAAAGGAAATGTCCTTTCAGGAAGCAGCCGAGCTTGCCTATTTCGGAGCCAAAGTACTGCATCCCAGCACCCTGCTGCCTGCGATCGAGAAAGATATTCCCGTTCATATCCTGAATTCCCGCAAACCGCAGGCAAGCGGCACGCTCATCAGTCGCGAAGTGTCGCCGTCCAGCGTCGCCGTCAAATCCATCTCATACAAGCGCGGCATCACCATCCTGAATATCTCCTCGACGCGCATGCTCGGCAGTTATGGTTTCATGAAAAAAATCTTCGATATCCTCGCCGAGTATCACACCTCCGTCGACCTTGTGACCACCTCCGAGGTGAGTCTTTCACTGAGCATTGAATCCTCGCCCTCACTCGATTCGCTGATACGCAAACTCGAGGAGTACGGCCAGATCTCTGTGCAAAAGAACAAGGCGATCATCTGTATCGTCGGTGAGCGTCTGAAATCCGAGCGCGGCATCGCGGGACGAGTCTTCAGCCGACTGCACGATATTCCCATCGATATGATCAGTCACGGTGCATCCGAAATCAATCTCACGATGGTCATCGACGACGAGCGCGTGCCCGAGGCCATCATGGAATTGCACGATGAGTTCTTTTCGGCCATCTCGGAACCCGGCATCTTTGAATAAAGTACTGTTTTCGCTATCTTCCCCGCAACTGACCGACGGCCGGCATCAGGGTCATTGTAGCACACAACCAAGGGCACAGCCATGACGTTCGCGGACGGATTTACCTACCGTGGTTCAATCTTGCATTGCGGGTCGGTCAACCTCTCGGATCTGGCCGGCGAGGTCGGAACCCCCACCTATGTATACAATCTGGATGCTGTGCTGGCCAGGTTTGCGTCTCACCGCGACGCGTTCGCTCCTTTGCGTCACCAGACCTGCTTTGCCGTCAAGGCGAATTGTTCTCTTGCGGTGCTGCAGGCCCTCGCGCACGAGGGTTGCGGCTTCGATGTGAACTCACGAGGTGAACTGCAGCGCTGCCTGAGAGCAGGCGCATCACCTTCGCTCCTTGTCATGACGGGGGTCGGAAAATCCCGCGCCGATATCGAAGAGGCGCTTGTGGCTGGCGTCGGACGCTTCAACGTGGAATCGGCAAGCGAATGTCGGTTGATCAGCGATATTGCGACGGAACGCAACCTGGTCGCCGACGTGTTGCTTCGCCTCAATCCCGATATCGAAACAGGGACGCACCCGTACATCTCCACCGGCGAAGCGTCGCACAAATTCGGATTAAGTTCTTCCGACATCCGGACCCTGGCTTCGCAAGAGGGCTGGCTGCCTGGATTGCGCATCGTGGGACTCTCCTTTCACCTCGGGTCACAGATCACCTCGCCGACGCCCTACCGCGACGCGCTCCGCTTGCTGCTGAAAGTACTCGACGACATCACTCCCCTGCTACCTGAGCCGCCACTGGTCGTGGATATTGGTGGAGGTTTCGGCGTCCCCTACGACGATGATCAGGACGAACTCAGTCCATGGGACCTCGCAGTCGTCGTGGGAGAGGTTCTCGGAGATCGAGCCAGGGAACTTACCGTCATCTCTGAACCCGGTCGTTCGCTCGTCGCAAACGCCGGCGTACTCATTGCCTCGGTCGAGCATGTCAAACCCTCGGCTTCGGGCCAAACCTTCCTTATTCTCGATGCGGGAATGAACGATCTGCTCAGACCGGCATTGTACCAGGCGAAGCACGCCATCATCCCCATCATTGAAGATGCTGAAGCCGAGACTCTGAATTTCGACATCGTCGGCCCGGTATGCGAAAGCAGCGACACATTCGCCGTCAATTATCCTCTTCCTTCATCGATGGAGCGCGGCCGGCAAGTCGCCATCCTCTCGGCCGGCGCGTATGGCGCGGGAATGAGTTCCACGTACAATTCGCGCCCCCTCTCCACCGAAGTTGTCGTGCGCGGCGATACCTGGTTCATCGCACGCCACCGGCAGTCCATCGACGCCATGCTAGCCGGGGAGCGACTGCTGGAATCGTAAAGAGGGATTTGGGATTGACGATTGACGATTTGCGATTTGCGATTTACGATTTACGATTTACGATTTACGATTTACGATTTACGATTTACGATTTACGATTGACGAATCCCTTTCCCCTTTACTTTACTCTTCCCGATTCCCGAAATCGTTAAGCGCCCGACACGACTAAGCCTTCCCGCAAACATCCCGACAGCAGGTTTACACTAAAAGGTCAACACGATTCAGGCCTCCTCAGAATCGTAAATCGTAAATCGTAAACCTCCTACAGCCCCGCATACACCCCAATCGTCAGCTGAAATCCTGAGATCGACCATACGGATGCGGATTGCGCGTCCGAAAGGGCGAAGGAGTACAGCATTTCAGGATTAGCATAAATGGATCCGCTGATTGGGAATATCGCTCCGGCGCCGACGCGTAACGAAAGAAATGTGCTCATGTCCGGGATCTCGCCGTCGAGAAGCACATGCGCGCTGGCGCCATCCACATAACGGAGGTCGGACGGAGCGGCGATCGTCTCGGTATGCGTCCATGTGGGTGACATTGGCAGGTGCAGAGCGGGTCCGGCGCTCAGATAGAGACCGGGGTTAAGCAGGAAATACTGCACCTGCGTCTCGATGGTCACTGTGGAAATGCTTACGTCAAGCACTTCGTCGAGATCGGCGTACTCGATGGTGTTCGTGGAACTGAGTACGGGATAAGCCAGGCGTACCGAGGTAAATTCAGCGTTATACTGCTCGAAACCGATCGCACCGCGAATCATGATACCGTTGGATATCGCGAACAGCGCACGGGCCCCGAAGGCGAGACCGACGCCATTCCCACCAGTGAACGAACAGCAGTCGTAGGCCCCATCCGATGTTGACACAGCCCCATTGTGCCAGGAGAATTGAGCGCCACCTCCGACGCCGATCATCGTCGAGGGAATGCCATTGAACGAATCCTGTGCGTGCATGCGCAGCGTGCAGCACACCGCGATAAGGAGACAAACGTAGTATCTCATCCTTCGCTCCTACCTGCTTACAATAAGACGTGCGAACACCGTAATACCGTCTACTTCCAAACGACAAAGGTACGTGCCCGTAGGCCAGCCGTTTGCGTCGAGCACCACGGTATGATTGCCGACAGCGAGGGGACCGTTCAATGCCTCCATGACCACACGCCCCATGATGTCGTGAATGCTCATGCGCACCTGGCCGGTCGTATTCAGCTCGAAGGTGATGGTGGTGGTTTCATTGAACGGATTGGGTGTGACGCCGGTGATCTTCGCGGGAATCCTGTTCCCCGAGTCGAGCAGGCGCTGTTCCATGAAGCACAGGCTGTCGACACGGAACTCGCCGTTCACCGCCACACCGGCGCGCGGCAGCCCGCCGTTAAGCAGCACTTGCGTGATCGTCACAGGTGTGCTCAGGGAATTCCCCAGCAGGACGAGGAATGGCAGACGCAGCAGCGTTTCGCCGGTCTGTGTGCCCGCCAATGGCTGTCTCCCGTTGATGCGGTAATTCACGCGTGCGTGCTCTCCTTCGTAAAACCGGCTCATGAGAATGCCATCGCTCTGCATGTTTCCGACCAACGAGGATTCCTGGGACTGGGATGGATCGAGAGGATAAAGCATGGTCTTGTTGAATTGCACTTCAAGCTCGATCTGCCGCACGTCGTAGTCGGCAGGTACCAGTCCAAATAATTTCACGGGAAGCACCGTGACGCTGCCCGGCTTCCCTACCCAGAGTCCGCTAATCCCGACGTTGATGCTGTCCATCCCGAACGCGAACGCCGTGAGCAGAATGGTATCGAGCGGACAGCTCTCATAGATGATGCGGATCGTAGCGCTGTCCATGCCGAGCGTCCGGGATTTGAAGCAAAGGTCGATACGCGCCTGCAACCCGGGTGCGATTTCACCGGGTACTTCTACGGGCAGTGGATCAGCCGGATTGATGATAGCGGCGATGCGCAGAGGTGCGGTGCCGCTGTTCCGCAGCGTCACAGGCAGGCAGCGGTCGCCCCCGACAGTTACTGTTCCGTACGACAACGCAGTCGGTTCAACATCGAGTTTCGGAGCAACGCCCCGCCCCGTCGCGTTGATCGTATCCCGACGGATATCCAGGCCTTGCAACGTCGCGTTGTGCAGGAACGTCGACATCGGAGCCATGTCGGAATATTCCGCATAACTCCACAGCGTTCCTCCATGGACCTTTAGGGAATCCGCGGAGGATGGTCTGAACAATTGAAAGTGCAGATGCACACCCTTCGCCGCGGCGCGGGCGGCAATGGTGGCGGATTGGAACGACGAACCAACGTTGATACGCGAGGCCAGCACAATCACATGTCGGCTGCCTTCAAGCGTCGACGCGCTGTCGATGGCGCGCTCAAGCGCGGTCGTCAAATTGGCCGCAGCACCCGAGGGCGGGACAGGCGGCCACACACCGACGTAGGAAACGGTACTCGCGGCTTCAATCAATGGCTCGAGAGATGCATCTTGCATACCATAGACTTTCAACATATCGCCGTCGGAGGGGTCGGCGGTAATATTTTCAGTGAGCATGCGCACCGCCGCCTGGGCCGCGTCATCAGCGGTCAATCCACCGATACCCAAGTCCATCCAAGAATCCCGCGCAAGGAGCGCAACGATTCCGTAGCGTGGACGCACGAAGGATTCTACGACAAGCAGGTCATCCACGCTTTCTCGGCCTCTCGGTTCGAAGCAGAGTTGAGCCTCTGCTTGGCCTCCCGCGGGAATGCGCAGCGTGTCATCGGGCGTAAGTGAATACGGTGGGGCCGGCGAATGGATAAAGCGGAGCACGGCATCGGTATTTCCGGGATTAGTGAACGAGAGCGGCGTGCACTTTTTGCTGTTACACGGTACTTCGCCAAATTCCACATCGCCGGGCGACTGCAGAGCTACCGGATATTCCCAAGGAATGTCGGGACGCGAAATACCGACGCCTTGCAGGATGATGGACATCTCCGGTTGCATGCAGCCATTGTGTACCAAGTGAAGCGTATCGCTCGCTTCGCCATGCCAGATTGGCTTGAACGCGACGCACAATACGGCGGAATCACCGGGCATGATGATCAAGGTGTCGGGTAGCGCCATCGGCACGAAGGGAGGCGGTGGGCCGCCAGCCGGTACGGTGCTGCAATCGAAGTAGAATGGAGGCGTTACAAGCGACGCGGTTGGAATTCGCAGAGCAGCCGTTCCAGTGTTGTAGATGACGATTTCCTTCGTACGTACGATACCGGTGTCACTCGTTCCGAAATCCACGCTCTCCTCGCGCAGTGCGACGATCGGCGTGACGGCATGACCGATAAGTAAACGCTCGCCGCGCAGACGCTCAACCATGCGCGCATCGATATCCCGAAGCGTGAGAATGAGTTCGAATAAATCCGACGGATGGTGGTATTCCCCACCCGATACCGCAGCAAGGGCGGCAAGGCCGGTGCTGTCTCCGTCGCCGATCTGCACGGCGAACACACGCACACCTTTCTGCGCTGCGCGAAGTCCGGCGCTCTGTGCGTCGGCAGTACCGCAAACTGCGCCTGCATCTTCGCCGGCGGAGAACAGGATCAGCTTTCGTGCGCCGTTGTCTCCAGCCAGAGCATCCACCGCATGTTCCACCGCCGCGTAAACGCAGGACGCCTGTGTTCGGACGGTATCGGACAATGCCGCCTGCAGCATTGCAGGGTCGCTAAGCAGCGGCGTGTCGGTGAATTTCCCTGCCTCGGTGAATCGAAGCACAGCCGCACGGTCCGGCTCGCTACCGGTATACGTCAGTCCGTCGATAAAATCGCTCGCCCCGGCCACCGCCGAGGTCAGGCGCGATACGCCCGGCAGAAATTCCGCCGCCATCGATGCGCCTTCATCGAACAGCAGCCCGATCGTCTGGGTGGGTCGCAGGTCGGCCTCGAAACCCAGGCGCAGGGTGTCGTCGCGTGGCGCCTCGAGCGGACGATAGCAGACGGTGAATCGCTGTTCATCGTCAGGGGCGATCGTAAACGGTGCGGGAATGCTTCCGCTAAAGGGCGGCGCGATGGGATCCACAGAATGAATGGTCAGTACGGTGTCTCCCGAATTCCCGAACACAACTTCCAGGCACTCGGTCGTCCCGCACATCGTCGTGTCGAATAGTGGAGCGTTGTAATCCAGCTTCGCCCTCGGTGGAATGATGCGAGGCACCAGGTAGCTTTTCGCTCCCGCCCGGATGGTGTCGTTGAAGATTTCACAGGGTGATGCAAGAAAGGGAATCACTGCTGTGAAATCCCTGGGCAGCGTAGGTGAAAAACACACCGTCGCTGGAACGGTCTGAAACGGCAGAATGATATCGGGAATGAGATTGTGCAGGGCATACGGCGGCCTGAACAGCTTCCGTACCGAATCCGCAGGTAACGGAGCGTTCCCTCCGTTTCGTATCGAGACCGCCAGACACTTCGTCTGTCCCACCTGCACGCTGTCGAACTGCAGATCCTTCGGCTCGATTTCGATCCGTGGTCCGATACCGGTCCCTTTCGTGCCGAATCCTACCGTGTTGTTCTTGCTCAATTCCGTCGCAATCTGCCGGTACACGGCGAGCAGATCGAGGCTGTTGGTCGCGTTGAAATACTTCCCGCCCGTCGCGGTCGCTATGAGCGAGAGATCCGATTGATCCACATTGCCGATGGTGATAGTGTAGATGCGGGTGTCGGTCTCGGCTGCCTTTCTGAGGACGGAATCAACCCCATCCGGTCCGCAGGTCGGTTTGCCGCTGTCGTCTCCATCCGTGAGGACAACGATGAAGCGGGCTTTCGACCGGTAGCGCAGCGAATCGATGACGCGGGATAAAGCGTCGTATGTGCATGTCGCTGTACCGGTCACCACTGCGGGCACGGCGGCACGCAACAAGGCGGTGTCCTTGGTGAAGGACTGAACTTTCTTGAAGTGCTCGTCGATGTCGAAGGTGTACACCGCCGCTTCATCTTCGATCCCCAGCGTGTCGAGCAGGTAGCCGACGAATTCACGTCCAGCCACGTTTGTTCCATCGATTCTCCGCTTTCCATCCGGCATCATCGTTATCATGCTGAAACTCACGTCGAACAGCATGCCGATCGATATCGGGACGCGCGTGTCTGCACGCAAATTCACCGCCTGACTGTCGCGCGTCCAGTTGAGTGGTGTGTAGCAATACTCGAAAGACTTCGCCTCACCCGGCTGCAACGTGAACGGGGTGTCGATACGCGCATAGAACGGTCGGGCGATCTTGTCGATGTTGTGAACGACAAGCAAGGTGTCGCCGACGTTCTTGAAAGTGAGCGTCACGCACTTCCGGAGGCGGCATTGAACTGAATCGAAGAGTATGGGATCAGGCGTGATTTTTAGAACCGGACCAACCGCTTTTTGCTGCGCGATTGCGATATCACTCGACAAGTGAGCGAGCAACAGGAAAAATATGATAAAAAACCAGCGTGTAGCGATCCGATACATGACGACCTCCAGGAAATGCGTTCCTCGACACCTGCACAATTGGTTCGGCGAATACACAAGAATGCCGAATTTTACGGAAAAAGTCAATCGACTCTGATTACAGCGAACAGACCAACATAGAATAACACTCGGGAGAGTAAATAGTTACAACATCAGCAGCGGCAGATGCAGCAACGCCCAGACGCCGTACCGCCAGATCGTCTCCCGCCGGCCGACCACGTTCATCACGGCGACGTACGTGCCTTTTGCGATTGTATTGCTCATCATCGCGATGATTACCGGGAGGACGACGAACATCACACCGTGACTCTCACGAACCACAGAGAGGATGAATGGATCGATATCCGTGACACCGACGATAATCGAAAGATAAACGATGCCCGCGCTCCCGAAACTCTCCCGAGCGAGCTGCGTCACGACAATCAGCATGACGAACACGGCCGCGAAGATGAGAGCCGGCCGCAATTCAAAAGGATTTTCCAGTGTGGCAAGATGCTCAGGTCCCGCCTGTACCGCCGGTTTGCCAGGATGCAGGGACAACAATCCGCCGGCCAGCGCGAGCAACAGGCAACGCCACCACAGCACTGCGGCGGCGGCGGGGTTCAGTATCCAGATGAGTACGAGGACACGAAGGTACATCACCGCTCCGGCGAGGATCGCCATGCGAAGAGCGTTAGCACATAGTTCCGGAGAACGCCGTGCGATGCGTCCCGCCGCGATGCTCACAGCCGTACTCGATGCAATGCCGCCCAGCACACCCGAAAGCCATAATCCTACCTTGCTGCCGAATTTTTTCGTAAGCACGAATCCGACAAACCCGACGGTCGAAACCATGATCACGATTTGCCATACATGTACAGGATTGATGCGGAACTTCGTGTACTCCCGATCAGGGAGTGCGGGAAGGATGATGGCGGTGATGACAAGAAATTTCAGAACAGCCAGGAATTCGGCTTTGTCCAACCGCACGACGAAGCGCTCCAGACCTCCCTTTTCGGACAGCAATACTGTGGTGACGACACCTAACGTGATCGGAACCCATACATCCGTAAGCAAAGAAAGCGCCCCCACGACGAAGGTCAGCATCGCGGCTATTTCACTCGTCCAGCCAATTCGGCCGTCACGGAGTTTCGCGATATACCCCATGAGCGCCATGGCGCCGAGCGACAACATGCCGACCGGAAGACCGAACGTCACGTCGATTCGAAACAGCCAAGCGCATGCGAATCCGTACAGACTGATGATGGTGTAGGTGCGCACTCCTGCGAACACCTTGCCTGACGTCCGGTCGGCGCCTGAACTCTCGCGTTCAAGTCCGACCAGGAATCCGAGTCCCAGGGCCACGACGAAGCGCAGCTCCTGTGTCCATTCGATGCCGCCCATGACGGCCTCCTTCGGATTGTTACTCCATCAATGCCTTGACGCGTGCCAATTCCTTCTCCGCCTGCGCCTTGAACCGCGCATCAAATCCCGGCGTGGAAATGATTTTCTCGTACATTTCCATCGCCAGCGCTGGCTTCGAAAGTTTTTCGTATGCTTGTCCGGCCATGTAATATGAACTGGCGGACCAGTCGATCTCCGTTTTGCCGAGCACGAGGTAGGGAACCTTCAGGAATTCCAGCGCCGCCTGATTGAAATCGCCTTTGTAATAATAGCTTTCGCCGATGTAATAGCGAATCTCCGCCTGATCGTCGGGTGTCGCATCGGAAAGCAATTCCTCGAGATGGAGGATCGCCTTGTCGAAATACCGCAACTGATAATAAAACACGCCGAGATTTACCCGCTTGCGAAACACCGTCGGATCGCTCGGGTAGGCTTCGATGAACTTCCGGGTCATCTCAATCGCCGACTCGTAAATTTTCAGACCTTCGTACGAGGTGATCAATCCGCTGAGGGCTTCCTTCAGCATGGCGTCGGGAATGTTTCCCGCATCCACAGCATTCTTGAAAAGGATAGCGGCCTCCTGGTATTTCTCGCCGCGCAGGTTGATGCGCGCGAGGGACATCGTTGCTTCAAGACCAGCCTGAGTCCCGGGATACTTTGATATTACTTTTTCGAATTGCGTGACGGCATCCGCGTTCTTGTTCTGCGCTTCAAAACAGCGTCCGCTCCAGTACATGCCGAGCGCCGCCAGTTCCGACATGTCGCTGTCCTCGACTTCCTCGAATAAATCCGCCGCCTTGCGGTAATCGCTCTGTTTGAAAAAATGCTTTCCTTTTTCCACATCGAATTCGTCCGCTGCGGCCTCCGTATCAGGATTCGCAGAGAGGAATTCCGCCGCGCGCCGGTCCGCTTCCTCCAGTTTGCCGGAGCGATACAGCGCCACGATGATGCGGGAACGGGCATACAGCTGCTCTGCGGGCAGCGTTGTGGCTGCCGCCAGCTTTTCATATTGACCTATCGCCGCCTCGAACCTGTTGCTCTCCAGGAGAAGATCCGCAGCCTCCCGCCGCGCTCCCCCGCCCTGGCCCATCGCAGCGGATTGCTGAAGGTATGAAGACGCAAGATCGATCTTGCCCTCATCCTTGTACATCTGCCCGAGCGCGAAATACACCTCGGCGATATTGCCTCCATCGGGATACAGCTGCAGATAGTGCAGCAACGCTTTTCTCGCCGCGGTGCGTTCGCGAGCTTGAGCCAGCGTCACAGCATGGTTGTATAGATACCCTGGGCCCATGACTGCGACGAGAAAAGGATTTTCCTCGATCTCCCGGAGATAACGCGACGATCTGGTCATAGCCTGTTTCGGATCGCCGGCGGACACCAGCGCGCGAACTTCCGCAATTCTGGCGCTGTCGGCGAGAGAGCTGTAGACGAACCGGGACGCCAGCCTCTGGTAGACCTCAACCGCGTCGTTGTAACGGCCTACGCGTTCGAGAATTTGTCCGCGCAGGAACAGGGCTTGAGCGGCATGGCGGCCGTCCGGAGCCAGCGCTTCATACGCTCCAAGATCACCGAGAGCGTCTTCGTAGTGCTGTAGCGCATTACGAACACGGGCGCGTCCGTACCAGGCTGCTGCTCCGGCCTGGGTTTTCCCTGCGGCCTCCACGACGCCTGTGAATTCCTTTTCCGCCTCCTCGTACCTTCCAAGCTGCGATAGCGCTTCAGCGGCTGCGATGAGCGCGTCCTCGCGATGGGTTTGAGGCTGCAGCGCGATGAAGCGGGCGGTCGTCTCAAGCACCTCCGCAGGTGAAGCAGATGCAAGCTGAAGCTGGAGCAGCGCCCATCCGAGTTCATCGCGGCGCGCGCTGTTGCCGTATGATGAAAAAAATGTTTCGCAGCGCTGCACGGCCTCCGTCAGCGGACGCTTCTCCGTCGCAGCCATACGCACCAGCGACATCGCGAATCCCCATGCTGCTTCCTCCGCCTCGGGACCGGTCAGGCCTTTCCTCGTTGCGGATTCATAAGCGCGTTCCGCTTTGTCGTACCGCTTCAGATCCTCGAGGTAGAGCGCGCCGAGAAGCAGATCCACGCTTCCGTCGCCAGGCTTGTCCTGCAAGGTGGAAACGGCTGCGGCGATTTTCTCGAGACCCGCGTCGCTGGCCGCCCCCCCCGTGAACAGCGAAGTCTTTCTGTCAGCGGCGACGACGTACTCCGACGCCGGATATTGTGCGACTAGCTGCGCATAAGCTTCCGCCGCCAGATCGCCGCGGTCTTGCGCGTCCAGCACCCTTGCTTTCCCCAATTGGGCATCGTCGGCCAGGCGCGTCATGCCGAAGCGCTCGATCACGGAACCGTACAGCGTCAGTGCTTCGCTGTTGTTGCGGAAATCCTCCTCGTTTATTTCTGCTATGCGGTACAACGCGAACGGAGCGCCAGCGTCGTTGGTGAATTGCTGCACGTAGCGGCGATACCAGGCGACGGCCGCGGCATAGGAGCGTCCTTCACGCGCGATGTCGCCCAACTCCGCCAGCACTGTCCGGCGGTCCACGGTTACCAGCGTATCGGCAATGAGCTTTTCGAGTAAAATCTGCGCGCGGGTGTGGTCCCCTGCCTGTCGCGCGGCCTGCGCGGCGGCGCGGATCATATCGGGCTCGACGCTCTCGGGCGGAAATTGCTTGAACAGCGACTCATACGCTGCCAGAGCGCCGGCATAGTTTTTGTTTCCCAGCGATGCATCCGCTTGTCCGACGAATGCCCGCATACGCAACTCCGCAGGCGCGGCCGTGTTCTCCGCCACTGCTCGATAATTCTGCGCCGCCGCCTCGTACTCGCGGAATCCCCTCTGAAGATCGCCCAGCAGCACGCGCGCTTCCTGCGCGGCCGCGGCCGTGGGATAGGTGCTGATGACCTCGCGCAAACGGGTTTCGGCTTCCGTTCTGTTTCCCAAATCGCTCTGTGCCTGCCCGATGGCCGCGAGCGTGCGCGCCCGGAGTTCGGCGGGAATCACTTCGGTCTGGAGTCGCTTGAATTCCCGCAATGCCCGGTCCGGATCGCCTGCGGTGAGATACATGCGTCCGAGTTCGAACTGGGCCTCCGTTCGCACGGACGACTGCGGATATTCGATCAGCACGGCATTGAGCACGATGCGAGCGTTTTCTGTGTCGCCGACTTTGAGAAAATACCGGCTCGCCGTGAGCAGCGCGTCCGGGGCTTTCGCGCTTCGTGGATGAAAACTTTTCAGTTTCGCCAGCGCCTGCCCCGCCTCGGCGTAATTGTGTTCTGCGGCGTACACCTCCGCGAGGTTCCACCAGGCCTCCGCAGCCTTGCTGTGATCGGAATGGCGGAGAGCGAATTCCTGGAATGTCGATTTCGCCTCGCCGTATTTCCTGGCCTCTTTCTGAAGCAGTCCCAGGTAAAACAGCGCTTCGACACTGCTCGCGGATTTCGGGAACCGCGTGATGAACGATGTGAACTGCTCCTCCGCCTGTGCGTACAGTTTGTCGTTGTACAACCGCACCGCAAGCTTGAATTCGGCGCTTTCACGCGTGTCTTGCGCCTGCAGCGTTGCGGTGCATAAAAACAGCATCGCTCCGATGCCGGTGATGAAAATCGCGAAACGTGTTTTCATGAATCTTTACATTCCTGGTACAGATAGAAACTTCAACTTATCGAAACGCCGCCGAGGAGACAAGACGAATCGGGATGACCGTCATGTACACGTGAGCGGAGGGTCGCGTTACCAGACTGCATTCCGCTCCATTTCATGGGCGACATGAGGTTTCGTACGTGCGTTGGCAGGCTCGTCACCCTGAGTGTGCCAACCAGCGCCGCACACCGGTCCATTTCGTGGATGACATATGGGGTTCTTACGCGCGTTATCAAGCTCGTCATCCTGAGGGCCGCCACGCTGAGAACGTTCGTAATTGCATTGAGCGTCACATGGCGGCGTCTCGAAGGATGATTCGTTCCGAAACGCACGAGGAAACTAAGCTCCGTCTTGATGTCATTAGCAGGGCCGCTGCGGTAGAAGCGTTCGTTGTTCCGAGAGCGTGGGTCAGCGGCGTCTCGAAGGGTGATTGGTTCCGTGACGCACGAGGAGACTCGAGATCACTAGCTCACCAATCCCCCCACCGCGGCCAGTCTGCGTCCTTCGAGACGTCACTCTGGAAAATAATGAGCTGCGATTGTGGTTTATCTTGTGGTGACTCCGGGCAAACGGCATCAGGGAGGCACCAAATCTCCTCGAGTGTTACGAAGCCAATCACCCTTCGAGACGCCGCCGACCTCCGCCTACGGAACCACGGATACTCACGGAGCGGCGGCCCTCAGGGTGACGTGCTTGGCTATGCGCTACGAAACCCTCATGTCATCCAAGAAACGGACCGGTGCGAAGTGCTGGTAACTCACGAATCGTGCCAATGTCTTCGTACACCATCGCCGCGAATGCGACTATGCTTTTGCATTTTCTCCCACGGGCATTTTTTCTTATACTGTGTAACTATGACGTGATATTATATTCTCGACCATCAATCAGGAGACTCCCCGTGTCGAAAACTCTGCCGGAACTCGAACCCACCATTCTCTGGAAACACTTTCACGGGCTCACCACCGTCCCTCGTCCGTCGAAAAAAGAAGAGAAAATTCTGGTATACCTGAAGCAGCTCATTACTGATCTGGGATACAACTACGAACAGGACGCCACCGGAAACGTCATCGTCCGGAAGCCCGCTACGCCGGGCTACGAGCATGCCCCGACCACGCTCATCCAGGGCCATGTCGACATGGTCTGCGAAAAAAACAAAGGCACGGATCACGACTTCGACAACGATCCCATCAAGGCCTATGTGGATGGCGACTGGGTACGCGCCACAGGTACGACTCTCGGTGCCGACAACGGTATCGGCGTCGCAGCGGGTCTTGCAGTGCTGGAATCGAAGGATCTTGTTCATCCTCCCATGGAATTCCTTTTCACCGTGGACGAAGAAACCGGTCTCACCGGTGCCAAGGGTCTGAAATCGGGCTTCCTGAAATCGGACATCATGCTCAATCTGGACTCCGAGGAAGACGGTGCCCTGTATGTCGGCTGCGCCGGCGGAATGGATACCGCAGGGGTTCTGCGCTTCAGCAGCAACGCTGCTCCTGCCACACACACCGCTTTGGAAATCATGGTCAGCGGTCTCAAGGGCGGACATTCCGGCCTCGACATCAACACAGGCCGCGGCAATGCGATCAAGTTCCTCACACGCGTGCTGTCCGCACTAGCTGCGCAGTATCCCACATTGCAGCTCTCCACTATTTCTGGCGGCAGTAAGCGCAACGCCATCCCGCGCGAAGCGGAGTGCGTGGTGTTCGTCCCTGCCGATGCAGTGGCCAGCGTGCTCGCATCCGCCGAAACTTTTACCTCAACGTTCCTCAAGGAAATCCGCACCGTCGAGCCTGATCTGGCGATCACGATGAAAACGGTTGACGCCAACGGCACCGTCATCGACCGTGCACAGTTCGAGCACCTGCTCAATGTGCTTCAAGCATTGCCGCACGGCGTCATGAAAATGAGCGCCGACATCGACGGACTTGTGGAAACCTCCACCAACCTCGCCACGGTCGCGATGGAGGACGGCACGATCACTGTCGGGACCAGCCAGCGCAGTTCGGTGGAAACGGAAAAATTCGACCTCGTCGCTTCCGTCTTTGCAGTACTCAAACTCGCCGGACTCGAAATCGTCCAGGGCGACGGCTATCCCGGTTGGCAGCCCAACATGGAATCGAAGGCACTGAAATTCGTGCGTCAGAGCCACAAGGAACTCTTCGGCGCAGATCCCGAAATCAAGGCTATCCATGCCGGTCTCGAATGCGGCCTCATCGGTGAAGTCTACCCGAACATGGACATGATTTCCTTCGGTCCCACAATCCAGGGCGCCCACAGTCCCGATGAATGCCTCAACATCCCCACCACCGCGAAATTCTGGCAGCTCGTGACCAAAACCCTCGAAAACATCGCGAAGAGCGCCAAGCCCATCGCATAAGATTACGCATCCCTTTCCCTCCATCCCCGCGCCGAACCAGACGCGGGGATTTTTGTATTTACGATTTACGAATTACGATTTACGATTGATCGCGTGGGCCCGCCGGTTGCCTGTGTTCGGAGGGGGAACTTGTCAAAGAGGGTTTGCAGGTGTTAGTTTGCCAACTGCATTGATTAATACTGATCCCAACCTTCAGCGATGCTTATTCTGAAGCTCTCAACCATGCATCACCAATCATCATCATCATCATCAGCCCCATTGAGGTTGCTCTACATGATTATGCTGCTGTGGCTATCGTTGCACACGGGCGGGGCCAATGCGCAGGCCGCGCCTGACTCGGGATGGGTGTTCCGCCCCACCGTGGATGCGGCGTGGGTTGAAGTGTTGTTGGTCGCAATCGACGCGGCAGTGGACCTTGATATCGTCCGCAAGGCCGCCATAATGTGGACGAATCCCTGATTCAATAGACCGTACGATACGCAATCGCGAAGGATGGCTTGGCCAAAAGCGCCGTCTGCCACACCTTCCGGCATTCACCCGTCACCCACGTATTCGAAGGCGGCAATGACATTCGGACCGTCCAGGGGCTTCTGGGCAATTGCGGCCTCAAGTCGACGATGTTCCATACCCATGTTGCATACCCGGTCCGGCCCTTCGGGGGATCGCAGCCCGATGGACGGGCTTTGAACCAAAGTTAAGCACTTGTATTTTGAACAGATCCGTAGAATATTCCATGACAAATGCCGGACTTGCAGCATGCATTTGAATCAATAAGAATTAGCACCTCTCCGGAAATATATCCCGGGAGCGGTTCTATCGACAGGAAATTAATATTCCGCATTGTATGCGGATCAGTGTAAATACAGTTAGGGCGCACAATGTCCTTTTTCACCCTCCTCACTCAGAAACGAACATGATAAGTCTAGAAAACGGGCTGAAACTCCTTGGCGTATTCGGAGCAATTGCGAGCTTTCTTTGGGGCGTATACCAATGGCGCGAGAAGTCGAAAGACGATCTTGAGGCGAGAAAGCTTGAATCTCAGCGCCTTGTAGATACAAGGCGAATAGAAGCGACCAAACCATTCCTCGAACGCCAACTAGCGTTATACTCAGAAGTGACAAAAATAGCCGCGCAGGTCGCGACGCAAGGCAACTCTGAGACAGGAAAGAAAGCGCTAACTCGCTTTTGGGAATTATATTGGGGTGAACTGGCCCTGGTGGAGAACAGATCGGTAGAGGCGGCCATGAAAAGAATGGGCGATGCGCTACGCGACAAGTCATCGGCACAAGAGCTTCAGGTTGCATCACTAGATGTTGCCCACGCCTGTCGCGAGTCACTAGATAAGTCTTGGGGTATTCGAGCTTGGTCCGCACCGGACGAGGCTGCATCGCCACCGAAACCTGCGCCCTAACCCCTCGTTCGAGGCTGGCCCAACGGCCCGGCCATACCTCGCACGTTGGGCACTTGTCGAGAAATATGTAACAAGAGAGAGCAGACAGTAAGGAAGCACTTCCGTCTTGCCTCGACCGCTACGCGACCGGCTTCGGACGAAAAAGCAGCGACCAATTTCCCCAGGCTACCAAAGTCGGCGAGCACAAGTTCAATCGTCGCTTCGCGCGCTGGCTTTTCGCCTGGCCTTTTCTTGGTGCGCTTGTTGCCCCGGTGTTCATCTGGGTGCTGAGCCACTTCACGAAGGCTCCGGACGAATTCCTGTCTGCCGGTGAGTCCCTCGACGTTACCGCCTTCGTGGTGGGCATCCTGGCAAGGTCGGTGCTTGCCCTCATTAAGACATGTACCGGATTTACGGCAACGCCCCTCTCCACCAACCATCATTCCCGTTGAAGTCGCTCGGCATGCTCGTGCTGCTGTTGTTGTCGCTGCACACGGGCGGAGCCAATGCGCAGGTCGCGCCTGACTCTGGGGGGGGGTTCCGTCCCATAGTGGATGCGGCGTGGGTTGAAGTGTTGCTGGTCGCCATCGGCGCGGCAGTGGACCTCGATATTGTCCGCAAGGCCGCCTGGGAACACGCGAGCTTTCGGCAGGCGCTTGGTGCCAGGTTGGGCTTGAGCGCGGGGACGGATCCGTCGATTTATAAAAAAGAGCCACCGTTGCACGATCATAGTAATTTCGCCTATCGCGATGTCGATATCCTGCTGCGCTATGAAATCACCTACAGTCGTCTGTCCATAGCATTTTTTTCCGGCTACGCATGGAGAAATCTGGGGTACTTTGATGACGATCACACCGGAGGCCGTTTCAAATACGGTGTAGAGTTGAACGATCTGTTTATCCCTCCCGTCGTTTCCTCCCGTATCAGTATCATGGCGGCATCGTTCGGCAAGTCGTATCGGGGAGTGGAATTCGGTCCTTTCGGCTTCGGGCTGTCGCTGGGGTGGTTCAACCGAACCCCGTGAGGGGAGATTTTTGATTTACGATTTACGATTTCAGATTCACGATTTACAACCGCGTCACCTCGCTGCGGCGAGGTGATTGGTTACGTAACGCACTATGAGACTCGGCTCTTCATGCCGTCACACGCGTGAAGAATCAGCGAACCGCCACGATGGAATACGTACGCGGATTTCCGCTGATTGAAGCGGATTGATGCGGATTAGAATTTAGCAGCCCCGTATACAAAAGATATACGGACATGGAGTCATAATTTTTCTTATCCGCGCGCATCCGCGATAATCCGGGGAATCCGCGTAGGTCTTTATCCGCGTACATCCGCAATAATCCGCGCAAATCCGCGTACGTCATTATCCCCGCACGTATTCACAGGCAGGTCGGAGGCTCGCCGCGGTGAGGTGGGGGCGACGATTGACGATTTCCCTTGGGGAGAGGGGCAGCAAGCAAGCAAGGCCGCCGCACTGAACCCTAGACCGAGGTAGTTGTTAAAGCCAATACAGACAAATCGTCAATCGTAAATCGTACCTCGTAAATCACCGTACCCTGTGCTCCGCCTCCCTCCCCTCAAGCTCGTCGATCATGTTCTGCGCGGCCATGCGCGCCATACGGTCGCGGGTGGCAATGGAGGCGCTGCCGATATGGGGAAGAAGCACGGTGCTGGGGAGACGGATCAATGCATCCGGAATCGCGGGTTCATTTTCGTACACGTCCAGACCGGCGGCAAAGATGCGCTGCTCGCGCAGGGCGTCGATCAGTGCGGCTTCGTCGATTATGGGTCCGCGCGCGGTGTTGATGAGGATTGCATGGGGTTTCATGAGCGAAAGTTCGCGTGCGGAGATCATGTGCCGGGTTTCGGGCGTCAACGGAACATGGACGGATACGACATCCGCTTCAGCGAGCAGGGTATCGAGATCCGTGAGGCGCGCGCCGAGCTGCGTCTCGAAATCTTCGTTCCTTGAGCGGTTGTGATACAGCACATTCATGCGGAAGGCCCCTACCGCCTTGCGGGCCAGCGCCTGGCCGATGCGTCCTGCACCAACGATGCCCAGTGTACGCTCGTTGAGGTCATGCCCGAGGAAGAGCATGGATTCCCATCCCGTGAAGTGTCCTTCCCGCAGCCAGGCGTCGCTCTCGACGATGCGCCGAGCACACGAAATCATCAGCGCGAAGGCGATGTCGGCCGTGGCTTCGGTGAGTACGCCCGGGGTGTTGGTGACGGAGATGCCGCGTGCGTGCGCCGCCGCGACATCGATGTTGTTGTAGCCGACGGCGTATGTGCTGATGCAACGCAGACGATCTCCCGCCGCGATGACGTCTGCGTCGATGGGATCGGTAAGAAGGCAGAGCAGGCCGTCCATGCCGGGCAGATGTTCGATCAATTCGTCTCTGGAAATCTGCCTGTCCTGCTCGAATACAACCACCTCCGCCGCTTCGCGCAACATGGCCAGACCGGCTTCGGGGATTTTTCTGCTAACAAATATGCGAGGCTTCATACGTACACCGTTGAAAGATGAAATCGCGCTAAAACGAGGAGTCGCGGAAACGGGAGCGGCTGATGCAACTCCGCGCCTCCGCGACTTCACAAGAGATTCTGTTTACACGTGTGCGAACTATTTGTTCGCAGCCATGAAATCTTCCATAAACTTCGCCAGTGCTTCGACGCTTTCCTTCGGGCACGCATTGTAAATGGACGCGCGGCAGCCGCCGACGGAGCGATGGCCCTTGAGGCCGTACATGCGGAACTTCTTTGCTTCACCGATGAATTTCTCTTCCAGTTCCTCGCTCGGGAGACGGAACGTTACGTTCATCAGCGAACGATCCACCTTGTCCGCAATGGTCCCCTTGTAAAATTCGGGATGGGCGTCGAACAGATCATAGAGCAGGGCGGCTTTTTTCTCGTTCATTTCCTGAACGGCCGCGAGACCGCCGAGACCCTTGAGCCACTTCAGCGTCTGGCCGACGACGAAAATCGGGAATACCGGCGGTGTGTTGTAGAGCGATTCCTTGCTCACATGCGTCTTGTACTTGAGCATGGAGGGAATGCCGTCCTTGGCTTTTTCCTCCACCCATGATTTTTTCACGATGACCACGACCACGCCGGCGGGTCCGAGATTCTTCTGGGCGCCGGCGTAGATCAGGCTGAATTTCGAGAAATCCACCACGCGTCCGAGCATGTCCGAAGACATGTCGCAAACGAGAGGTACATTTCCGACTTCGGGGATGTGCTTGTACTCGGTGCCGTAAATCGTGTTGTTGGACGTGTAGTGAACGTAATCGGCGGTACCGGAGAATTGCACGTTTTTGGGGATGTGGTTGAATTTTTCGGGTTCGGACGTAGCAACGACGGAGACTTCACCGAATAGCTTCGCTTCCTTGATCGCCTTGGTGGCCCATTCGCCTGTGTTGATGTATTCCGCGCGTGTGTGGAGGAAGTTCATCGGCAGCATCGCGAATTGCATGCTCGCACCACCGCCTACGAACAGCACGGAGTACTCGTCCGCCGACAACCCCATCAGTTCCAACATATCGCGCTGGGCATCTTGAATCACTGCGTCAAATTCCTTGGACCGATGGCTGATCTCCATGATCGACATGCCGAGACCGGCGAAATCGTAGGCGGCGTCCCTGGCCGCTTCGACGACCGGCAAGGGTAGAACTGCCGGACCGGCGAAGAAATTGTGTGCGCGCGTAGCCATGAAAACTCCTCTGAAAATGAGCGATACGACCTGATTGTATGCCGTCTGAACGGCCTTGTCCCGAAACATACGGAGAATTTCCGATACCGCCATACGGTTTCCCGAACTGCGGTTTGCCCCTCCCGCCGCTTTTTAATACCTTTGTATACCAAATGGGAAACGAATCCGGTCCGGTATGTTTCCGCCGGACAGGTTCGTGTTCGCGAGCGCTGTATTTCTTCATCAGTAATTGGAGTTCGCAATGAAAATCCTCATCACCGACGGCATCTCCGCTGACGGGGCCGCCATGCTTCGCAATGCAGGCCACGAGGTCGTCGAGCAGAAACTTACCCCCGAAGAGTTGCTCCAGCACATCCCCGCATACGACGCGCTGCTCGTGCGCTCAGCCAGCAAGGTACCCGCAGCCGTTATTGATGCCGGTGTCAATCTGAAGGTAATCGGCCGCGGCGGCGTCGGACTGGACAATATCGACGTTGCCTATGCGAAATCGAAGGATATCAAGGTGTTGAATACGCCCGGCGCATCTTCCGTGTCGGTGGCTGAACTCGCCATCGCGCATATGTTTGCCTGCTGTCGCTTCCTCGCACAGAGCAACGTGCTGATGCGCAGCGGTGCGTGGCCGAAAAAAGAATTCAGCAAAGGCATCGAACTCACGGGAAAAACCCTTGGCCTGTTCGGTCTGGGCAACATCGGCCGTGAAACCGCGAAGCGCGCGCTCGGCCTGGGCATGAAGGTCATCGCATATGATCCTTTCGTCACGAGCACCGACCTCGACGTCACCCTCGTCGGCAAGGATGAATTGCTTCCACAGGTCGATTTCATCAGCCTTCATATCCCGCTCGACAAACAAGCGGGAGCGGCCATCGGAGCAGCCGAGTTCGGCAAAATGAAAAACGGCGTCGTGATCGTCAACTGCGCTCGCGGCGGCGTTGTGGACGAGTCGGCCTTGCTCGATGCACTCAATAGCGGCAAGGTTCGCGCGGCGGGCATCGACGTATTCGTCAACGAACCCGTCACCGAAGCGCAGTCCGCACTCATCAACCATCCGAATGTATCCGTAACCCCGCATATCGGCGCATCCACTGTCGAAGGACAGGACCGCGTCGGCGCGGAGATCGCGGAACGCGTCATTGAAGCCTTCAAGGCCTGATATTACAGGAGAATCGATACCGACATGTCAACCTTTCGCCCTTTCCGCGCTTATCGTCCCAAACCTGAATTCGCATCCGAAGTCGCCGCGAAGCCTTACGACGTGCTCAACTCCGAAGAAGCACGCATGGAAGTGCAGGGTCATCCGCTTTCCTTCCTTCACGTGGGGAAACCCGAAGTGGACCTCGATCCCACCATCGACATCCATGACGCCGTGGTGTACGAACAGGGCAAGGCCAATCTCCTGAAACTCATCAACGACGGGATACTCGTCCAGGATGAACAACCCTGTGTGTACCTGTACGCCCAGACCATGGGTGAACACACGCAGTACGGCCTCGTAGGCTGTGCTTCGGTAGAGGAGTACTGGAACAACACGATCAAGAAACACGAGCATACCCGCAAGGACAAGGAAGAAGACCGCTGCAACCACGTGCGCGTCACCAATGCGCATTCGGGACCGATCTTCCTCACCTATCCCGACAACGCGGAAATCGACGGCATCATTGATCGTGTGAAGGCACTGACGCCTGTCACGGACCACGTAGCGACCGACGGCATCCGCCATCAGACCTGGGTTATCGGGGACCGGCCTACCATTGCCCGGCTTCAGGAAGAATTCGCAACCATACCGTCGCTGTACGTCGCCGACGGGCATCACCGCTCCGCCGCCGCCGGCATCGTCGGTCGCGAACGTGCCGCCGCCAATGCGAATCATCGCGGAGACGAAGAGTACAATTTCTTCCTCGCCGTGTACTTCCCCGCCGGCCAGCTGCGCATCATGGATTACAACCGCGTGGTGAAGGATCTCAACGGTCTAAGCAAGGACGAGTTTTTCGAGAAGCTTGCGAAGGTATTCAACGTGGCTCCGGCGGACACGCAGGTAAGGCCTTCACGCAAGGGTGAGGTTGGACTGTACCTCGGCGGCGACTGGTATACTCTGCAGGCGCACCCCGCTCTCCTCGACAACCCTGATCCCGTCGCACGACTTGACGTTGCTATCCTGCAGAACGAGGTTCTCGGCCCCATTCTGGCTATCGCTGATCCACGCACCGACAAACGCATCGATTTCATCGGCGGCATCCGCGGACTGGGTGAACTGGAACGCAGGGTCAACTCCGGCGAGATGGCACTGGCATTCAGCATGCATCCGACATCGGTTACCGAACTCATGGCCATCGCCGACGCAGGTAAGGTCATGCCTCCCAAATCGACCTGGTTCGAACCCAAACTGCGCGACGGACTCTTCGTGCATTTCCTCGATTGACCATCGTCTCGTATTCCAATCCGAAAAAGGCTGCGAATCATCGCAGCCTTTTTTTACAAACATTGGGTACGGGAATGAGGGAAATTGGTGTGGGTCGTAAAGCGGATGGGTAAAGTAGTAAAGGCGAAAAAAGCCGCAATGAGTTACTGATCCAGTTCCAAAAATCTCCGTGCTCTCCGCGTTCTCCGTGCCCTCTGTGAAGAGGAATCTCCGCACCAGTTTTCCGCAATCCTCAAATCGTCAATCGTCAATCGTAAATCCTAACTCCTTCCCCCTGATTTACTTCCTCAGCGAATACCGCACTTCCATCGGTTCGACTTTCAGCAATTGCAAGCCCGCAGGCAGGATCACCGTCGGGATAATGGTACCGCTGGTGTCGGATACAAGATCGTCGTATTCGATCTGGGCATGGAAATCGTCTTGCGAAAGATTGGCCAAAACGTTGACCCCGCCCCTGACAAGTACCGAGATGGATTTTTTTCCGAGAAGCACCTCCCTGTTCTCGGGTTTTTCACGAATCACGATGGGAATGTCTTCAAACAACATTTCCGCGAGCTGTTCGGTGGGGATGAACAACAGCGCCTTGTCAATTGAAAATGACACAACGCCGTGCAGCGAATCGAGTAACGACACCTCTTCCGCCAAGGGCATCGCAAGATCGGGATAAAAGTGCGGCTCAAGCGGCCAGGAATCGATATCGTCAAGCACACCAAGCGCGCCTTTCAGCACGACGGAATCGGGTTTGACGTCCAACGGACGCACGAGACCGAATCCCTCCTTGAAGCTCATCGAGATCCCTCCCAGACGTATGGGAACTTTTTTCTCGCTAAATCGACCAATAGAAACAAAAAGTGTATCAGGGTACGCCCGGATCGCCACTATACCTGAAGGCAGTTTCATCATTTCGTTGAGCACACGATTGGTGAGAATCCTGCCGCGCCTCAACGCTTCCCCCGGAATCTCGAACACGATGGGCTTCCCGGCATTGAGAAACAGCAACTGCCAGCCGCTCGCCTCGACAAGAAGGCTGATCGTCTTCGGTAGTGGCTCGGAAAGCGCGATGTCTTTCGGCATGTTCACCACCATCAACGGAATCTCGATCTGGGCCCGATACCTATCTCCCATCGTCACCGAAAACCAAAACGCCGCCGCCACCAGAAACGATCCGGCCAGAATGTCATAGCGCCTTTTGGTCTTTTTGAATGGCATACTACCAACTTACACCGGAGCGCCATGAATGTCCAGTCAAGTATTGAGGATTGACGATTTGATGAGAGGTAAAGGGTAAAGAGTGAAGGGTAAAGAGCTGGAACTCGTTGTCCTCCGTCTGCCTCTTCACTCTTCACTCTTCACTCTTCACTCTTCACTCTTCACTCTTCACTCTTCACTCTTTACCCTTTACCCTTTCCCATTCACCCCCTCACAAAAGCACCTGCGACACCACTCCCCCGATACCGATTGCAAGTACGAGACTCCCGACCCAGATGATCAGACCCTCGCGCAGGCCGCGCTCCTTGAGCATGACCATTAACGATGCGACACAAGGGACGAACAATGTTATAGTGACGAGCGCGGCGACAATCTGATACGGCGAGAGCGCCAGATCGTACAGCCCCGCGGCGCCGAAGTCGCGACGAACCAATCCCATGACGAACGCTGTGGCCGCCTCCCTCGGCAGCTGCAACCACCCGACGACGAGCGGTTCGAGCGCATCCATAATGTGCACCAGAGCGCCGGTTACCTGGAGAATACTCACCGCCAACGCTCCGATAAAAAACCAGGGACTCGCTTCTTTCATGAAGAACCAGCTCTTGTATGCGGTCTTCATCATGACGTTGCTCATCTGCGGCAGGCGCATCGACGGCAAATCGATGAGCAAAGGAGATGTTTCTCCGGGGAGACTGCGATTCATCACCGTCCCAACCAGCACAAGGAACGAGAATATCACACCCGTATATATCAAGGTGGCCTCGACGCCCGCTGTTGCCAGCAATGCGGCGATTACTCCCAATTGCGCCGAACAAGGAATGGCCAGCTGAAGGATGGTGGTGGCGATCGTTTTTTCGCGCTGCGTCCCCAGCAGCCGCGTGGTGATTGTAGCCATGGTCACGCAACCGAAGCCGAGAATGAGGGGAATCACCGCCCGCCCGTTGAGTCCGATCACCCGCAGTGCGCGATCCACAAGTGTCGCGAGTCTGGGCAGGTAGCCGCTGTCCTCGAGTACCGACAGTGCGAAGTAAAAACCCAGCACGAGCGGGAGCAGGAGAAAAATCAAATAGGTCAACGTCATCGTGACGGCGCCGAATTCACCGAACAGAAGTACGATCCATGGATTTTCGTAAGCGAACGTGAAATCCGCATCGCGGGCACCCACCCAGCCGCGAAGTTCATTCCAACGCGCGGGATCGCTTTTCAGACCGTTAGGGAAGCGCTCCGCCCGTTTGGCGACCACTTCGTCCTCGATATTCAAGATGGACGTGGTAACGGTGACGGCCGCGCTCCCGGCCACGAATTGCTTGATGTGAAATTCCACGATCCGGTTGCCGATATCCCCTTCGGTGACTCCAACCACGTCCTGGGCGATGAATACGCCGACGAACAGGTACAACACGTACATCACGAGCGCGAGGATCGGGAAGCCGAACAGCGGACTGACGGAAAGACGACCGAGTATGGCGCCCAGGCGCTTGCCGGTCTGGGCGTCCGCGACGACGCTGTACAGAAGACGATTGACTCTGTTTCGACGGTCGATGTACACTTCTTCTCTGATGCTCGCCGTCGAGCTTTCGATACCATGGCGCTCGGCGATGATGTGATCACCTTCGAGGACGAGCAATGCTTCCGCCTGGGATCCCACGGATGTCAGCATGCGGTGCAGCTGCTGGTGCAGTTCTTTTTTCTGCCTGCCTTCGCGTGCGCGCACAACGAGTTCGTGAATCAGATCAAGACCCAGTTTTTTTGTCGCGACCGCGCCGATAACAGGCACACCAAGCTCCTCTTCAAGTGCGGCAAGGTCGATGGAGAGCTTCTGGCGTCGTGCTTCGTCGAGCATGTTCACCACGACGCCTACGCGCTTACCCATGTCTATGAGTTGCTGGGTCAGGAAGAGGTCGCGTTCGAGATGCACACCGTCCACAATGTTCACAACGATATCCGCGTTCAGGATGATATCGCGCGCTACCCGCTCCTCGTCGTTGAATGACGAGACGCCGTAAATACCAGGCGTGTCGTATACTTCGTAGTGCAGGTACGATGCTTTCGATACTTCAATCGTGGTGCCGGGGAAGTTGGAAACATCCACGTACAATCCGCTCAGATAATTAAACACCACCGATTTCCCGACGTTCGGGTTGCCGACGAGGACGATTTTCGGCTTCAGTGGATCCGCGGGCAGGGTTTCGGTCCGGAGGTGGCGATGGGGATTGTGTTCGATAGTCGGTACAGCCATACGTGGAGTGCGCTTCGGAATCCGTTTGGGATCAGACTGTGGAAATGAGGATGGAGGATGCGAGATCGCCGCTGAGGGCAATCTCTTGTCGGCTGAATTCAAGCACCATTGTGCCGCCCGGGAGCCGTTCGAGGCACTGCACAACCGCGCCTTCAACCAGTCCGAGTCGAATGAACTGCGAGCGGATTTCCCCTTCGGGCAATCCCTCGATACGTGCTTTCCCTCCTTTTTTCAATGCACCGAGGGTCATGCCTCCGTCCTTCCTTCAAGAACGCATTCACGACAAATACCGTAAATGTGCAGCACAGCATCCTGGAATTGAAAATGCATCATCCGACCCGCGTCGCGCGCGAAACGATCCACGCGTTTGTCGATGAATTCCTCAATGCGTCCACATACGCGGCAAATGATGTGATGATGATGTTCGTTGCCGAACATCAGTTCGTACCGCGCGAGACGTTCTCCGAATCGATAGCGTGAAATGATTCCGCAGAGCGTGAGTTTGTCCAGCGTATTGTACACCGTCGCGCGCGAGACCTTGCTTCCGCCGTTTTTCATGCGTAAAAACAGGTCGTCCGCATCGAAATGCCCTCCGCAGGCCATAACGGCGTCCAGGATTTCGAAGCGCTCCGGCGTTACGCGTAAATTGTTGTTTCTGAGGTACTGGGTGAAGAAGTCTTTGGGGTCTGAGGTTTTCATGATAGTTTAGATATAATCTAAATAGAAGATACGGAGATTTCCCGTGCAGGTCAAGCAGGCCGGGATCGTTATGAATACGTGCGCGGATTTTCGCGGAGGAAGACGTGCGCGGATTTTCGCGGATTATTGCGGATGGGCGCGGATAAGAGATTTTTCAGACTTCAGATCCGCTCACATTGTGCATTTTCCGGTACAGCAGCGCGGTATTTAAAGTGATTATGCTTTTTGTATGACAAGCACGAGTTCGCGGAAACGGAATCTAAAAAACTTATAATCCGCGTTAATCCGCCCAGATCCGCGCTAACCCGCGTATGTACTCGCTCTCAGTTTTTTTGCCTCGTCCAGATCTGTGTGCGTCCAATCAGCGATATACCAATATATCCGCGCACATCGAGGGTTCTGCCGTCTGGACTGAGCGTCATTTTACACGAATATGTTTTGCCATTTTTAGGGTCGTAGATCTCACCATCTTCCCATACATAATCCTCGTCGTACTCGAAATCGCGGAGCATCTCGAGACCCAGAATCGGTCTGCCGCGCAACTTCTCTTCGGAATTTTCCTTGTCGACTTTAGGTTTGCCTTGCTCGTTGTTGGGTTCCTTCAACCAGCTGATTTTGCCGAAATATTTCTGACCGCGCTTGAAAATGTCGACCGTCGCTTTTTTGTCCTGCACGAGCCAGGTTCCAATCACCGCGTCAGCCTCCGAGGTTTGCGCGAACGATACGAAGATGGGAACACACAAGAATGCGATCATGAAAATGGAAAGGAATCGATGCATGGCGAGTCCTGCGAAGTGGTTATGAATAGATCAAATATACGATACCCGCCGCGAGATACATCGGCAACGATGATATCCGATTGCAGATTGAACAGACGCCGGGGGGCGATGGATTCTTGGATCGACCACTTTTCCGAGGTCATAACGTGGTTGATTCATGGATGCACCACTTTTCCAAGGTCCCCGGTTGGAACGCGGTGGATTCATGGATCTACCACTTTTCCGAGGCCCCCCGGTCGGAACGCGGTGGATTCATGGATCTACCACTTTTCCGAGGCCCCCGGTCGGAACGTGGTGGATTCATGAATCGCCCACATTCCTTGGTCGCTACGCTTCGTGGCTGATTCCAGGATTGACTACGAGCGACGTTCGGGAAGTGGTGGATTCATGAATCGCCCACTTTTCTCGTTTAGAAGGCGTGGGATCCACGGATCGACAGCGATTGTCGGTCGGGAAGTGGTGGATTCAAGGATCTACCACTTTCAGATTGCGGATTGGGTAAACGCCGGGGCGGCGGATTCATGGGTCCACCACTTTTCCGAGGTCGGAAAGTGGTGGATTCATGAATCGCCCACATTCCTTGGTCGCTACGCTTCGTGGCTGATTCCAGGATTGACTACGAGCGACGTTCGGATAGTGGTGGATTCATGAATCGCCCACTTTTCTCGTTTAGAAGGCGTGGGATCCACG
>CAYJMN010000009.1:0-43215 GCA_964371045.1 uncultured Chromatiales bacterium | reverse complement strand
AAGGCGTGGGATCCACGGATCGACAGCGATTGTCGGTCGGGAAGTGGTGGATTCATGAATCTACCACTTTCAGATTGCGGATTGGGTAAACGCCTGGGCGGCGGATTCATGGATCCACCACCACTGTAGAATTGCGGATTTGAGATCCCGCATTGGAAGCGCCCTCGGAGGGGCGGAGTACGGCGATTCCTCGCCGCAATGCGCTATCCTAAATCTCCAATGCCTTTGTCTTTGTCTCGCAGTGCCGATCAATGCATATTAGAGGATGTCCGGAAGCACAAATATCTTCGAGTCCATCAAAGGAAAGGCGCTGCTTGCACCGATGCTGGCGACAACGGATATCCCTTTCAGGACGATCTGCCGCGAATACGGCGCAGCGATGACCTTCACGGAAATGGTGAGCGCGGCGGGAATCATGCGCTCGTCGTCGGTGTCGTTTCGTAACGCGGTGTTCTCCGAAGCCGAGCGTCCTGTCGCGATTCAACTCGTCGCGGCAACTGCGGATGCCGCCGCCTATGCGGTACGCGAACTCTCCGGCCTGCGTCCCGACGCCTTCGATCTCAACTGCGGCTGCCCGAACGACCGAATCTGCGAAGTGGGTGCCGGCGCCGATCTTCTCGATGACCTCCCCCGCCTCGGAGCGATCGTCGAAGCCACCGTGCGCGCCTCGTCCGTGCCGATCAGTGTCAAGGTGCGGATGCGCGGCTCGGGAAGGCAAACGGATATCACCGATATCGTGCGCGCCGTTGAGCAGAGTGGTGCTTCCTGCGTCGCCATTCATACGCGCACCAAAAACACGCCATACTCCACAGCCGCCGTCTGGGACTCGTTGAGCGCGGCGGTAGCATCCACCAACATTCCCGTCATCGGGAATGGGGATATCTTCTCCGCCGCCGATGCGATACGCATGATAAATGAAACCGGCTGCGCGGCGGTAATGGTCGCACGCGGTTGCCTTGGTACCCCCTGGATTTTCGCCGATATCAAATCGGGTAACGCCGTCGGAATTCTTGCTTCCGCTCCGGATGCGCAGGAATTGTACGACCTGGTCAGTAGGCACGTCCGATTCCTGTATCGTGAGTTCGGCGACATGCGTGCAGTTACCCGCATGCGCAAACACAGCCTCTGGTACGCTCGTTTCCATGAAGACTGGGACACCCTTCGCCGCAATATTTTTGCCGTGGAAGATGCCAGGATGATCATGGAAATTGTCGAAGCCTTTTTCGCGGCAGAACCCCGGCGCCTCGCTCCGGAATCTCCGGAGGCGCGGCGCATCGAAGCGGCGTTCAGAGATCGTGTACTCTACTGGACTACGGAAACCGTCAACACCGAAGGTTGACGATCCTGCGCAATCGCTTGTCTTTCATTCCGTATCCCTGAATCTGTACCACGGGACACTATCAATCTCTCCATGCTCACAGTATCGAACCTCCGAAAACAATTCTCCACAGTGCTCGCTGTGGACGATGTATCGTTCTCCGTGAAACCCGGCCAGATATTCGGGCTCATCGGACCCAACGGCGCCGGCAAGACAACCACCATCAGGATGATCATGGACATCATCCAGCCTGATTCGGGCACGGTGACCATCGACGGTGTGCCGATGCAGGAAAACACGAAACATCTCGTCGGCTACCTTCCCGAAGAACGCGGACTCTACAGAAGAAACAAACTCCTCGATGTGATCGCTTACTTCGGCAGTCTCAAGGGATTGACTACAAGACAGGCGCGCGAGGCGGCCATGCCTCTGCTGGAGCGCTTTTCCCTGATGTCGTATGCCAAGCGTAATGTGGAGGAATTGTCGAAGGGCAATCAACAGAAGGTCCAGTTCATAATATCCATTCTGCATAGGCCAAAACTTCTGGTGCTGGACGAACTTTTTTCAGGCCTGGATCCAGTCAATCAGGTATTGATGAAAGAGGAGTTGCTGAGGCTGAAACAGGAACAACACGCGATCATTTTCTCCACACATCAGATGGAGCAGGCGGAAAAGCTCTGCGACGAACTTGTGATGATCAACCATGGCCGCTCCGTTCTGCATGGCTCCCCTTCTTCCATCAAGTCCGGGTATGGAAAAAACGCCCTTCGTGTGGAGTTCCTCGGCGATGGCGCGATCCTGCGCGATCTCCCGGGAGTCATAAGCGCCGACATCACGCAGCACTACGCGGAACTTGAACTTGCCCCCGAGGTCCGCACAAACGATCTGATCGCGTCTATGCTGCCCCTGCTCGAGGTGGCGTCCGTGTCGAGAATGGAACCCTCGCTCCAGTCGATTTTCATCGACATCGCAGGCCTGCCTCACGAGGATGTTCCTGAGGTGATGCAGCTTGATCCGGACGCGCTCGCCCGCATGGCGCGGCTCAGGGACAAGGTAGTAAAAAAGCATTTTATCGCGGGACTGATCTCCCTGGCGGCGATGCTCGTGTTCGTCGTCCTGGCGATCGTGAAGCAGGATTTCATGTTCGGAGGCCTGGCTCTGATTCTCGCGGCGCGTGGCGCCTGGGCGTTCACAGCCTACCACCGGAGGAAAAAACTGCTACGGGCTGAAAACGCAATTTCCCAGGAGGCCCGGCCATGACCATCACCCGAAAAACCTTCCGCGTCGCCCGATGGGAATTCATCGAGCGCGTCAAAACAAAAAGCTTCATCATCGGTCTCTTCATCATGCCAGTGATTATGGGAATGTTCACCATTGGTCCATCCATGCTCAGCGAGGCGCTGGAGGAATACGATTCCCGTCGTATCGCGGTCTATGATGGCTCGGGCATCGTTTTCGACAGTCTCTCCGCATCGCTTGATCAGTCTCCAAAGCTGGCGGACGGGAAGCCCGCCTACACGCTCCTTCGGCTGGATGACGCTCCGGAAGCGTCTGCTGTCATCACGGACAGCCTCGACCGCATGCTGCTCGATGGCCGTATCGCGGCGGTAATCATCATCCCGCGGCAAACGCTTGATTCCCATGTCGTGGAATTCCGCGCGACAAACGTCTCGGATATCGAAGGCATCTCCATGCTCAGCGGCCGGATTTCCGATATCGTCACAAGGCACAAGATGCTCACCGCCGGACTGGATCCGGATCTTGTCGAGACGTTGAGTACGGAAACGCAAATGCGCACTGTGCGCGTCACGGATAAAGGGGAGGAAGAGACCGGTTATTTGGAAAGCTTCGGCCTGTCTTACGTGTTCATCATTCTTACTCTCATCATGGTGCTCTCATCCGGACAGATGCTCGTTCGCAGCATGGTGGAGGAAAAGAGCAATCGCATCGTCGAAGTGCTTGTTTCATCCTGCTCTCCCATGGACTTGATGTTCGGGAAAATCATCGGCATGGGCATGCTCGCCTTCGTACCCGTCGCGCTCTGGGCGGTGATGGGAAGCGTGATCGTCATGGTGACGGAGATCGGCAATCTCCCTCTGGACAACCTCTGGTTGATGCTGGTGTACTTCGTCCTCGGCTTCATGCTCTACGCCGCGATGTTTGTGGCGCTGGGCTGCCTGACGTCCACGGAGCAGGAGGCGCAGCAGATGACCGGCTACCTTTCCATCCTCCTGTCGATGCCTATCGTCATCGCGCTCATCGCTTCGCAAAGCCCCAACAATCCCATCCTGGTCGTACTTACCATGATCCCCTTTCTCACGCCGCAGATGATGTTCATTCGTTTGCCGATCATGACGCCCCCTCTGTGGGAAATTGCATTGAGTCTGGGAATTCTCGTATTTGCCATTATCACTGTCACCTGGATCGCCGCGCGGATCTTCCGTGTGGGCATATTGTTGACGGGCAAGCGGCCCGGACTCAATGAAATCGCGCGTTGGCTGCGTTCCTGAATTACGGAGGTACCATGAAAGATGCCATGTTCTTTATCGCTCTGATTATCGCAGTGTTTATCGCCATCAAGCTGATGCTCTGGGCGGTCGGCAAAATTATCATCATTGCTCTCGTTGTCGGAGCGGTATATGTCGGTTTGCGCATGATGCGCTCACGAAAAACCTCCTGACGGGAGGGGCAGCCGTTTCCACCTGCCCCATTGGCTAAATTTTTCGTATATTTCGTGTTGCATGCATCGACTCCGGTGCGCGGTAGGACAGCATCCCTGTCCTATCTTTCTTTTATCGTGAGACAATAATGAACAAACCCGTCGTCGCCATTGTAGGTCGTCCCAATGTGGGGAAGTCGACCCTCTTTAATCGCATCATTGGCGCACGCACCGCTATCGTCATGGACGAACCGGGAGTCACGCGTGATCGTCATTACGCCGACACGGACTGGTCCGGCCGTGATTTTCTTTTGATCGACACGGGCGGCTACGTCCCGAATTCGGCCGATGTGTTCGAGCGCGCCATCCGGGAACAGGTGCGCATCTCCATTGAGGAAGCCACGGTGATCCTGTTCATGGTCGACGCCAAGGACGGCGTACTCCCCATCGACATGGATATGGCAAACATGCTGCGCAAGTCGAAGAAAAAAGTCATTCTCGCAGTCAATAAAATCGATTCGACCAAGTCGGAGATGAAACGGCACGAGTTCCATGAACTTGGCCTGGGTGAACCACAGAGCGTCTCCGCGATTTCAGGCCGCAATACGGGCGACCTGCTTGACCTGATTATCGAGGGCTTCCCGCCATTCGAGGAGGAGGAAGCACCAGATCACATGCAGCTCGCCATCATCGGCAGGCCCAATGTGGGAAAATCTTCCATCACCAACGCGATACTCGGAGTCGAGCGCTCTATCGTCACTCCCATCCCCGGTACGACGCGCGACTCGATCGACAGTACGATTACGCATGAAGGACGCAAGATCACACTGATCGATACCGCCGGGCTGCGTCGCAAAAGCAAGGTGAAAGACAACATCGAATTCTACTCCACACTGCGGACGATGAAGAGCATTCAGCGCTGCGACGTCGCGCTGTGCCTCTTCGACGCCGAGGAAGGCTTGCTGCATCAGGATATCGACGTGTTGAACGAAGCGGCGCGACTGAACAAGGGGCTGGTGATCGCGGTGAACAAATGGGATATCGTGGAAAAAGACAGCAAGACCGCGGATCTTATCGTCAAGGACATTCACGCGAAAATCAAGATGTTCGATTACGTCCCTGTGATTTTCGTATCGGCATTAACACGGCAGCGCATTTTCAAGGCGCTCGAGCTTTGTCTGCAAGTGTATGACGAACGAAGCAAGCGCATTCCGACATCGGAACTGAACGAAGGCATCCTTGAGATTCTCCGCACTACGCCGCCGCCTTCCACTCCGACGGGAAAGCAAGTGAAGGTTCTTTATACCACGCAAGTACGCGAAGCCCCGCCGGTCATTCTGCTGTTCGCGAACGAGGCGAAGTACATTCCCGAAAGCTATCGGCGCTTCGTCGAGCGGCAAATCCGCGAGTTGTGGGGTTTCGTCGGGGTCCCGCTCACCGTGCAATTCCGCGCTGGTGATGGGAAAAAGTAATGGGATCGTGAAAAGTCGAAGGCCGCAGGCCGAAGACTCGCCGCGGCGAGGTAGGATCGTGAAAAGGTGAAAAGGTAGGATCGTGAAAAGGTGAATGGACTGCAGTCGGGTTTATGAAAAATTGCGCAGGACAGATCCACGCGGGGAATTCCAGATGCAAGCCCCTTGATCGGATAGCAATTGAATCACATCAACTTCAGCTTTCTACAGTTCATTATTCAATCCTCGATTCCCAAAGTATCAAATGTCAATTATCCATTGTTCATTATCCATTATCAATTATCAATTGTCAATTATTTAGGATAACGAGATGAACGCACAGCAAAAGGGAAAACCGGATAAGCAGGGCGTAAAATTGCCCGGCGGCGGCATGCCCATGTACCGTTGGTTTTTCGTCGTGTTGATTGCGCTCCTGGCTGTACAGATGTATATGAACTGGGCGCGCCAGGGATCGACTATTTCTTATTCCGAATTCAAGCAGAAAGTATCGGAGGGGTCGATAGCCAGGGTTGAGTTCGATCAAAGCGTCCTCACTGTGTATGCGAAAAAGAGCGAGGGACAGGGCGCGAATAAAGCGGAAAAAACCTATACCGTGGTTCTTCCCACCGCGGCGCCGGACGATAAGCTGATATCGATGCTCGAGGAGCGTGGCGTCGCGATCTCGGCCATTGAAGACAGCTCCGAATTGTGGCGTTCCATCCTCTGGCTCTTCATCCCGGTTATGTTGTTCGTTATCTTTTTCTCCTGGATGAACGCGCGCGCGAAAGGCGGCGGCGGGCCCGGCGGTCTGCTCTCTATGGGCAAAATGAACGCGCAGGTATACTCGAAAGAAAAAGTAAAAACCACCTTCGACGACGTTGCTGGCGCGCACGAACAGAAGGAAGCGCTCTTCGAGGTCATCCATTTTCTCCGTCGTCCCCAGGACGTCCACAAGCTCGGCGGGACGGCGCCCAAGGGCGTACTGCTGGTCGGACCTCCCGGAACAGGCAAAACGCTGCTGGCGCGCGCCGTCGCTGGCGAAGCCGGAGTCCCGTTCTACCATGTCTCCGGATCCTCCTTCCTCGAAATGCTCGTGGGTGTCGGCGCCAGCCGCGTGCGCGATCTTTTCGCGACGGCGAAGAAAAATGCTCCCTGTATTATTTTCGTCGATGAAATCGACTCGATCGGTCGGCGACGAGGCGGAATGCAGGGTTTCTACGGCGGTGGCGCCAGCGAGATGGAGCAAACCCTGAACCAACTGCTGTCTGAAATGGATGGATTCGAACCCAGCGAGGACGTGATCGTGCTGGCCGCCACAAATCAACCCGACGTCCTCGATCCCGCGCTCCTGCGACCAGGTCGTTTTGACCGCAGAATTGTGGTGGACGTTCCGAACCTGACAGAGCGGGAAGAAATCCTGGTCGTACACACAAAAAAAGTCCCGCTTGGTGAGGATGTCGTACTCCGCGATATCGCGCGCGCCACGCCGGGCAATTCAGGCGCGGATTTGAAAAATCTCGTCAATGAGGCCGCCATCCTTGCCTCCAAAAAACGCAAGGACAAGGTCGAGAAATCGGATTTCCTGACAGCTCTCGATACCATCGTGCTGGGACATGTACGCTCGAGCCTCATTCTCAACGAAGAAGAAAAGCGCCGCACCGCCTGGCATGAGGCGGGGCACGCGCTGATAGCGAAACTGCTGCCCGATACCGATCCCGTCACCAAGGTGTCCATTGTTCCCCGCGGCCGTGCACTCGGCGTCACCATGCAGACCCCTCTCGACGAACGCCACAATTACTCGCGCGAATACCTGCTGGGACGGCTCGTGTTGCTGTTGGGTGGACGAGCGGCGGAACTGTTGGTGTTCTCCTCCATCTCCACTGGCGCTGAAAACGATTTGATGCATTGCACGACGCTGGCCCGCAACATGGTCGCGCGCTACGGCATGAGCGAGACGCTGGGCAATATTTCGCTCATGGATCCCTCGGGTGATTCATTCCTCGGCGATAATCCTTTCCAGCATCGCAACTTCAGCGAGGAGACCCTGCGCGTGGTGGATGCGGAAACCCGGCAATTGATCGACGACGCGTATACGCAGGCGCGCGCAATGCTTGCCGAGCACCGGGAACTGCTGGACCTCATCGCCGAGGCGCTGTTGCTCGCCGAACTCGTGGAAGGTTCGGATCTCGACCTCATCATTCGTGAGCGCCGCATACCGGAGCATCTCATCCACAATAACCTGCCACCGCACTCATGATACCGTTCCTTGCATAAACGAGCCACATATCCTATGTTGAGGGATGTGATCCGGACATGAGGTACGATATGAGGTACGATCTGACAAACGAAATGCTGGAAGCGAATATGCGGGATACAGGGCTGTACGTCCTGATGTTTTTATCGACGACGGCGGGCGTGCTGCTTGCACTTTTTTTACTGCAGTGGCTCTTTCCCGCGATTTCCACCTCGCAGCCGGACCTGTACTCCGACGCGGCGATGTTCGCGAATTTCATGGGCGGATTCTTCCTTTTTATGTGGAAAGAAAACATCCTGACCTTTCACACGTCGCGCCGCGTGTGGAGCATTGTGCTGATGGGCCTTGCCTCCGGCGGTGTAACTACGGCCATCGACGCTGCGGTGTTGTTCCAAACGCAGGCAGCATCGATGCCGATTCTTCTCATCGCATGCCTCGGCAACTATCGCATCGCGTCGCGACCGACATTGAACAAAGCCTAAGCGATTCGATTCCATCACTTTCCGCAGCAACGACGTTCGGTATTTTTTCAGTATGAGGCGGCATCCATGATTCGAGAAACGCAGGACAAAGGAATCAGGGAGGCGGGAATCCTGATGATGATGACCACTTCCATGTTGACGGGATTCGGCCTCAGCGGAGCCCTTCTGCTGAAGATCCCCGTTGATAATTACATAACTTTGTTGATATCGGCGCTCATGATAGAAGGAACGGCCAGCTACTTCCTTTTCACGCTGAAGGAGACGCTGATGTCCATGCCTTTGCGACGCCGCTCGATGATGATAATGACGCTTGGCTTTGTTCTGGGCTGCACGTGGACGGCGCTCATCCTGCTTATGGACGCGTTTCAGGGAAAATAGACGTACGGATTTGAGTTCACGTGCCTCGCCAGGCAACGATTCGTCTTTGCTGACAAACTGCGTCGAACGTGCCGGCATGCACGGAATGCCGCCGCTTCTGCGACGATGGTCGAATCCTGTCCTCCCGGTCCAATCCTTCCACCTCGGTGACAACAACACGTAAGCGCGGCAGGCAAAGGTGTTATTGCGCTTTTACCAGACGCGCACCGAAGGCGCCGTCCATACGGTGCCGATGCGGGAATGTGGCCAGAAAACCGTGTTCGTCGACAACGCGCGGTGGAATATAATTCTGGGCCGGATCGATACTGAATTCCGGATGCGCCTGGAGGAAGTCCATCACAATCTCGTGATTCTCCTCGGGCTCCACGGTACATGTGCTGTACACCAGCACACCCCCCGGTTTGACGAGCCTGGCTGCATTGTTGATAATGGCTCGTTGAATTCCGGCAAGCTTGCGGATATCCTCGGGTTCGCGCGTCCACTTGATGTCCGGTTTCTTGCTCAGGACGCCCAGGCCGGAACAGGGAACGTCGGCAAGGACCTTGTCCGCCTGCTCGAGTTCGATTTCCGATGCGTCGCCTTCGAGAATTTCGATACTGGTTATGCCGACACGCGCCGCCGACTGTTTCACGAGATTCAGACGAGTTTCGTATTTGTCGATGGCGATGATGCGTCCCTCGTTCTTCATTAATTCCGCGGCATGGATGGCTTTGCCGCCGGGAGCGGAGCAGAGGTCGATGACGGTTTCGCCGGGTTTGGGCGCGAGGAGTTCACCGACCAGGCCCGCGCTTTCATCCTGAATGGAGAAGTGCCCCTCTGAAAACAGCGCACTCTGTTTGATATTGGGCAGATTGCGTACCGTAAGAAAATCCCGCATGTAAAAACAGCGTCGGTAATCGATTCCCACCTCCACGAGCTGATTGACGAAGGCCTGGAAATCACCTTTCAATGCGTTGGGACGCATCGTGAGGAACGGCCGCATGTTGTTGGCCTTGCAGAGCGATTCGGTTTCCTCGAAGCCATACCGTTCATGCCAGCGCTTGATCAGCCAGGTCGGATGGGAATGCACGACGGCGAGGTACTGCAGTTCATCGACCGAAGCAAGCGGGTAACGGATGTTGTCGACATTGCGCGCGATGTTTCGCAACAGTCCGTTCATCGTGTCCGCAAGCCGCTGCCCGCGATATTTTTTCACAAATTCCACAGCTTCGTTCACCGCCGCATGATGTGGAATCCGGGTCAGAAAGAGTATCTGGTACAAGGCGACCCTCAGCGCACTGCGTACGTTGGGCGCGACTTTTGAATATTGTCCGTGATAAAAACCCGTGAGCACCCAATCGAGCCGGGACTGATTCCGCAGCACGCCATGGACAAGCTCCGTAAGCAGGCGCTTGTCCGGCGGATTCAGGTCCGTGTCGTTCAGCTCGATGTCGAGCAGCTTGTCCAGGTAGGCGTCGGTGCGCTCCACCCTTGTAAGAATCTTGATGGCGATGCCGCGGACGCCGACGTACAATGGCGGCAAGGAGTGCATATCATTATTCATGGCAATAATAAATCATGGTTAATTCATTTCTGAAATGCATCGCGCTGCGACGCTGTTTGGACAAAGACATCACGGAGCAGACTCCGTTCGGCATCGGTGAAGGTAATCCCTCGACGCTCGTATACTCGCAAGGCCGTCTCGCAGCACTTGTCGAAATCATACTCGCTCAGACCGTCCGCTCCGCCCCAGGAGAAACTTGGCAGAAATTTCGGAGGAAAATCTCCTCCGAAAATATTGCATCCCACACCAGCCACCGTTCCTGTATTGAACATAGTGATGATGCCGCATTTGCTGTGATCCGCCATGATCGTCCCGAGAAACATCCGTCGCGTATCGTATTCGTGCCCTTCCAGCGTAGCCCGAATCGTGGAATAATTGTTCTTGAGATCGCTCGTGTTCGTATCGGCGCCAAGATTGGTCCAGGGAGCGAGGTAGGAATGTCCAACGAAACCGTCATGCTGTTTGTTGGCGAATGAATGAAAAATGCTGGCTTCGACTTCGCCCCCTATCTTGCACATCGGTCCGATCGAACAGCCCTCATGAATTTTCGCGCCAGCCTTGATACGGCTCCCCGTTCCAACGAATGACGGCCCGAGAATCACTGCCTGCGGCATCACAACGGCGTCCTGAGCGATGACGATTGGTCCCTCGGTCGCATCCAGCACAACACCTGCCGCGATCCGCGCTCCCGGACCGATATGAATGCGCTCCTCAGCCACGAGAATGACGGATGGATGGATGGATGCATCCTCGTCGACGGTGCCGAGCGGGAACGTCTGTGCATCCTCAAGGAGCAGCGCGGAATTGAACTCGATCAGATCCCAAGGCCAGGTGAAGAAACGCGCTTCCACGTTCACTTCACCTGCGCCCGATCCGGCAGGTTCCTCGGCCCCGAATACCGCGAGTTCCTTGCGGAGCATGCCGGAGGTGAGCCATTCCTGTATGGTCGCCCGAAAGGCGTCGCTGTGAACAACGGCGGCGACAACGGCATTTCCGCTGCGCAACAGAACATCCTTGCCGCGCGATTGCCGAAGCGTTCCGACCAACCCTTCATCAAGCGCTATCCTTCCGTTGAGAAACAGCCATGAATTGTCCGCTTCGTTCACAAGCAGGCCGCTCCGTTCGCGCATGGCGTCCACCAATCCCAGACGCACAAACAGACAGATCTCCTCGTCGGGAAAAAAGCGCTTGGCGCGTTCTCGGGATGTGAATATACCCGACCGCAAATCAAAGTCAGCCTGGACGTGTGTCAGGGGTAACAGGGTGGATATCGAAAAATCTTCGAACAGACAGATGGACATTCCTTTTCCTCAACGTGACCTGGAAATGTACAACTCTGAAAAAGGAATGACAAGAGTGAGGGTGCGCCCGGCCTCCCGCTCGCTTCGCCGACGATCATGATTGTCCGTCGAAGAATGCCGCGGCTATCGGGTGCCGGCGCCGTCCACTTGCTTTAACAGCAGTTCTTCCTCGTTGTACAGTTTCATCTGAAACAGCAACGTTCTGAGCATATCGCGATATTCCGCAACACCCGGAGCCAGACGGATGGTTTCGCAGTATTCGGTGTACGCGTCGGTAAGCAGACCCTTTTTCTCGAAATAGATTCCGCGAATCAGGTGCAGCGTTACGTCATCCGCGCCCATATCGTGCAGTTCGATATCGAGTCTGCCAAGTTCGTCCACAATGGCGGCGATGGAATCCTTTGGCAGAATACGAAAAGTTTCGATTCCACTTTCGAGGCCGTCCGTAATGCGCGTTACCCGCCAGTGGTACTCTCTGTCATTGGCCAGGGTGGGTAAATCCTCCCGAAGATAACGCAATGTGTGATCGCCGCTTTGAATACGCGCGATCACCTTGAAAGAATCGTCGAGCAGCAGCACTTCGTATTTACCTTCATCCGTCGGATCGACCCAGCGGAACAGTGGTTCCGTGGTCATCACGGTATGTTTGGGAAATACCGCGCTCACCATGTCCATATCTCCGCGTACAGCCCCGAACACGTTCTCCTGGCGCGGTTCACGGGTCTTCTTCATCTGCGAAGCGGCGTACTGCAGTAATGAGCCGGAAGCTCCACCTGCCGCACGCGCGTTGCCGCCACCGAATTCCTTTAGTTTCATCGTGCTGTTTTCGTCGATGCTGACCAGGCGCTTCTGATCCATCATCAATTTGGCGTAGCTCGCAAACGACGTACGCACGATATCGGTACCGGTCAGCTGGTCGCCGATTTTTAATGGTCGCCACTCATTTTTCTTCATGTTTTTGGCATGCACTTCCACATTCCCCTTGAGGCTCATGACCATGAAATTCTGACCGACAAGCAGTACAGGGAAAAGCAGAAGCACGGACAGGTATCCGAGGAAGCGCAAGTGTTTCATGTTGAATCTCGCGAAGCTGTTATTAATTATTCCAGTGATTCCAATGTGCGCAACTCGTCGATGCTCCATGCGGGGAGCACCGGTTCGCAGGTCAATCCGCGCCCATAATACATCGGGATGGTCGGCAACGCATGCTGTCGTTTGACCATACCGGCGAAAATGAACAGCTCGGGCTCCCGGTGCACCTTGCACTCCGCCCATTCGCAGAACGGAGACAATCTCAAAGGCACCTCGGATTCCGGCTGTTTCGTACTGTACAACCCGGCGCATAGTTCCCGAAATGTGACCGCATCAATTTCGCTCCTTCCGCCACCGCTCACATCGACGATCCCTCCCCCCTCCTCGACAGCGAACAGCGGGAGACAGATATCCCGGCGCAACTGTTCCCGCAGGAGTCTCCGCGCATAGGGCAAAAGGAGTTCCCATTCCTGAAATGCCATAAACTCATTGAACATGGAAAGCTCGGTTGTGAAAAACAATTCCTTTACAGTGCTTTCCCGCAGCAGCTCGTGTTTTCTTCCGTCGAGATAGCGCAGGAAATACTGACGCTGCACGGCGATGTCCGTTCCGGACGCGAAATCGGCCTCGAGCGCGGGAATGGCTTCTCGCCACTGCGCGAGCCCGGGGAGCATGCTGCCATGAGGGATTGCGGCGCCCTGAGCCCCGCGCAACGCGATACGCTGCGCCCAGGAAAAATGGACGCCGCACAGACAGGCGTGAATCAGCCGCATCTGCGCAACGAACGGTTCATCCTCGCTGAATGCCTCATGCAGCACCGCGGGGAGTCCATGCTCGCTCTTTCCCGTAAACCGCGACATTCGCCTGCTCTCGATGAAGAACTGCAGTTTTGTAAGCGCTGCGTTCGCGGGAATGAACAGGACCACCGCCGTCGCCATGAGGTTGTAACTGATTTTGAGGTCGAAGAAAAAAAACGCGATCAGCGGAAGAAAAAACACGATCACGGCCTCGGTGAAGAGCATCGTCGTGATCAGCAGTCCAACGTGGAAACTGTTGGGCGCCTTGGTCCGCAGCACGCGATACAGCGCGATGCTGAAATAGGAGAACAGAAAGACGAGCAACCAATCCGCCCATACGGGGATAGGAACGACGAATCGCCCGCGCAGCAGCATGTTGATGACGTTGGCATGAACGAGAATCCCGGGCATGTCGGGCCCTTCAACGCCAATTTTCCTGCCCATCGGAGTTTTGTGCGTATCACCGAGATAGAATAATCCGCCTTCGTTGACGAATCCAACGAGCACGATCGCATCACGGAAAAATCCGTCGTCGAACCTGTCGCTGTAGATGACGTCCTCGATGGGAACTGATTCGAACTGCTTGTAGGTGGCGGTGTAATAGATGATCTGTGGATCGTCGGGGAGCCGGAGCACCTTCTCCACTGTGCGGGGATCGTACTTCTGGAGCATGCGAACGGGGAGACTGAACCACCTCTCGCCGGCGACCATCGCCTGCGGTAGAAATCGGCGCACGACACCATCCGGATCAGGAGCCAGATTCGCGAATCCTTGCCCGGGCGCCGCGTCAAGTACGCGCTGATCCAACATGAAATCGGGCTTCATCGTATTTTTATCAAATCCGCTCACCACCACGACGTTCGGTACGTCGTGCAACGCCTGGACAAGTGCGTCAAACTCCGGGAGTCTGTCTTCCGGAAAACGGTCGATGTGCTGTTGGTCGAGGATGATGTCAATACCGATGACCCGCGCACCCGCGGCATGCAGTTTGTAGAGCAGCATGGCGATCGCGCCATCCGGCGTTGGGGCCACTTCGCCCACGTTCACCACCTTGATGCGTGAGTCGGGAAATTCCGCGTCCTTTACGGCGAATATCGCATCAAGACTGACGTCAGCGATATTGAGGAAATCAATGCGGCCCAGGATGGGGTCGAGAAAGGATGTTTCGTCCGCTTCGGGCAGGTTGTCGGAAATGATCAGCATCAGCCACACCAGCACCATCACGAGCAGTGAAGCCAGTGCGTATTCCAGACGAACGATGTACCTGAGGAGGCTTGTACGCATGCGACAGGAGCCAACGAATTGACAAGATGTGTGACCGCCGTCGCATTATAGAACTTCAACGAGGGAAAAACAAGACGGCGCTCTCGAACGATCGGGAAATTCTATAATCCGTCGGAAAGATCGAAGCCGAACAGCATGCCGAAATACCATCGCCATTCCTTACCGTACGTCACGTCGGTGAACTGAAATGTCCGTGTGAACTCGTCCAAACCGTACGCGCCGCTGAAAAATATCCGCGTGGGATACATCGAGAAGGAAAAAGTCTCCAGCCGCAACTCAAAGCCGACGTCCTTCTTGAGATCCCTCACCGTGAAATGCTCGGGATCCATGACGGCGTCGCCCACATCCATGAAAATGCCGCCGTACAGTTTGTCGAGTAAAATATGACCCAGCCGCAAGTCCATCGACGGAAAAATCGGGAAGCGATACGTGATCTGCCCTGCGGCAAGTTCGTTTCCGCCGAGCGCGTAGTACGTGTACCCCTGCATCCCGGCGATACCTCCCGCATAGAAATTAAAAAATTCCTCTACCGGATCACCGAGAATGGTCGCACCCCTAAACTTCACGCTGAGCGCATGATCCCACCACGGTAGCTTGGTGCCGATGCTCAACTGCGCGTCGAAACGATGGAAGTTGAAATCCTTGTACAGAGGAATCAACAGTCCGCTGTTGCGATCGATTTCGAAGTCCCCGTCGGGATTGTAATTGTTGAACTCGTAATCGTAATGCAGTGAGAATCGGGTTCCGGTCGGGCTGATTTCACGATCCCGCGTGGGCACGATATCGCGGAAGCGAAACACGAAACTGAGGTCGTTGCCCACCAGGTACAGATTGTCCCGCGCAGGTACGAGGGCGTTGTTGTCCGGATTGCGGAAACTCCCGATCGTCGACGTGTACCTGCTGTGCGCGTATCCCGCCTCGATCCGCATGTGCTCGTTGATGAGATTGTGCCCGAGTTTGACGGAGAATTCGAGCAGGTTGAAATCCACGTCCACGCCCACCGTGTCGAGCGGCAGCGGAATGCTCGACGTTGTCCCGCGCGTCACATTGAAAGCTTCCAGCGACAAATCGGGAAAAAGCCCGAACAGACTGAACAGTGGGAGCTTATCCCGGTACGTCACGTTCAGATACAGATCCCGCTCGCCCTTGATGTTGATTGAGGCGCTCGCAAGGAACTCGAGCCGCGTAAGCACATCCGACGAGTACATCATCAATCCGGGTTTGAAGAGTTCCAGACCGTGGTTATCCGGATTGTAGCCGTCGATCCTGAACGTCGGGAAATACATCATGCTCTGGAACATCCGTTCGTACACAGTCGACTTGTATTCCTTCGACTGCGTATCGTCGAAACTGTTGAGCGATTCCCAATCCCAGCCCGCATCGGCCGATGCGATGGGTGAGGAATACTGAAGCGGCGGAAGATAGTCGTGAACCCCCTGCTCCACCGGGGTTCCGGGAGCGATGCGCCCGATCTTGTATCCGCTTGCCGTGTACGCCGCATACACCACATTGCCCTGTGCGTCCTGGTCCGGCATGAAGGCGCCGCCGAGGACGTTCGTCAACTGCACCCGGGCGCCGGATGCGAACTCGTGCCTGTAAATGTTGAATATCCCCGTGCGGTCGCTGGCGTACAACAGTCCATTCCCGTCCGGTGTGTAGCGTGCATCCCTGCAGTCGTACGCGGGATCGCTGACAAGAACTTCGAAGCCGCTGCCGTCCGGTTTGATGCGTGCGATGCTCCTTTGTGTGCGCGGCGCGTAACCGGCGACAATCCATGCGCCATCGGGCGACCACGACGGAGTAAATACCTGCTCGCCTTTGGAGAACGTGGTGAGTTGCTTCGGGTTTGCTCCGCTCGCATCGATGGTGGAAAGATTGACGCTTCCATCGGCGCCGTGCACGAAAGCGATGGTCGATCCATCCGGCGACCAGGCGGGATTGAACGCACGCAACCCCGTCGTGAGTCTGGTCTCCTCCTCCTTGTCGAGGTCGTACACGTAAAGATCGTAGTACAGATGGCCCTGCACCGAAGGAGGATTGTATTTCGAATACACGATTTTCTTCCCGTCCGGAGACCACGACAGTGACGAACGAATGCCTCCCGTGATGAGACGTTCGCTTGCGCTGTCCGCGCGCAGAATATAAAGAGCGGACTGACCGAAATAATCGGAGGTCTTGTTCGATACGTAAGCGATGGAGCGGCCGTCGGGAGAGTAACGCGGATGAAAATTCCCGAACCCGACATTGGCTATCAGCTCGCCTTCCACACGGTGGTGTATGACGGGGGCGATGCGCTTGCCGTATTCGTCCTTCAGCGATGCGGCCCATTCCGCATACAGCGTGCGGCCGCTCTTCCCGAGTACATCGTCGATCGCCGCGTCGATGGTGAACGTGAACGGTTTACTCAACGCCCTGGTGATTTCCGCGAGTTTCTCCTCGCCATAGGTGTGCGCGATGTAACGCGTAAGATTGTATCCGGCGTTGTACACGCTCTCGTTGCCGAGACTGGTCTTGCCAAACGCGCTCATTTCGCCCCAACTGAGCATCGAGTCCGACAACACATAACTTCGGAGAATCATGTCGCGATGAGCGTCCCAGTTTTCATACCCCAGCCGGTCGCGCTGAAACTGCGCGGTACCCTCGGCGAACCAGGGCGGCACGACCACACCGGGATACGGATACGAGATCAGGGTATTCGGATATCCGTACAGGACATCCGTGCGCCGTTCCTTTTCATAGCCGAACCACTGGAAGGTCAGCGCGGGAATGCTGCGGCCGAATTTCATCGCCGCCTGAATCTGGATGACGTGGGTGAATTCGTGCGTGATCACGTTCCGCAGCCAGTTGTGCGTGCCGCGCAGCTCGAAATCCAGCGGTGAGGCCCAGATCTCGATCTTGTTGTTGAAAAAATATGCCGCCCCGTTCGCGTAGTCGGAAATGTCCTTGATCACGAAACTGACGCGTTGATCCGGCTCGTGTCCGTAGAGCGCCGTGATCGGTCCGTACACTTCCTCGCCGATTTTCGCGATCACATTCGCCGTGCGCTCCGCGCCTTCATGGTAGTGCACATGGAAATGCTTTGTCGTGATGGTGTACCAGTCCTTCTCCGGTGCGGAATAGTTATCCGGCTGCGCGATCAATGGCTTCGCGGCGGACAAGAGACAGAAAAGGAGAACGGGATACACGCGCTTCATCATGGGATTCGCTCGATTGTTTCAGTCAATTCCAGAAAGACTCTACGGCTCTGAACAGGGAAACGCGCAACCGCGAAATTCGCGGCGCACTACGCCGATACCGTGATTTCGGACAATCGTACCCGGGATAGTTCACCGTACCACTGCGATTTTGATAATTTTTTCACCCTTCTTGTCGGCCGACTGCGCTTCGACTTTCGCCAGGTAAATGTCACTCTCGATGCCGCTCACGTCCCAGGCGATTTCATTGTCGATGCCACCCAGAGCACGGGAATGCAGTTCATCCACCTTGTCGCCTGCGAGATCGTAGATTTTCACCGTCACGTCCGCATCCTCCGATACGAAAAAGCGGATCCGCGTCGAACCGTCGTACACGGGATTCGGCCAGTTGTAACAGCGGGATGCAGGGAAAAATTCTGCCTGGTCCGATACAAGTGTTTTCGGCAACGGGGCGCGCAAACTGTTGCCGCTGTTGCCATAGCGTGTCGACCAGATGAGATTGTCGACGTCGATGGTGCTGCTGGTTTCAAAGAGGTACAACTCGCTCTCGCTAACCGCAACGATGCCGAGACGGCCACGTTCAGTGCGGATAAGCAAGGCATCTTCACTCGACGGGAAAGCGGCGGGATAGCCGGGCATGTTCTGCTCCTGCTGTCCGGTTATATTGACGGTGGAGGCTCCTGTCGTGATCACAACATTCCCAAGGGATGCTCCTTGACACGTCAGCGCCAGATCACCCGCGATATCTTTCGGGAAATTGTCGATTGAGGCGCCTGACTGATTCACCGCTGTCAGACGTCCACCGCGGTGTGCAAGCAGCAATTCGCTGCGACCGTCGTAGTCGAGATCCGCGAAAGCCAACGACGTGACCGAATTACTCCCTCCGTCTCCCGGAAGTGCATCGGTCAAATGCCGCGGTTCCGCGTCCTGCTCGCTCCCGAGCGCATAGGATGCTATCATCAGGCGCGGAGACGTTCCCATGCCGGAAATCTCACGCGTCATAACAAGTTCACGATGTCCATCACCATCCATATCCGCCGCGCCTGAAAACATCCCTATGGCAGCAATCGGTGCTGTAAGTACTGATGTGAAATTCATTGGCTGTATTGCACCGGCGAGCGACGCCGCGAATCCGCCTGTGAGCGAGTGTACGTACAACATTCCAGTTTCGTCCAGCGGGAGTACCTGAACGTCGTTATACGCCAAAAAGTCATGCTGACCAACCGCGTACGTCTGGATTGAGCTGCCAATCACGATCAAGCTGTCCGATGAGCCGCCGTGCACGTACAGCACCAGTGCCCCGTGTACAATCTGCGGCAACGCGGTCAGGAGTGTCGGACGGCCGTCGGCACCGGGATAGAATTGACGGTGCATCATTATATCGAAGCTGCCGTCCGTATCGGTATCGGCCGCCGTATACACGATAACCTCGCGCTCATTTCCCGATGCGAGTATCACGGCGACCTCCGGTATCCCGTCGCCGTTGATATCACCGACCGCGGGGGCCTGGATGGAGATTACTCCGGTTGGTCTCGCAGTTGCGACGAGATATCCTGATGGGAGAAACGAAGAGCCGTCCATACGTGCGGCGAACAACGCGAATCCATGCTGAGTACTTCGCGCGGCGGCGACGATCTCATCAAGACCATCGTCATCGAAATCGGCGCTACGGACGTGTTCGAGCCTCTGTCCGGATTTCAGTAAAGCACTGAAATCGACAGGGAAACCCTCCACCGGTGCAAATCCTTCATCGCCCAGGTTGATATCCAGCGACATGATGGGACCGCTCGTCGAGAATTTCTGCATGGTCACGTGCGACAGCGCTCCCGAATTCGCCCGTGTGTTGGGCGAGGTCTTTTCGGAGAAACGGTTCGTGTACACCGGTGAAATATTGTCCCTCGTCCAATAGTCAATGGGCGATCCGGTACCCGTCTCCGTGCCGAACACGGTCTGGATGTCTATACCAATATCCTGAGGACCGCCCGCTTGTTCAAGGTCCACCACACGATCCGCAGCCCCGTCCACGGTAACATTCACTGTGTTCAGGGCAATGCGATCCTCCAGGCCGGTTTCGTCGATATGCCAGATCAGCAACCCGCCGTTGATGCGGGCTTCGTTGTTGTCCACTATCACGCGTCCGCCGGGGAGACTCCAGTCGATATCCTCGACATCGATCACGACGCCTTTGAGCTGCGACACATTGCTGTTGTCGAAGCCGAGTGTGTCTTTCGGAAAGCGAAGCTGCTGAATTTGACTGCCGGATACGAGGGTGACGAGCTGACCGTTGCCGCCCAGGTCGCGCTGGCGATTCTCGACCAGCCAGTATTCGATGTTGTTCATTGGAACACGGATGACGTCGGCCGTGGAAAGCGAATCTCCGGCGGTGATGAGATAATTTTTTGTACCCGGCGATGCGATGCGCGGGCTCGTCCATCCAAGGCGCTGTTTTTCCCAAGCCGACGGTGCGGGCGGACAAATACCGCCGTAAGCGAAAATTCCTTCGCCGTCCATCAGACCGAAACGTCCGATTCCGGTTTTCCCCGTCTTGGTGTCGAAGAGATCGGGCAGCCCGGCAAACGTGCCGAAGCTCGCGGCGAGTAGTCCGTTGATACTCAGTTCAAGCAGACTGCGCGAACCGTCGATGTTCGAAATCTCACGGTTGTTCGTGGTCGGAAGGATTGCGCAATTGGTTATGCGGAAGTCCCCACCGGCCGCGATGCCCTGAAAATCATTCCCAAGCAATCGTTTGAATCCGGGCAGTGTGAACGACAGCGAAGGAATATCGTATGGCGTCGCGTCGTATCCCTGAATGCTCACGAGATCGATGTCGCGCCCGCGTCCGGCGTGGAAGATCACGAACATGTCGTAGGTTGAAAAATCGGTTCCGGGAAACTGTTGCACCGCTTTTTCCCATGCCTCGACGGCGAGTGTGGCGACAGGCGCCTCGGATTCATTTTTCAGGAATGAATAATCCGAAATGGGACCATCCACCGTGACGATGCCGTCCAGAACTTCGCCCTGGAGAAAGGTTCTGCGCCCTGAAACTTTTCGGACGTAATTCTCCAGAAATTTCAGATGGTGTGCGAAATAGCTTCGATCGTGCGGCATGGGATCGAGGATCTCGGTCCCGTAGTCGTACTCGTAAATCGTCCCGAATTTGCCCGTCCCGCTCGTCCTGTTGTCGCTGTCCTCCTTGAATTCCACCATTATCGCGAGCACCCGCACCGTTTCGGGCAAGGTGGCGGCCGCTCCCGCAACCGCATGCGGAGCAAGACTGTGCGAGAGACGCGGTACGATGTCGGTCGCGACGAATCCGCGTTGAGCTTGAAGCAAGGTGACGGAAGAAACGAGGAGAATCGCGAGAATCCCTGCGCGTTGCATAGACGGCGCTCCGTACTGAATTGAGATGGACATACTTCCTGATCGTTACTGGTCGTGAAGTCGAACCGGACGGACGCCCGGCTTCATGTTATGCGCCTTGCTCCGTCAGCCCCGAAGCAAGCTCCCGCAGGGGAATGCCCTGCGGGAGGCTTTGATCGAAACAACGTGCCGGATGTTACACACACTCGAGTGGAAGCTGCTGAGCAACGTTCCGTCGAAGGGCCAGACTGGCGTTTAATTCGCCGCGTCGTCGGCCGGGATGCGCGTGCCGTCATCGGCGGGACCCGAGCCGCGATCCCAGTTGACCGTCAGCGTGAATCGCAGCGTCTCGGAAAGCGGACTCACGGTGTCGTCATCGGAAATCGCGGTGGAGATGTAACTGAAATCGAAACCGTAGATATCGTAACGCACGCCTGCACCGAAGGTCAGGAAACGTCTGTTGCCCTGGTTCGGATCTTCATGGAAGAAACCGAAACGCAGCGCCACAAGCTGCGAGTACCAGTACTCAAATCCCGTACCCAGCGTGAAGGTGTTCAACACGTTGCCCGGAGTGTCCCAGCTATTGAATACCGCTTCGTAAAAGGGATCGGCCTTCTTGTCCGTACGGCTCACGAGGAGCTTGGTCACGTCAGTCGTCCATGTGAACGTGTTATATTTTTCCTTCACGAGATCGTACCGGTATCCGAGACGCAATGCGGTCGGAAGTGGATCGGCCTGATCTTCATCGACGTAGCTGATGGATGGACCGATGTTGGTGATGGATGCGCCGAGGGCGAAGCGATTGCCAATGTCGGTGTTGGTGAACGGAATGACGAATTTCGAAGGCCGATAAAGGAAACCGATATCGCCGGCAACCGCCGTCGCTGTACCCGATCCCTGCTCACGAGCCGTACCCACCTGCGAAAGACTGCTGTGGATCACCCGGAGACCGACGCCGAGTCCGAAGTCTTCGTCCAACTGCGTACCGTAGGATGCGCTGAAGGCAATCTCGTAACTCTCGAACGTACCGAGAGGATTGTTCCCCTCATCTCTGCGTTCAAACTTGCCGAGACTGAGATAGGTCAGCGCCGTCCCGATCGTACCTCCGATGGACGGAATATCCATCCTGTAACTGGCATATTCGAAAAACAAATCGCTCTGCTGAAATTGCGGTAACCAGTTGGAGTGATTAAGGCTCAGCTCCATGCCTCTCTGAAAGCCGAGACCCGCCGGATTCCAGAATATCGCCGACACATCGTCCGCCATCGCGACTCCCGACTCGCCCATCGCGCTGTTGCGCGAACTCGGCGAGATCAGAAGGAACGGAACGGCGGTGCTGACCTGGGCTGCCGCATCCTGTGCCTGCCCCATCAGTAGCACCGCGATCGCGATCGCGCTGAAGACGTGAGTGCTTTTCCAATTCATTGAATTTCCTCGTATGGAAGGTGAGAGAACAGTAAATTTATTGATTTAAAGCTTGTTTCGCAACATGTCAACGCAAAAGCGATAAACGTCCGAGCACTTCGCTGCCCAGGCCGCCATCAGCGGTTTTGCAGATGACTTTGTAGAAATAAACACCATTGGCGAGTTCGTCGCCGTCTTCATCCGTGCCATCCCACGGTATCATGACGAACCGATCCGTCACGTTCTTCATTGTCAGCATCCTCACTTGTCTCCCCGTCAACGTGTACACCTTGATGTCGACGTTGATCGGATCGGTGATGCTGTGACGGAACGTGAACGCAGTCTGCTCGGTCATGGGATTCGGATAATTGTAAACATCCTGCAGAGTCAGCTGCGAACTGCCCACAACATTGAAATACGTTTCCGCCGTGCTGGAATTGTTGAAAATATCGTAAGCCCGCAACCGTAGCGTGTGTCGTCCGGGTTCGAGACCGCGGAAACGGTATTCAACGGTGCCTTTTTGATAGGAATCAACATCGCCGGTGTAAAATTCGTTGAGAACCGTGCTCTTGTCTCCACCGTCCAGCCAGGCCTCGATGTCGTGACCAATGCCAAGACCCGTTGTGTTGATGCCGCTTTCGTCAAACAGATCCGCGATCAGCAATGGGTCGCTGTTGACCGGATCACCTGGCTGGAAGGTCCTGGTATCCATGAACAGATTGATGATCGGGCCCTGATCATCCGTCGTCGCGCTGCTGTCGGAGCCCCCTATCCGCAGGCTGGTGTAGTAACCGGCGCCATCCACGGACTGGTTGTCGAAATATAACGCGACGCGTCCCGTGGAGTTCTCGTAGGAAATATCTTTGGGGACAATGTAGCTGACGGAGAAACGTCCTTCGCGGATCGTGGCTTTGCCGCGATACAGCAAACCGCCCGTCTGATTGTAGGAAAATCCATTCCAGCCCGGATCATCTATCACCACTGTACGTTCGGCGTCGAACAGACTCAGCTGCGTCGTTCCGTTGAAGTCGCTCCATACCGCTCCCTGGGCGGTCCGGATACTCCCCTCCATCGTCACTTTGCTGAGTGCGCGGAGCTGCACGGTATCGCTTTGGGAAGGCTGATCGTTGACCAGTACGCGCTCGATCGTCGCGGAATACTGGGGAAGCGCCAAGCGAACGGTCGGGTCGCCGAACAGATGAAATTTCTCATATCCGGCGGAATTGTTGTACCGCTGCTTCGTGGTGTAGAGCGCATCCCCCAGACGCCGCGCGCGCCCGTCCAATTCCCTGCCATTCAATAGCACGTTGTCGAGAAATTCTCTGTTGAATGCGCTGTTTTCATGAGAAAATACCACTCTCGGCGCCGACAGTCCGCCAATGATTCCGCCGTCGGGTTTGAGAAGCAGCAGCTCGGTACCGCTGCGCAGACCCGGAGCGTCGTACAGTCCAAAAGCGCAGGTCGCGGCCGACACGAAGGTCAGACGATTAGCGTTGGTCATCTGGGGGATGGTGACGTCGTTCATGAAAATGCGCTCGTGCGCCCATACATCGTACGAGCCATGGCCCGTGTAATTGACGAGCAGCGTCCCCTGATTGATCTGATCGAGCAGGGCCACGGCAGCCTCCGGTTTTCTGCGGCCGGAGGCGGTGTTTTCGGTGCGATAGGAGACGATATAGATTTTTTTCTGCTCCATCCCGGGAGGTACCACCGTCGCAATGCGTTCCGATTGCCAGCTGTGTTCGGTAAAATCGGTGTCCTTGTACGAAGTCCATCCGTCGTCGGCAACGAGAGTGACGCGGTTCTTCCACGGATCGAAAATAATCTCCGACTCGTATCGGATGATTTTATCAACCACATTATTGGCATCGTCCAGCGTTTGCACGGGAATACGGCCACTGGCAAGGTCGACCCGTTCGTCGTTTCCGCTCACGCCACGAATTTTTACGAAATAGTCGTCCGATACATAGGAATCAATCTTGTTGATGGAGTTTTCCGACTCGGCTACAGGGACAATGAGGGATTCCTTCGTCGTGATGCCGCGGTAATCGAAATGACCGTCGCCGAGAAACAATACATACTGCGGCGGGATCTGCCAGTTGGCGAAGGCCCACGCGAGGAAGTCCCGGATAGCCGTGTGGTCAGGCAGCGTACTTCCGAATTCATTGTAGATTTCATTCAGACGCACAATCATCGTGCTGATCTGATCGGGACCGGAGCGTTCGCGGTGCGCCTTGAGCTTCTGCGCGGCCGGAAGCATCGCGTCGTTCGTGACGATAAGAAATGCGGCGCCGTTCGATTCTACCAATCCTGAATTCGGCAGCGTACCCGGCGCGGTTGGTGTTTTCAATGCCGGCGTCGCCACCGCGAGAAATTGTCTGGGAGAGCCTTGCGCATTGCGAACCTGGAAGCGTACCGTACCGCCGCTCACGGCCATCCCGTCCATTTTCAGGACGTTTCCATGATCCGTGACGTCGTACACGTGTACATCGCTGGTTGTGAATCCGTTCAACACGAACTCGATCACCGCGGCCGTGTCGGGAGCCGAAAAGAGCAGCTCATCGCCCAAAGGCTCGAAGCGGCGCGCATATTGCCATTCCACCCAGTCAACGTAGCCCCCAAGGCTTCGATCGGCGTCCAATGCCGAATAGGTCAGGGTAATGGTCGATCGATCGTCCGGAAGCTGCCCTGTCCCCGTGAATATGCGGGCTCCGGATATCTTCGCGACATCGTCGGTATCGGAGTTGAAGTTAACCGTCCCGAGCGAGATCGTCCCCAGTTCTTTTTCACCGTCGCGAACAGTGAATCCGTGTTCCACTTCCGAACTCCCGGCTACCTGCACACGATACAGCACCGGCTCGGTGGCGATCAGTCCGTGCAACTTGCGCGTGTATGCGATAGAGGCGGCGCTGCCCGCGTTCGCGACAAGCCGCTTCCCGAACCACATCAATCCTGAACTCATCAGATTGTTGAGATCCTCTTCCTCGAATTCGTGGCCGCGGAACGAGGCCGGCCGGAATGCATCTGGTTCAACCAGGGAGGCCTCCTTCACCATGCGCTTGCCCGATGCGCCGCCAAAGGTGAGGAGGTACACGTTCTCCGAGGCATAGCGGTTGATGTGGTGGACCCAGGTTTTCGATGACGCATTGTAGCTGAATCCCGTCGTACCCGATCCGAAAAACTGCACGTAATCGCTTTCATCAAAACTCCCGTCTTCACCTCCCACGACATCGATCGCAATTTCCGCCAACGGCTGCGGACGCGGCTGATCCAGATCGCGCGACAGTTCGCGACCTCCGCCTCCGTACATCTTGAGCGTCCTCGGATCGATCGTACCCACATCGATGCCGGCGCTCGTGAACCATGATCGCGACAACCTGTACACTCCTGTTTGCGGAACGACGACGCGATACCATGATCCCGTGGCCATCGTCGTGGCGGCGGCCTTGCCGAGTCTACGGCTGCGTGCCAGAATCCAGTTGTCGGCCTGCGACTGATTCAGCAGCACTGGCTGAGTAATGTCGGAAGTCCCGCGGGAAGCGAATTGCATCGTCGCCGGACCGAAATCAATGCGTACCACGATACGCGTGTACACGCGTGCTACCTGCGTGGAAGGATTCCATCGCACCGGGACCAGCACCAATTCACCGAGGATTCTGTCCCGTGCGATACCGGTGTTGATCAGGTTCGCTGTAAACGAGGGAAGAAAATCACTACGTGAAAATTCAAGGCTGCGAACATCGTCCCGGATTTCGTTTTCCTCTCGCGGTTCCCGGACCGCGGCTATACGAATGCCGCGCTCATCGCGGTAATCCGTCTCCAGCAAGGTGACGCGGTTCCCTGTGGCGGAAGGCAGGCCCAGCAATTCCCTCCTCCCGAGCAGGTGAGGTTCGCCGAGGGAATAGATGCTGCTTCCATGATCGATATCAAAGAGCATCTCGCCGTCCCTGTTCGCAAGACGGCGAACGACAGGGCGGTATTCAATCACCATGCCGGCCGCATCGGAAGAAAGGATACGCACTTCCTGCGCCGTGACGGAACTTGCAAAGAGTACAGGAACAATCAGAGCCGCGATGATAAATGGACGCATTGGATTCTACCTTAAAATCAACGTAAGACAGAAAACATAAGCTGGGAAGCATCTCGCATTAAAACAATTCCTTTCCATATACACTGCCATGTCATGACTCCGGCCTGGGTTGCGCATCGTCGCAGGCCTTGCGATAAAACCACACATTCATCACAATATTCACCGCGTAGGTCGTAATGAATGCGATTGCCGCACCGGTCATACCGAGGAAGGGAATCAACGTGAAATTCAGCGCTACATTGATACCCGAGGTGGTCATGGACATGATGCGGATCGCGCGGCCGTGACGCCTCGCGGCGAGGTAGGCATGAAACGGGTGGTTCGCCGCGGCCAGGGCCGCACCCAACGCGAGCAGCGGGAGCACGGCAAGCGCCGGATTGTACGAGCTGGTGAAAAACAGAGGCACCAGCACTACACCACCGAGAGCGATCAGGAGTCCGCCGATGACGCTCCACGCCAGACTGGCGAGGAGAATGTTCCGTGGAATGCGCGGTTCACTCGCGAATCGGCGATACGCGCTGTGTGAGAGAGCTTTGCTTCCGATACCGATCGGCATGCTCATTGTAAGCGCGATGGAATAGTATGCGTTGATCGCCGGTCCATGTAGCCAGGTCAGGATGATTTTATCAAGTCCGACCGTAAGGCCGTCAACGATGCGCCCCGCATAGACGTCGCGTCCAAATTCCCGCACCTCCTTCATGACCCGCGCCAGACCGGATTGCGTTTCATGAAAGCGCGGACGCAGCAACGCGATGCCCACCGCGACCGAAACACCGATGCAGAGCAAGGTCATGATGATCGCCGTCTCCACCGAAATCACCGGTGCGGCGAGGAGCGCGAGCGCCCCGACAAAAAGCAGTCGCGGGAGAACCGTCGCCAGCGACAGCGCCGCCATGCGACTTTCTCCCTGTGCAATGGAAAGCACCATTTCCTGGAGCGGATACACGATCGCGAGCGGCGCAGCGAGAAGCAACATACCGCCAGCACCTGGACGAATAAATGCATCGACCACGAACGAAGCGATCGCTACCGTGCCGACGTACAGGACACCTATTCCGGCAGAGAGAAGAAAAAGCGCTCCTCTCGTTGTGGATCGTTCCCTCTCTTCCGTACCCGTCGCCATCAGCCGCATCCCCGCGGGCGCTATGCCGAAATCGAAAAACATACCGCTAAGCAGGAAGAACGCGATGGCGAAAGAATACATCCCGAACGCTTCGACGCTGAGGAGGCGGGTGAGCATGATATAGACGTACACGCCGAGCAGCGCATTGATCGCCATCGCGCCCGAGTACAGCGCGGCCTTACGGCCAAGCTGCGACGTCAACGCGCCGCGGAGAAGCAACGATGGATTCATGCCGTGTGTGGATAACGCATGAGCGAAGCCATGCGGCGTCGATCGGTGGGAATCACGCCAGAGCTGCGGAAACGGCAAACTATTGCAGTGCGAATAAGACATCCGATACGGAGATTCCGTGGAATTGGAGTTTCAATCAGTATCGAGATCTCTATACGCCGCTCCTGGCTGATGATGTGAGAAGATATCAATGTATCGATTTCACAAACATATGTCAAGACGGAAAAATACGCCCTTCCCATTTCGCGAAATGGACCGCGAGCAATTCCGCCGATGCTTCGAACAACCGCTCTTCCCCGATGCCGAATCTGTTGTGGACCGGGCTGTCAACATCCAGAACTCCCAGAACGACCCCATCGTGAATCAATGGTACCACGAACTCCGACCTCGAAGCACTGTCGCAGGCGATATGTCCGGGAAAACCATTCACGTCCGGTACGTTAATCGGCCGACGCTCTGCGATCGCCGTCCCGCACACGCCTTTCCCTACAGGGATGACGGTACACGCAGGCTTACCCTGGAATGGCCCTAACCGAAGCGTTTCACCGTCGAGGAGATAAAATCCTATCCAATTTATCGCATCAAGAGACCAGTACAGCAGCGAGACCATGTTGGCCATGACGGTCAACGGCGGTTCGCTTTCGTCCATCAGGGCATGGAGTTGCGGGATGATGTCTTCAGGGCTCGCGTCGGGACGTATCGTAATTTCACTCATCGGTCCTCCTCGTCAGGTGTTTGCTATTCAATGGAAATTACCTAGCTTACAGCACATGAACAACTTTAAAGGTACAACAATGCGAATAATCCGTATCCTGGCAATTGCGTTAGCAGTTCTCCCCTTCATGTCGACGCACGGCGCCGCGCAGGTAGTTTCGCATGAGGATTACTACCTCACCAAAACCCATTGGGGTATCGGCGTGCAGGCCGGACTCATGTCGGGCATGGGGGTCAACGTCCGATTTCATCCGCATGCACGGTACGGTCTGGAAGTAACCGGCGGTGCGTTTAAAGGAGGCGATAATCTTTTGGCTTCATTCGGAGCGGAAGGTCAATACGATTTTGACTGGAACGAGCGAAACCGTCTGTATGGATTTATCGGTTTCGGGTATTATTCGAATGGTGAATCGGATCTCAATCCCATCTCCGAAGACGATGACAAGCTGAAATCTCCGGTTCGGGCCGGCATCGGGGCGGGGTATGACTGGGATATTTCAAAAACCCTGATTTTTACCATAGAGCTTGGACTGACCTGGTTCAGTGAGGGTCAGTTTCTCCCTCTGCCGCAGGTGGGGATCAGCTACCTGTTCAATTGATCCGGGGCATCGGACTCGATTCCGATAATATCCAACAAGTCCTCGAAGGCGCTCACCGTATACCGCGGTTTGAGCGCCTTCAGCATTTCAGGAGATTGAAATCCCCACGTCACCGCGCAGGCGACCGCTCCCGCGGCGTGCGCGGCCTGGATATCGTACACTGAATCCCCGACCATGAGCGTGCGGCCCGGATCGGCTCCCGCCATTCTCGCGAGCGTGAGCACCGGCTCGGCTGAAGGCTTCATGGTGTCGAACGTATCTCCGCCTGCGATGAATGCGAAGCGGTCCGCAATTCCGAGAAAAGAAAGGATGGTGCGCGCCGCCGCTTCCGGCTTGTTGGTCAGCACGGCACATGGAAGCGCGAAGAACCTTGGCAGTAACCTCGCGACGCCTGCATAGAGCCTGGTATGCTCAAGGCAGCGTGTTTCGTAAATGTCTGTATACCGGCGCAGGGCCTCGCCGATTTCAATTGCCGTCCCTCCGCTGACTTCGAGCGAGCACATGATGAGATGACGTACACCCTTCCCGATAAACTCGCGAACGGAATCCGCGTTCAACACCGGAAGTTCATACCCGGAGAGCAGTTGATTGATGGAAAGACAAATATCTTCGAACGAATCGACGAGCGTACCGTCAAGATCGAAGATAACCAGATCGAAATGCATGCCGCTCCTGGGAACAAGAAACCATTCCTTCAAGTTACACCCTTCTGTGCCTGGTTGTGAATGTGCATGGAAATAAATAACGAACTGTGATCGGCACGCACTTGCACCGCTGAGAAAAATTCCCTAGCTTGAAAGACCACTTTTTGTGGAGGGGCTGTAGCTCAGTGGTAGAGCATCTGCCTTTTAAGCAGAGGGTCGATGGTTCGAACCCATCCAGCCTCACCAACAAAAGTTTGCGGAAGTGGTGAAATTGGCAGACACACCATCTTGAGGGGGTGGCGCTCGAAAGGGCATGCGGGTTCAAGTCCCGCCTTCCGCACTCCTGAATCAAACGCTCAGCGTTTTCACACCGATCGCATTCTTCACTGTTCCACCGACACCAACGGTGCAAGGAGAACTATGATGTTCAAGAACTTTCTCTCTTTCCTCCTGCTCGCGATATTGTTTGCCGCTTCGCCAGTGCTCGCACAGAGCAACAACGATGCGAAAAAACTGTTCAACGAGGGGAACGCCCTCCTTAAAGCCGGTGATTTCGATGGCGCCATCGGCAAGTACAATGCCGCGATCAAGATCGAAAAGCACGAATATTATTTCTATCAGCGCGGACTTGCGGAAAAGAAATCCCGCAAGGTTGATGAGTCCATCATCTCTTTCGACGAAGCTCTGAAGATCAATCCGAAATTCGCCGCCGGCTATGTCGCTCTCGCCGGTTCGCGGTTCAGCAAGAACGAGTACGCGAAGGCGATCGAGAACTACGAAAAAGCGATCAAGGAAAATCCGACGCTCGGTCAGGCAAAAAAAGGTCTCGCCGCGGCACAGGTTGCCCGCGCATCCGAATTGGTCGCCGACGGGGATATGCCCGGGGCTCTCATGTTGACAAAGAGCGCGCTGGAACACGACCCGAAATTCGACAAGGCCTACATCATCATGGCGCAGGCTTACAACAAGGACGGGAAATACAACGAAGCTATCTCGGCGGCGAGTGAAGCCCTCAAGCTGATCAAAGGCCCGAAAGGTGCGGCCTACTTCGAGATGGGCCTCGCCTTCAGAAATCTCGGGAACTCCGCGAAGGCGAAGGACGCATTCACGAACGCGAAGAAAGATCCCACTTACGCGCGCAATGCCGACTACGAATTGCAAATGCTGAAGTGAGTTCTTGTCCCTGATTCTACAATCCCGCCTTGTGCGGGATTTTTTTTTTGCCGACTCCGAACTTCGCGGGATTCGCGCTTCTGTCTATCTTGCAATGCGAACCCGACCGCGCGTCAATCGAACCGTGCGGCAGCCTGCGCGGTCGTTGATCTTATCGACATCATGATACAAATCCGGAGTCAAGCACTATGCGTGCGATGCTGCTATTACCATTTCTGCTGTCCACCACCGTCGCGATAGCTCAGGATGAAGCCCTCCGGTTCTCGCCCGCGGATTCACTGGAAAGTGTTCACGGCTGGACTCCTCTCCGTTTCTCCACCCTGCCCGACGAAGCGAACTGGCCTCGGGCGGGTGCATCAGGCAGAGGGGTGTTTGGATTGCATACGTACGCGGTTCCGGGAAGCGGTCCGACACGCGATCGCGCGAACGAGGCGGTCGTCATAGGCTGGAATCCGATGGGCCGCCTGCTTCCCTTACAGCCGGGATTCTGGTGGCAATACGAGTGGGGATACAATCAGGACGATGCGCCGTTGTTCGAACTCAACCTCGATGTGCGCGACAGTACGTTCCTGGGAATACAGCGCCGGATCAGTTATAAAATGAATCGCAATACCGGGACCGGTATTTCGGCGGATTTCGCTTTTAATTTCATCAGTTTTTCCGACGGCGGCCCAAGCGCGGGCGGAACGCTCGAGGGCGGATGGCTTCAAATCGCCGCGGGGGCCGATCGTCTGCGTTCGAATCTCCGTACGGAATTTCGGAAGATCGTCCAGTACACCGTGCACAAGCACATCGGCGACGGCACGACCCTTCGCCTCCCGCTCGAACGCGGCGTCATGTACTCCGCGCGCCTTATCGACTCGACTACAGCACGCTCCGACAGCACGCACATCATACTCAACAGCATGGAGAGCGGGACGATCTACACCGTCAAGTTGCGCAATGAACGTCCGCGTCCCGTCCGGCTCACCTGGAGCTGTACGCTGGGTCGCAACGTGTTCTGGGATGCACGCGATGATGCGCCGACTACAATCGATCGAGGCGAAACCCTCGTGTTCACCATCGTCATGGATGAAGAGCGCCACGCGTTCGCGAAGGTGTACGGAACATTCCGCGAACCGTGAACGCCCATCATATTGCCCCATCATGTAGAGACGTTGCATGCAACGTCTCTACATGATGGGGCAATATGGGTAACATTATGGGGATGGGATGGCGGGGCGCAACGGGGGACGATGGTTGTTTACGAAATTATCCACCATGGTGTCATGTCCGAAATGGGACGCTGCGCAGACACCAACCTCTACGCCCTAAGCACCTCGCTCTACGCTCTACGCCCTACTTCGTGTACGACACCAGTTCGGTGAGCACCGTTCCGTTCATCAGATCGTCGGCGAAGAGGGATACGCCGTCTTCACTGTATTCCTTGACCAATCCAATACCGTCTGCGAACCACCAGGACACGGTGCCGATTCCCTCAAGTGTATAATCGTACTTTACCGTCTTGTATGACTTCCCCTGCACGGTGATCGTCTCGCTCACCACTTCCGAAGCGGCGTAATTGTGCTTGAACAACGGGACAAGCTCCTCTCTGGGGTGGTCGCCGATGCTGTATATCACATTTGCGCTGTCAAGCATCGCAAACCAGGGGTCCCAATCGGGCTGCCCCGGAAAGCTCATGCACAGCCAGTGGAAAATGCCATTCGTCGATGACAGTGTATCGATTTTCATCTTTACGGTTACTTCGGGTACACCCATTTCAGTATACGCATTAGTCTGGTAGGTCCAGGTAAAGGCCCGACTGAAGGGAAAATAATCCGGATCGGTTTTTGGCTGAACGGGATCGTCATCCGAACACGCGCCAAGCGCAAACAACGCAGTTGCGACGAAGGTAAGTACGATAAACACGCGAAAGCGTATCATTCTGAAAACTCCATGATTGGTGATGGATATATTCTTTACAGATACGAACATACGAAAATAGAGTTGCACTTCCCGTCGGAAAAAATGAATGATGAAGAATGAAAACGTAAGGCATGACTTCCCACGCCAACCTCAAGCCGAGGTTGATCCAGGAGATTCGGACCACGCTACATCTTTCAGCGGTGAGTCTGCTTCATACAAAAATCATAATTCATTCTTTCCCTTCATCCTTCATCCTTCCGATGCTGGTCACAAATCGATCGGGGGCTTCCTTGCGGGAGCTGGTGTTCCAACCTTTTGCGCGGACCGCATCGACAAGCGGTGCAGGATGGAAGGGTGTAATGAGTTCGAGGACGGCCCCTGCTGGAAGATCGTTCAGACGCGCGAACACTTCCTGCAATGGATGCGCGCCGCGTTCAAGCATCGGCCTGGCGTCGAATTCCCTGCGTTCCGTCGCGTTCGTCAACCAATCCGGTTCATCGGAGTTCATGTTCTGTTGACCCGATTCCATCGAGGTTTCTTCATGAGCGCTCTGTCCGGCGGCTTCGCGCAAACGATTGATCAATTCCGATACGGATACGTCACCCGTCAGGGCCGCTTGTTGCAGCGTGGCGACGCGAGCGATGGTGCGTCGAAGAATGGGGTTCTTCAGTTTGCCGAACGCGGGCGCCATGCCGATCAGCGTCTCTTCCAATTCGGGATACTGGTCGAGGAAGGTCCCGACCTTCATTTGTGGATTGATGGTCTCGCGCGTCATTTCTCCTCCCGTTCCGGATACGACAGCAGCCGCTGTTCGCCTTCGAGGGCCCTATTGTCCGTCAGATCCTGCGAGACTTCGAGCGTTCCCAGATAGCTTCCGTCCTTGTCGCGCAATGCGAAATATTCGATATGGATGAAGCGGCCGTGCATCTGAATCCAGAATGGCGCGCTGTTCTCCCTCCCACTCCGGAAATCTTCGAGGATGCGGTCCACGATATTCACGCTCGACGGTGGATGGCAGAGCCGGACATCGCGACCGAGAATGGCGCGGTTCCTGTCGAAAATACGCTCGGCCCCCTGGGAGAAATATTTCACCTTGTCATCCTTGTCGACGAAGGTGAGGTCGAAGGGAACGGTATTGAGAATAGCGGTGAGTTCGGCGGGCGTGATCATGCCGCTTGGGAGTCGCACGCCGTCGCCTTCCACTTCGGCCTCCGGCGCCTCCTCGATGTTCCCCGGCCTCCACTCCGTCTGTGGGTCGTAGAGACAGAAGCCGATTTCAGGGGTCTGCCGATAAATCTCGTACCATTCGAGATCCGTCAGTTGGTCGAGGCACATCGGTAAAAGGATTTCATCCTCTTTCATCGTCATGTCTTCGACCGCTTGTACCGCGGGCAGAAGCAGAAGTTCAGCGGTGGCGGCCAGCTCATCCGGACTCATACCCGCCTCCACGCCGAGCGCTTCGCGGGCGGCTTTCAACAGTTCGCGAGTCTGGTCATGCTTGCCCCACATCACTGTCGGGGGACCCGTTATCCCCTTTTGTTCAAGAAAAGGGAACAGCAGATTCTCCTTGCGGCGGTAGTGCTTGTCGACGTCCCACAGCAGATTGAAGAGACCGCGCAGCTTGAGTACGACTCCCGCCACCGCATCCTGCTTCGCGCGTGCCGCACCTGCGCACAGACTGCGAACTTCGGACGCCAATTTCAGCAGCTCGAGATTTTCATTCTTGAACGTATCGGCGGGATGCCCGGACGGGACAGATCTGCTATTGCTGTGATCGATCTTTCCGTCCAGTACCTGCGTATGGATGTCGCAGAATTTCAGCACTTCCTCCTGCGGCAATCCCTCGGCGATCAACTCCTGCTCCACTTCCACCACCTCGCCGTAGGGAATGCTTCCCAGCAATTCCTCCAGCCGCGCGCGCACTTGTTCCGGTGCCTCTCCGCTGTGCAGTTGCAGAATCATGTGCTTGAGAAGCTCCTTCCGCTTCCGCGCGTTATTGATAAGTTCGCTCATATTGTTCTCTAATCGTTCATTAAGCCGACTCTGTTGTCGATGTTCAACTAAACATAGACTCTTTTGTCGATATTTGCAAATAGAGCAAGCCACAGCCGGTGAGATAGAGGTTTGGTCGCGATCAATCAATACCGGATGTCCTACGCGTGTTGGCCAAGCTCGTCACCTCGCCGTGGCGAGATGACGAACTTGGCTAATGCTGATAAGCAACTCTCATTTCATCCACCATATGAAGCAACGCGCAGTGCTGGCAAGCACATTCAGGAAAACGGTGTTCGTTCACCAACTTTGGGGCTGGATCGCCTCACTCTTCCTCGTGTGGATCCTGCGGTGTGCGGAGCACGCGTATGAACATATAGATGACGGTGAAGAGCACGATGCTCCAGGTGACGAGCATGGTGACAAGTCCTGATGTGTTCATATCGCCTCCGTATGTCCGATGTGCCGTTCGCGCTTTCTGAACGCAGCCCAGACTGCGACGCCGATCGCAGTAAAGGTAAACAGGAGAAGCATTCTCGTCATGTCGAGAATAAACACCGTGGTGGGCTCGCCGTCGATAAACCACCGTGTATCTTCCGTGCCGAGATGCAGGACCATGCCGATAACGCTGTCCGCTTCGAGCGGCCATCCCCCACCGCTGAACAGGGATTGAACTGCACCTGCCCAGTCTCCGCCCAGCGGTTTAATCACGGCGCCGATGAACACCGACAGCAGAAACACCGGCGTGACATAGCGCATGACGAATTTGAAAATGATCGGAACCTTGAGGTCGGCACCCTTGTTGATTTCCGCCCATCCATTGTCGATCCCGAACACCCAGGCAAAGAGGATAATCTCGGCAAGGGCAAAAACAACGAGAGAAAATGTGCCGGCCCAGTAATCGAATTCGTTGAAGGCGCCTCCGTTATAGAGTATCACGCAAGGCAGAGCGAGCAGCACGAGTATTATTCCGAAAATTATCGCGGATCGTTTTCGCGGGATGTTGAATTCGTCCTGCATAAAGGCCATGACCGGCTGCCCCATCGCAAGCGAACTCGTGATGCCGGCGAAAAACAGCAATCCGAACCACGCCACTCCGGCGAGCGGCGCCAGCACCGCCCCCCAGTGCTGGAACAGCGTCGGCATGGTACGGAACCCCATTTCAAACCCGACATGCGCACGCAACCAGTCAAGCCCCAGATACGCCGCCGCGATCGGCACGATGATGGTTCCGCCGAGCACGACTTCCACCGCTTCGTTCATCCAACCGGCCGTGGACGCGTTCAGCGCGATGTCGTCCTTCTCCCGCAAATAGGACGCGTAGCAATGAATCGACCCCATACCGACCGACAGCGTGAAGAATATCTGTCCCGCGGCCGCGAGCCAGACCTTGGGATTGGAAAGCGAATCGAATTGGGGCGTCCAGAGGAAGTTCAGGCCCATCGTGGCGTCGAACACCGCTCCCTGATCGCCCGCATCCAGCGTCAGCGCACGGATCGCGAGAAAAATTCCGAACACGATGAGTATCGGCATGCCGATCTTGCTTGCGATTTCCACACCCTTCTGCAAACCGCGGGAGAGTATCCAGAGATTGAGCACCAGGGTTATCACGAAGAAGATTACCGCCGGGCCCGAGAAGCTCACAAGGCCCTGCTCTGTGCCTAGATACCAGCTGAAGAAATCCGACACGCCCTGCGGACTCTTGTCCGCAAACGTGCCGATCATCGAATACCACATATACCCGAGCGTCCATGATTCGATGTAGGCGTAGTATGCGGCCACCGTCAGGTTGGTGAAGATGCCGAACACGCCGATGTATTTCCAGTACCAGCTCTTCCCCATCGCATGCATGGCCCCTGGCGTTGAATGATGTCCGAAGCGTCCGCCGTGGCGACCGATGGCCCATTCGATCCAGAGCAGCGGTATGCCCATGAGCACGAAGGAGACGAGGTAGGGAATGATGAAGGCGCCGCCCCCGTTCTGCACGGCCTGTGCGGGGAAGCGCAGGAAGTTTCCGAGCCCTACGGCGTTGCCCGCCACCGCGAGCACGAGACCGACACGCGAACCCCAATGTTCATGTTGAGAACTCATCAGCAGACAGCTCCTTGCCGTGGGTAGGGGATGGATAGTTGCAGCGCTGTGTTGATGCTGTTGCAACCGTTGCGCAATGCGCGATGATACCGCTGCTCGCGGTTGCACGACGCTTGACGCCTTGTCGCGGCATTCAAAAACAGGTTCCGAAAAAATGCAGGTCTGACAGGTGAGAAGCAAACCAGCTTCCGCTTTTTTTATTTTCGGGCCCTTCATTTCGCAATAAAATCCGATCCGCACAATCTGGCCCCTTGCAACAACACAAGTCCTCGTTGTCGGGATACATTGTGCGGGGCAACTTTTAATCGCCGAGTGCACGGAGGGCGCAGAGGGCACGGAGATGTTTTTAGAATGTCTTGCTTACATGAGTCTGAAGCAATTCGTGCTGGAAATCCATCGACTTGCTCTTTTCACCTCAAAGGAAACCTTTCAAGATGCACCCTCTATATTTCTCTCTGTGCCCTCGGTGTCCTCTGCGATCTCTGCGATAAACGGAGATCCGCACAATTTGGCCCCTGTGCGATCACTAAAACCGGCTCGCCCGCACTGGTGCGTACCAACGCGGGCGAGCGACGTTTCAATCGATGCCTCATGGATCGTTATTTCATGATCATGATCGGTTTGCTCATGCGTGTTTCAGCAGTCTCAAGCACAAGGAGATAGTTGCCTGACAGAAGTGCCCCTGAGTCTATTTCGACTGTACTAACCCCCTTCGGCAATCTGCGTCCATCAGCAAGCGTCATCACCTCACGGCCAAGAAGATCGAACATTCGCAGTGTCGCGTGTCCTTCGCCGGGCATCGTGACCCGCACGGTTGCGCGATCCATGACGGGATGCGGCACGATATCCAGAATTTCCGGATGGTTGGCCACCACCGGTTCGCGCATCACACCCACTGGCGTGGTGTTCAGATAAAGAGAAAACCCTCCGGCCGCATCCGCTACGACAAGGTCGGGTTTCCCGTCGCGGTTGAAATCAACCACTGCCGGTGCGGAACCCGACAGTACGGCGATACCGGCGAGTGAATCCGTGACCTCCGAGAAATCCCGACTGAATTTGCCATTCTGTCTGTACATCCGGACCGTACCATGAGAGGTTCCGATGAGACATTCGATCAAGCCATCCTCATCGATATCGCTGAAACACGGATACCCTCGTGGCATCGAGACGGGGAAGACATTTCGCCTGACCTGCTGGAAATCGGTCGAACCAGCGCTGACTTGTACGTAATGATCTACTTGCCCATTACTTCCGGCAAAAAACATGTCGAGCAATCCATCTCCATCCAGATCGCTGAAAGCAGCCGAAATACTATTCTGTTGGACAAATGGATGATCCAGAAAGATCGGTGATGTCGCGCGATCAAATTGAAGAAGCTTCGTGGACTGTTGCCTGTAGTGCTGAATATTCTTCGTCCCGGACACTACAACCAGCAGGTCCATCAATCCGTCTCCATCCAAATCGGTCAATACGGGATTGGCCATACCCGGAGCTGTAATTCCGTTGAATCTTGTGGTAACAAATTCCACTTCCACGCTCCCCGGCTCCTTCTGTCGATAATGACAGAGCGGATAGCCAAGAGTCCAGTCATGAAACGAAAAACGGAGGATGTCGAGACGTCCGTCGTTGTCCAGATCCTTAATCGCAAAACCGGCCTCGCGATTAAAGTCAAACAATCCAAGAACATCATCCTGTCGTAACACGCTGAAGCCCAGATCACCGAGACTTTCCTGTTCGAAATGTCTGAGTTTATCGCCCTTCGGGAGGAAGAGGTCCAGCAGCCCATCCTGATCCAGATCCAGGATGCATAACCCTGAAGCCCGAACATCGGGAATCACGTCCAGCTGCTGCCGGAGGAGGAAGAACGAATCCTTCACTGTCTCGTGCGCTCTGTAGGTCAGAAGACCCCTGTCGTACGTCGGGATGAGAAATTCAATACGTCCGTCCCGATCGATATCCAGCATGCTCCCTTGTCCCGGGAAGTATATGGTCGAATCTTCAAGTCTCAGGTCATCGACCTGTACGAAATCGCTGGAGTTGTGTTCGCGTTGGCTGTACCGGCTCAGAACAGGAATCTCGTGAAAAAGCAGCAAGTCCAGCAGCCCGTCTTGATCATAATCGGAAATCATCGGATACCAGAAGTGATCTCCACGCACACCTCCGAGACTGTCAGCTACAAGTTCGAAGGTTGTGGAATTCAGCTGCGGTTGCTCATAGTGTAAGAGGATACTTTCACCGTAGCGGAGGCTCCGGACAATGAGATCAAGGCGCCCATTGCCATCAAGATCCACGATGACGGGCACGGCCGCGTAACTTGGCCTCGGAACCCTGATAAACCGCCGTTCAAGCAACTGGAACGCGTCGTTCCCTTCCGTCACCTGTTCGAGGCGCATGATGTAGCCCGTATAGGTTCCTACAAGCATGTCCATTTTTCCGTTTCCATCGATATCGGCGCATGCCGGAGCTGGGAAATCAAGTCCCGGGCCCCAGCCGAATCCCCGAACCTCGGTAAATTGCTGTGCGAAGGTGCTTGCGGTGAGAAGTATCAACGCTACCGCGGTATACGCGAAACCGGTGCGTACGAGGTGAGAAACATTGGTAGCATTCATCATTCCACGTCCTCCTGGTATATAAACGGCAATAATTCCACGAGACGGTTCGGGATGAGGTGGTTCGAGGACGACGACATGTGCGTACCCGAACCTGTATTGGGACTTCATCCGAAATTTCACAAGCAGGCAACAAGCCTGAGCTTTAGAACAGGGTAGATCCGACCGTCATGAGCATTGTCGGAGGAGCGAACTAGAGACAATAATATCTGGAAGTTATTCCTTCGCTTGAGGTAGAGCAATCCAGAAATCGATACCCTGGAAGCGTGAGATCGAGCACATCGTCGTCGGGTTTACGAAGCACGAATTCGTTATCAATCTGCGGATGCGCTTGTGTTTTTACCTTTTTTCCACCGAAATGAAATGCGATGTTATAAGATTATAGCGGAAAGAGACCTGCTACGACCGGTTCCGGGCACCCTTTTCCAACACGGCGCATCCGACAGAGTGCCGCGAAGTCCTGCCTCCGGGACTAAACTATCGTTCGTTTCGCGTGTCCAACACGTCATGTACAACATTTGATTGCACCTATGCGCTTTTTCCTTACCTCCCTCCTGATCCTGGCGTGTTCATCCACACTCTCAGCGCAAGGCCACGCGATTCGCGGCCGCGTCACATCTGAAAGCGACGGCGCCGGTCTCGGAAATGCGAACATCGTGCTCGTGAAACTCCCGGATTCGACGACGAGCGGGACAGTGACCGACGCCGGCGGCCGCTTCGAATTTACCGGCGTCCGACCCGGACCCTACCTCCTGCGCATCTCTTACATCGGATACACAACCGTTACGCGTAACGCGACCGTTCGTGACGAGGACGTGATCGCAGGCCGGATCGCATTGAAGGAAGAGGACATTCGTCTCGGGGAAGTCGAGGTCACGGGCAAGGCACCCTCCGCCGTGCTGAAAGAGGACACCGTGGAGTTCAACACGCAGGCCTACAAGATCAACCGGGACGCCTCGGCGGAGCAACTGGTGGAGAAAATGCCGGGCATCACCATTGAAAGCGGAACGGTGAAAGCGGGTGGCGAGGAAGTGAAAAAAGTGCTGGTGGATAAACGCGAGTTTTTTGGTGACGACGCCCGAGCCGTGCTTCGGAATATCCCGGCGGAAGTCATCGATAAAATCCAGGTATACGATAGCCAGACCGATCAATCGCGCTTTACCGGTTTCAGCGACGGTAACGAAAGCAAGACGATCAATATCGTAACGAAGGAAATGATGCGGAACGCCACATTCGGAAAGCTCTATGGCGGTTTGGGTGAAAACTCCCTGTATCGCAGCGGCGGCATCATGAATTTCTTCAACGGCGATCAACGCATCAGCATCCTCGGAATGACGAACAACGTCAATGAGCAGAATTTTTCCATGGACGACCTTCTCGGCGTTATGGGCGGCTCTTCCCGTGGCGGCGCGGGACGCATGATGATGATGAGCCGAGGAGGAGGCCCTGGCGGCGGGATGCGTCCGGGCGGCTTCGGCGGTGGGCTTTCGGAGTTCACGGTCAGCGCGAAAAACGGCATCGCGACCACGCACGCGATCGGCATCAATTACATGGACAATTGGGGCGAAACCCTGGAAGTGACGGGAAGTTACTTTTTCAATTATTCGAACAGCGACGCGGACAATGCGTTGCTGCGCGAATATATCCTTTCGGGGCAGAAGGGTCAGCTGTACGACGAACTCGAGCTGGCTGAGAGCACGAACATGAATCATCGCCTGAACATGCGTGTGGAATGGAAAATCGACTCGCTTAATTCGTTCATCATCAGCCCGCGCCTTTCGATGCAGGACAACAACGGAAGCAGCAGAACCTCGGCCCAGACGCAATTGGCGGGCATCCCGCTCAATTCCGGCCTGGCCGATTTCACATCCGATCTTGGCGGCATGAGCTTCCGCAACGAGCTGCTGTACCGCCGCTCATTCGAAACAAAGGGACGCACGTTCTCCATCCGCTTCAACACCGATGTTTCGAATAACATCGGAGACAATAGTCTGCTTTCCCGCTACGAAACGTTCGGACAGAATGCGACCGTGGATTCAGTGGACCAACGCGGAGATATTACGAAGAACGGACTAACACTCGGCACGGATATTCAGTACACGGAGCCTATCACGGATGAGTCCATGGTACAGCTCAAATACGAGAATTCGTGGAGCGACAATAATTCCGACAAGAAAACCTACAACCTCGACCTCGTTTCCGGTCTGTACGATGTTCTCGATCCTTCGGTGAGCAACGAATTCGCAAGCAACTATTTCACGCAGTCCGTTGGCGCGGGTTATCGCTTCGAAAACGAAGATGCGCAGGTCAGCGCCGATGCGGCGTGGCAGACGGCGAAGCTAACCAGTGAACAGCAGTACCCCTTTGTCGGTTCGCTGGACAGGACGTTCAACACTATCATGCCGCGTGCGATGCTGCGCTGGAAATTTTCCAAAACCGCGGATTGGAGGATGTTTTATCGCACGCGGACGAGTCCCCCGAGCGTCGATCAGCTTCAGGACGTTCTCGACAATTCGAATCCCTTGCAGCTCTCCATCGGCAACCCAGCACTCGATCAGAGCTATTCGCACTTTCTGGGCACGCGCTACTCCACGACGCATCCCGAGAGCGGCGGGTATTTTTTCACTTTTCTGTCCGCTTCCGCCACAAGCAATTATGTTGGAAATAGTTCCTTCGTCGCGCGCACCGATACAACCCTGTACGGCATCCCGATGCTCCGCGGCGCACAGCTTACGCGTCCGGTGAACCTCGACGGCAATTATTCGCTGCGGTCGTTCATGACCTACGGACGGCCGGTCAGCTGGCTGAAGTCCAACGTCAACCTCAACCTTATGGCGAGTTACTCGCGCACACCCAGCCTTATCAACGAGGAAACCAATTTCGCATATCAGCCCACGCTGGGAATCGGACTGGTCCTCGCGAGTAACATTTCCGAAAACTTCGATTTCACGCTGTCCACACAAACCAATCTGAACTGGGTTGAGAATTCGCTTCAGGCCGATCTCAGCCAGCGGTACATCAATCAAAACACCCGGTTGCGGCTGAACTGGATTTTTTTGGATGGATTGGTATTTAATTCCGACCTCGCGCACAACAGCTACAGCGGATTGTCGGAGGGCTATAACGAGGAATCCCTACTGTGGAATCTCAGTCTCGGGTACAAATTCCTGTCGGACAATCAGGCGGAGCTGAAATTCACCGTGTTCGACGTGCTGAATCAGAATCAGAGCATCGTGCGCAGCGTAACCGAAACCTACATCGAGGATACGCGCTCGGACGTGCTTCAGCGCTACGCCCTGCTGACGTTCAGCTATACGATCAGGAGCTTTGGCGGGCGGTAGGAGAGGAGAGCAGAGAGCCAAGAGCAGAGAGCTAGGAGCTAGGAGCTAAGAGCCAGGCTAAGAGCAAAAAAGTTTTTATAACGCTCGTTCGCCGTAATGATTAAAAAAAGGGGTCGAACTCCTCTTGGTGTTATCTCCATCGCATCCGCATGTGCCGAGATGATTCCTCTCTGCTCATAGCTCATAGCTCATAGCTCTTAGCTCTTAGCTCTTAGCTCTTAGCTCTTAGCTCTTAGCTCTTAGCTC
>CAYJMN010000008.1:0-114195 GCA_964371045.1 uncultured Chromatiales bacterium | reverse complement strand
AGATGTCATAAGAAGGGCCGCCGCGGAGTGAGTGTCCATAGTTCCACGAGTTTATGTCGGCGGCGTCTCGAAGGGTGATTCGTTCCGTAACGCACATGAGGACTCGAGACGGCGTCGGTCGATGAGATAAGCCCAGCATCTCCATGAGCGCTGAACTCCAGATCTCCCCGCTCCCAATCGCACGAAGCAGTGAAGCTACTTGGTCGCTTACATGGTCGCTTACTTGATCGGTGGAAACGGCCTCAAGTGATGCGGTGCGAAATGCGAGAAGTAGAAACTTGATGCTTCCGCCCGTTGCCTGAGAAATCAGGAAACTTGACATTGAGCGCCCGCTTCCCTAAGTTCACGCTATTCTTCCAAAAAAAGTTTTTTTTGGTTCGCAATGAAACGGATATGGCGGGGCGGTACGATAGGTGCATCAAGCCCTCCAAATCTCATCAGGATTCACACACACCTTTCAACGGAGCGAATAGAATAACATGAGCAACAAAAACAATAATAATAAACAGCTGGCCCCGAAAGAACGTGACGAACTCCTCGGGATCCTTGAAGCCCGCTTTGAGAAAAACATGAAGCGTCACAAAGGCCTCGAATGGGTACAGGTGCAATCGAGGCTTGAGGCCGATGCTGAAAAACTTTGGTCGCTCAATGAAATGGAAAGAACCGGCGGTGAACCGGATGTTGCCAGCCATGATAAAAAGACGGGCGAATACATTTTTTATGATTGTTCAGCGGAAAGTCCTACGGGCCGCAGAAGCCTCTGTTACGACCGTGAAGCGCTGGAATCAAGGAAAGAGCATAAACCGAAGGATAGCGCTATGGATATGGCCGCCGCTATGGGCATTGAATTATTATCGGAGGAACAATACCGGGAATTGCAGAAGCTTGGAAATTTCGATACGAAAACATCGAGCTGGGTGCTAACTCCTCCCGATATCAGAAAACTCGGCGGCGCCCTTTTTTGTGATCGTCGCTATGGGCAGGTCTTCCTGTATCACAACGGTGCTGAATCGTACTATGCCGCCAGAGGGTTCCGCGGCGTGCTACGCGTCTGAATTATGCGCTGTTCGCGAAGTGGGGCGTTCGACGTGGATTGCAGGTAGAGCAGTCCTCAAGATTTGACGCTGGCGCTTTGACGGTCGCTGCGAACAGGCGAGGCAGCAGGTCGTCTCCTATGCCTCCCTACTGAATCACCAGGCGCCGGACCACCATCTCCGATCCATCCGTAATTCTGAGTAGATACACTCCGGGCAAGAGTGCCGGCAATTCGCACCGAAGCAATTGCCGGCCCGGCTGAACATCCTGGTGAAATGAGTGAGCTTCGCGTCCGAGATAATCGAAGAGAGTGACACGGAGTGCTCCGGAGTTCCTCGCCAGCAGCGGTATGCTCACGGAGCGCGTGCCGGCAGCCACCGGATTCGGATACGGAGGCGAGACGGTCAGCGATTGCGGAATTGCGTCTGGCGGCTGCGTCGCTGTAAGTTGGGTCGCGGAAAATCGTCTCAGGTATACATGCCCTTCCCCGGAGCGATTGGAGTGCCAGGCGATGGTCAGGGTGTCGTTGTGGATGGACATCGTGGCACGGGTGTTCATACCTCTTTCGATGCTGTTAACTTTTCTAGGCGGGCTGATGCGTTGCCACATGGAGTCAAAAATCGCTGCGAAGAGGTTCCCGGTATTGTTATTCACCTGCTGCGACCAGATGAGAACGTTCCGGCCATCGCTCAATTTGCCTGCGAAGTAATCCGAGGCGTTCACCGCGGATAAGTCCCAGTTCAGAAATGTCTCCAGAATATGACCGCTGGTATCGATCCGATCGATCGACAAGCCTCCGACATTCTCCTTTTTAGACAGAACATCGATTTGATCGGCCCTGTATCGCAACACGGTGCTACCATAATAGTTTCCCCAAAAATTGACAGTATCAACTCGTTTCTCCGGTCCGAGCTGCATATGTGCCAGATCGAGCACACGGACGGCCCGAACCATGCCAGAACCTTGTTCATACCTCTCCAACACAAGTACGGAGCCATCCATTGGATTGGATGCTATACATTGCGGGGCATGAGTTATGGATAGATCTCCGGTATATAAGTCAATGTCACGGAGCAATCGTACGTCTCTCGTCGGTCGATCAAGGATCCATATCTCGGCTGTCGCACTGCTCCAGTCCAGTCCCGCGCCCTGGTGGCCTTCATAGTGCCGTCCCGTCGTAAAGATGCAAGAATTTCCGGCCCGGATCAGTGCTTGGTCCGTTACCCACTCATTCTCCGAAAATCCATGATGTGTAGGGTCGTAGACGTATCGCGTCGTAAACATGATAGAGGTCGTGTCTATAATCCCTCCCGGCTGGACAAGGAGAAGGCGGAACTGACGACCATGTTCATTAAAGATCACCCACATGTCGTTACCCGCGTACATCGCTGTGCCTGCATACCCGTAGGCATCAAACGGAAGACCTTCGGGACGCAGATCGGGATGATACCAGCGGGATGCGCCCCGCCAGAAGATCCACGTGTGCCCATCCTCATTCCTCATGATTGTGGGGGGTGCGACCCAGGCATTTGCAGTAGAGGTGCTGACCTGAATCTCTTCCGCGCCGGCATCCAGGGGCTGCCCGATGCAAGGCGAGGGAGCGAGGAACTGAATAATGAACGCGATGCAACAGCAAAGAATCGTGCGCATGAATCCTCCACGATGAAGGCAATACGTGAGAGTATTATCCCTAATGTACGTGGTGCGGAATTGTGGAGCAAGATATGCAGGATATGTGGTCGGACGGGGGACGGGCTTCCCCTCTCTGTTTCAGCGCAAAGCGTTTCGCCTTGTCTTGCTTCCACAAATGGCGTACTTTATTACTTCCCACATTGGGGATGCAATGGTTTCGACGGGATGTCGGGGTCATGCAAATGCGTTCCGTGCCTGGCGCAAGCACGTTAATCTTACACCAAGCAGTTTAACTGCCAACTACGATTACGCACTGGCGGCTTAATTGACCGCCACGTCCTCCGGAGGCCTGCCCGTTGGCTGAAGGATGTGACGTCGCAAAAGACGGGCTAGGCACCCCAAGCGTCGGGGGAGGGGGCCGAAACACATCTCCTGAATAGCCTGCGATCACGTCCTGTCCGTCGGGCAGTTCACGGGCGAAATTTAAAAGACTGACTACGAGCGTAGCATGTTGCAGGTCTTGCTTTTCGGACGGGGGTTCGATTCCCCCCATCTCCACACCCCTCCCGATCAGGCCCGTCCTAACCCGACGGGCTTTGATTTTAAAGGACTTACAGGAAGGGTCGTGCTATGTCGGACGCTCAAAACCGCTGTCAACTTGCGAGATTCTTGCGACGGTCGAGGGGTAAAGAAAAAAGGATCAGCGATGCTGACCCTTTTTCTGGTTTAGCTTAGCAACCCATCGAGCTTACGTACCTGGTGATGCAGGTCGTCCGGTCGGTGATGCGCGTATATCTCCGTCTCTTTGATCGAACTGTGTCCGAGAAGCTCCTTGATATCCTCCAGCGGAACACCATCGCGCACTAAAAATGTCGCGAACGTATGACGAAATTTGTGGAGAAACATCCGGCAAGTCAATCCGGCCTGCTCACCGATTCGTTTGCAAACTACTAGCAGAGGTTGTTCACGGAACTGACGGCCCTGTAGTGAAGAGAAAACGTAGAAATCTGAAATGGGGTCGGTCAAAATCTCTTCTATCAGCGTGCGAAGGTCCTGTCCCATCGGGATTTTTCTCTCGGCATTCGCCGTTTTTGTCTTGAATCCTTGATAAGGCTGCACGTGGATTCGATTATTTTGCATATCGATATCTACGAATCGCAGATTCGCCAGCTCTGAAAATCGCATCCCGGTAAGAAACAAACCCATGAAGGCTCTCCTGTACGCTGTGTGCATGTCGACGCTGAAGAATCTGTGGAGTTCATCATGAGTGTAGTACTCGGGTCGCTTTTTTTCCACAGGGAGTGGCTCTACATGAGAAAGCGGGTTCGTTTGAATATGGCCTTTTCGAATCTCCTGAATGAAAAGACCCTTGATAGTCCGAAGAAATTGATTGATGGTCCGGGGTTCTGCCCGCGCAATTCTAGCCGTTGTCCCCCGGGGATCGATCCGGGGTTCCGTCAGAAGATCGAAAAGAGTCGTGCCATGATCTGAGGTGAATTCGGCAACGTACTCGATGCCGCGCTGCCGGACAAAGATTCGTAGCTGCTCAAAGATGGGCTTGTATCGCTTGATGGTCGAGGGTCTCCGGTTCAGCCGCACCTTGCTCATTTCAAAATCGTTGATCGCATCGAGCATCAGATATTGAGCGGGAGGCTTTCGCCTCCCACTTACTTTCAACTCATATCGACCAGTAAGCATACGGGCGATGTGGACCTCAGCTGCTTTTTTATTTGGGTGTGTTCGTCGTCGTTTGACGCCGTCGTGTTCGTGCATGTCTGTCTGGTATCCGCCGTTTGCGAGGCGATAGAGATGTTTCGCGATTCGTTCTCTTCTCATTATTTGATTCCTTCTCTGAGTAGTCTGGCTACCTCGGTTAATGGAATGGCCCAATTCCTGCCGTTTTTTATACCCCGAATACTTCCGTTGTTCAGCCGAATGTAGAGGAAGTCCTCGCTTACGTTCAAAACTTCACAGGCTTCCTGCACGGAAATCGCTGCTCGTCCGGGAAAGAGATCCTTCAGTAACTGTAGTTCCGGGTTTGCCTGGTTCTTCGGTCCGGTGTGGGGGTTTGCGTTCGTGTTGCCGCCGTTATTCTCAATCGGCGCGAGAAAGTTGATTTTATGCATATGCGTTGTCTCCTTTTCTTATTCCCATAAATGGAAATAAGCAGGGGCCGAAGCCCCCGTTGTTATTCTGGGTCAGAGTAGAAGTTTATCTCTACTGCGAACTGAAATCCGAATTCTGCGTCATCATCAGAATCGGTATCCAGATGCACAATCGCATCGCGGAAATTCAGGCACAGTTGATAACTGAGGCGGGAGAAGTCTTTCCGCACGACATCTGATTCGGCTACGCCTTTATCCGTGATCTGGCAGTAAATCGAATAGCTTTTCGTTGCTAGGACGAACAACTCGTCAAGCTCGTACTGGTCGAATGTTTGCAATCCTTCAGCGACAAATTCGATAAATTGCTCATAGTCCGATTCTGCAAGATCCACTCGGTAGCACCCACTCCCGAGGAGTGGAAAGGGTGGATGTGTGCGCCACGTGTCGAGAGTGAGATACGGCGCGGGTAGGAGATCGAGGAATGCTCGATTATTAGTGTCCATGACGCTTGTCCTTGTCAGGTTGCAGGAGAGCGAACCTGCGGGAGGTTAGGACGATAGGGACAAATGCCCCATCAGCCGGGAGTGAATTAAGGGTGAGGGTAGATTTTCAACATGACGACGAATTCATGTGCCAATGGGCTCCCGCAAGCGCCGATCTTAATGTTATCCATCATCGTTCGCGTATTGCTGACCAGCTGGTAGACTACAGCTGCGAGTTCACGCATAGTCGGATCAGTGTTAGGATTACCGATTGTGGGGTACCGTTTACGAAATGCGACTAGAGAGAAATAGCTCAAATCAATGAGTTCTTGTGGTCTGATCATGCCCATATCGAGATACTCAATCGCATCATCGATGAATATCGCTACATTATCGTTTGTTTCGAGCGCATGATCGTGCTGTTGATACAGCGGATGTGGAGGCTTTCCGTTCATCCAGTCGACGACTGTGTCGAAGGGAACGGGGAGCTTACGAAGTAGCTCCAAATGTTTTAATTTCATAACGCATCTCCTGTCAGGGGAGCCGGCACACTATGCCATACTCGAACCCTGTGGGGGGAAAAAAAGAAAGTTAGTTAGGGTCGGTTTGGGTCAAGGATTTGACCGATTCGAGAAACACATCCAGCAGTTCCCCCCGGTATTCGGCATCTCCGCTGAGCTTGGCAGCCCAGTTCGGCTCATGCTTTCGGAGGAATTTCTCTGCTGCTTCACGCTGTAGGTCGACTGAAAATTCATCCAGAATCGCCTTCATGTCCTCAAGTGCGGGTTGCCATCGCGCTTTCGTGTGCACCATTTTCGCGCTCAGCGCCTTCTTTTGAATCTGGGAGGGATATTTCCTGAGATTCTTAGTCAGTGCAGGCATCCAGATGTTGCGCCGCGTAGGGTCCTTGGCAGCGGCACGAAGCCGGGCGGTGTTGAGCGCTCCGACGGTTTTATCGCGGAACTCCGAGAGTCGGGACGAAAGCTCAGCGTGTGCGTTCTTGAGCCGACGCATGAGATCCTTGTGCTGAGCAATGCGGACGAGGAGAATGTCCTTCTGCGTCTTGGCAACATCCTTGGACCGTCGCTGCTGCCGAAGCTCCGCTAGTTCAGCAGTGATCTGGGATGTCGAGTCTGTGATCCACTTCGCAAGTCGTGCGAAGTCTTCGAGGTTGTCATCGCGCCTGGACCTGAGAATGTCCTGCGCTTCATCGATCACCTGTTGTGGTGAAATTTTCTGCTCTTCCATAAAAAGCGCTCCTTGTCTAATGTCCTGAAGAGGACATGTGAAAGGTGTAATAGAGAGGGGTGCGAGTGCACCCCAGTTGGTTATGCACGGCTGCGCTGCCGCTTGCCTTGCCGGTAGAGGTTCTGGATGCCATTATCGGCAATGCGAGTGCCGAACCATAAATCCGCACGGTCCGAAGCCCACGATACCGCCTCATCAAGCTTCATGGCGCTGCGCTGATCCTCCACGGTATAGTAGACTCTGATAGCGAGTCTGTCGCGATCTGCCTGGGTGAAGCAGTGGTTGCTGGATTGTTGTGGGGAGCTGGAGTAAATCACGGGTCTTCTCCTAAGAATAAAGGATGAGTTGAATAAGCGTTGAATCGTCTGGCGACCTAACAATATCACAGTTGGTGTGCAACGTCGAGGCAGCAGCTGCTTGCGCTTAATGCAATAGACATCGTGCGATATCCCACATCAACAGTGCGATATCATTAGTTTTTCAGTCGGACATGGAGAATGATTTCCTGTCGTTGATGTGTATAAGAGGTGCGCGGTCCTCGTCCCGTTGCTTGATAATCCAACGGTACTTGTTTTCGATCTGACCGGGAGTGAGTCGCATTCCATATCGATCCATTGACTCCTCAGAGAGTATTTTGTACGCCTCGCGACGCGACATGTGACCATAAAGACGTTCTAGATCTTTTTTTACTTGATGGCCAATTCGGAATTTCTCCTCTCTTAGAAGAATCAAGCGGGGAGTTTTGCCGCAGCTACACGGTCTTAAAAGTCGTTGCTTTTCGAAATGCTTATAAGCGATGTCGGCCAGATCTCGAACCTTTTCTGACAGTTCTTTATTATCATGCTCGATCAGGGCTGTGAGAATATCCTCAGGTGGCTCTGCTGTCCGCAGCAACTTCTTGATGAGGTTGTGTAGATCTGAGGCGGCATTGTAGTCCTTAATCGCGACGTACAGCGTGAGGGCTATGGATGTGCGCATCGCTTCTTCCTCGGTGAGGTGGCTTGAATTGTAGTTCATGTTGAGCCTCCATTCGTGGATGCCGGGGGAATATGGCATCAGTGAAAATTGAAGGCTGGCGCCAGCCATTGACTGTATCCCATAAGTGTCAAAGGGCGTGCCACAAAAGAAAATGTCGATTCCAGATTGGAATCGGCAAATATGCGCAGAAAAGTAAGTGGTTAGATCGCAGAGCTACGACAGGAAATCGTAGATTTACGATTTCAGCTTGTCATCGAAACGATTTCGAGTAGTCGGATATTTGTCCTTCGCAATGAAGAGTGATTGCTTGGCCCCGTCGCCGTTCAAACCGATCAATGCTCGAACATCGCGCTTTGGAACGCCGGATTTGACCACTTCAGGGTCGTAATTAGAAAAGTAAAGATTTGCAATCACCGGCTCTACCACTTCCTCAATAAAAGATCCACGGTTTTTTCCATCACGAATCGCGGTTTTTTCCTCGTGGATCCATTGATCGAGGAGCGAGTAGGTGGCGTCTTCGAAAACCCCAAGCGCATCTCCTGCTTGAAGGCGAACATTTCGAGGAGGATTTGATTGGATCACTTGTTCGTCGATAGTATCACGATCATTCGCGAGTGTCTCGTAGAAGAGCGTCTGGAGATAGAAGAACAGTTGGCGGACATTCCCTGGCCATGAGTACTTCTGTAGGAGCCTGATCGCGTCATTGGTTACTCCAGCGTGTTCGCGTAAGCCTTTCGGCGATCTCTCACTATTAAAAGCTTTCAACCACGGATCAATGCAGAGTGGTATATCTTTCGGACGGGAGCGCAATGGTGGGACTGTGAGCTTCAATGAGTTCGAGATGCGTTCGTACAATTCTGGTAAAAATCGTCTCTCCCTGATCATGCGGACCAAATCAGCATTTGTCCCAAACATCAATCGAGCGTTGACTAAATCTTCTGTGCGTGACCCAACTTTACGATATCTACCAGTGTCTAGCGTTGTTAACAATGCTGCTTGAACTTCAAGATTCGCATAGCCAATCTCATCGAGGAATACAGTTCCACCTTTGGCTTTGTCGAAAATACTGTCAATATTCTGTATTGCTCCTGTGAAAGCCCCTTTTTGTGCACCGAAGATTTCGGACATTTGCAAACTGGGTGTCAATGATCCACAATTAAGATGATAGAACTCTCCTGAATGTTTGCGGTTGCTCGCCTTATGGAATTCCCTGGCAAGGAAAGATTTTCCTGAACCGGTTTCACCTAGTAACAAGATGATTACATCATCGTTGAGATGGCTACCTAAGCGCTTTAGTACAACATTGTACGTTTCGTCATTCGTGGCAATTGCATCCTTGAGTAGTTGTTCATTCTCCTTAAACGTAATCGCGGCATTCTCTTTGTAATAACCAACAGGAGTAGCCAGCTTCAACATCTTGATCGTAGTATAGAACGTTTCCTGGTTGGCGCACGGAAAGTAGACTTTAGGAAAAGTCATTGTTGGGTGCTCATACAAAAAATCGATCAATGTTTTGGCCGTTCTCTGAATTGTCAAATCCCTCTCATCCTGTTTATTATTCGCAGATAAACCGATAGGTGCAACCGCAATGTCTTTAAAATTTTGCTTGGCTATGTGGTATAATACTGCTTGGTAGCCAGTCGTTAATGCGTCAATATCAAGTTGATTATCGTCGTAGTAAGCGGGTATATGATAGCTTACCTGCGCCTTCAAGGTCCCTGGATGCTGTAGCAGCAGAAAAGGCAATTTAGATCCTCTCTGGTCGCTAATTTGGCGATTAATTTCTTCCTGTCCGAGTACGCTTAGAAATTGTCGTGAGAGACTTTCGGGTGAATAGTCGAAAAGCTTAGTCTTGTGAATGGAATTTATGATCGCATCCGTTTGAAACATGGATATGTTTTTAGAAACCACGCGAATCTTGTGCCCTGTATCCATCCGGATGGATTGTTTGTGATTGAATCGCTCTTCGCGTGATATATGCTGTATCATGAAATCTCGATGACCGCTCAATGTGTTTGCAGTAATTCGCAGCGCTACGAGGTCGCCATAAAAGCTTTCACTCGCATTGTCAACAACCGGATATTTGAGCATATCAGAATACTTATCGCCAAGATTAATTGCAAGATCATATTCCTTATCTTCGATATGACGGCGCATTCTATCAAGGATGGAGGTGTGTTCATCGATTCTTAGTGTCGAACAATTTGTCATTGAGAAAGTCCTGTAGATTATGGTATAAGACTCATGTATCTAAATATAATCTAAACGCAAGGAGCAAGACATGCAAGTACAGAGACAATATTTTCTAAAGATCATCATCGTCATTGGGGAAGAAATAGTAAAACGAATCTTCCGTAGACGCCGGACTAACGATGATTGAGTCCGAATCTTTTATCGATGAATTGCTTGCCGAGGTCGAAGCATGCGAAGCTGTTCAGCAAAACGCGACAATGGACTTCGTCCTCATCGAAATTCGCGATTTGACGCGGCGGATCGAGGATACCTTCACGCAGGCTGAAGCGGAGAAAAACCTGATCGACGATTGGGCGCTACGACGGGCGTCCAAAACGCAAGAACGGATTGACTTCCTGGCCAAAAAACTTGAAATCATAATCGTGGGCCGCACCGTAAAGACACTAGACCTGCCGAATGGCACGTTGAAGATCCGGAAGAAACAAGACAAGATCGAAATCGAGGATCTTAATCTCTTCCTGCAAAAAGCTACTCCCGCGATGCTGAACACGGTTCCAGAATCAGCCAAACCGGATATTGCTGGGATCAAATCTTACATGAAGTTGACCGGGGGAAAGCTACCTCCTGGTGTGAAACTCATCCCCGGTACAGACGAATTCTCTTACAAACTGAAGGATAATGACAATGGAACGGACGAAACTTGACCTGGAGCTTAACACTCCTGTCACATTGCAATTGATTTTCGACAAACCGATCATCGGTGAAAATCGCTACGGACCCTATTATTTGTACGCACTCTCTGACGAGGAGCAGGAGTATAGCTTTTTTGCGCCAACGCCTGATGTTCATGCTCAGCTCTCCAAATTCAGGGCGGGCGATACGGTTGAGTTGCTGAAATCTGCTAAACAGGTTGGCAAGAAGGTCGTAACCACGTATGAGGTCCGCGCCGTCGAAGCAGAGCCCGCGCCGCAGGTGGTGTCTACCAGCCCTGCAAAGACAAACGGAAGAGCAGTAACGGAAGCCGTAGCGACAATGCCAGTTAACGGCAACGGGAATGGTAGCAGCGCTGCTCCCGTCAGAGATCCCGACGCGCTCTTTATGGCGATGTTGGTCTCCTTCGAAGATGCTTTACGAATCCAGGAAAAGCTCAATGGTATGGTGGATGTCAACCGCATCGCGATCACTCTTTTCATAGCTCGTTCGAAAACCAACGGCAATGGGCTCTACGCCTGACAAGGAGCAAACTCATCATGATCAATGAATACCGGCGTCAACTGACGCCTTTCCTGTTTCCGGTTGAGGAAACGACAGTCTATTCCGATCTACCTGGATTGGATGGACGCCCTGTTCCGTCGCGTGATTACAAAGCCGTGACACGTTCGGATACCGGGACGTTGATAGCGGTTCAGCGCAAAAGCTACAAACTGATTTCCAACGCTGAGATCATCGAGCCGTTGCTCGAAGAGATCGAGAAGATGAACGTCGCCTACTACATCGATCCAAGTCACAGCTTTGTGACCGACGAGAAGATGCGACTCCAATTGACGCTTCCAGAGTACACGATTCACGATGGCCGCAGCGACATAGCCCTTTCATTGTACTTGCAGAACTCGTACAACTGTAGCCACGGCGTGCAGTTGCTTATGGGGGCGATAAGAGGCATTTGCAAGAACGGTATGGTCTTTGGAACAATACTGTCGAAATTCTACGGTCGTCACACTCTCAATTTCGACTTGAGCAACGTGCAGCGTCTGTTGTCCAACACAGGCGAGAAGCTGCCTATCATCAGGCAGCGAATCGAAACCCTTCAGAACACCAAGGTGGATGGAAACATCCGTGCCGAAGTTCGGAAGGGACTTGGCGTGAAGATCACGAGATATATAGAGGAAGAAGAGCAGCGGCAGCGGAAGGCGGCAAATCACTGGGCTCTCTACAACCTATGCACGTGGTACATCAGCCACCAGATACCGCTGAAGATGCGAGCTGAATATCAGATTTGCACAAGTCGAATCTTCGGATTGTAAAAAAATGTAGGGCGTAGAAGGGAGCTACGCCTTACTTCCTTTCACAATTATTACGAATACATTCCCACCGAACAACTTGTCCGAGAGATGGCCGGAACTCTGTACCAGGGCTATCCCGGCTGCGCGGTATCGCCCGGAGCTTGGGGCAACGGCAGCAGCAGGAAGCGGAGGTTCAAAAGGTTTAAAACCAGCGGGCTATGTACAACATACTCCCGTACTCCATCTCCCACATGGTGAAGGACCACATGCAGGTTGAGTGCAAACTAAGAATTTCAATACTGTTCGTTCTTTGAAATAAAGGGATTTGTAGAAAAGTTGGGCCTTATATTTGAAAATCTAAAATTGATTCCGTAAGTTGTGTTCGCTGAGTTGGTGTCTAAGGATTGGAGTCTGTTTTGAAAAACCTCATACTGATTTGAATGGCAATATTCTCATGTCGATGATTGTATCTTTTTTGTCATTTGTTTTTATCCATAAAAAGGAAGCGTGCTTGTATTGTGCAGTTCTTGCATTTTAAGATATAGTTGTTACTGATTTGTTTAATTGAATTCGAAGGTAATCATATGAACTCCAGCGCGCAAAAATACTGGATTGTTGTTGTTGGTGTAATATTTTTATGTTTTTCTACCGCTGCGAATAATTTGATGGCGCAAAATAATGAGTTTGTTGGATCGCTAGTGTACTCAGGTGAAATTATCAGATATACTAACAGCTACTCAGTATTGCTTGATGTTTACTCGCAAAATGAACTCTCTGCGTATATAATCGAAAATGGCATTCGAAAGGGGAGTTATAACAAAAAGAAGTTTCGTTATAAAATCGAATCTGGCTCGCTCAAGGTTAATTGCGAAGGCACAGAAGTATCAGTTTTTATAGATCGCTCAAAAACATATTTTAGGTTGAAAGGCCAAACAGTGGAGGCGATTAACATCATACCACTATTTGAGAAATATTTATCAAAATACCGGACAGTTAACATTCTGGAGATTGTGTCTGCAAATGGATCAATATTGCTGCCCAATGTATCGTTTGTCGACTTTGCGACGAACAATAAGTACCTTGTCGAATTAACAAATACATCAATAATAGTTAGGGATCTAGACACAAATCTTAGCAAGCCATTATTTATTGAAAATAGTATTCATGCAACAAAAGTATTCCCTTGGAGGGAAAAATTTTTATTGCTCTCGCTTCCTGAAACATATTCTGAGGACAATTTAAATTCTATTTCTATTCTTGATCCTATTCTTGGGACTATTAACAAAATTTGGCACACGGGCCCAAAAAGCGTACCTCCAATCCGGCCCTCGGTCATTGGCTTCGACTATTTTTCCAATGTCTTGTGGGTGTATGAAAAATCTAAAAAAGGGGTAGCCCTCTGGCGCTTTAATAGCGAATGGACGGATTGCTCACATTTTGTTAATTCGACTGGAGATAGTGTTAGAGCTTTCGCTTTCGATGAGAATAACACAATACTATTTGGAGAAAATACAGTTACTTTGCACGAGAAAAAGAGTGACATTGTGGACAACGCTGCATTGGAAGCCGAAAATTATCCAGAATATATTTACACCCATGGAAATATGCACTGCGCTGCATCAGGCCTGGGTTCGGTGTACGTAAATACTGCGACGAAGACAATACGACAGTATAAAACGAAAACTGGTGTTTCGATATCAGAGCATGAATGTTGGAATGATTTGAACAATATTGGCCGACATATACCATGGATTTATGGCAGGTCATTTTGCAATTCGTATCAGGATGAATGGAGGGACCCTTTACTAATTGGAGAAAGTGATTTGTTTGCAAACTACTATGGACCTCTCGAAATGAAGGGAGATTATTATCTCGCTAATGACACCGTGCACAGCAAAAATGGTCGACATTATCCTTTGCATAAGAAAGTAACAGATCTTAAGTATAGCTCATCATTTGGCCCGTTCTCCGTACTCTCCACTGGTAACGGCTTTGTAATACACGATTCACGCAATGATACTTACCATATTTATGGAGAGGAAAGCGGAGGGGAAGAAACAGCTTGTATCCATTTGTCGATTGAGGGAACAGCAATTGTGGCTGTCGGCATTTTTAGAGAGGACAGTGAATGGTTCCGTTTTCGCATAGATATGCAGACAGGTAATCGAAAGCGGGAGGAACATAGATATGGATGGGATTTCGACGAGAACTTTAAAGAAAGCCAGAAGGACGTTTACATGGACAATCAGAAAAATCTCTATCGTCAGCATAAGGACGGACTGATTATCAAGCAGAACAAATAGACAATAATAGTGAAGTATTGATTGCAACAGATCTATTTTGTTGTGTTCAAATAATATTGCGGATCGCATTGTGTTAGAGAATTGAATAGTCTACGTGGGATGCGCATGCCTTTAGCCATATTTATTATCGGTTGTAAAATATACATAGCGTTTGATCCGAATACTCGCAAAATAAAGGTATAAGAACCCCGGTACTCACTCCTAACTCGGAGGTTCTTATGAACTACGAACACACCCCAACCGATCAGCTGATCAGGGAAATCACAGGTGGATCGGCTACAGGGTTTCCACGTCTACGTGACGTTGCTAGAAATCCAGACTTACTACTTACTATCGAAGGTATCGATCCGCAGGCGATCAACCGGATTACAGCAGCCCTAGAGCTTGGCCGTAGATACGTTGCAGAGCCGGATGAACAAGACAACAGGATATGCTCGCCGCAAGATGTTGTCAAAACCTTTGGGCCGCGTGTTCGTGATCTGGATCACGAGCGGTTCTACGTCTTGGTTCTGGATAATAGCGGTCACATAATCCGCGAAGTGCTGGTGTCTCAAGGGATTGCGAACTCCAGCCTTGTCCATCCGAGGGAAGTTTATAAGGAGGCCATACGGCATTCCGCCGCAAGCATCATTCTTCTTCATAACCATCCATCTGGCGTAAGGGAAGCTAGTAAGGAGGATCATCATATCACGAAACAGCTCGTTGAAGCTGGAAGACTACTTGATATCCCCGTCCAAGATCACGTGATAATTAGCGGAAACTCCTACATCAGCTTCGCCGAGAATGGCTGGCTTTGAAGTATAAGAAGGGTGTGGATCTGCGTTATTGGAGCTATCATTCCTTCCGAGCATGACGCATTGCCTCCCTGGAGATCGAACGGCAAACAACGCTAACAAGGCTAAGACCGTATGAGGTCACGTGTAAGGACGTTTGAATCCGTTTTATGTGAATGTAAATCATCCGAAACGGTTCAAACGCTTTTCCACACCGCCGGAACGGGTTTTTCGCAATTCTAAACGAACTTGTGGGATTATTTTCCACTTTGTGTGAAGTTTTTTCAATCTAAACGCATTCCTCATTGCGCTAAATCCTTAAAAAACAACATGTAGGGGTTTTGGCATACATTTTGTTTCAGTATGCTGAGACTCCATCATCCCCCTTATAACTGCTATCCTCGTTGATCGTCGTGATAACACCAGAATTCTGGTGACTGTATCCCAATGCTTTTGCGTCCATTCGCCGCAATGTACCGTTTCTGTAATCTTTTTCACGTTTTTTCGAAAGGAGGCTGTCATGCGTTCAATCATGCTCCTGGTGCTGCTGCTTGTACCCATGCTGCTTGGAGCGCAAATCAACGAACGAGCTGTTGTGCTCATCAACGCGACGAAAACCTACAACGATCCGATCCGACCGTGGGCGACAGGCTCCCCGGCTGATTATTCTGGAACAGGATTCGTGATTGAAGGAAACAGGATTATCACGAACGCCCACAACGTAACCTTTGCCACGTACATCAGCGTTACCAAAGGTGGTGATACGAAGAAATTCGAAGCAACGCCGCTTTACGTATCTCATCAGGCGGATCTGGCATTACTCGAAGTCAAGGATTCATCCTTTTTCAACGATATCGAACCTCTTTCATTCGGAGTACGTCCGGAGAATCAGGAACGCATTACGGTGGTCGGCTACCCCAAAGGCGGTGAGGAACTGTCCTACACCTCAGGGATTGTCTCTCGCATTGAAGTGAACGCATACGCACATTCCTACGAGGATCTGCTAACGATACAGGTTGACGCGAGTTTGAACCCCGGTAACTCGGGTGGACCAGCGTTCCTCAATGAGGAGGTGATCGGTATTGCCATGATGGGAGATCAAAGCGGTGAAGGATTGGGATATCTTATCCCACCGGATGTGATTCAGCATTTCCTGCTGGATATCAAGGACGGTGTGCTCGACGGTATTCCCAAACTCGGCATCGGATTCGTGACTCTTGAAAACAGAATGTTGCGCCGTTCACTCGGTTTGGATGAAGAATCCGATCAGGGAATAATGGTGGCACAGATCAACCAGATGACTGAATCGCTTTTACCGATCCACACTGGCGACATCATCATGGAGATTGATGGTGTTCCTGTGCGCGCAAATGGGAAAGTGAAGGAAGTGGATGGGTTGTTGGTTGCTTTGAGCCATTTGATCTCAATGAAGCAGGTAGGTGATAATATCAACCTCTCCGTTATACGGGAAGGTAAGCGATTGCAACTGGACCTGATGGCGTATCGTGATAGGCCGCTGGTCGAATACAATCGGTTCACCATCGACTATCCGTACTTCCTGTTTGGTGGATTTGTATTCACTCCGCTTTATTATGATTTCATCAGGGACGATGCTGGAGATTCGTGGCCACATTCTAGGCACTTCTATCTCACGGTGAACGAGTACCGTACTCCTGAGCGAGAAGAGATCGTTCTTCTCCATACCATTTTCAAGCACGACCTCACGAATGAAATGCCAGGCCGAAGAGAGCCAGTAAAAAAAGTCAATGGCGTGGGTGTGCGAAACTTTAAGCACTTCATAGAACTTCTTGAAAGCGCCAGCGGCTGGATTGAGCTTTCGTTTGATGCGGGCTACTGCATCAGGCTGGATTCACATGCCTGCAAAGCGGCAGAAGATGAGATCATGAAGACGTACAGAATCGAAAAGACAAAGGTGCTTTAGCACAAGGAGGCTGAGATGAAAAAATTCAATCTGGCTCTGCTGATACTGGCGGGCCTGCTGGCAATCGCGGATCTGATGGAAGGACAGGTCATCGAACAGGATACGTCATTCTATCGGAACGGCACAATCATGCAGCTCTTGACCTATCAGAACGGCGTGCAGGTCGAAAGGCTCTTCTACTATCCGACTGGAGAGGTCAAACTGTATCAGGAATTCGATCCCTCATTAGGACTCCAGAGCAAATCCGAGTTTTGGTATTTTCGGAACGGGCAGGTCGAACATTCCTGCGATTGGATGAACGGATATGCGCATGGCTATGCGTTCTGGTGGGACGAGTATGGAAACGATGTCCGGACCGAAGTCTATGTCGAAGGTAGATTGGTGCCGACTGAAGACTTTCGGAAGTACTTTCCAGACCAGGAAGAAAAAAACAATGCTGGTGGAATGCCGGAATCCGTTGCACATCGATGATAAGGGGAGCGTAATGCTCCCTTTTCTTTCCCTCTGAGCTTACTTGTCCAAGGGAGGTAACGCTTTTTTCAACTTCAAAACATTTTTTAACACGAATGAAACTGTTTATCACACTCAAAAGGCTTTCCAAAGCGGTTCAAACCGTTCAAAGAGAACTCTTCAGGTTGGGATTTTGGACCGAAGATTTGGCAGAAACTGAGATTTTCCTTATCCCGGCGTATCACTGGCACGGCTACGTCAACATGAGAGACGGCCACATTCGGATTCCAGCATTGTCGTTATCGAACATGGCCGAAAAGCTGCTTGCCGGCAGGTCAGGAAGCCTGCTAGACCTTGTACGCCATGAGTATGGGCATGCCTACACTTACCACCACTTTGACCGGCTCAATACCAGGCGCTTTAAAAAAGCGTTTGGATGCTCTTGGCAGGATGACGTTAGGCAGAGGCATGATGAGGACCGTCACGTCACCAGATACGCAGCCACGGACATCTACGAGGATTTTGCTGAGGTCTTCCGCTTCTTCCTCAAGCACAAGGGCCGGATGCCAACACGCTGGCATGGCAGGACAGGGATTGAGAAGCGTTGGAAATATTTATCTGGGTTGGGCTCTTGATAATGAGAGCCCAAATCCCTATTTTCGTGGAGATTGATCCTCAAAAGCCATTTTTAGCCTCTGATGGGACTGAATTGGCGGAGCGCGGGCAAAACCGGATATCTGCGCATACGACACGGCGACCAGCGTTCTATGAAACGTTCATCCTTCGAAGAGTTATAGTGTTACTTTGCTTTCCTGACAGAGATTATCCAAGGCGTAAAAACAAATAATGGAGGATTTATGACAATTGTGGAGCACGAATCATGGCATATTATAGGTCCTGTATTATGGAATGTAAAGATTAATATAATTAGTCTTGGTCATTCTCCAAAAATTAATTATGAAATTATTCCTGATGAAATTAAGGCCATGGCAAATATTATAATACCCTTGGCGGCTGAGATGCGAAATACGAATAAGGTAACAAATACCGAGGATTTACTTGTCACGCTTCTAGAAGAGAGTTTTAAAACAGAGCATGCTTTAGATATCTATAGTATGGTTAATTACTTGACGCATCGGCATGCTTCTGTTAAAAGTGCTGGAAAAATCGAAATGATTAATATAGCATATAAACTTGCAACAGATATATCAAGTGACAATACCAATGTTCAGCTTCATAAATATGCTGTAGGGTTGTTGATTCCATTCAACGGAATGGACTTAACAACAGAGCAAGTTGATGAAGTAGTCTCGAAATTGAAAAATTTCAGAGATAGCGGGGAACCTTAACTCTGAGAAATTCGATATCTCCTTAAAATATCCAAATACTAATGGGTATGCATGATCGATATGTATTTGAAAATCTAAGGTTTCTCGCTAATTCATATTTACAGACTTATCACTTTCAAACTTGACGGTCATAGATAAGAATGCTAGGTTACCAATTTCTGGACCAATTAGTCCAAAGATATACGGATGGCGATGAGCATTTGTTTGAGAAGCTCTATGGCCTTAAACCAGGGTACATATCGAAATCCAAATTTATGAAAACGGCTCGCTTCAGCCGTAAAGTTTTAAATACGTTGAAGCAAAACTTGTCTATTGAGATTCTAGAAGTCGACGGTGAGTACATTAGCTTTAGCAAGGAACACAACAAGCATCTCAATGGAAACCAGATTAGATTAAGATCTTGGAAGCTTAGGTAGGCCTTTGATGACGTGAGTATTGCTTACTACTAGTAACTTCCTCGACTTATATTATGAACATGAGACCGAAGATGTAGGCCTGAGCCATAGGGGGACGAGCAATCAGATCTTAAAGAATGGATTTTGAATCATTCAAAAGATAAACGTTATTCTGTATCTTGAAAAATTCACTCGGTTCTTCGCAAGATAAATTGAAGGATGTTTATGAGTTGTCCAGCTATCTGTAGATGTAACTAGATCATACAATCTAATAATAATAATATGCGAATAAGCGATAGGTTAAATGTAGTTCTGATAACACTATTGCTTCCTTATGCAAATTGTGCTTTTTCCCAAGAGCTACCCTCTCTAATAACGAATTGTAGTTCTTATAATCGGCATGTAATTCTTGGTATTCCGAATGACGGAAGTGATGAAAACGACTTTCTTATTTTTAGGAAACAGTATGTTCTATCCTACAATTACGAAACTAATACAGCAAACTGGGTTGGATGGAATCTAAATAAATATTGGTACGGTGAAATACCAAGATATTCAGGAAGCTTTATTACAGATACCACCCTACCACCGCATTTCGATAGAATTGGCCATGCTGATTACACTCATTCAGGTTACGACAGAGGTCATTTGGTCAGATCGGCGGAAAGAACAATGACTCCAGAAGACAATATTAGTACATTTATATTATCGAATATTATTCCTCAGACACCTGAACTAAATAGAGGTCCTTGGGTTGGGTTTGAATACTGGTGCGAAGAACAGTGCAAATCACAAGATCGAGAGTTATTCATATATTCGGGTGGCGTCTATAGCGATTCGTCAAAATATATTAAAAATAGAATACGAATACCTGATGCATGTTTTAAAATTGTGGTGGTTCTAAAACGCCAGGAAACCGCCGATGATATTTCAGAAAGCACAGAAATAGTTGCGGTGATAATGCCGAATGATTTTATTAAAATGGGTTCATGGCAAAATTATTTGACTAGTATTGACGAGATAGAAAAGGCTACGGGTTACGATTTTTTAAGTAACGTCAGAGACGATATTGAAGTAGTACTAGAAAGAAAAATTAGAGAGCGTAGTGAGTAAGATTCAAAATTCACCCCTATGTAACTATGGCGCAATATTATTGTGCACTTTTTACGCATTATATTTATATTATTTACATCCCAACAATGCGTTGCCCGTAGAATTCGATTTTTTTGGCGCAATTGCTATTATCTGGCTGTTGTATATGGGATACAGGGGATATGCACATGCGATAGCAATTGTGTTTATTGTTTATTCTTCGCATTTGCTGCTATCTCAAACCTCATTAATTCAGTTAATTATTCAGAGTGAAGCATCTCTTTTTAGTTCGCTTTTACATTTTAAAGTTATGCCAAACGAGATAATTAATCTCACCACGATACCTGTTGTCGTAATTCTTGTGCAAAATCATGAATTTCGAAAAGCGAAACTGTATGTATTAATTATTTTACTGTCATACGCTATTTTAGTAATTGTCGTGGATTTCTTCAGTGTCGAAAAGGAGGCCTATGAGATTTTAGGATATTCGTTATTGGTTAATAGACTTATTCTGTATATTGTATCTTTGCTGTTTTTAGTTAATATTCCTATATATTGTAAACAAAGAAAGTCAGGGTTATTAGTTGGAATAATAATTGTATCAATCAGCTTTGTGTTTGTCCCAATTAATGCAGCAATTACGACGAAGAACCTAAAAAAAAGCAGAAGCGTTCTGCTGGTTCTTGCTCCAGAGGAGAACAACGCACACGACATTCCTACTAGTTTATATGAAATTGGATTTTATCATTCTCAAATACAAATCGCTCGGCGGCATTCTTATCGAGTTGATACTTTAAGCAGCATAGACGTAGCGGCTACGCTTAATTATGATGTTATTGTAGTCTTATCTGGATATCGACAATTTTCGGCTGCTAACGTTAAGCAGTTAAAGAAATATGCAGAGAATGGCGGTAGGCTCGTGCTTGTAGGGGAGCATACTAATATGGATAGTAATATGATTGTAATAAATCAGATTGCATCTGATTATGGGATGAGATTGCAATTTAATACCACTCACAATATTTATGGAGACATCCCAGCGAATTTATCATACTCGCCTAGCATGATTGGTGCGGCTATTAAATCGGACAAGTACTTCACTTTCAATCGTGGCGCAGCTATTAAAATCTCAGGATTCTATCCGATTGAACCTGTATATTGGGGCAATCTATGGCATGCTGATGTTGGACGATGGTCTGATGCGGATAATTCATACGGCGGTGATGGGATTATAAATAATACGGAATATATTGGCAGGAATCTTTTGATCGCGAGATTAAAAGCTGGCTATGGGGAAGTATTTCTTGTAGGGGATTCAAGTCCCTTTCTTAATCAAAATATTCCATACTGTAATAAGTTCTACAATGTATTATATCGTAGAATAGGTGGGCTCGATACTTTCGCTTCTATATTTCATGTTGGATATTTTTTATTTCTATTATTATTCGTGTATCGATTAAGAACAACTGGGGAAGACACAAAATATTTATACTTGTCTTTAATATTAATAATTTCATTTGCAGGCTCGCTATATCCTACGCAAAGCGATTCAAAGGGTATCGATGTATCAATAGACATGAGTGTGGTTCCTGATATCGAAATGGATCCTTTTGGCGAGTATTCTTTGTCGGGCCTGGGATTCGTGCTAAGTACGGAGAATATGAGATTGGGATATGTAAACGAATACAGTAGAAATGCGCCATATATCTTGTTTGTGAATCCACAGATCGATTTTTTAGATAAGGTTGGTAATTGCATTAATAACAATGTTAGCAACGTAATTGTTACTGGTAATCCATCCGAAAGTGCAATTTCTTCTTTCGTTGGTAAATACTTTGGTTTTTTCAGCTATGAACCCATAGGGCGCTATCAGAGTAAGGTTTTATCCACGACCGAAGCGTATAGAATACTCGGAGTTAAAAAGTCAGAAGCCATATGCGTCCAAGACAGTATATGCATTGGTGTGCGCAAAAAATATCGCAGTACCAATTTGATTTATTTTACCGACAGAGGCCTATTCCTCAATAGAGGCTTAATAAGCCATTCTGATATAACACCAGAAAACATTAAATACATCAAGTATTTATTTAACAGAGATGTAAATTTTGATAAATAAATTCTCCATATTAAGTACGAGCAGCTATTGCGGCGTAATGTTAATATACATTAAGGTATCGTATGAAATATTGATTGCATTTGCTTTCATTCAATTGGTTCTTGCTTTAACCCATAGAGAAGACCGGATGCAAGAGCGATCTTGGAGTGAGATCGCTTTAGTTGCACTTGCAGCGATAATTTCAACCTATTTTTACAGTATCACTCATGAATATATATATATATACCTAATATTATTAAATTTAGTTGTTATTCTGTTGTTCTTTGTTCGGCAAACTGGCACTAAAATATATTTAATTTTGTATGTGGCAGTAATTTCTTCTGCCTTTATGCAACTCTATTTCGAATTTTACTCTGTTTTATTTAGAATCGTGCGAATAGCTATTAGCGCGCTTTTACTAACTGTGGACGCCATAGGTGTATTTCGTATACGCGACGGAGAAGCAATTGTTTATTCCGATTCTATTGTGCATTTGTCTTCAATTGATTATTCGATTATTTTTACCGCTGGTGTTGTTATATTGTTCACGGTACATAGTAAACTGCCGCACAGATTATTTATAATAAGCGCATTGTTTGTACTTAATGTGCTTTTAGTTTCCGTGATCAATTCAATGCTGAACACATATAAAATTGACCCTGTGGCTACCAAAAGCATACTTAAGTATGCAGCAGTTGCGGTTTCCTCGGTTATTATGGTTTATACTGGCGGCAAGCAAGAGTATACGCGCCTAAAGATAAGCAAATTCCATATATTATTTATAGCAGTCATTGCTGCTATTTGGATATTTTCGATGTACATTCCTGGTCAAAGCAACTCGAAAAAATTAAATATTTTGATTGATGAAGGTCATGGTGATTGGGAATCAGCTGCACCAGGACAGTTTAACGCTGGTTTTGGCCGGACAAGTTTGTATAATTACGAACAGTTGGTTACGATTCTGAAACTGTATAATCATGATGTTAATTTGCAAAAGGACATTATGAGTGGTAAACCAGACGTAATATTAATAAAAACTCCAGTGGCAGCGTATACGGTCAAAGAGAGATTGTATATAAAAAGATTTGTTAAGAGAGGTGGTTTGCTAATTGTGATTGGTGATCATACAAATCTTTTTGGAATTACCGACAATTTAAACGAATTGCTGCTTGATTTTAAAGTGCAATTTAATTCAGACGCGGTTATACCGGAGAGAGGTGTCGATCTTTATATAAATAATGAATGGCCAAATTATTCCAAGCTTCTTAGTAGAGGAAAGTCGGTTCTTATTCAAACTCCGGCAAGTATTTCGAACGAATCGCCATTCAGTACAGCTTCGCTGTTGCTGAGTAACGCGAGTTTTTCAGAGCCTGTCAGTTATGATAACGATAGATATTTTGGTAATCTGGTCCCCTCGAATGAGGATTATTCTGGCATATCTGAAATAGCATCATTTACAAAGTATGGTGACGGTGGTGTTATTTTATTTGGTGATTCTACTATGTGGTCTACTTTTTCTATATATTTCCCGGGATATTATGAAATGATTCATAATATACTGCATTCCCCCTATATTTATAATCGGTTCTACGTGCGACAAATTATTGTAATAATACTATTGCTTTCACTCTTAATTGTTAAAACAGATATTCGAAACGGCACATTTATTGCACTAATTATATTTATGGGTTTGATAGCACGGGATTCTGAGTATTGGAAAGCTGAGATGGATTTGAGTAAAGCCAACGGTGCCCTTCATTTATTGCATGCTCATTCTGACATACTAATGACTACTGATATTCTTACAGCAGATGTTTCAAACAGATCAGTGTTTACTTTGTTTCTTGCAGTAATGCAGAAATACGGCTCAGTTATTATTGCGAATGATGAAATAGATAATTTGTGTAGTAGATTATTAATAATCAACCCAAAAAATACTATATCTGCACAAACTATTGAACAGATACGACAAAGTGTATATGATGGTGCTAGGCTTCTTATTCTTGATGACTCTCGCCGTCTCAATGTTAGTGGTATTTTGCCGCTCATACGAAGTTTCAATTTGGATCTTGTTCAGAGAAGGAGCGAGAAATATGTTGGCGAGCCAAATACAAATCAAATTTCTGATCCGTTTGGATTCTTTATTGAAGAGTTGCAATCTTCAGTATATATAGTAAAAGACACATTATTCAGTATCCAGCAGCCCAGCTATCTCATTAGCGGTGGGCATCCTCTTCTGGTGAGCGCTAATGGAGAGATCGTACTGGCTGAGATAAGTTATGGGAAAGGTAAAGTCTTCATATTTTACAATTCTGACGTTCTATCGCAAGCTGGATTCGGCGATGTTTGGGGTGGCACCCAGCCATCTGAACATAGACGTTCAACCTATGATTTAATTAAATCTTTATGTCTATACTTAAATTAATTACAGCAGTGATACTCTTATGCTCTGAGCATGCGGCATCCCAAATTCATGAGTATATGATAGAAGCTAAAGCTCGCTTTAGTGACAAATTCGTAGAAAAGAATTACAGAATGACGATAGAAAACTGCAATCTTTTGAGAATCGCTTATCAAGATCAATCTGGAAGATATGTTTTGGTCGATTTAAAAAAGAAACTATTTTCTAATGGCTCTACTTCATCAGATGTACAAGTAAAAACTATAGATATGATTGCGGATCGATTCGCTAAATTAATTTTACGTGCTAAGGAAAATATTGCAAATCAGAAACGTACAATTCCTATATTTCCCGATGATGAAGAAATACAGAAATATGGTGTTGATTTGCCAGTTAAAGAGAAATTGTACTTAAACAAGAACGGTATTGGAATCATCTTAGAAAACGGATATACACTTGATAGAATTGCTTTTTATAGTCTAGCCGAGTGGGGTAACCTAATCGGTCAAGACGTTATCGGTACAATCACAATTAGGAGGACACAATGAGAACTGTATTTGCCGTGCTCATCTTTGTATTGCTCATACCAGAATGGGCGATTAGCCAAACGCACGATCTCCACGCTCGTACTTATGAAGGGGCACGAAAGAACATGTCTTCTCCTGAGTACTCTTTCGAACAGATTGAGAGCGAAATCAGAAAGGAGAAGGGTGGTAAATCGATTGCACTTAAGGCACCCGCGTCGAAAACTTGTTCGCAGAGGTGTAGCACAAAATGCTCGGTCTCCTGTACTACTACTCGTGGCTGTAGTACGCAATGTAAAACTCAATCGCAAGGCTGTTCTGGTGGTTCAACACAAACAAAGGCTGTACCCTCAGCAAAAAAAATAGTCATGGTGTTCTATAACGAAGGAGAGACGGTGTACCACGACGCAATTTCGTGCGAAGACCTAAGTTATAAGTACAAGACAATAGAAAAGGTCGAAGCACTGAAGCTTGAATTTACACTCTGTGAAAAATGCAAGAAGGCAGCCGAAAAGTGAAATAAACTATATTAATGGGCAGTCCTGGATCAATACCCCTTGACTGCCCATTAGTAGCACAACAACTTGATGCGCATGTAGATTTATTACAGATACGTTGCAATATTGCGGAAAATGGAAATCACAGAATTGGATAAACGAGCAAATATGGAGACCGTTAATGAGTTTATGTAAGTATTGCAATAATCCGGCTGGCATATTTCGCAAGCTGCATAAGGAGTGCGAGGTAGCGCATTATTCTGCAAGAGACAGTATTGTCGCTGCCACAGTAGCATGTATCCGTACATCATCTTCTTACAAGGATTATGACGAAAAAATGATACGGATTTCCAGCGAGGGTTTTATTGACGAGGCAACTCGTAGGAGCCTGATCGTATCTGGCTGGGAACAGGCTGTTGAATCTTATTTTGAAGATGGTTTGCTTGATCAAGATGAAGAGAAATCACTCGCAGAGTTCAAGGCGTCTTCGGGCTTTGCACAGGACGTTCTAGATGCTAATGGAGCTTTGACAAGGATCGTCCGAGGTTCCCTACTAAGAGAGTTGACCGAGGGTGATGAGATTCCGAAGAAGATGGAGATTTCAGGGACCGTTCCTTTTAATTTACAAAAAGGAGAGGAACTGATCTGGCTTTTCAACGAGGTCAAATATCTTGAGGAGCGTACACAGCGATCATACGCAGGTGGCAGCCAAGGGGTAAGTATCCGAGTGGCGAAAGGGGTTTACTATCGAACTAGCGCATTCAAAGGAAATCCCGTGGATACAATAGTCACATTACCCGTCGACGTAGGTATGCTTGGAGTAACTCAGAAGCACCTGTACTTCGCTGGATCTTCTAAAGCATTTCGAGTGAACTATAACAAGATCGTCGCTTACAATCCATTCGCAGATGGAATGGGAATCATTCGGGATGCATCGAACGCCAAGCCACAGCTCTTCGTCACTGGAAATGGCTGGTTTATCTACAATCTAGTTTTAAACCTATCAGAAAGGGCACAAGATTCATAAGGTTAATTCTTTTGCCGTCGAAGGCTCATCCAGTAGAAATATTATATGATATCCAATTGATTCTAGCTCCCACATTCGGACCTGGCACACGACACGTCCCTGTCACCGGGCCGGAAATTCTAAATCAGCCGAATTGTCTACGACAGTACGTTGGAAATGTGGTTGCGGACGATTGCGATTAAAGTTACCAAGTGCTCACTTGGGTCAAGAACGAATATATTTGCTTCATGATCCGTTATCAATGGCGTGGCCAGGGTAATGAATTCGCATATGCAAGTGTAAATATTGTGTCAATCTAGATACATTTATGGTATACCGAACAGAAGCTGTCAGCTTGTTTAAAGTTCAATTGTAGTAAGCGCATTCCTAACATCACCAGTATCGATTGTATCCATTGTAGAATTTTCCGGTTTTTTGTGATATGAACTGGAATTGTTATCACTTCTCCATTTATTTCATTGTGGATTTAATCTATTTACGCTACTCCAAAATAGCAACACAATCAAATGCACTTGAACAACCAGAGGAGAACGTTATGAAGTGGTTTGTATTCATTATAGGATTCATGCTCATGTTATCATGTGGGCAAAAATCCAACAACACAAAAATGGAAACGGAAGCAGAAACACAAACAGAGGAGACGTCAGAGCCTCTTAAATTGCCAGGACTCGCACCAGTGGACATTTATCTCAACATGGAGAATCAAGGATTCACCACAGAGAAAAATCTTGGTGGTGAATATGGGAGTTCTTGGATTTGCAAGAACGTTAGTGGAGGAATTAACTACGAGGTGAGCATATTCTCAACATCGACAATGGATGTTGAGAGTGTGACTGCAACTGCTATGAACACTGATGGAGATCCAGCAGCATCCTTATCGTTTATCAAATACGTTTCCTCTACTCCCGTTGATGGAGTGGACAGAGATGCAGTGCTTTCGTGGATTGAGAAGAATTTCAACACTGACAAGGCAGAGTATGAAAGTGGAGATGTTCGTTATACAATCTCCGCACCAACAAAATTTCTACGAGGTGTGAACATCATGAACAAAGGCAGGAGAGGCTGACGATGAAATATCTCATAATGCTCATATTCTTTCTGCTTGGATCTGTGGCAATGTCACAATCCATACCAGTTAGTAAAAAAACATGGACCAATGGAGATTGGCCTTTCACAGTCACCAAAGGAACACTTCATTGTGAGAACGATTGTGCATGGTTCCAGTCTGGCAGTAAGAAGTACGCTTTGAACGGAACAGCAAAATCACGATTCAAAGGTAAAAAAGGTTGGGTCGATATTCAGAAAATCTGGAAAAATGATCCCGACATTCAAGGTGCCAGAGTCAGTATTGGTCCGATACTGGAAAAAGCAAAATCTCTGTGCAAATGAAACAAACACTGATTTTGGTTTATGAGAGTACGACCGCATTTTCAGCTGATATGAACATTTGCCTCAGAGGCGGAGGGCTATTACGACGAGCGCTGAGCGCGAGCTGAACGCGAAGAAAGATAAATCGAGCATGCTCTGCGGCGACAGACAAATGACAATCACTACCGTCAGAGATGTGGGCTTTGTCATAGTCGAAATATCAAAACCAACCGATTGAACCAACAAATATTAAGAGGAGATCGTAACCATGCGTAAATTTTCATTCATCGGCATTGTCATCCTGTTGTTGGCCTTCGCTGGAACGGCACAAGCTCAATACGTCGGTTCAGCTAAATCCGACAAATACCACTCGAAAACCTGCCAGCACGCAAAACGTATTAAGGCAGACAATCTCGTCGAATTCGAAACTGTTCAGGCCGCAGCCGATGCAGGGTACGTCCCTTGCAAGGTTTGCAAGCCGGGCTCGGCCGCACGCTCTGCGACAAAGACGGAATCAAAGACTGTCGAAACAAAGGATCCAGCACCCAGCACCGAGCAGAATGTGAGTTCTGGCCGATGCCAGGCAACCACCAAGAAGGGCACACAGTGTAAACGCAACGCTTCGTCTGGATCAAATTATTGTTGGCAACATGGCGGTTGAACCAATGAGAAACGAAATGGACACCCGGTTTGATCTTTTTAAAATCAGAGCAATGCAAATGCTCGGAATCGTCATCCTCACACTGCAAATCTCAGTCATGCTCAACTTTATTGGCTGCGACGAAGGATCTTCAACGCTCCGTGCGATGGATGCCCCACCAGCGTAAACTGGGACAGCAATGTCAGTCGTTGTCGCAATTCCTCGAATGGCCAGTTCGTGAAGAGTTGCTGTTGCGGGAAATAACCAATACTGACCTTAAAAATCCTTCTCTCTAAACAACTACTGGCGGAACAATGTCTGCGGAATATTCAATTATCGATGCCGAACTGTGGAAGGCTGGAAAGGAGTCGGGTATTGCAAGTGAACACTACGTCCAAGCGGTGGTGATGCCATTCTACAAGGCGTTTGCCCCTCCGGTGGCGAGAGCGTTGTGGGATCGGTTCGAATTCATCTTCACCCCAAGGCACGGTTCGTGGTTGAACATGGCGGAGATCGAACTCAATGTGCTTATCAAGCAATGTTTGAAGCGAAGGATCAAGACGATTGATACAATGCGATCCGAAGTCAGTGCTTGGGAAGAGAGCAGGAATACTGCGAATGCTACGATCAATTGGCAATTCTCAACAGAAAAGGCCCGTATCAAACTGAAGCGTCTCTATCCGACATATGATGTGTGACATGACACTAGTGTCTTTCTGTTATGAGTAGGGCTATATTAGTCGGTTAGGTGGAAGCGCGTTTCTGATATCGATGAATCCAGCAATCTTGATGTCTGTGGCGCTAAAAGCAATTTGGCTCCTGGCGGTGCGGCATCCTCTCGCTTCATTCCCCACGCAGGGATGGAAACGCCGTGCGCGAAAATACACACGAAACGAATCAAGCCCTCCATCATGCTCCCGCTGCGTGCTGACAGGGCGATGTCTACTCTGCCCGAAGGACGATTCCGAAATAGTATTTGCTTTTCATGTAAACCGTATTTACCTTACTCCCAATATTCATTTGAAACCCGATATTGGACGAAAGCGATGAGAAACGAGATTGAAGTTCCAGGAATCACCTTCTTCCGCATTCACAGCGCTTTCAGGATAGGTCAGCTTGGGTGGAGCGGATCGCCCATCGGAGATATCCTTAGTCAGTAACAATCGTCGGATGCGTCGCCTGGTGGAAAGGTCGAATCGGGTTTAGCCATAAATGATATAAGGTAATATGTTCCGATTATCCCTAATAGAGCAGGTCATCAACAACGGGTGGAATGTACCAAATGGTTCCGTCTGGATTTCACAAAAACTGCGCTTGATCGTTGGAACATTCGCTCGCAATATTCGGGATCTGGCGGTCGAAGATCACGGACAAGCGCGTTGGGCTTTGAGATCATCGATTCACAAGAATTCCAGCCTGGCAGACATCGGTTTTTTCGATTTTGCGAGCAGGTAGGAGCTAGATCATGTAACCAAAAAAGGACAGTTGAACATGTTTTCCGAATTCTCTATTAAGGTAATATGTACTTGATGAAAAATATTTTCACGGCACCCAATCCGCAACAGGTTGCGAATATTATGTGTCAATTCATAAGCATCTGCTGTATATGCCTATTGCTTCTCTTTTCCGGATGTGATGCAGATCCCGTTGTCCCGCCAAGCAATCCTCAGAAGGTGACGGTAACATGGGATTACGATGTACTAAGCCCCAGTAAAGTCTGGCGGTTTTGGCCATTTGCTGTTACCGCAACGGCAAACGTAGTTTATGTCGGTGGTTACAGTGGAGGCGGAAAAGAGGCGATATTTCGTTATCGGGATGGAAACTGGGCAGCGGAGGATGAAGTATGGAAAATCGGCTTTGGGTCTCTCGTAGTTACCTTGATAAGTAACATCGACGGCACGATGTTGGTGCTTGGAGGTGATAATTTTGATTGCGTAGGATTACATACCTCATCCAGAGGATGGGAAAAAATCGCTCCTGAACCTTTGGGTAATCCGATTCAGAGTGGAACGCTGGATAAATCCGGTAACATCTATTTAGCTACGTCACGTCGGGTAGTTAAGTACTGCGAATCTGAATGGGTCGAATTATTTAACTATAATAAATTTTCCGGATATGATACATTAAGCCAACGAATTGAGGTCCTTTCAATCGCGGTGGAACCAAAAGGGAATTCTGTATATCTCAGTGCACTCAGACAATGGAAAACCAGGGCATCAAGAATGTATTTACTCGAAATAACGACAAATGGAACACGCACTGTTGATTCTTTGGATTACCCACTTACTGAGGAAAACAGATACAACTTTGGATTTAATTTGCACGTTATCGATGATGAGATATATTCTATCGGATATGGCCTGTACAAACTTGAAAACGGGGCAATGAAGCTGGTAACAAAAGAGATTACAGGAGTATGGCTCGCAGGATCAATCAGGAAAGGACTTTGTTTCGCAGCCAGCCCAAGTCGAGTGTATTGCTACTTTATGGGCATTTGGAAGGATGTCACTCCAAAGTATTTGGGGACAGATATTGACGCAAAGCCACTACAAGGAATCGCATTTCTGAATTCCGAAATATATTTGAGCGCCAAGTTGAATCTTGACTCTACGATTATGTATAAGGGAAAAGTTGAAATATACTAGCGTAATAGCAAAAGAATATACAACCACTCAAAAAATCACAACCATTAAAGGTGAAGAAATGAGATCGAAAGTAGCATTCCTGATTTTGATGGTGATCTTGTGCAATTCAATTCAAGGACAACCCGTAACTAAGGAGATAATTCCTAATAGAGTTCAATTTAATAAGAGAATTAACGGTCCGACAACCTATTCAACAAATATTGCACCGACCACTGTAAATATTGGAAATGATCAAAATTATAACGGAGATCGACATTTCTATAGAGCCGTGTATGAGTTTGATTTGAGCGAAATCTCGCATGGTGCACAAATTAGTAAAATAGAATATAGCCTAAAAATGACTGTTTCTACAACGGCAACCAATAGCGAAGATAAAAAATTAACTGTTTCATTCAAATCGGCAGATGAGAGTAACTTCACAACGGAGATCGATGATGCGACCGAATGGAGCGCATTGGAAAATGGCGATGAGTACTTTAATAAAGAAATAGACTACGAAATAAATGCAAGCACAGAGATAACTTCTTCTGATGATCTCTATGACGTAGTAGTAGACGCAATTAGGAACGGCACGAAAATATATATCGCTGTCTTAAGTAACGAAGAAGATTCCTTTTGGGCGTATAACGCCATTAGCAGGCACAGAATATTTACTTCCTATCCTGTAAGCAACTCCTTTAAATTCAAAATTGAATATGATGAAGACTATCTCGTAACTTTTAAAACAGATTATGACTATGCTGATCCGACAGGAGTTGACTTTAAAGTAGCTGGCACAAACCGGCAGCATGGCAATACGGATATTTGGGCATCAGGAAGCACTCACGAGTTGGAAGCGATAAGACACTACAATATAACATTAACTGCATTGGATGGCGAGCAATATGACTTAGAACCGTGGGTTTGGGTAAGAGTACCGGAAGATGTACGCGGGACAGGAGCTGTAAGTCCGAATGAGTTATGGCTGGATGCTACTGCCGATTGGGATTCGGACATGCTCGCGGTACATACTCGCAAAGTAAAATATCAATCCTTTGCCGCAAAATATGGGACCCTTGATGATCTACCGAATATAGCGATTAAACGAAATGGCGAAGCATATACTCAGGGAGAGATTCACTCGAAAATTTTCAGTACCTGGTTAGACGTAAAGTTCGATGCGCCATTGAGGTACTATGATCTTACTGAAAATGCATTTTATTGTTTTGTCGATTGGATAAATGACGAAGATCATATGGCGGTGGATGATGTGAATAATAACATAGAAGTTTCACTGTTTCCGGCATACAATCAAATAGAGGGCTCACGAATGGGTCCATACCGGTTCTTGTATCAAAAAGTCCAATTGATCTGTATGGATAATAATGTAGATATCTGCAGCATGGTTATGCCGAACATCGTCTATTCAAGTACGTCAGCAATGTCTATCACGCTCCCGTATTCATTTGATAAATACGGTGTCAGATATTTCTTCTGGAAATGGGCGGACGGCGACGTGAGTGGAATCGATAAAATTGGCAATGTCGTTATAAAAGCAATCGAACTTAATAACGGCAATCTGGACTATACTACTGCAATGACTGGAATTTATAAAGCGCATATGATCTCCGGTTCGGCCTTTTCGTCGCAAGAGCCAATATGTGGAGTTTGCCCCGGATCGCAGCGCAAAATCGTTTGGATGGCCGAGCAGTTTGGAGTGAATTATTTACCGTTAGGAATCTATCAAGCTGTGTATGAGTCGGCTGATGAAACGATATGGTACACGTATTCTACCGATGGAGGTATATCTTGGGAAGACGAAATATTTATAGACCATGGTAGCAGTCCGTCTATAGCGCATGATCAAGCAAGAACTTATATTGTATACAGGAATTCCTTTCATAACTATCCATACGACTACACGTTCACATACAAAGAACTTGTTCCGGGAATGGTTACAAGTACACAGTTTGTGGACGCATCTTCCATTCTGTATGGTAATCCGGATGCGGCACCGGTTATTGAGGTAGATGCCGCCCAGAATCTTGAACTGATTGTTTGGAAGGACAATTCTGGTGGACTGGCCTATGAAATTTATCATGCCCATACGAACGCAGAATTTGGGTGGCTCATAGGTTCAGGCGTGCCGAACGCAATCCCAGAGAATCCAACAGTGACGCACAGAGAGGGTAGTTCATTGTATCATATTGCGTGGAGAGAAGGAGAATCAGTATATTATACAAACTTTGACATAACCGCAGATGCTGGAACCTATTACTACAAAACGCAAGCACCCGTAACGTTGCTTTCAAATGGATATCACTATGCCTCCGGATATCCATCGATTACGGTTGATGGTTCGGACTATCCTTGCGTTGCTTGGACAAGTCATGACATAGGATGGACAGTGACAAATTTCATATCATTTAGACAAAATAGTAGTAATGGTTGGGGTCCTGCCGCGACGTTTATTTCGTTGCCAGATCATGAGTATTGGGCTCCATCTGTAAGCGTTGTAGATAATAAACCCTCTGGTGATGACATTCGCATTGCCCATAATGATGGTGTATATAGTGTCGTTGTCCAGAGAATGAGTGGTGGGTCCTGGCTCGTACCCGGCTTTATTCAAAGTATTGAAGGAATGTACCCATCGGTGTGCAAATATGCACAAGACGGTTCCAATCTCGAATTATATTGCGCACCAACTAGTGTACCATCCTCTACGGTGAAGAAAATTGAAAATACGAGTGAGTATTTAAATAAAAGGAATTATAAACGACTAGAGGTAAGCCGCGAAGTAGCGGTGAGTAATCCAAATGGTATATCACGAGTTATGATTTCGGATGTCCGAGTAGTGCATAATGGAGCTGAAGAAGTTATCGAGTGGAATAGCAGTTCAAAAGAAGCGACGGTCATCAATGATGAAAGTGTGTCGCAATTCATCAAAACCATTGCCTTTACTCCTTCCCTTGGAAGCACGTTTAGGTTTAAATTGATGAACAAAATGCACGATACTTACGATGGACTTGCAACCATCAAATTCGAATTGATCGACTCTGCGGGTGGGAATGTCGTTTCCCTTATCGATTCGATAAGTCTAGCTGACATTGATACAACCTTCAATGTCCTCAATATGATCATACCATTATCGCAATATACTGATCATAAGTTACTGATGAGAGCTGTTCTATCGGTTAATGATACTGCCAATCTTATTACGGCAACTGAGTACTTCTATGACGATCTCGTAGCACTGGAAAAGAACATAGTGAAGCATGATTCGTCTTTAAATGAAGAGGATGAATGTGAACTTCAAGTATATCCGAACCCGTGTGATCGGGTCGCTAATGTTGCCATAAAAGTACCATCAGAGCGCAACATCGCTTTATATGTAACAGACCTTGTTGGTAATGTCAAGTTGCATGTTTGCAGCACGATGCTCCACAAGGGCCGATACGAATACAGGTTCGATGCTTCAAATTTACCAGCGGGCAAATACTTTTTGGTTGCTGAATACAAAGGTAGCAAGCAAAGCAAAGTGTTGCATATCGCTAGATAAGACCCTTTTACTCAACTTAACTGTTATGCGTGTCTGATTATTAGGTACGGCTGTCTGAAGCAAGACGACAATGTCATATTGTCGTCTTGCTTAATAATTCCATATGGTTTTTGGAAATACCCACCTATCTGGTGACACTTGGAAATTGGTAGCCGCACAGTGGTTTGCAGGCCCGAAGAGAAGACTAAGCAGTACGATTCATCCTCCCCGACCATTCACACGGGGCCGAAGGGTGGTCAGTACTATATCAACAAGAATGGGAAGAAGACGTATATAAAGAAAAAATAGGTGCAATAATGGACCCAAGAAACACCCTAGGACGTCAGTTTTTTGAGAATATAAAATCAGAAGGTGTGACGTTCGTCAAGAACCTGGTTCAGACTGACCCTCCGACCTATGAAGGAGACTGGCTGGATTTTAAAACCACCTACGAAGGGGTGACGCGATCCCCGTTATCAGACGAAGCGCTCAAGAAAATATGGTGGAAGTCGATTTCGGGATTCGCAAACTCTGGTGGTGGCACTCTTGTCTGGGGGATATTGGCCTCAAAAGATGACGACGACGGGCTAGACAGAGCGCGAGAGCGACACCCCGTGCATGCCCCGAAAGAATTTGAGAATCGATTAAGAGGGCTTGCAAGAGGAGCGACAGATCCACCTGTTCAAAACATCGAGTATTGGAGCGCGGATGATCCGGACGAAGAGGGATATGGTTATGTAGGGTGCTACATCCCCCCAAGCCAGTTTAAGCCGCACAGAGTGGAGTCGAAAGACAAGCAATTCTATATACGTGTTGGTGATACTACACAACCAGCTTCGGTAGCCATACTCAGGAGTCTTTTTTACCCAGATGCCAATTCTGTATTCGAGGTGGGTTATGAAATTGTCAACAATTCACGATTAAATCTTTCTATCCACAATATCGGAATTGCGCCCGCGAAGGATGTCGCCATAATTGTTTCAAGCGAAGGGTGGGGCTACTCAAACTGGGATTGCGCTAGGGAGCATTGGAGCCATATCCGGCTTGGTATTGTTGGTACCCGTTGTTTTCTTGCTTGCCAGTGTCAGCATCTCTTGTATCCCGGCACCTTTGTTGAAGGGGTATATGCATTATTTAAAGTTGAAGATATGAAAAGGAATTTCGAGTTAAGGTCGCTGGTTTTCAATGTAGATATATACTGCTCCAATAGCACACCTGCAAGATGCATATTTGAAATCCACGTAAATGATTTCGAAGATAATGTTAAGCGAATAGTATATGCTTTGCCGAGGTGAAAATCCTTCGCTAACCATCATGACTTCAAAATTTGTTATCTCCGGCGCGGCTCATCCTGTAGCTATCTTCCGGGCGGCAAGACACTCATCCTCGAAGTAAAAGGCCAGGAAACCGCTCAAAGCAAGGCCAAGCATGCAGCAATGCAGCAATGGGTGGATGCGGTTAATGAGCAAGGCGGGTTTGGGAAGTAAGAGTTTAGGGTGCTGAGTGAGATGATGGAAATCCCAAATCTCATCTAGGAACGGATTATATCCACACAGCCAGGCATCGTCAGACTGCGCTTTTTCGGCATTAGGTTATCCAAAGGCTTGAGCAGAACCTTTGCATTGAAGTCCTCATCGAAGACAAGCGGTATATTGGCTACAAAAAGAAGGGCCATAGATACCTCTTAGAGAGCAAGGTCTCTCAAGTCACGTTGACCAATGCACAAGGCATCATGACAAAAACATCACATTCTAATTAGCGACTTTTCTCAAATATGCTCGGTTACAAATATCTTGACCTACTCGTCCAAAGATACACGGATGGGGATGAACATATATTCGAAAAGCTCTATGGCCTTAAACCAGGATACATTACGAAGTCTAGATTTATGAAAACAGCTTGCTTCAGCCGGAAGATCACGGAGACGCTGGAGAAGAACCTGGCAATTGAGATCCTTGAAGCCAACGGGGAGTACATTGGCTTTAGCAAGGCACACAACAAACATCTCAGTGGAAACCAGGATTTGGTCAGATCTGTTAACGAAATCACTTAGGAAAACTAAATTATTTATGATAATGAAACATAGATGTCTAATACGGCAAATACTCTCCATAGAAAAATGAGAATAAAACAAGTATATATTGAAAATTTTAAAAGCTTCAGAGGGAAATTTTCTCTAGAATTATTTGATGATTTGAATATTATTGTTGGTAATAATGAAGTTGGAAAATCTACTATTCTTGAAGCTGTTAATTTAGCACTTTCGGGTATCTTAAATGGTCGTTATCTTCGTAATGAACTGTCTCAGTATTTATTTAATAACGATGTTGTAAACGAGTACTTGACTCGTCTTAAAGAGGGCAAAAATGCTGCATTACCGTATATACTAATTGAGTTGTTTTTCGAAGGTGGTGACTCTCCACAATTAGCTAAATTGGAAGGAGATTGCAATATTTATAGGAGTAAGGCAATAGGGGTGTCATTTAGAATTGAGTTTGATGAAAGTTACTTGCCAGAATACGAAGAACTGGTTAAAAATGAGTTAGAGACAATTCCTATTGAATTCTACAAGATAAAGTGGCAATCGTTTGATAGAGATTCTGTCACCACGCGTAGTATCCCTATTAAATCAGTACTAATAGATTCATCATCTCTTCAATATCGAAATGGTTCTGACATTTACATTTCAAGGATAATAAAAAATAATCTAAATGAGAACCAAAAGGCAAGCGTAGCTCAAGCGTTTAGAAAAATGAAAGAAGGATTTATGTGCGATGAATCAATCTCTGAAATAAACAAACAGGTCCAAAAACAATCAAAGATTTCTGAAGATAAAAATGTAGAAATATCAGTTGACTTATCTTCTCAAAATGCTTGGGAATCAACATTAATTACATTGTTAGATAAAGTTCCTTTCCATCTTATAGGGAAAGGGGATCAAAGCATTGTGAAGACGTTGCTGTCCTTGTCCCATAAAAAGAGTGAAGAAGCAAATATTATACTTTTAGAAGAGCCGGAAAACCATTTAACTCATACTAAACTAAATCAGTTTCTTAACCAAATAATTGAAAATTGTGATGGAAAACAAATAATCATCACAACACATAGCAGCTTTGTGGCAAATAAACTCGGTCTTGATAAATTGATTTTGTTAAGTTTAAAGAAGGAAACATTTGTCATAAGCAATTTGGATCCCGATACCGAGAATTATTTCAAAAAACTCTCTGGGTATGATACGCTAAGACTTATTTTATGTAAAAAAGCAATCTTAGTAGAAGGTGACTCAGACGAACTAATTGTTCAGAAGGCGTACATGGATAAGAATGGCGGCAAACTTCCAATTCACGCCGGTATAGATGTTATTTCAGTTAAGAGCTTAGCATTCAAGCGTTTTTTAGATATCGCGAAAGGCCTGCAACATCCAACCGCCGTTGTTACTGATAATGATGGTGATTATCAGAATAAGGTTGCGAGAAAATATGAAGATTATAATGATGTTACTTGCATTAAAATATTTGCTGATGACAGAAATATATACAAAACATTAGAGCCTCAAATTGTAAATGCAAATATCAAAAACTTAGGGAATTTATGCGCAGCGCTAAAAATTGATAAAGATATCTTTAGCTCAGAAGAATCGATTGTGAACTATATGGAGAATAATAAAACAACTTCAGCTTTGAGGATTTTTGAAACGAATTGCAATATAGTCTACCCGCAATACATAAACAATGTAGTCGCCTGGTGCAATGAATAATAATACGCTTATAATGTCAGCCGCTGGTTCTGGCAAAACGACATTTATTGTTAACAGCGCTTTGGAGTTGAACAGATCACAAACAATATTAATTACAACATATACTATGGAAAACGAAAGCGAAATAAGAAGCAAAATATTAAGCAAACGTAAATCTATTCCTTCGAACATAACTGTCCAGGCTTGGTTCTCATTCTTATTACAACATGGAGTGCGTCCTTTTCAAGGTTCAATGAATGCTATGCTTTTCGATAGAGATGTTAAAGGCATGCTGTTAAGTGAAGGTGATTCGAGTATTAAGAAAGATCAAAATGGGAAACCAATATTTTCCAGAGGAAGACCTTTAACTTGGGGAGAGAAGGATTTCGATAAATTTTATTTTAGTTCTGGATGGAAAATATATTCCGATAAAATATCGAAATTTATTTTTGGGTGCAATGATAAAACAAACGGCCTTGTTTTTGATAGACTGTCGAGAATCTATTCGCATATTTTCATAGATGAGGTTCAAGATTTAGCAGGTTATGATTTAGAGTTAATAAAACTATTATTTAAATCTAAGATTGCCACTACCTTAGTCGGTGACCCCAGGCAAGTTACCTATAAAACAAATCATTACAGGAAATTCACGAAATATAGTAATGGTAGAATTAAAGAGTTTGTTGAAAATGAATTAGATAAGGGTACTAAATGCCAGATAGATGAGAATACATTGAAGGTATCACATCGAAATACTAAGGAAATCTGTGATTATTCATCCAAACTATATCCAGAATATGAAAAATCTGAACCTTGTGAATGTGAAATTTGCAGAAATCAGGTTAATGAGCATAAAGGAGTATTTTTAATTAGGCATAAAGATGTGGGTGAGTATCTTCAAACCTTTAAACCGACTCAATTGGTTTGGAGTAAGTCCACTAAAGTTGATCCAAAATATTCTTCACTCACCTTTGGAAAATCAAAAGGAAAAACACTTGATAGAGTTGTTATTTACCCAACTCCAAATATGATTAAATGGATTAAAGACAATTCTTACGACTTTACGGAGATCTATAATGGGAAAAAAAGGCAAATAAATGATGTAAAGCAAAAGTTTTATGTAGCATTGACAAGAGCTAAGCATAGTGTAGCTATTATTTATGAGTATGAGGAAAATGAATATATTGAAGGAGCCAGTAAATGGAAATAATACCTAAATTTATAAGTTGGTACTTCTGTTTAACGCTGTAAGCGAATAAGACAATTTCTACACCGAGGCCACCTTGGTCTTAGCAGAACGGGTTTCGATTTAGCAGAGATACTTCATGCTGGTGCAGTAAGAGTGCAACATTCAACAACTTCGGAAATTCGTTCGCGATGTTTTAAAGCACCCTCCATGTTCCTTCGATTACGTTGGGCGGATAGTCGCCGCATCTAGTATCTCCAACGCCAAGGCTGATTTTTCAAATTCAATGCTTAATACTTCCTCCTGCTGCTGCTGTTGATTATGCTGTGCTTTGGTTCGACGTAGGTGTGGAAGAAGATCACGCTGACCTTTCAAGGATGGAAACATCCACAAGCTTTGAACAGGCGCTTGATTCGATAAAGGTCCGGAATCTCACGAATAATCACAACACCATATTGTTTCGCGGGCAGACACTCACTCTTTTCTCGCTAACCGGCATCGTAACTGCGCTTCGAGTGTATGTGAAAGTTCGACTCCGGATTGTAAACCAAGAATGACTCGATATTTATATTGTCGTAAACTCTTACCACTAAATATTGTTAACCAATGAGGAAACTATGAACCCGTCTAATTGGATTGTTGAGGGTACGGGCAACCTGTTTTGGGATGAAGCAGTCAGAGATGTACTGATCACCAGCATATCAGTCTTATTAACTGCCTATGCAGGATACAAGGTGTATCTAAAACAGCAAATCCCTGAGAGGAAGTCAGGAATATTGGCAGAACTAGCAGCGTTACAAATATCTCTTCAAGGTGCTATTTATGAATACCTAGTGGTAAAGGTTGACATACAAAATTTTAGAACTTGGCATGGATTAGGTATTTTTGTAGAACAAGCAAACACGGAGTTAAATGCTGCTCAACAGAAATTGGCATCGTCGACAAAGTACTTAGGTGAGCAACTAAGTATACTGAGTAAGACTGTATATCAGGCACGAACTGTATTTACGATATCCAAGAAGGTTAGTGAGTTGTTGGATAAAGCACTACTAATACAATATCCAGAGGTGACTAGCCCAGATTTGAACAGCCTGAAGGCGCATATCGGGGATGAAGGGCAAGTGAGGCAGGTGCAGGTAGGGAAAGCCCTTGAGTTCTTATCCGGCTGGTACGATGAGTCGCTAAAGACTGCGGAGACGTGTGCGAAGGCAGCCTCTTCAAATATCATTGTACTTCAAAAAGAGTTGTCAATGCAGCTTAAGGGTGCCGAAGCTGTCATTGTGTCACTCCCCGATCCCTCTGTTTAGACACGATAGAGGTACCAGAGGCGCGGTTCATGCCTATGCGGCCTCTCTTGCGCAATGCGGATACATGATAGGGCAGGATGCCGCTGAGATATTTGGTCTGTATGTCGAACCAGCGATGCCTTTCGAGGAATGGCTAGAGATCGACTGGTCGAAAACAACCCCATGAGACCAGCGGAAACATATTCGCAACTGTGAATGCCCCGAGGTGTTAATTCGAGAGATCAACGGCGATCTTTGGTTGAATCAGCAAGAGGCTGCACTGCTATTCGGAGTGTCGTCTCGCACGCTTCGCAGGTGGAATGAACAGGACAAATACGGCCCGCACTTTGTGGACCCATCGAACGGTCGCCCGTATTGGAAGTAACGGCTCACCGAGACCACTGATGTCATTTCAAACGATAACAGCAGCTCTTATGAATACGCATACGATTGACTCTGCTTGATTCATTGTCTACAGACCGATTATGCGCCGGAGGTCACCTTTGATTCCGAGGTTCGTATTTCCTTCCTATGTCTGTTGAAATGCGCCATCAGCTTTTTTATGACCGCATACAGCGCCTCGTTGCCTCAAAAGGTATTCTCAGCGCACTTTTCAAAAATTATTACTCTTGACTTAAAATCCTATAATATCGACCTTATTGGTTCGAAATTTGGTAAACTTCCGACACATTTCTCCCGATATGGCGATTGGACGGTAGTGATAAGATCGCGGTAAGGATGATGGAGGAAGAAGAAGATCGTGAATGAATATGCGAGTACGGGAACAGTTTCAATGTCATTGACACGTTCTCATGCAGTGCGGCAACGTCCAAGAAGGTCATGATCGACGCGGATAGAAAAAAGGTCAGTCAGAAAAATTCATTTTAGGACTCGTATTGCATTATTTCCAATTCGCAATAAGTGAGTTATCGGCGGCATTATCGCCAGTTCACCAATAAAACGAACAATGTTCTATTATGATTTCAACAGTTGCAGACTTATTAGAGAATTTTAAGAAACATGCTCTTTCTAAAATCGAATGCGAAGACCAAAACATAACCCACACAGTTGCGATTGGAGACAATTTTGAAGGCTTAACCGCAGAACTATTAAACAAGGCTATTTTTAAAGATCTAAAATTAAAAATGGTTGAAAGAAGTTTTGTATATAATGACAGCGGAGTTATGAGCAATGAGTTAGACTGTATGCTTGTTGTTGGTGAGGGGGAAAGAATGTCGTTTGCAAATAGGTATAAATATCACATTAAGGATGTTATAGCAGTTATTCAGGTAAAGAAGAATCTATATGCTAATGACATCATTGACTCCTTTGATAATTTACGATCAATTATCAAAGTTTCCGAACCAAGAGATGCAGATTCGTTTGTTGGCGTATTGCACAGAGATGCATACAAACTTTTAACATTAAAGGAATTACCAGACAAGGAGAGAAGAAGTAGATTTACAGATAGGGAAGATCATATTTATGCTTACATTGCGATGGAGGCTTTTTATCCATTAAGAATTATTATTGGATATTATGGTTACACAACCGAACATGGCTTTAGAGAGGGATTTGTAAAGAAGATTGAGGAGATTTCCAAAAATGGTCCTGTGAGAGGTTATGGCCCTAATAGTTTCCCAAGTTTAATAATTTGCGGTAACACCACAATCATTAAAAACAATGGAATGCCAATGGGAATCCCATTAACCAACGAGGATTTTTATTTTCATATTTTAATGTCTTCAAACGGTAAATCAATGTATCATTTGTTGGAATTGATCTGGACAAGACTAGCGTACAAGTTTGGAATAAGTGCGAAAATATTTGGTGACAGTTTCGCCCTTGAAACAGTTCATCCCTTCTTATCTTGTAAAGAAAAACAAATAGATCAAGATAATTGGGGATGGGAATATTTATATCATACTTGGACTAAAGAGGAACTTTCAAAGGCCCCCGTTCTAAAACTTTGGGAGCCGATTGAAATTGATCGGCAAAAATATTTAATTTTAAATGATTTATTGCGAGTAGGGACCATAGACCTCCATTCTGATGAACAGTTTCGCAAGTTCATAGATACGGAAAAACTTGATGCGGAAAGAATTATACAAGAATTATCCGAGTCGCATCTTGTTTATGTTGATGAAGGTAAATTGAGGCTATTAGTTGACCAACTTTGCATGGTAGAGACTCCAGAAGGAAAAATTTTTGCAGGAGAGAATAAATGTGGTGAGATGGCCAGCTATTTTTGCAAACATAATTTGTAAAAAACATCATTCATATTAGGCACAAAGTCATGCATTGCTGTAAAATCTCAAATGTTGAGTACAAAACATTAATGATAGATTGCACACGTTTCCTGAAGTCTTTGATGATACGTTAAGTTCACAAGGTCGAGATGAAACTAGTATATATTATTTGTGACAGCTCGTCCTCGAACTCGAAGCGAGCAAGCACAAGCAACATAAAGGTTACAAGAACAATGGAAGTCGCGTTATTTATGAACAAGAGTAAGCTGCTCTCGTGAAGACCTTAGCCTTTTATGCTTATTGCTAAGCATAGAGATTTAATCGAAGCGAAAAATAAGTACCTGGAAAAGCAAAAGAGGTAGCGTTAATCCTCTTCATCGAAAGTGACGAACGCATCAAATGTCCGAATGTGCCCTTCGAGGTACTCACGCAAGGATTTATGTTTCATTTCTTTCAAGGATTTAAGCAAGTTCTGTTTGTTCCCATAAAATAGTATATCAATGATTGCCTCTTCAGGGCTTGTATCATCGAACGTGATGGCAGAAACCTTTTCTAAATAGTTGTCCACTTTACCCTTGAACTTGCTCTCAAGTTCAATCTTCATTTTCTGAACAAGGCTGTTATAAGCTGTTCTAATAAGATAGTCCTTGACTGTTCCGGCACCATCTTCGAGAAATATTCCATCTATCTGGTTATAGGTATCGAGCGGAGTTCCCATCGTATGAGCTATGTATAAATCACCGCACACTGATAGCATGTATGTTTCGACCAAACGAGAATAGCTGTTTTTCAGCTCATATGGAGCAATTACAATTATCAAGCTCCTGTAAATTGGAACAAATCCGGACCTAAGAATAATGTATGGATATTCCTTGTACTCGTTCATCAATGACTCCTGATCGTAGTGGATAATGTACCGATACTTAGATACTGGATTAACTGACGCGGATATTTCTCATATCTCTGGACTGATCCAGATTTTTGAGAAAATCTGTGATCTCGCTTCTTACAAGATCAGATTGTGTTTGATCAATGATAAAATGAAATGACGACACATCTTCAATATGTGCTCTGAGGGATAGACCATTAATGTCAACTTCCGCAAAGCTCACCCGATCAAAGGCCTGAATTGCAGCATTGAACTGCTTCTGAGGGAACAGCCCACTTCTTTTCCTCTCAGAAAGCAATCGGTGATGCAGATGTTGAGCGGATACCTTTGAGACTCTAAATTCGTGTGACTCTGCGAGCTGAGCGTAGTCAATCTCTGTATCCACTACGGGATAGGAGTGTCTTGATACCTCTTCATCGCGTAGGCCGTTCGGTGTGAAGACATAAGATTCAGCACAGACACGCTGATCCCGCTCAAAGACAGCGATGAGAATGCAGATGTACTCTGGAATGTCAGTATCTCGAAAATCGTGAAAGTCTCTATTGCTGATATAAACCTTATAATACGGATTAATCATAATGGGAACCTCATAAAAAAATAATTAAACTATGATGTAAGAAATATACTGAAAAGCGATAAAATCTACAAATATCTGGTGTCACGAGCGCAAAAAATCCAATATCTTAGCCCTTAATAGTAGAAAACCCCACTTTTGGTGGCGAGTACAGAGAGGGGAAAACTTCGCCAGTCCTGATGTTGAGCAGAATGTAACGTTGCCATTGTAAACTGATCAAGTTATAATGTAGGGTATCAGGTCGATGTCAGGCAACCTCAAAGAAAGACCCAATTCAAACGTAATGAGTCGGCTGGATCAGATTACTGTTGGCAACATGGCAGTTTAATAACGGAGAAAAATAATGAGCACATAAATTGATCTACTCAAGATTCGAGCGATGCAATTCATCGGAACCGTTATCCTCACGCTGCAAATCTCTATCATGCTCAACTTATTGGCTGCGACGAAAGACTCTTCCACAGCATCGTGCGATGGATGTCCTACGATCGTAAGGTGTAGAAACAGCTCAAATGGCCAGTTTGTGAAGAGCTGTTGATGTGGGAAGGAAATAAATTGAATCTAAACCATTCAGAGGCACTGCAATGCGAAATATGAAGGTGACAAGCGATTTGCTCCACTCTATGGATATTCACCACCAAGACACAGAACGGAAACACAGCGCAAAAAAAGTCGACGAGACAGCTATGAAGCTTGTTGAGTTGATGTTCAATGAGATGATAGAATTGAAAGATGAGCAGTTCCTATCATCAACCGCAGGCGAACCAAGATTTGACGCTGAAACTCGCGTACTCAGATTTTCATGGCTTGGCCATGATCTGATATTAGAAGCTCTCGGGCCTGCGTGGCTTGATCCAGAGACAGAAGATGGACCGCCAAAGACTTACCGGCGAGGACCGGTCGTAAAAATATTGGTACGAAGTGAATCGGAGCTGTTCTTCGAAATCACCGTGTTGACCCGCACCCAGATTTTTTTACCCATTCTCCCTGGAGGAAATGAAATTATGCACTCAGGGTCAGGGTACGAAAAACTGGTGGTAAATTATTTGTTCAATTGGTTCAACCAATATCTCCGGCCTGTGTACCAACCTGCATTTTTCACAGAGAGCAGCGGGAGGACACAACGATCTGAACCAAGTACGCGATTGTCCATCATTAACGGTACTGACTAAGCGTCTCGCTAGCTTAGCATCTGTTTTGCGACTTTATGGCAATTTTCCACACGCTTTAACGCCTCCTAACCCTTACCATTGCTCTATATGTAATACGGAGAAATCAGCACATCAACATAGAGAATTAAAAGGATAAAAGCGGAATCCCTCAGTATATTTTCGTTTCAATGAAGATGGATGATTGAGCAGGCATCATAAAAGAAACAAGAAAAAGCAGGCGATTGCCTGCTTTTTTATTACCCCCCGTACATATACAACCACACAGATTCATGGCCTTTGAGACGTACCTCCAGCCATTTCTGATAATAATTTCTATCGATTCCTATCCTATCAAAGTGCTTGCCGATAGGGAACCCGCATATGATTGCACCAAGGATTGCTGGTCCAAGATGAACTCCTGCCGGATTCTCAATTCGTTTGCTTATTTCATGACTGGAAGGTGAAAAATTATTAATCGAACCAGCCTTGGGCATCTGAAGATACCAATTGACTGAAGCTTGTACCTGAGCAATCGCTTGGACCATTTCCTCGATTCGGCCTTCTTGCAGCTTGGCTTTGTAGCCATCTATTGTTAGCGTTGGCTTCGATTCCATTATCTGGATAATTAGTTCTGGTGTGACGTTAAAATTCATTGTATTTGCTTATTTATAGGTTTATTTGGGTGGGTTAGTGAGTTCTGTCAAAAAAATATTGGTTAGTCTGCGCGTTACCGGGTAAGGTAAAGTAAAAAGCTTCGCTTTTTACTTTTTTGCCCTGGGTTGGGCAAGTTTTGACCATCGTAAGTGCCCAATACGAGCTGATATCAGCATTTTGGGCAAAAATGGCAAAAGATTGCCCTTTTCTATATTCATACCTTATTAATTTCCCCCGAGTTTTAAGATTTAGGGCAAAGTATTGCCCTAAATGCTGTATACGTTCTATATTCGGCAATTTCACATATAATTTTTGCCCAAAACTTGCCCAAAACTTGCCCAGATTTGGGCAATATTCACCACTCATAATAATGCACATTTGACTTGGTTGTACGGATACCGTGTACGGCTAATTTCTTCGTGAGTGCATGCGTGGTGATTTGTTCGCCATATATCGATACAAAAAGCTCCCGCGCTTTTGAACGTACCATTTTACCATTGAGACTTCCATCAAAATTGATATCGTATGGATAGGTATTCTCATTATCAATCATGTCCTTTAATGATTTGCCGTCATTTGATTTTAGCTTAGTTGCGAAATCTTCAAATCGATCAATGGCGGCAGCAACAAGACTGCGTTTTTCTTCTGTATCCAGTACCGTATTTGCCTGGTTCTCATCAAATGCGAAATTCGTTAAGTACTGCGCAAAGGACATCAGCTCGTTTGAAATTCTCTTGAAAAATTCATCACCATCAAAAAATCCCTGCTTCGTAAGATTCCCACCGGTCCTGATAATGGTGAATCGTCTATCGGATTGCTCCACGACAAGAGGCACAGCCACGTTGGAGAAAAACACACAGTTCATGTTGTTTTCGATCTGGTAAGCCTTATCGTTTTTATCGTTAAGCGTGACCTTATCGTCCGTGATTAATGCTTTCAGTTTGGAATTCAACGTATTCCTGGATTTGTTGTCATGCGCAACCTCGTCGAATGCGATGAAGAAAGCCTGTTTCATCCAGGGATTGAAGCTCTCGATTAGATCCTCGTTCTTCACCACCCTGCATTGACCCTTGCCAAGAAGCGGAGCAATCACATGTTGGAAGAATGCGTTTTTTCCGGCTCCTTGAACTCCCTTGAATACGAAGCTTGTCCTCATCTTCTTTCTAGTGTTGAGGATTGTTGCAAGCCAGTTCACGAAGTGATTTCGTTCCGCTTCGTCCGGAATTAGATTCGAGAGAAGACTCCAGATGTTTCCAAAATCCTGCAAAGGCTCGATGACATCAGTTGTTCTCTTCAACCTCATGTACTCGGTTTCCTCGAAGTAGTTGATTGAGCGTTCAAACAGATTAATGTACCAAGGATCATTCGGATCGAACTTCGGAAAAAGCATTTTCTGTATTTTTGGCGGTTTCAGTTTGAAATTTGAGTAGAGCGTTTTCAATTCTTCTTTTGGTATGCCATACTGCTCACCTTTAAAAATGTAGTGATGCCGTTGCGCTTTTGAATTAAAGAACACCCATGGCTTTGATGGGTCGATATCTGAATGAGACATAACCTTATATGAAAATGCGATGGGGGATGCCTTTCCGATTTCTTCCATCAGTGGGCACAATTGTGCTGCACACATCGGAGAGGATGCACAGGTAGAAGGATTCGAAGTAAGTGAAGCAATCTGTGAATCAGTAAAGGTCTTATCGTAATCGCTGAGTTTTGAGAAGTACTTGTGGAGGATTTCACTGCCAAAGGGTTTGAGAATATTCGCAAGCCAGATCCGTTCGCCATGATCAAGATGCTTTTCATCTTCGATTCGTTTTAATAGCTTTTGCAGGTATGCGCAGCGCTCAATCACTACAGGAAGCTTTTCTACAGCCAGATCGACTTTAGACTTGCTTTGAGGCTGCTGGAATGTTTTTACCCGCTCTTTTACTACCACAGGAGGAGATGGTAGTTGAACGAGATCCGTTCGAATGATTTCTGGTAAACCTGAAATCTGTTGAAAGTCCTCATCCAGAAAGTAAGTATAGTTACCAGATTTCAGATGTTTTTGAAGGGGTAGCTTTATCAAATTGCCAAACCCGTCAGCGGGTATCGTACCCTGCTTCGGAAAGAGTTCAATATTTATTTCGGAAGGACGATCAGGAAAGAGTGTTTGTAATTCTTTCATCCAAATACGAACATCTGCTGCTTGCATCGGTTTATCAAAAAACATCCAAATATGATACCCTTTGAATCCTGAAAATTCCGGGTAGCAAGACATCCCGAGTTCACGTAATTTCTCGTATAAGGATTTCGAATACTTGCGGATTGATTCTAAACCTGCTTCCCATTCTGTAGGCTTCAAGTCGCGATTTTCATGAATTGCTTTATCGATATCTATATCGATACATGCAAGAATAACAGTGGAGTTGGTATCTAAGAGATATGTACCAATAGTCTGAGTGCTGAAGAGTGATGTTTCATCGAGAGGGGATTTAATGCGATCATACGAGCCATCATTCTTCTGTACGCCGTATGTATCGTTGCGGTTAATAAAAAGCTGGAAGTATTGTTTTTGTTGTTGTTCGGATAGAGTGTGTTTAGACTCTTGTGGATCCTTTTGATTGTTGAACATTGTTAAAATTTCCTGTCGTTGTCGTTAAAGTAGCGCCATCATACATGGTCCGCTTAAGCTGGGCGATTGATCGGCCAAAATTAGATGGCTCTACGCGAGCCGTGAGTTTATAAAATGAGTCCATTAAAGCTTGTGCCCTCGGTGATTCTTCAAACCAGAAGGTGCTACGGTCAACCTCACGAGAATGAATCGCGAGCGTGACACCACTAGAAATCAAAAAGGCACTCAGCCAAAAATCCTGGGTTTTAAATAGCTGTTTGTTCATGAGAATTGTTTCGCTGTCGTTTATTTCAGATCCCGCAAAAGGTAGGGCGGAAACTGTAGAGATGATCTATCTTCTTTAAGTTTAAACGGAAAAATCCATTATGTCAAGAGCAAAAGAAAAATAAATCTTAAAATAATCTACCCTTTTCGGAGCCTGCGGGCTACACAAGGATTGAGCCTGATAGGACAGCAAAAAAAACATGAAAAAAATATTTCTGGATAGGGAAAGGGCGGGGGGTGTGTTTTCGCGAGACGGGTATCTGGTTAAAACGATGGGGGTGATGGGACCCAAGGCAACAGTCAAGAATGAGTTTACCGACCGTTTCTGATGCTTACCGATAGCGGTGGCTGGCGGCTGCGAATCTACGATTTGCGAGATCCATGCGACGTGCGACGTTTGTCTTATGTAAGTTCAATGATATCAAGGCCTTACCGCTGGTTGGTGCTGATTCCCCCCATCTCCACACGTATCCAAAAACCCGTCTCTCCGGTGTCATTCCTGGGCGGCGGGTTTTTCGTTTTTCAATGCGGCAAGCAGCTGGGCAACCTCTGATACACCTGAACGACACGGAAGCAGGGGGAATCATCTTGGTCCTGGGTGGGGAATTGAATTGGCCCTCGACAGAAAACGAAGATGTTGAATATCGGACAATTCCGGCATATATTTAGGAATGGAATATTCTGGTTGCGACCTGAAACGGGAACGTGAATGACTGGTTTCATGCATGGCGATGAACACAAAGATCGAATAAACGGTGACCATTTTTTAGTTGTCCCAAAAGCGACTCATGGTGTGAAAATCCTCGTATTCGAAGAGATTAGGGAGGCCTGGTGATGAAAGCGACGATCAATGCCAAGGGCACAGAGGTAACGGTTCTTTCCAGGGGGGACGAAAACGATTTTATCTCCTTGACGGATATTGCCCGCTACAAAAATCCTGCCGAACCCAAAGATGTGGTTAAAAATTGGATGCGCAGCCGAAGCACCATCGAGTTTCTTGGCCTTTGGGAGCAGTTGAACAATCCGCACTTTAAAGGGGTCGAATTCGAATCCTTTATCCATGAGGCCGGCTCGAACGCCTTTACCATGTCGCCCCAGAAGTGGATTTCAGCCACAAAAGCCGTGGGAATGCTCTCCAAATCAGGGCGAAATGGCGGCACTTTTGCCCATAAGGATATCGCCTTTGAATTTGCTTCTTGGGTTTCTGTTGAGTTCAAACTCTACATCATCAAGGATTATCAACGGCTCAAAGCGGATGAAAACAGCCGGATTTCCCTTGAATGGAATGTGAATCGTGTCATTTCCAAGATCAATTACCGGATTCATACCGATGCCATCAAAAATACGCTGATCCCTCATTTGGTATCGAAAAAGCAGCAATCTTTTGCCTACGCCAGCGAAGCGGATCTGCTCAACGTCGCGCTTTTCGGCAAGACAGCTAAAGAATGGGAGGAGCAAAACGCCCAGGCCAAGGGCAATATGCGGGACGAGGCAACAATTCAGCAACTCATAGTCCTGTCAAATCTAGAGAGCATGAATGCAGAGTTGATCAAGCAAGAAATACCTCAAAACCAGAGACTGATCGCGCTCAACAAAATGGCCGTTGAGCAAATGACTTCCATTATGGGCAGTACCGCACTCAGGCGATTGGAAGGAAAGGAGGATATGGAATGAGAAATGCAAGAAGTTTATTCATTGTTGTGCTGTTCTTTTTAGTAACCTTCATTGGCAAATCTCAGTCTGGTCCCTGGTCGTTTATTAATACCGGGATAAAGTTGGCGTATGTGATCGGCGAAAAAGGAGGATTAAACGTCGGCTTGGAAGTAAGCTATTCTGTATGGTCGCATTATGACGAGGATTTAATCGTGTATGGAATCGCTGTTGCTGTTGACGATTGGGATGATTTACTGAAGATACGATTCGGCTTGCAGGGGCAATGGCTTATAGTGGGAGGGATTATCGGTCCAGCTTTTCTGCTTCAAGATACTACCTGGTCGGTTGGATTAGCGCTATCTATGTTTACAGGTGCATTAATATATCCATATTTTGAAACCACCATTCGATTCGATGATCAAGATGATATACATGAGGTAGGATCCTATTTTAAATTACCCCTTCAGATCAGTGGAAAGAAATCCTTTAATTAATCGGAAGTGCCTTGGCATCTAGATAATTATTCGGGACAAGCAGTCCACGGGCTACAAAAAGCGCGGCTGGTACCTGGTAGCCGATACTATTTTTGAATATAGAACCTGAAAAGCTAAGATCGAGTTTACCGACCGTTGTTAATGAGCTCCGATAGCTGTTGTTGGCGGCTGTGAATTTGCGATTTGCGAGATTCAGGCGACGTGCGAGGCTTGTCAAATGTACGTTCTATGAAATCAAGACCTTGCCGCTGGTTTGTGCAGCTTCCTCGCATCTCAACACGACTACCGATTCAGCCCGGGATCACCGATTCCGGGCTGTTTTCGTTGATGACTATCCACTGGAATGGACTCAATCCACTGGAATCCACCTTACGTTGCATTTTTTTTCAGGGCGAAAATTTACCGAAGCAGTACCATCGATCTTGTGCTTCTCCTGTTTCCGACGGAGATGGTGTACAGGTACACACCTGAAGGCAGACTTGATGCCTCCAAAATCACCTGATGCGATCCAGCTTCCCGGAAGTCACCATCGAGCAAGCGTCGGACCTCACGGCCGAAGAGATCGGTTATAATCAGCGTGACCCGCTGGGACTGCGGGAGAGTAAAACCGATGCTGGTGGAAGGATTGAATGGATTAGGGTAATTCTGCCAGAGTGTGACCTCTTGCGGGGAGTCCGGCTGTTTCTCTACCCAGGTCACGCCACCGGACGTGGTACGAAGGATCACGCCGGCATTCCCGACAATGGTGCCGGTGAGGCCATCCGTGAAGCTTACGGCATGCAAGTCTTCAGTGGATGGACAGGTCTGAAACTCCCAGGTGTATCCGCGGTCGGTTGTCCGGAGCACCGTTCCGTCCGCACCCACAGCGATGGCGGAGAAGGTTGAAGTGATCTCGATGTCGAAGAGATCTTTGTCTGTCCCGCTTTGTCGTTCCGTCCAGCTCGATCCGCCGTCGGTGGTCTGCAGGATGACGCCACCGCTGCCGACGATGATCCCCGTTTCACTGTCGAGAAACGCGACCTGCCGAAGCCACTCTATCGAAGAACCCGCCATCCGTCGCCACGTGACGCCGCCATCGCTGGTCTGGAGTATGGTACCTCCGGAACCCACTGCGGTTGCGCGGGAGGTGTGTAACATCATCACTCCTGACAGCCACGCAGTGCTGGCGCTCATCGCTTTCGTCCAGGTGGAGCCTCCGTCCGATGTCTGCAGAATCAATCCGTCCTGCCCCACGGCCATACCGGTTTTTCCATCGTAAAAAGACAGACGCTGCAGCGCTTCACCACTGCTCGTGTACCGTTCATCCCAATCCTCGCCACCATTCACCGTGCGGAGGATCCGGCCGTCATCGCTCACTGCGCAGGCGGAATCACCTCCCGTGATCGCAATATCGTTCATCGTGGCTGTACTGCCGGTGAATGCGTGCTTCCATGAATTCCCTGAATCCCAGGTCTGCATGATCGTTCCACCCGCTCCGCCGGTGACGCCGACAGCGTCACTCGAAAAGTTGACGCAGAGCAGATCGTTCCTGGTCCAGGTTTGATTCTCATCGCACACCACCCAAGTTGCTCCTGCATCGGTGGTGCGAAGTATGCCTCCTCCAACAAGGACAAATCCTCGATCCCTATCGATGAAAGAGGCCTCAATTGTTTCCATGCGTACGGGTAGGTACGTTTTCGTCCAGTTGTCTCCACCATCAACCGAAGTGACGATCGCATTGTCGAAGCCGGTTAAGGTGATTGTACCGTCATCAGTCACATCCATATTCCGGGTGGATCCGGAGCCGGTCTGCGATCCTTGACGCCACGTCACGCCCGCGTCCGTCGTACGGAAGAAGACTCCCCGTGCGCCTGCGATATAGCCGTTGCTCGAATCGCGGAAGAACACAGCGATGAGACTCATCGGTGAGGGAACAGCTTGCCTCGACCAGGTGCTGCCACCGTCTGTCGTGCGTATAACGGCGGTGCCTCCTCCGACTGCCGTGCCATTTCTGGCATCGCTGAATGAAACGCTGTAGAGGTTATAAATGGCATCGAACGCTGGTTTCACCCAATTCTCCCCCCCATCTGTCGTCAGACGGATTGTCCCATGCACACCGACCACAGCCCCGGTATTGACATCGGTGAAACTCACATCATGAAGTGAGGCCGATGTTCCGCTCTGTTGTCGTCGCCAGAGCTTTCCTCCGTTGGTCGTACGCAGAATAATCCCAGAATCGCCAACAATAACTCCGATATTCGCATTGATGAAGCGCACTCTACGCAACATTTCGCTTGTGCCGCTGAATTGAAGCTCCCAGTCGGCACCGCCATTCATTGTGCGGAAGATACGGCTCTTGTACCAGATAACCGTACCAGTGTCCTGACTGGTGCAATCAACAGATGTCCCACCCGTAGGTTGTTGTATAGGATTCTGCCAAATCCAACCGGGCTGTGCAAGGCAGATTGGCGAGTGCGGGATGAACATCACGATAAAAAGCCAAATGATTAACTTCATGATCCTTCCTCCACCATGGTGTGTTGTTGCCGGACGATGAGTTGTCGGCATTGCCGTATCTCGAATTCGCCGATGCCTGTACGTAATGGTTATGAAATCGGCTAATAATATACGTAAAAAAGCGAGTCCCCGCAACCATATCTGTAGATGATGGGTAGGAAGCTTGCTACACTCCCAGGGCCTGGGATCGGGCATCAAACGCGCTCTTGAGCATTGGCCAGCCATAGACTTTGCCGACGACCCGGAGGGCTGCCCGTTCACTGTCGCCATCCACAGAGAACAAGCAGACGAAGTGAAGCATGCTCCTGAGATTGTCAAATAGCCGTCTCAATCGCTACAAGCGAAGTCGGGAAAACGATGGGATACCATCGCAGGAACGTCGGGTAAGCGTCAGGAAAGTAGCTTGGAAACATCGGGAAAGCGACATGAGAACGTCGGGAGAACGGCAGGGAAAATACTTGACGTCTGTCGGGGAAGACCTTCGGTTACCATCCCGGAGTTGGCTTGCATGTTGGGTATAACCGAGCGATCAGTGCAGAGGAATATACAAAAGCTTCAGAGGGAGAGGCTGCTCCGACGCATTGGCGGGAGAAAAACAGGGCGCTGGGAAGTGATGGAGTGAAGCATCGTTCACCCCGGGATCATTGATGGAGAAAAAAGGCATCACCCCGGCGCTCAGCGACCTGGAGCGGCTCGGCATCATCACCGAGCTGCCGTACAGTTAGCTGATTCGATTCGGGTTTTCGGAAGCGAATCTGCTTCGTTGGTATGGTTTGCTCGCTTTGTGGGCGTTTTCCGTGTCTGGCACCCCCGAATGCAGAATAGAGCGGTGTATCGCGCGCCGCAGGATACTACACCGACGATCCACGTGGTCTATTGAAGCACCAGGCGCCGGATGTGCACCTGAGATGCGTCCCCAACCCGCAACAGATACACTCCGGGTGACAGTGCAGGCAACTCGCAACGGAGAAGTTGCTCACCTGGCTGAATTTCTTGTCGCATGAAGTGAGCTTCGCGTCCGAGATAATCGAAGAGACTGACCCGAAGTGTGCCGGAGGTTCTCGCAGGTAGTGGCAGGGTGATGACGTGTATGCCGCTTGGGACCGGATTCGGATAGACGGACAATATCGCTGTTTCTACTGCCCCGGCCTCCTCAATAGCTGTGAGCGAAGCGGTCGGAATTGTCCGTAGATAGATTCCCGCATGCACATCGCGCGTGTCAAACCAGGCTATGTCGAGGTCGTCTCCGTGCAATGCCATGCCGGATGCGGCCTGTAGTTCTGCCTCCACGCTGCTGACGAGACGCGGCGCGATCAGCGCATTCCAGCCTGCATCGAACGACTGCACATACAGGCGCGTGCGGTCGGGTGCATCCACGCGGCTCCAGGACAACAGATGTGCACCGCCCGGAAGAGCGAGATGAAACACATCGGGATATCCTTGCAGTATGCTGATTTCCGGACAGAGGATACGTACATCTGATAACCTGCCGTCAATGCCGTAGCGCCGCACGGTCAGGGTGTCGGTGTCGGGAATAAGGCAGAGAATATCAACCGCACCGTTGTCATAGGGGATGAATGTGGTCAGGCGATCGTCCGTGGCCACCTCAAGCGTGTCGAGATACAAGGTCGTAGCAATCTCTCCGGTTGCTTCCATCAGCCGATCAAGAATAAAAATATCCCGGTGTTCACCGCTTCTCAATCGCCTGAGCAGGTACGGATGGCCGCTCTCGCTCATCGCGGCGAGCAGGAGATTGTTTCCCGAATTGAACGGCCATGTTGCGTCCGAACCCGGACCCCTGTATTGGTACGTGTGCTGTTCACCATTCCAGAATGTCCATCTAGGCTCTTGTCTCGCATAGTACACCGTTCCTGGCTTCCAAAAGCTGCTGAACACTGTGCCCACGAGTATGCCCTTGTCCGATTGCGCGAAGGTCATGCGGCGCGGCGCTTCTTGATAGATATCGCTTGTGCCGTCCCACCATCCGTTATCGTGATTTCTTGAATAGAACACCGTGTCGCTTCCGCGGATAAACAACCAGGGATCGCGGATGTCGAAACGTCGGAGCACGGTCGAGCGTCGGTACTCCGACTCCGTCCAGGACGAATCAATCTGTTTAAGGAAGGCAAGGGAATCGCCGTCAAGAGCAACCAGAACACCGTCCGTGGCGGTGTAGTGCTCATTCGCACTGATAGGTGTACCATCGGGTGAGATCGCCTGCGAGGCGTTTGTCCATGCCACCCATCGCAGGCCCGTCTGTGTGACGGCGATACGCACCGGCCACTGCGCAACCGCGTCTTCGCCCATGTCGCTGATTCTGCGTTCCACCTGCTGGGCATTGAGCGAATACATCAACGCGCAGGCGAGGAATGGAAGGGCATTGCGGAAAATTTTCGTGTTCATATAATCACCAACTTGTGCTTCGTGATGCTGTTTACCTCGCACTCCCACAGTCTGAAATACTCTCCGAAGGGAACCCGTGCCTCAACGGAGTCGCGCGGATGTTGTCCACAGGATTTTATCATCGACCAGCGCGTGGGCGGTGCTCCGAATATTGTTATGTACAGCAGGAGTTGCGAGATCGTCCGTGTGAAGGATGGATTCGGCTACCGTTACATTCGGTATAAAAAGCAGATGATTCTCCGAAAACGGGTATCCGGAGGAAAGCGGAAGGCCGGGCATCGCGTTGCCATCATTTTCTGCGCGCCCTGTACGGAACAGAACAAGTTCATTCGCTACAGACAGACTCCGCAAAAATCGTGGACTGACCGTATGCAAGGAGGACGTATCCGTGGACGTAGGAAAGCTGCACCGAAGCGGAGTCCTCATACAATTTCCTTTTGGGAAAGCATGATTACGATGATTGCATCACTTATTCTACTACCCGGGCGATGTAAAGTCAAGCCATTTGCCGGGTGACAACCAGCCACCGTGATCGCATTAGAAAACTCCCTAACGACCGTTCCGGAAGGGAGGTGGGCGACGCGCGGTACAATCTCGGCACTCATGCGTTGTCTGCACCCTACAACCGGTCAGAAGTCTTCAGAGAGTCGTTCTCTTCTATTCACGAATCGCACCGACACTCGCTTTCGAACGGGAAAGCGGCCGAAAAGCGTCGGGAAAGCACCGTTGAAGCGTCGGTAAAGCGTCCGGAAACCGCCGGGAAAGCGTAGGTAAAGCGTCCGGAAAGCGTCGGTAAAGAATTGGGAAAACGTCGGGAAAGCGCTGGGAAAACATTAGGAAAAATCCTTGATGCCTGTCGTGAAACACCATCCGTCACCATCCCGGAGCTGGCTCGGATGATCGCTATAACCGAGCGATCGGCGAAATGGAATATTCATATTCTCCAGAGGAAAGGGCTGCTCCGCCGCGTCGGTGGCAGAAAGGAAGGTTGCTGGGAAGTGATCGACTGATAATCCAGACTAATTGCAGTTACCGCTAAGCATGCTTTCGTCTATGGCGAGAACGGCGGCGGCAAGACTGCGCTCTTCTACATGCGCTTCAGTGAAACGCTGACCTACTGATGAGGCCCTGCAACGAGACTGAGGGGTGGGAAATTGTAAGAGTGAATCGGGCCGCGCGACTCCCTCAGCATTGGGACGAAATTGTTTGAATTTCGGACTTATCTCGCATATATTTGAGGTTGATACTGTTCAGCGGGGATACCCCTTGTCTTTTACGCGTCATCGTAAGTGATGCACAATGCCGATTTGAAGCAGAGAATGCCGTACTGGAAGACAACTGATCATCGGTAGATGAGCGGGCATTTACCTCCGTGTCAGCAGTGATGCCGTGCACCGACGGATCGACAAGAATACGATGCACGCCCAATGCATGAGCAGTCGCTGGAAGTCAAGAAAATTGAGATCGACGAATTGTTGAAGGCTGCCTGTGCGACGGACAATACCTGACAAGATCAAACTGAATGAACAATAACGAAGAACCCGACAACACTGCAACGCAGCCTGACCGAAATCGAGCAAAGCGAACGGGAATCGCAGGCAGGGGAGGCAAGAGCGGCAAGAGCGAAATCGTTCTGTACCAGCGTGACGACGGCACGACCGCCATCAATGTACGCATGGAAGGTGGCTCCGTCTGGCTGACACAGGCACAGATGGCCGAACTATTTCAGACAACGGCCCAAAATATCACCTTGCATCTCAAGGCCATCTACGCCGAAGGCGAACTGACCGAGGCCGCAACCTGTAAGGAATACTTACAAGTTCGCCAGGAGGGAAGCCGGGAGGTTGAACGCCACCTGCGCCATTACTGCCTGGAAGCCGTTCTGGCCGTGGGCTATCGTGTGCGTTCGCCCCGAGGCATACAGTTCCGTGCGTGGGCGACGGAGCGTTTGCAAGAGTACCTCGCCAAGGGTTTCACCATGGATGACGAGCGTCTGAAAGAACTGGGCGGCGGTACCTACTGGAAGGAGCTGCTGGAGCGCATCCGCGATATCCGCTCCAGTGAAAAGGTGCTCTACCGTCAGGTGCTCGATCTCTACGCCACCAGTGTGGACTACAATCCCAAAAGCGAAGAAGCCGCGCTGTTCTTCAAGACTGTGCAGAATAAACTGCACTACGCCGCCCACGGCCAAACCGCAGCCGAGGTCATTGCGCAGCGTGCCGATGCCGGAAAACCCTTCATGGGTCTGTTGTCATTCAGCGGCAGTCAGCCTTCCAAGTCGGAAATTGTCATTGCCAAGAATTACCTCGACGAGAAAGAACTTAAACGCCTGAACACGTTGGTTTCGGCCTATTTCGAGGCCGCCGAATTCCGCGCCCAGAATCATGAGCCGACCTACATGAAAGACTGGCTGGCACATCTGGATCGGCTGATCGTCGCCATGGAGGCCAGGGTGCTAAACGATGCCGGCCACGTCAGCAGCCAGCAGGCCATCGCCAAAGCCGAAGCCGAATACGCTAAATACCGCGCTCAGTTGGCGAGCGAACTCACCGAAGTGGAAGCCGCCTTCCTTGACACCGTCAAGCAAGCACAGAAAAAGATTGAGGGGAAGAAGAAGTCGTGAATGTCTCACGCAAAGGCGCGAAGCATAGGTATAACCGAGCGATCAGTGGAACGGAACATACAGACTCTTCAGAGGAACGGGCTGCTCCGCCGCGTCGGAAGCAGAACGGAAGGGTACTGGGAAGTGATCGAATAATATCCAGACCTCGAGATTAAGGACTACAAGCCCTTCCTTGGAATGCGCACCATTGCAATTATCTGTAAGAATATTTTCGTCCGGCGGTTAAGCACAACATTGATCGATTTCCACTGGAGTCCAGGTTTCAGCTACCCGAAGCAGAGCATGAAGAACTGGTTACGAATTATAACGGGTTCAATTTGAGGACACAGATTGTGACCTCAAGTGGTCGCGGCGGAAGGCAGTATCTACCCTATGCCCTCACCGAACAGGCAGTCGCCAGGTAACAGGGTTATCCGCCAATTCTGATTGTCTAAACCATCCACCACACATCTGCCATTACCTCACAGCCTGACGCCGACGCCCCCCGTAAAGAAGACGCCGTCGATCTGGTGGTCATCATAGCTCAAGACCGGATAGCGCGGAGTGAGCTGGAGGAAAAGGCGGGACTGGATGTACACACGCAGGAAGAGTCCAACCTCGGCACGAAGGAAGAGGCCGGCGCCTCCGTTGGAGGCGCTAACTCTGCCCTCGAACAGCGGTCCGGTTGTGAGCCACTCGTTCAGCGCAAACTCAAGCACAGGGGCATAACGTAAGGTCACACCCTCCTGATGGATCCACAGGGAGATGACATGCGTGTAGCCTGTGACGTCACCGCCGAGCGCCATGTGATTCTCAGCGAGAAAGCCCCAGACGACGTCGCTGGACCGGCCCCCGTTGTCCTGCGACCACCGGTACTGATATCGCGTGGCGCCCAGCACCCAGCGCATGCGGAGTTTCTGCCTGTACACGTCGGCTATCGCCGCGACTACGAGGGTATGGAACTTCCTGGAGCCCGCGTCGCGAATGTCGTAACGCAGCAGGGGGCCCACCGCCAGGTCGTCGGTGACGAGGAAGGCGGCGTGTCCGTAATAGGACGTCTTTGCATCTCCCCTCCAACGGTGCAGTTTGTCCTCGCCGAGGCGTAGGCCAGCGACGAACTCTGTCCGTGGCACGGTTGCGCGCACAGCCTCCAGCACATAGCGTCCATGAAAAGGAATGACGCTCAAGCTGTACTGCGCGGTAACGCTCGTGAACCACTCTTCCCCGGCGGCATAACGGCCATCCGCCTCCACGCTCGTCCTGTAGCTGAAGGGCTGTGCCTCGAGCGCTGTTCCAAGGAGGAGAAACAGTGCAACAGAGAGAAACATTACACGCACATTCATATCGGGCATGGTTATCCTGATTATTGGAGAGGGTAATATACAAGTGCCACTCTGTCTGTGCAATGCGCATACTGCGGTGCTTCGGTGTTGCTCATGAAACACGCGACAAACGGTCGTGAGATTAGCGCCGAAGGTAAGAACATTCGGAGGTGAATCATCATCCGTCACGTCGAAATCAACATCATGATCGAATGAAAGCTGGGGCTTTTCTTCGCTAAGCGAAGCAGAGCATGAAGAACTGGGTACGAATTATGTATCTACCCTATGCCTTCACCGAACATGGAGTCGCCATGTGACAGGGTTATGCGCCCATTCTGCTTGCCTAAACCCTACACCACACATCTGGCATCGGACATCGACTGCGGCCAACCAGGAGAAACGTTAGGATGTTGCTACTCGAGTTCTTATTATAGGATATACGAACATGCTAAAATAACGACGAATCTAATTTTAACTACGATGCGAGCAACATGAGACGAAAACTCCAAGGCCGATACGTGCCGATTTCGACGGTGGGAGAGAAGACCCGGGCTTTCGTTCCCGCACCGCTGCCGCCGCGACCGCCCATCGAGTGGACGCCTGAGCTGCGGGGCAAGTTCGATCAGGCACTGCTGGCTCTCGGTAGACTGGACGGCGTTGCGACCTTGCTGCCGGACACCTCGCTATTCCTCTACATGTATGTCCGAAAAGAAGCGGTGCTTTCTTCCATGATTGAGGGAACGCAGTCGTCGCTGTCGGACCTGCTGCTGTTCGAGCTGGACCAGGAACCCGGCGTCCCGCCGGATGATGTGCGGGAGGCCAGCAACTATGTCGCCGCCCTCGATCATGGCCTTCGTCTGTTGAATGAAGGGCTGCCGCTGTCGCTGAGACTGTTTCGTGAAATCCATGGCGTACTGCTGAGCAAGGGTCGTGGGAGCAAGCAAACCCCTGGTGAGTTCCGGCGCAGTCAGAACTGGATCGGTGGCACACGACCTGGCAACGCCGCTTTTGTTCCGCCTCCGGCAGAAGAATTGTTGGAGTGCTTGAGCAAGCTGGAACTTTTCCTTCACAACAAGCCGGCACCGACCGCGGTGCTGCTCAAGGCGGCGCTGGCGCACGCGCAGTTCGAAACTATCCATCCATTTCTGGATGGCAACGGCCGTCTTGGGCGCTTGCTGATAACACTGCTCCTGTGCGAGCAAAAGGTGTTGCGGGAACCGATGCTCTACCTCAGCCTCTACTTCAAGACCCACCGGCACTACTACTACGAATTGCTCAACAATGTGCGGCTCACCGGCGATTGGGAGGCCTGGCTCGACTTCTTCGCCGAAGCGGTTATCGTTACCGCCACCCAGGCGATGGAAACAGCTCAGCAACTCCTCGACCTGTCTAAAGAGGATCGTGACAAAATCAATAGACTCGGCCGCGCGGCGACATCCACTCTACGAGTCCACCGGGCGCTCATGGAACGCCCCATCGCCACTTCCGGCTCGCTGGTGGTGAAGACCGGTATCACACCGGCTACCGTCAACAAGGCGCTTGTCCATCTGGAGCAGCTCGGCATAGTAAAGGAGCTGACCGCCCGGAAGCGCAACCGCCTGTTCAGTTACGCGGGCTATATTGAGATCATGAATCGCGGGACGGATCTGCCCGGGTGATAGGCATGTTCGTCACCTACGGGATTCCGAGACAGGTAAAGGGGTAAAACTGAAAACAGGATGAGGATATATGGTGCAATGTGTCGCGTCGTTTGCGCGTTTCGCGGTCGAAAGCACCTGGTGACGTGCGAAATAGGACGAACGGAATTCAGCGTGCATGTATCGGTGCCAAACCGACGCCGCGTCCCGCTTGCCTTAAAAAAATATCTCCTTCCCGTAGCTTTTTGAGTGTCACACGGATTATCACTAACTCAGGCGGTCCGACGTGGACGCGTTGTTACAACAGCGTCGCGCCAATCTTCTGCAATCAGGGGAATGAAATCCTTATCAATGTATATCCGTGCTGATACGCATATTCCCTCTCCTCAAAAATGTTGCCCAAACATCCGCCAGTGTGCGTATATTTGTTCTTGCGGTATTCCCCATAACTCAACCCCTTCTCCACGTGATCACTCTCATCCACGATCATACAATCGAAAAGGAACAAAGCGTATGTCAAAGCAGATGCTACTCCTTGTACCGCTCCTTGTTCTCGTATCCTTCACCACCGCCCATGCGCAATGGGCTTCCGATCCCGCGTTGAATAATCCGATTATTCGCGCGGTGAACAATCAAAGTGGCCAGCGGATCACCAGTGACGGAAAGGGCGGAGCCATCATCTGCTGGACCGATGAACGGGTCCAGCAGAGTTCTTTCGACGTCTATGCCCAGCGTATCGACAAAGATGGTTACGTGCGCTGGACCGTCAACGGCGTCGTCATCAGTTCCGCAACGGCCTCGCAATCCAAACCGGAACTCATGTCGGACGATGCGGGCGGCGCGATCATTGTCTGGGTAGACACGAGAGACGGCGATAATGATATCTATGCCCAGCGCATCGATTCCTCCGGAAATATTCTTTGGGCAGCGGATGGCGTGCCTATCGCTATCGGTGCCACCAACCAGTCCGATGCGAAGATCATCAGCGACGGCAAGCATGGCGCCATCGTGACGTGGAACGCTGGAACAGGGGGCTTCCCGCCGGCAAGCAAGATCTATGCCCACCGCATCGACGCAAGCGGGACAATGGTGTGGCCTTCACAGGTCCTCGTATCCGGCACTCTCGGATTCGTAAATGCTCCCAGCATCGCCAGCGACGGCCATGGCGGCGCATTCATCGCCTATGCCCATTACCCCAGGCCCGAATACGACGTGTACGCGCAGCGGATCGACTCCAGCGGCGCGGTGAAATGGGCGAGCAAGGGCGTCGGGATCGCGACGGGCGCCGGAACGCAGGATTCCCCGGCACTCGTCGAGGACGGCGCCGGCAACGCCTTCCTCGCCTATCTGGATTGGACCTCGGGATCGATAGCGAACCTGCAAGTCGTCGTCCTGAAAAAGAATGGATCGCAAGCTGCTTCCTTCCGCGCGACCTCGACAACCGGCGGGCAGTTGAGTCACCAATTGTCGTACATCGGGAACGGATTGCTCGGCATCGCGTGGGAAGATGCACGTGTCAGCGGAAAAAAACGGGCGTATGCACAGATCATCGACACTCTCGGAAATAAGCTGTGGGCGGCGAACGGGGTGGAGGTTTCCAACCGTGCGGGAGATCAGGTGACTCCGTTCGTCGTCTCCGACGGAAACGGCGGACTGATCGTCGCCTGGGAGGACAAGACCAAGGGTGCGCTCCTGACCGATATCTACGCCCAACGCTTATCGAGCACCGCTTCACTGCTCTGGTCAAGTGCGGGCGTGCCTGTCTGTACCGCTGGCAATTCACAGCAGCTTCCGAGGATACTCGGCGATGGCCAGAACGGCGCCATCGTCACGTGGGAGGATTACCGACCCTCGTTTTCGAACCTGGATATCTACGCTTCCAGAATTCTGTCCGATGGCACATTCCCGGTTGGACCGCCGATTCTGATGTTCTCTTCGAAGACGGTGGCGTTCGGTGATGTTGGTCTGAACAAATCCTCGACAAAAGACATCACGCTCACCAATACCGGCGGTGTTCCGGTGACGATTTCATCCATCACTTCGAACTATCCACAGTTCAGCCTGACGCCGGATAATAGCACGATCGCCCCCGGAGGAGATGTCAGGACCGTGGTGAGGTTCGAACCGACTACCAAGGACCAGATCAACGCAATCATCGTCGTTGAGAGCAACTCCATTTTCGGTCCGGATACAGTCCGTGTTTCCGGTCGAGGAACCGCAGCGGCGGCGATACAAATCGACAAATCCTCCCTGGATTTTGGAAACGTAGTCATGGGATCGACCAAGTCCCTTGCAATAGACATCTCGAATCCGGGAAACGACACGCTCACCATTTCGGGCATTGCCTCATCGAATCCGAAATTTACGGTCACCATCACCTCAAGAGTCCTGGCGCCCGGCGCCTCGTTTATCGACTCGGTACGATTTTCCCCGACAGCTCTCGGACCTGTCTCAGCCAATCTCACGCTGACAAGCAGTGCGCCGGCGTCTCCTACAATCATTCCTTTGACTGGAGCGGGTGTCGGCGTGGTGACCACGACGATTGACCACGCAAACATTTCTTTCGGAGATGTCGCGGTCGGCGCCACCAAGGATACGACGCTGAGCATCACGAACACCGGGAATGATACGCTGCGGATCTCATCATTCACAGCGGGCGATTCCCGATTTACGATGGAGACTCCAATCACGATCATCGCACCGAACATCGCCAAGACGTTCACGCTTCGTTTTGCCCCTAATGCCGCGGGGCCGCTCAACTCCGTCTTCGTGGTAGCGAGCAATGCGCTCTCATCGCCGGACACCATTAGTGTTGACGGGGTCGGTGTGCTCAATGCCGCGATTTCCTTTGCGCCACCGCAGCTCTCATTCGGATCAGTTGTTGTCGGAAAAAAGGAAGACCTCGTTCTTACCATCAACAACACCGGCGGCTTGCCACTGACGGTAAGCGCGATCAGTTCCACCAATCCGGATTTTTCCGCTCTTGTTCCTCAATTCGAGGTGCCGGGCGGCGGTTCATTCGGTGATACGATCCGCTTCATGCCGAGCGTTGTAAGCGACCGGAGCGGCATCCTCATCATCACGAGTAACGCGGCGACGTCGCCCGATACTGTTATTGTGCAGGGCACAGGAACGGACACCTCACCTGTTGAGCGCACGGAGTCCACCCCTGGCGCTTTCACGCTTTCCCAGAATTATCCGAATCCCTTTAACCCGTCGACATCGATTGAATTCAGCATCCCAAAGCAAGGTGATGTACGTCTGTCCGTGTTCGATCACCTCGGGCGAGAGATCGCTGTGTTGGCGGATGGAGAGTATCTGGCGGGTGCGCATACCTGTCGCTTCGATGCCACGGAGCACACATCAGGCATGTACGTGTATCGCCTCAGCTTCAATGGGGCCACCACGGCGAGGAAGATGCTTCTGCTGCGGTAAGAATGCACCTGCGATGTTGCTGCGGCAGGGCGCCACGCCCCGCAGTCAGTAAGCCGATGTTGGTTTTTTCCTGGGCATTCAGGCTACCGGCATTTCGCTGATTCTTTGGAATACGATGGATTGCGCATTGCCTGAGGCCATTCCTCCTGACGCAACCCGGTAGAAAACTCAAACCCGTCTCTCCAGAGTGATTCTCTGGATTGACGGGTTTCTTTTTCTTTTCGTGTTTCTAAAGAATTTGAGACCGTTTTTGCGCGATGAGCTGCTGTTTGCATGTATGTAAGCTTCGAGCCCATGATCCACTGTGAAGGAAGAAGAACTCCGTCATATTCAAATTTGCCGAGTCAGAGTCAAACACTTCGCGGAGGGATGGCAAACGCTCAGGCTGGATCCCGACAGTACCAGATAGACAAATCTGGATGGGAGGGGAGATCTTCACGGAATTTTCACGGCTCTCATGCGTGCTCGGAGCTGTCCAATCCGTCCGGGTTGTTCAGGGACTTTTTCTCCTCGGAAGTAAGCCGTCGTTTCACCTTTTTGACATCTTCATCGGGAGGCAGAGATTCGGGACGGATGCCTCGTTCGAGCAATGTGCTGCGCACTGCCTGGTTGTTGGTGACATGTTCCTGCGAAATCGCCGCTTCATCACGCATATCGTGCTGCCGTACGTTGAAAATGATAATCTCGGCGGAAAAATCCTTTGCCTTGAGTATGATGGTCGGGGCGAAGTCGGCCAACGGTCTGTTATCGGGCACCTTCCACTGGGCCTTCATGGCCTGCGTAGTTTTGCCGAACAAGGCCCGATCGCCCTTGCTGCGAATCAAACCGAAATCCTCGTTAGCGCCTGTCGGTTCAAAAATGACAGCTGAGAGTTCCTTCTCGGTGGTACTCAATTTCTTGCGGGCAACGATTCGTTCCGCATCCAGCAAGTGTCGTTCTATAAGCTCGGCCCGGCGGGTTTGTATGGCAAAGTAGGTCTGGGCAAAGGCAATCTCTTGCTTCCTGGAATCGCCATTTTGTGCGATCAGGTAGCAGGCATAGCGGGTGAGCATGAGGTCTGCGACCTCTTTTTGGGCACCCTTTGGCATACCTATCGTTTTGTTGACGTCAACAAAATGATCCAGGATCGCGTGTCCGGAACCTTCGCATGCCGATTTGGCCTTGGAAATAACTGCTGCGAAGTTCCGCCATTCATCATACCCCAGCAATTGCTGAAGATCCCGGGCAAGCCAGTATTCCACACCGCTCTCCATGCATTGGGCGTGGACCTCAAACGTTGAAGTGAGGGTCTGTACAAGTTCGGTTTTCATATAGTTGAACCCTGTTTGATATTCTGGACGATAGTACGTTCAGGCTCTTGCCCCGGTGCGATGGTTTTTCCCTGTTTCTCACGCTATTTCACTCATACACTACCGCCAGCCTTCTGGAAGCAATCGATTTCACAATCCTTCCACATGGACTTGTAATCCCGGGAGAAAGATACGCCTACGAGCAAATCCTTCTAAATGGGTCCTGTAATTTGGAGATACTCATACCCTGGGATTGATGTGTCTGGGGATGTATGGGATCGGGCAGCGTGACGATCCCGTGTTGATTTACACGCGGTTCCATACTATTTTCCCGAATAATTGAAACGTAGTACCATTTCTCATCGAAGCACATTGCGTGCCTCTCTGTCGCCAGCTAACGCCTGAGCAGTACCGGCGGCGGACTGGCGGAAGATCGCGAGTTCCCCGCATCATTTATTTCAGGTCTGACTCGTGGGTCGGGGGTGTTATCGCGGTTTTTACCGCATTGGCGGTGGTGTCGTTTTTCGGTCCGCAGCCAAAAAAAATACCAGCGTGAAAAAATCCGGTAACGTGATGACTTCAAAATGTGTTGAAAATAGATCCGCGAAAACGCGCAGAGTCAATGTGGTGGTGATCTTCCCGACCCTAAGAAAATACTTAAGCGAAAGCCGTTAACTCAAGTGATATCAAAGTATTACGTTAATTTAACAATATAGGAGATGCAATGTCTGACGAAGCAAAATGCCCCTTCCACGGTGGGCGGACCAACGCCGGGATGCAATCCAATACCGACTGGTGGCCGAATCGCCTGAATCTGAAGATTCTGAGCCAGAATTCGGCGAAGGTCAATCCCATGGATGGGCAGTTCAACTATGCCGAGGAATTTAAAAAACTCGACCTTGCCGCTGTGAAAAAGGACCTCTACGCGCTGATGACCGACTCCCAGGACTGGTGGCCCGCCGACTGGGGACATTACGGCGGCCTGTTCATCCGCATGGCTTGGCACAGCGCCGGCACCTACCGCATTGCGGATGGACGCGGAGGCGGCGGTACGGGCAACCAGCGATTTGCGCCGATCAACAGCTGGCCCGACAACGGCAACCTCGACAAGGCGCGCCGCCTGCTCTGGCCCATCAAGAAGAAATACGGTAACAAGCTGTCCTGGGCCGATCTGATGATACTGGCCGGGAACTGTGCCATCGAATCGATGGGACTGAAGACCTTCGGCTTCGGGGGTGGACGCGAGGATATCTGGGAGCCGGAAGAGGAGATCTACTGGGGTTCTGAAACCGAATGGCTTGGCGACAAACGCTACACCGGCGACCGCGAGCTGGAGAATCCCTTGGCCGCCGTGCAGATGGGTCTGATTTACGTGAATCCCGAGGGCCCCAACGGCAATCCCGATCCTGTCGCATCGGGTCGCGATGTCCGCGAAACCTTCCTGCGCATGGCCATGAACGACGAGGAAACCGTCGCGCTAGTGGCTGGCGGACACACGTTCGGCAAGGCCCATGGCGCGGGCGATCCGGCGCTGCTTGGTTCCGCGCCGGAGGGAGCGCCGCTCGAGCAGATGGGCCTTGGCTGGAAGAACAGCTTTGGCACCGGTAAAGGTGCGCATGCTACAACAAGCGGTATCGAAGGAGCATGGAAACCGAATCCGAATACGTGGGATATGGGCTATTTCGACACACTTTTCGGCTATGAATGGGAACTCGTGAAAAGTCCCGCCGGCGCCTGGCAATGGATGGCAAAAGACGTGCGCGAAGAGGACATGATCCCCGATGCTCACGATCCGTCAAAAAAGCACCGCCCGATGATGACCACTGCCGATCTCTCGCTGCGTCTCGATCCGATCTATGAACCGATTTCCCGGCGCTTCCATAAGGATCCGCAGGCCTTCGCCGATGCCTTTGCGCGGGCGTGGTTCAAGCTGACTCACCGCGATATGGGTCCGCGCGTACGCTATCTCGGTCCAGAGGTTCCCGCGGAGGAACTGATCTGGCAGGATCCCGTTCCGGGGGTGGATCATGAACTCATCAACGATGCGGACATCGCCGCGCTCAAGAGCCAGCTGCTTGCGTCTGGTCTGTCCACGACTCAACTCGTCACGACCGCCTGGGCGTCGGCGGTTACCTACCGCGACTCCGACAAGCGTGGCGGAGCCAACGGCGCGCGTATTCGCCTTGCACCGCAGAAGGACTGGGAGGTGAATCAGCCTGCCGAACTGGCTGTGGTTCTGCAGCAGCTGGAAGCTGTTCAGAAAAGCTTCAACGATGCACAGTCCGGTAACAAGAAGGTATCGCTTGCCGACCTCATCGTGCTTGGCGGCTGCGCAGCGATAGAAGACGCCGCGAAAAAGGCGGGTCACACCGTCACGGTTCCTTTTTCGCCGGGACGTACCGACGCCTCGCAGGAGCAGACCGATGTGGTGTCGTTCGCCGTGCTCGAACCCATCGGCGACGGTTTCCGCAACTATGTACGGCCGGGTGTGAACGTCCCCCCTGAGGAATTGCTGCTCGACCGCGCCCAACTCCTTACGCTCACCGCTCCGGAAATGACCGTGCTCGTGGGTGGCATGCGCGCGCTCAACGCGAATTATGGACAAAGCGCGCACGGCGTTTTCACCGATGCTCCCGGAACGTTGACCAACGACTTCTTCGTCAACGTGCTCGACATGGGTAAGGAATGGAAGCCTACCTTAACGAACGATGGCGTCTACGAGGGGCGCGACCGCAAGACGGGTGAATTGAAATGGACAGGCACAAGGGCTGACCTTGTGTTCGGTTCCAATTCCGAACTTCGTGCACTGGCGGAGGTGTATGCCAGTGACGATGCGAAAGAAAAATTTGCGAAGGATTTCGTCGCTGCGTGGAACAAGGTGATGAACCTCGACCGCTTCGACCTGGCATAAGCATACAAGCGCTCAATACCTGAGAACGCAGCACCGCCGCAGTCGTGGATCGGATACATCCGGTCCCGGCTGCGGCGGTGGTGCGTTTGCTTTGATCGGGATTGTTGGAAGCAGCGAGCAAAAATGCTGCACTTCCTCGACCCCATACCTGTTTTTCCTACAATATCCGTATCGAAAATTATAAAACGATTAGAAAACTCGATCTATACAGAAAAACCATTAATTCAACTTGACAACTGCGATTTTCCAGTAGTTTGCTTGAAAATTAGTTATCCGAATTGGCTCCCGCAGTAGCGATCTAGAGCACGGTAATGAACCTCGACCGTTCCGGTCAGGGGTGGTCGCCACCACCACTCACTACCAGAAAAACCCAGTGCCGCCACAGTCGTGGGTCGGATACATCCGGTCCCGGCTGTGGCGGGTGTTGATAACTACAACGTGAAATTTCAGCGCATCAGCAGCATGTTGCGTGCGTGCACGGCGCCATCAACCACGAGGCGGTATGTATACAAGCCCGGCGGCAATCCGTCACCCTTGAACTGAAAGTGGTGGAATCCCGCGTCAAGGTTTCCTTCGTGCAGAATCGCGACCTCCTCGCCGACAAGATTATAAACCAGCAGACGGCATAGCGCAGTGGAGGACAGCTCGAAGCGTATGGAAGTTGATGGAGCGAAGGGATTCGGATAGTTCTGGTGCAAGGCAAATACCGGGATAATCGGTCCGGGGTCAACATGCGTTGGTTCCTTGACAAGTCTCAACCGAAATCCGGGGCGCGTCTGAGGATCAAGGTTCGGCGGCGATGACATGGTCGCATACTGTGGCCCCTCCATTTGGCCAAAGCTGTTGTCGTAGTCCCGCGCGGTCACATACCATACGACTTCCTGTTGCGTGGTCGTTGGGCTCCCCGAGAACTGATCCATGATCCCGGCGAGTTGCCCATGATTGGTGGTAAAAAATGAGGCGAGGCCGTTGCTGTCCGCGTCGAATACCATGCTGCGCGTCAGAGTTGGGGCATCAACGAAGGTGATGTCGTATTTCACCACATCCGTATAGGTCGCGGGATTGAAGCGGGAGAGTTGAATATCGGTGTATGGATCCTGCGGCAGGGATTTGACCCAAGTGAACGTTTGCGTGTCGCTTCCCCTGGATAGGATGAGTATGGTGCGATCCACTGGCTCCCTTAATGCGAACGGATTCGGGGCATGGTCGATAATCTCAAATGGATCGGACCAGCCCTTGATCGTTGCATCGCCTTCCTTGTTCGCCATGATAATTTGTCGAGCATCTCCGTTCGCGTCCAGTCTGCGGACTCGGGACTGGAGCCAGTAGTTCGTCAGACCCCTGACGTACACCGTAACACCGAAGATGTTTGGGGGACCCGGCTGACCAGTATCGAACTCGGAGGGGAAGGCGGCGGAAAAAGAAGTAGCCGCATCGAGCGAGGAAATCACGTTCAGGTAGCGGTCTCTCGGCGCGACGACGATTTCATAGCGACGGAGCAGGAACACCTTCTCCTTGCCCGCCTTCGACCAGGTCAGCTCAACAAGATAATTGTCGTGCGCTCCGGGAACGATAGTGATGGGCGGGGACTGCTGCGCGAGCGTGCCGAAGGTCGGTGTGACGCTAAGCGTAATGTCCTTCCCGGCACAGGTCAGCGTGAACGCCAGTGTAGCCTGGCCCAGGGTGAACGCGGACGGCGGGAGGGTGTAGTACAACCCCTGATCCCGACCTGTCGAATCGAGGGCGAGCACGGTGCCATTCAGCCGCAGCTCCAGCCAGGTGAAGCCTAGTGGATCGGCGCTCCATGACCGCGTGCTGGTATCCGCTTCGGCAATCGTGCCGCGCACCGCAAGCACCGCGTTGTGTCCAATCGCGTTCCAGTTTCCGATGGGGTTGCCCGTGGTGTCGCGCGCGGTCAGTTCGAATTGCAGCGTCGTGCCCGCTTCTACCGTGAACGTCGTAGCAGGATCGTAATCCAACTCGACTCCGCCAACGATTTGCGCGCTGCCGATCAATGGTGCGATAGTGAGCAAGGCGAAGAGATACAATACCAGGTGCTTCATGATATCCTCCTGCCGGAATAAAGGTGCATCGAAACGGACATTGTAGTCATTTTCACAAGAAGAAGCAAACAACGAGCTGTGTCAGCGCAGCAGCAGCATGCTCCGCGTGCGCGTCTCGCCGTTGATGAACACACGATATGTGTACAGGCCGGGAGGTAGCCCTGCTGCGTTGAACTGAAAACTGTGGCTCCCGCTATCGAGCCTTCCATCGTGCAGCAGCTCGACTTCCTCACCGAGGAGATTATAGACCACAAGGCGGCAATAGGCAGGGTAGGGCAAGTCAACCGGTATCAATGTGGCTAGTGAAAAGGGATTGGGAAAATTATGCCCCAGGGCGAAATGGTCGGGATGTTCACCCAATTCCGTATGCATAAACCGAGGGTCTACAATCAACCTGTATCCCGGCCGGTTCTCCGGATCCAGATTGGGCGGCGAAGAAACAGTCGGGTACAGCGGTCCCTCCTCCGGAGTCGAACAGCCGTCGAAATCACGCGCCGTGACGTACCACACAAACGACTGTGGCTCTGGGAGATGGCTCGATAGCGCATCGCAAATGCCTTTGAGCTGATAGTGCGTCAAGGTAAGCGATGCGGCGAGTCCGAAGTCGTCGGCAGGGTAGCTCACGCTGCGCGTGGGGTTTAGCGAGTCCACAAAGGTGACGTCGTATCTCACGATGTCTGTGCAAATAAACGGTTTGAAACGCGAAAGCCGGATGTTCGTGTACGGATCCTGCGGCAGGGATTTGATCCAGGTAAAGGTCTCTGAGTACGATGTGTTCTCCAGCAAGAAAAAACTATGATCCGGCGGCGTAAGCAGGGCGAAGGCGTTAGGCGGATGGTCGATGATCTCGAAGGGATCGGTCTGACCGAAGATCAACGAGTCCGAGTTCTTGCGCGCCATTATCACCTGGCGAGCATCACCTTGCGAGTCCAGACGGCGGACGCGGGACGTGAGGAAGTAGTTTTCCAGACCATTCACGAATACGGGAGTCAGAAGAATATCGAGATTGGGTTGGGGAGTGAACTCGCCCGGGAAGGCGGCCCGAAACGCGGTAGCGACTTCGCGATCATAAATCACGTTCAGGTAGCGGTCTCGTGGTGCCACGACGATTTCATACCGCCGGAGCAGGAATACCCTGTCTTCGCCCTGCAGCGGCCGCGTGAGTTCCACGAGATAGTTGTCGTGCGGTCCGGGAACGATCGTGATGGGAGGGGACTGCTGCGCGAGCGTGCCGAAGTCCGGTGTGACGGTAAGCGTAATGTCCTTCCCGACACAGGTCAGCGTGAACGTCAGTGAAGCCCGGCCCAGGGTGAACGCGGATGGCGGAAGCGTGTAATAGAATCCCTGATCACCACCGGTCGAATCCAGGCTGAGCACGATTCCGTTCAGCCGCAGCTCCAGCCAGGTGAAGCCTAGTGGATCGGCGCTCCACGACCGCGTGCTGGTGTCCGCTTCGGCAACTGTTCCGCGAACCGTGAGAACCGCGTTCTGTCCGATGGCGTTCCAGTTATCGATGATGCGGAATTGGGTGTCGCGTGCCACAAGTTCGAATTGCAGCGACGTGCCCGCTTCGACGGTGAACACCGTGGCGGGCTCGCACTCCAGCGCGACACCGCCGACGATTTGTGCGTTGCAGAAGAACGTTGATATAGGGAGCAGGGCGAAAAAACACAGGATCAGGCGCTTCATGAGTTCCTCCTGCTGAAACAAAGGTGCGTCGAAGCCGATATCTTACTCATTATTAACAGAAGAAGCAAGCAGGGTAAAAGGATTCGCATGTGCGCAATGCAATCGCACCGGACGCCACCCACGGACGAATCAGAAACGCAAGCACCGGTGCATTTCGTGGGTGACATGAGGGGTTCCTAGCGCATTGCCACGCTCGTCACCCTGAGGGCCGCCGCGGGAATACGATTCGGTTATGCACTGCGCGAACACGGCGGCGTCTCGAAGGGTGATTCGTTCCGAAATGCACGGGGAGACTCGAGAAGACCTGCACACCGATCACCTCGACGAGCGTCGTACGTATTTCAAGTACTACCGTAAACGCATCACGACCCTTTGCTGCCTGCTTCCTTCGCTCTCGAGCGATAACAGATACACTCCGCTTGCACCAGACGGAGCCGAAATCGTTCTGCGGTAGCGCCCCGGATGCTGGAATTGCTCCTCCATCCGCGCAATATTCCGGCCGAGCATGTCGACCAAGGTAATGTGGATATCGCGCGGGTTTTGAAGCTCGAAATCAATCTCGATGCGGTCGTGGAATGGGTTGGGGTATGCCGCATGGAGGGTGAAATCCGCTGGCGCTGTCGTCTCATGCAGCGTTGTCGGGAGTCCCATACCGTGCGTGTTCAGGATCCCGTTGTAGGTAATTGCGTAGAGACGGTTGTTCCTGCTATCGTGCAACAGCCGCAACACCCTCGTGTCGGCAAGCCCCGTGTTCATCCCCGTCCAGCTTGCGCCATCATTGCGTGAAAATAATATCCCGCGATCGTAACTACCCACCGCTACGATGTTGGCAGGGTTCGACACGAGGGAAGTTATGTATGCCGCAGGGGAATCCGGGCCCAGAGAAATCCAGGTATGGCCATTGTCGGAGGATCGAAACAGGCCGCCCCCGAAGCTGCCGGCGAACAGGTCGCCATCGGCGGTGCGCAATAGTGCCGTAATCATTGGATGCGAAACCCCGCCGCTGACAGGGGACCAGCTCGATCCGGCATCCTCGCTGCGCTGTAGTCCTGCCCCAAATGTACCGACGAACCACAGGCTGTCGCTCACGGCCAGTACGGACGCCACAGGCGTTGCAGTGGCCACCGGCTGGCTGCGAATCCAGGTCGCACCGCGATCACTGCTGGCGAACACTGAACCGCCATGAGTGCCGACGATTACAATGCCATTCGGACTGACGTGGGAGCAGCGGACGCTATCGCCACGCACGTCGTCGGAAAGCGCGGTCCACGATGCTGCACCCGGGAACCTCGCACTGACTTTCCCGTCAATGTCGAATGCCAGTATCGTGTCGCCCGGGAGATGTGTAAAGGCAACAATACGTCGTTCGGACAGTCCATCGATGTTCTGATGCCATTCATGATAAATGCCCGGATCGGCATCGGACCGGAAGCCGCATTGCGCGGCGGCAACGAAAAGTGTATCGGTCTGGATGACGATGTCGCGCACCTGATCCATTAGCAGACCGTCCATTCTCAGGACCCAGTTCCGCGCTTCATCCTCCGAGACGAGAATACTGTCTGAATCATAGAGAAGAAAATACCTTCCGGTATTATCGATCGCTGCGGCATCCGGCCTTCCCCAGTCCGGCAATGCGTTGCTGACGAAATTCCAGTGTTGTCCGTCGCTTGAGGAATAGAAGCCATCGTACGTCAATGCAACGAGCGGACCACGCTTGTCGCGAAATATACGGCGCACGTTCATTGATGGATCACCCTTTTTGCCGAGCCCGCTGTTCGATGCGCTCCACTGGAAATTTGGTCGCATGGAATGTTTGACACCGGAAGCGGAGGTCCCTGCCCAGACATCATTCCCTTCAGAATACAGGTGCAGAATTTCATCGTTCTCGATCCCACTGTTCACCGAGTGCCAGGGCTGAGACCACGGGGCCTCACCGCTGCCGGAGACATACACAGTGCCAGGCAACGAATAGAGAAGAGCACGGTTGTCATCGAATGCCGCGATGCCGCGAGCGTTGGTGCCTAATAGAGATGTGGGGAGATCGTCAATATATTTCCGGATGAAGCCGAAGCGGTCAATATGCACCACATTGTCGTGAGAGCACAACATATAGTAACTCCTCAGACCCGAAGGACATGCATATCTTCCGTAATTTCCGACCGCCCCGCCTCGATAGTCCCATGTCAAGCCTCCATTGATGGAGCTGAAAAGACCCGCAGTACCCTTGCCGTTGTGACGGAAAAATGCTTGAAGAACGAGAGCCTGCGGCGATTCGAGGGGCTCGGGTACGAGAGAGTATATTTCCTCTGCTTCGATGTGAGTAGCAATCTCGCTCCAGAAACGTCCTCCATCGGTACTGCGAAAAACCCCGTACGTCGAGGAGACATAGGCTGAACTGTCGTCCAGTACAAGGAGAGAGTGATATCCGTATGCCGACACATTGTCGAGACGCCTCCACATACCGTACTGGGCTTGACCAACAACCGAACAAAGTAGAAAAAGAGCGATGTAGCGCATACTTCCTCCTATGTCATCTGCAAAATCATGCGCGGCGCGAGAGCAGGGGCTTCGCATGAGGTGGTCGCCGCAAATCGACACGAATAGCAGTTCGTTTCACTTCTGCCACATGGAAGACACTTCATGTACCGCATTCATTCCCATTCCGGGAGGTGAATGAAAAAAAAATACGTGTAGCTCATCCATCGGAACATCGCATACTTATGTTGCAAGCGCAACACCGATCTGCCAGATGCGATGCCTCCACGCCGCTTATCGCCCCGTCAACTTCTCCATGCGTTCGGGGTAGCGCTCTCCCTGCACGGGGATGCGGGCGGCTTCCTGATCGAGCGTGAGCAGGTCTTCGGAGGAGAGCTGAAGCGAGACTGCGGCGATATTTTCTTCGAGACGCGGCAACTTCGTGGTCCCCGGTATGGGAATGATCCAGGGCTTCCGGGAGAGCAGCCAGGCAAGGGCGATCTGTGCGGGGGTGGCGTCGTACTTCGCGGCGATGCGTTCCAACAGCAGCACCAGGGGCTCGTTGGCCTCGCGCGCCTCGGGGGTGAAGCGGGGGAGGGCGTTGCGGAAATCTCCGGCGTCGAAACTCGTATCCCTCCCCACCGTGCCGGTGAGGAAACCGCGGCCGAGAGGACTGTACGGCACCAATCCGATGCCGAGTTCTTCCAGCAGCGGCAGGATTTTTTCCTCGATCCGCCGGTACCAGAACGAGTACTCGCTTTGCAGCGCGCTGACGGGATGAACCGCATGCGCGCGGCGTATGGTCTGCGCGGCAGCTTCCGAAAGACCGAAATATCTGACCTTGCCCTCCTGAATCAAATCCTTCACCGCGCCGGCCACGTCCTCTATTGGTGGCACGGCGGGATCGACGCGGTGCTGATAGAACAGATCGATGACGTCGGTTCTGAGCCGCCGGAGCGAGGCCTCGGCGACGTCCCTGATGTGTTCCGGCCGGCTGTTGAGGCCGGGAGCGCCTTTCATGCCTCGGGGATCGAGCGCGGGATCGAGGTCGAAACCAAACTTCGTGGTGGTCGCAACCTTACCGCGAAACGGCGCCAACGCCTCGCCAAGGAGTTCCTCATTGACGTATGGTCCGTAAACCTCGGCGGTGTCGAACAGCGTCACTCCGCGGTCGACGGCGGCGTGGACGAGGGAAATCATTTCCTGCCTGTCCCGTGGAGGACCATAAGAGAAGCTCATTCCCATGCAGCCGAGTCCCAGCGCCGAGACTTCGAGGCCGCTGCTCCCGAGTGTGCGTGTTTGCATGATGGTTCCTGCAGTATCAGTGAAGATTGAGGCTCACGTAATCTACGCCACAGCTCGCAACATCTCAACGAGATCCTCTTCACTCAACGCGGAGTGACCAGAGGCGGTGTTCACAAATGGAACGTGGGAAAAGTGGAAAGCGAGTGGGTGGTGTGATGTGCTTGTCGTGAAATTGGACGGCAAGGAAGCCGCAAGCGGGCGAGAAGTTACGGTGAATGCGCTGCTGTGATAATTAAGCACATGCTGTTAATCGTGGAAAATACCGCTTTTTTATCAGCACTATCCGGAATACAGGATTTTCGTGGTCCAGCTCGCTTGCCGTCGGGAACTCAATCACAGTGAGCGGAGGTTACCACAAGTATCAACGCACCCTAAGAAAGGAAAAAAGCCATGAAAGCTCCACGCTTTGCATTCTCGATTTTTCTCGTGGCCCTCTTCTGTGTGTCCATCGCTCAGAGCCAGGAAAAAATCGAGAACACTATCGGAATAGGTCCCCGAGTGGGATACTACAGAAGTATCGATGCGATCGAAGGGGGATGGTATTTCGGTGGACAAGCCCGGGCGCGCTTTGGTTCATACCTCGGCGTCGAAGGTACCCTTGAATACCGCGCTTCAGAGACGTTCGAATTTCCCACGGCCGATGGGAAGAGCTATAAGGTGGACGTGTTCTACCTTCCGGTAACTGTGTCGGGTATGCTGTTTTTACCTTTGGGTGGTTGGGCACCCTACGGATTAGCCGGCTTCGGTTGGTACTATACAAACGTCGATTATTCCGCGGCGTTCGAGGAGATCCCGGGGGATATTTTCGAAGATCAGAGTTCCGGTCCTTTCGGATATCATTTCGGCGTCGGACTTGAATTGCGGATGAGCGAACAAGCCGCGCTCAGCTTCGATTATCGCTACCTCTTCCTGAAATCCAATATCACCGGACCAAAAGACCTCTCGACCGAAACTGTCACCACGGACACGGATCAAAGCGATGGCAACGTCTTTGCAGTCAATCTCCTTGTATATTTGTAGGTAGTCGACGTCAACCGATAAAAGTCTACCTATGGATATGATGGCTCGCCGGGGGCACCCCTGTCGTGGATTGCAAAGCATAGACGCACGCGTCACCGTGTTGAGTGGTTCGTGGAACATCGCGACCGACTAGGAAACAAACAGGCGCATCCGCGTCTGCTGGTCCACAAAAAATGGATGACCGCCGTGTGAGGTTCGTATAATACGGTCATTGCCTCGCAGCCTTCAGGCCCCGGTGCCGGGACTTTAGGGCTGCGGCTTCCGTTGTTGCGAGTTTGCGTCACGGAACATAAGAAGTATGTGATAATCGAAATTCACGAGAGCTACAAAGCCGACCGTAGCATAGCGACGATATCCTCTTCGCTCATCCCTGATGTGTTCCGGTCAGATGTTGAGGCCGCAGAGAGTGCCGCGCGATCGTTCGCTTCAGTGCTACCACAAATCCTCGTTGATTTTTATCGCCGAGGGCACAGAGGGCACAGAGGGCGTAGAGGGCACGGAGAGAACATTACAACCTCCCAGTCCTCAATAGTTTAATCGTATCCCGGGAAATTAAGAGGCGAGCTTCCCTCAACTTCGGAAAATCTCTCGAGAAGCACCCTCTAAAAATCTCTCTGTGCCCTCGGCGACCTCTGCGATCTCTGTGATAAAAGGAGATCCGCACAAGCGGAGTATATAATGATTAAAGCTCGCACGACCTACAATGCCGATCGCAGTATCGCGACGATGTCCTCTTCACTCATCGCCGGGCGTCCGGGAAGAATGCGTTTGGGATGATTCGCGATGCGTATCGTGTCCTCGGCATAGCGCTGCAGCAGTTCACCGCCTATACCCAACTCGGGCAGACGGGTGGGGCAGTCGATGGAACGGAGGAAGGCTTCGAAACGGTCGATGCCTTCGAAGGCGACTTCCTCCCCGCTTTTGTCCGTTGTCTCCACACCCATCACACGTTCGGCGAATTGCGCGAATTTTGCGGGTCGCGACTTCGCCGCGAAGCGCATCCACGCGGGATTGACCACGGCCAGTCCAGCTCCGTGCGCCACATCGTGATGCGCGGAAAGTGTATGCTCGATGCCGTGCACGGGGTAGGCACCTCGCGTGCCGACCTGTACCCAGCCGTTGAGCGCGACTACGGACGCCCATTGAATCTGCGTACGGGCGTCGATGTCGGTGCTGTCGGCTACGGCTCTGGGCCCCCACTCGATAGCTGTGAGTATCACGCCTTCGGCGAAGCGGTCCTGTAGCGGCGTGCCGTCCACACCATTGAAATACCCTTCGGTCACATGCGTGATCAGGTCGCAGACGCCATACGCGGTCTGATCGGGCGGAACGCTGACGGTCAGCTCCGGATCGACCACGGCGGTGCGCGGAAAGAGGCAGTCCGCGATGACGGCGGATTTCTCCGTCGTCTCTTCATTGGTGATCACGGCGCCGCGGTTCATTTCCGAGCCCGTGGCCGCGAGTGTGGGCACCGTTACGATCGGCAGGGCGCGCGTCGGAGGGCGGACATCCCGCTGACCGTGGGATATCATGTCCCAGGGGTCGCCGTCGTAATACACCGTCGCGGCCATGACCTTGGCGGCATCCATGGTGCTGCCGCCGCCCAGCGCAACGACCACGTCGCAGGTATGCTCGCGGGCAGTAGCAGCGCCGCGGATAATGGTGGAGATGCGGGGATTGGGTTCCACCCCGGCGCATTCCACCACGGACACGCCGGCGGCTACCAGACTGGCCATAGCCCGGTCGAAGCTCCCATTGCGTTTCGCGCTGCCGCCGCCGGTGACGAGAAGCGCGCGGCTGCCATATTCGCGCACCGTTTCGCCCAGCCGCGCGAGCGATCCCGCGCCGAAAATAACTTTTGTTGGATTAATAAAATCGAATTTCACGCGTGGCTCCTTGCTAATGTACCGTCTAAATATCTGAGTATGCTGTCCGTTTTCCGCGGCGCCGCGCAGACCGGTATAAAACAAACGGCACTACGCCGTCGCGATGATAGCACCTCCGGCAATCTAATACATATCGGGGAACAAACACCGCATCGTTATCGCAGAGACGCAGAAGAGGGGAATTTAACGCAGAGACGCAAAGGAGTAGAGGCGCAGAGAAGAGGGGAATTTAACGCAGAGACGCAGAGGCGCAGAGACGCAGAGAAAAGTTGTAGGGGGAACTGATTTCAAGGCACAGCTGGAGTGTTCCAGAGACGCAGCGATAATATCCTTACCCCGCCCTCTGAGTGTACTCGCCGGTATCATTAATCTCATTTTAATCCGTGCCTCCTAATTAAAATTTCCCTCTGCGTCTCTGCGCCTCTGCGTCTCTGCGTTAAATTCCCCTCCTCTCCTCCGCGTATCTGCGTTACATTCCTCTCTTCTCCACTGCGCCTTTGCGATTACAGGCCGTTCACAACGCGGTACACTCCGTCCTTCACGAGCTTCTCACCGAAGTTGATGACCAGTCCCAGCTTCAGATTCATCAGTCGCAGATAGGTCAGTACCTGAGCTTGGAAAATATCCTGGTACAACGAAACGGCTTTGCACTCGACAAGCACCAAATTGTTCACCAGCAGGTCGATACGAAAGCTGGATTCGAGCGTGTGTCCTTTATAGCTGATCGGCAGAATACGTTGCCGCTCGACGTTCATCCCAGCCCGCTGCAGCTCCCAGACGAGCGGTTCCTCGTACGCACGTTCAAGCAGACCGGGACCTCCCAGTGTCCTGTGTACCTCGATCGCGCAATCGACAATAATTTTGCTGACATCGTTCTCGTGCATGACGGCAACTCCCATTGTTGAAAAAGAACAGACCATGCAATATGGACAGGAAAGGAGTGACGGGCAAGACCAATCCCCGGTACTATCGCAGAGACGCAACGGCGAAGGGGGAGAGGAATTTATCGCAGAGACGCAAAAGAGGGGAATTTAACGCAGAGACGCAAAGGCGCAGAGACGCAGAGGAGAGATGTAGGGGGAGGTAAATTCAAAGCACAGCCGGAGAGCGGAAGAGACACAGAGGATAAAATAGATTTTAATCTGTATGGGTCCTCTGCCTCCTAATTAAAATTTCCCTCTGCGTCTCTGCGTCTCTGCGCCTCTGCGTTAAATTCCCCTCCCCCTGCGTCTTTCCTCCTGCGGGAGGAGGGGAGGAGACAATTCAGCGGGAATGAGTACTACTACTCATAAAAAATGAGTCCTCTTGCTCATGTTTTCGGTGGTGTGGTTTCGTTGTTTTGCAGGTGAATCCCTCATTATAAAGTTTTTACCGCGCAGTAAAGAGAATAAATCGAAAACAACCATACACTGACCAGAGGATTCCATGAAACACTTCACCTGTACACTTGCACTGGCACTGACGCTTCTGGTCACTGCCGCCGTTTCGAACACGCTCCCGGGCGCGTCCGCCCCGGACCGTTTCCGTACACAGACAGGCCCCGTCGCCGGTACCGTTCAACTCACGCCTATGGCGACACGGACGCTCCTCGATCACACGTCCCTTCTTCCGGCGCCTGCGAAGCTCACCAGCGACAAACACGCCGGGCTGATATCCACCGGCATCCGCTTCCAGGAAAACCGCGGGCAGATCATCGATGTACGCGGCAAGGTGCGACCGGAGATCGCCTTCGTAGCGAACACCCCCGGCGCGAAGCTCTACTTCCGCAACGATGGTATCAGCACCGTCTTCACGAATACCGTACGGAAACAGAAGATCGATCTCCCGGTCGAAATCGTCGCGCCGCAGAATCGGAGAGAAGAGATGGAGACGCAATACTACCGCCTCGACATGAAGCTGGTCGGCAGCAATCCCTTCGCACGCGTTCGCGCACATGACGAACTTCCCGGCTACATCAACTTCTACCTCGGCCATTGCCCCAACGGCATCACCGGTGTGCGGGAGTTCAGCCGCATCGTGTATGAACACGTGTATGACAACATCGACCTCGAGATTCTTTCCATCGATGGAAAGATGAAATACAACTTCATCGTGCGTTCCGGCGGCAACGTGTCCGACATCCGGATGAAGTACGCCGGCGCTCTGGAAACCGCGATCACGGTGGAGGGCTCGCTCCACATTGCCACGCCGCTCGGCCATATCGAAGAAGCGACGCCATGCACTTACGCCGGTGATGCATCCAAGCACATCCCCTCCCGCTTCGTCCGCGACGGCAACACCGTGTCCTTCGAAGTCGGCGCCTACGATCCCACACAGACGCTCGTCATCGATCCCTGGGCGACGTATTATGGGGGAACATACGATGACGTGGCTTCTTGCGTCCGAACGGATGTTGCAGGGAACGTAGTCGTCAGTGGATTAACGATGAGCGGTGATTTTCCCATAACCGTCGGCGCGTTTCAGACTGCAAACGGAGGTTCGAGGGATGCGTTCTTAGCGAAATTTGATGCATTCGGTTCGCGACTCTGGGCCACATATTATGGTGGGTCCGGTAGCGAGGGCCACGGTCTGATCTATCCACAAGCGGCAATCGATGGTGACGGAAATACTTCGATTGCGGGATGCACCACCAGCTCCGACCTGCCCGTCTCGGTCGGCGCTTTTCAGACGAGTTACGGTGGGAACACTGACGCCTTCGTGGCGAAATTCAGTCCGACCGGTTCTCTGCAATGGGCAACATATTATGGTGGCAGCGGGGAGGAATTTTCAGATGTGGCAGTCGGCGTGGACGGCAGCGGCAGAGTGCTTCTTACCGGAGGAACCAAAAGTACAAATTTCCCGGTGAGTCCCGGTGCGTACCAAGCATCTCATGCACCGGGCCCTAATGGTTTCGATGTGTTCGTCGTTGTTCTCTTGAGCGATGGCAGCCGTGCGTGGGCGACGTATTATGGGGATAGAAAAGGGGAATTAGGTTGCGCGATCCAGGCGGATGGGAACGGGAACATCTTCGTATCTGGTTATGCGGCAGCGGATTTCCCCGTAAGCCCCGGCGCCTACCAGACCGCGAATGCCGGCGGCAATGATGCGTTCATTGTGAAATTTACGGGTGGTGGAGCTCGTTTGTGGGCCACCTACTATGGTGGCAGTCAAAGTGAGCACTTGAGAAGTATCGCCGTCGATGGATCGGGTGAGGTTATAATCGGAGGGTATACGATGAGCAGCGATCTCCCTTCGACAGGAGGAGGATTCCAACCGTCGAGCGGTGGGGGCACGGATGGCTTCCTCGTAAAATTCACCGGCGCGGGCGCGCTGAACTGGGCTTCCTATTGTGGTGGGTCCGGAACCGACTACATCAATGGTATCGCGACCGATGCTAACGCGAACATCCTCCTTGCGGGATCGACGGTCAGTACGAATTTTCCCGTGACCGGAGGTGCGTTTCAAACTATGATCGCAGGAAGCGATGACGGTTTTTCAGCTAAGATTAATGCAGGGGGCGTCATGCAATGGGCGACATTCATTGGGGGCAGTGGGAGTGACCGAGCACACAACATTACCGCGGATGTGAGCGGCAACGTCTTTGTTTCTGGAAGGACCGCCAGTACAAATTTCCCGACCTTGAATCCGCATCAATCGGCCTTGGCGGGAGAAGGTGATGCCTTTGTTCTTTCCCTCAATTCAAGCGGAGCTATGCCTGGATACAACGTTCCACCTGTCGCAGTCGCGAGTGCGACTCCCATACAAGGTACAGCACCTCTCGCAGTCAGCTTCAGCTCTGCTGGTTCTTACGATCCGGATGGAACGATAACCGGTTACCACTGGGACTTCGGGGACAACAACACGTCAACATCAGCCGATCCGTCGCATACATACACGAACGCGGGAGTGTATTCGGCAGTACTTAGCGTAACTGATAACAATAGCGCAACGGGAACAGTGACAGTCCCGATTACGGTGAACTCCGCCAATTCCTACGTCTATGTGTTCGACCAAACCGTTACGCGTATCCAGACGAGCAGCAACAAATGGAAGGGGAGTGACGTGGTCACGATTTACGACGGTCTTGATCAGCCTGTCTCGGGAGCGGTTGTCACGGCTTCATATTCAGGACCGAATTCCGGAACCGTGACAGGAACTACCGGAGCAAACGGGACAGTCATCTTACAGACGAGCCAGAAAACGAACCCAAGCGGGACATGGTGCTTTACAGTGACAAATGTGCAGGCCACAGGATTCACATTCAACGCATCCATTGGAGAAGTAACCTCGTGCGAAGGGACGCCCAAGGTAAGCGTTACTTATCCAACCTCCATCGATGTGAATGTTTTTCCCAACCCGTTCAACCCAACAACGACGATCACATACGAAATCCCGAAAGATGGATATGTTCTTCTGCGTGTCTTCGATGTGCATGGTCATGTCGTAACGGAGTTGGTGAATGAGGAGATGCAAGTCGGAACGTACACTGTCGAGTTTAATGGCAGCAACCTTCCGAGTGGAATCTACCTCTACAGGCTCGAGGCAGGCGGACAAGTGCGTGATGGCCGGATGATGCTGATGAAGTAGTCGAAAACCGTGCAGGTCGGGAAGGTAATTCCCGACCTGCACACTTAAGCCGTTGAACAAATAAAATGCTCATCAGAATGAAACGAAAGGACAACAATAACACAAGGAATAAACAATCATGAAAAGCACGTTTCGGAATCTCTACGCACTCATTCTCATCCTCAGCTGCCTGTTACCCAGCAGGACGCTATCACAAGAAGGGAACAGAGCGCTGAAATTCGATGGAGTCAACGACTACATCAATGTCGGAAACTGGTGGAATTACCAGGAGTTTACCGTGCAAATGTGGATTAAACCGGGCGCTTCGCAAGTTGGGTATGCGGATATTATCGATAATAATCATTCAACAAATGTCAGATGGGTATGCCAACAAATGTGTGGTACAAATTGCTATTGGTTTGGTGTCGCGACTGTCGGTGCTTCAGCCAATATTGCATTCACCCTAACCGCCAACGTATGGCAACACTTAGTGCTTTTAAAAAGATCTTCACAGACCGAAGTGTATGTGAATGGGGCACTTATCGACACCAAACCTTGCAGCGGTGCAATTGTCGGATCTGGCGGGGACAATCTGTTTATTGGCAATTGGAACGGTGGCGGGAGGTGCTTCAATGGTGAAATGGATGACATCAGGCTATGGAATTATGCACTGCCTCCCTCTCAAGTGTACGCGAGTCCTTTTTGCGAACTGAGCGGAAGTGAGACTGGACTTGTGGCCTATTACAAGATGAATCAGGGGATTGCAGAAGGAAACAATACGTCGATAACAACAGCTACCGATGAAAGCGGTAGTGGACATCACGGACTTTTAGTGGGATTCAATCTGACGGGCACGACATCGAATTTTGTTTCCTCAACGTTAGCAGCCTGTAGCAGCCCACCAACAATCACAAGTCAACCTTCTGGTGCGACGAGATGTGCAGGGTCTCCCATGATCTTCACCGTCAGTGCAACAGGGGCCTCGCTTTCTTATCAGTGGAGGAAAGATGCATCGCCTATCAGCGGCGCAATTAGTCATACATACACTATTCCTTCAGTGTCCATAAGCGATGCCGGAAATTATGATGTCGTCGTTACCGGGAATACCTCGCCGCCCGCGACGTCATCTTTGGCAACCTTAACAGTGCAGAATTGTCCCTGTATCACGACTCCTTCCGGAATAGTCGGTTGGTGGACGGGAGATGGCGATGCGGAGGATATATCAAATGGAAATGAAGGTACCGTATATGGTGGGGTAACGTACTCTACTGGAAAGATCGGTATGGCATTTAGTTTTGATGGCACTAGTGGATATATCCGAATTCCTAATACTACTCTCCTACAACCTTCGACAGTCTCCGTTGAGGCATGGGTGCGATCTTCCTGGCCACGGGCGTACGGATATCTATTTACTAAAGGCGCTGAAGGCTGTGGTGCGGGGTCCTATGCGCTCTATCAAGGCGGTAACGGTGGATTAACATTCTATATTCGCAATGGGAGTACGATCATAGGATCACCGGCTGAGAGCTCAACAATATGGGATGGGACTTGGCATCATGTTGTCGGAACGTATGATGGGTATTATGTGCGGCTCTATGTTGATGGTATGCAAATTGGTAACGGGACGCCTACGACCATGGGCATTGGTTACAGCTTTGCTACACTGAATGATATTTACGTAGGACGATTTGGTACGCCCGGTTGTGAATACAGTTATCGCGGTGATATTGATGAATTGAGTCTGTATGATCGCGCATTGACTTTGTCAGAAATACAAAGTATATATACAGCAGGGGCAACGGGAAAATGTAAGGTTGTATCACCTGTAATTCTTAGCGGCCCATCAAGCACGACGGTTTGTAGCGGTACTTCAGTTACATTTGTTGTCGTCGCTTCCGGATCAAATCTGACCTACCAATGGCGAAAAAATGAAGAGGAAATCGCGGGGGCAACAACAGCGAGTTATACGATTCCAATAGTCACATCCGGAGATGCGGGCAATTATGATGTAGTTGTAACGGGTGCTACGTTGCCATCACTATTTTCCGATAAGGCGATCTTGTCCGTCTTATCATCGCCGGTGCTTGATTATTCCGGCAACCCGAACTTCACCGCCTCCGCCGTTTCGCCCACGAGCGCTGGACCTGCGACACGGTTCAGGTTCGAGATGAAATACACGGATGCAGGAGGAAATCCCCCGCAGCCCGGAGAACCGAAGCTTCATCTCGACTACGAAGGAAACGGAATTTTTACCAACGCGAACGACCTGAACCTGACCATGTATCCTCTGGACGCCGCAGATAATGATGTGACGGACGGCAAATTGTACTTAATCGAACTGCCTACCCTTCCTCTGGGGACGACGTACAAAGTCACGTATACGGCGACGAGTGTGACGGGATGTTCTTCATCGTTCGGTCCGGTCGATGGCCCAAGCGTCATCACGGCATCAAACCTCGCGATCTATGCGAACGATATCAGTTTCAGCAATCCCCACCCTGATCCGGCGAGTCTCATTACCGTTACTGCGGTTATTCGGAATCTCACCCCGACTCCCGCCGCGAATTTCTACGTCCGCCTTGTAAATCAGGCGTTTCCATTGCTCACCTACACGGATATTCTCATACCCAGTCTTGCGGGGAACAGTACGACCACCGTTTCGTGGGCGATCACGACTCCGACCGCGCCCTCATGGAATCCGATGCAGCTGATTATTGATCCGGCCAATGCAGTGACGGAAACGAACGAGTACGACAACCAAGCGATTCGGCCCTTCGTGAACGGCAACTTCGCGGTTGCGGGGAATATCGCGATCACGGCAGCCCCCGTGCCGGCTTCGGTATGCCCTGCCCCATACACATATGTTACCGTGTGCGGGCGAGCCCAGTACACCAATACGACGGTACAATTGCTTGATCCGAGCACGGCGGGGGCGACCGTCACGATCCATGTAGAAGAAACGGATCAGAATTTCTCAGGTAATACGAACGCATCCGGGAATTACTGTATTCAGGTTCCCGCTCCGATTAGCTCAGGCTTGTATCATCTCCTTGTCTCGGTGACCGATTATACCATCGATGGCAGCACAACGACACAGTTCACGGTTCTCCCTCCTTGCGTCGTCGACAACAATGTGGGGGGCCCCGATCTTGTGTCATCGATCGACCTGAGCGCCACCGAAATATTCGTCGGGGGGAGTATTTCCGGCTCGGTCACGATCACGAATGTGGGCAATCAGGCGGCGGACGCTTCAACAGCGAGTTTCGCCGCCCCGAACGCGACGCCTTCGACGGCTCTCACCTTTTCGACGTCGGCACTGGCGCCAGGACTTCATTCTACCTCGAGTTTCTCTCCCATCACATTCAACACACCGGGATATTTCTCTGTTTATGCGATGGCCAACAAGGACTTTTCAGCGTACGAAATCAATTATAACAACAACGCCAGTTCAAGAACTATCCGCGTATGTCCAAACTCCCCTGATCTCGCGGCCGGATACCGGGGTGCACTTCAAGTGTACCAATGCGGCTCGCTGGAAATGACGATCGGGAATGGCACATGCCTACCTGTGAATCAGCCGTTCATGACAACCTTACGGGTGCTTCAAAACAGTACGGTGATCGGTACTTATCAACGGTTGGTCACCCAAACCGTTCCGAGAGACGGCTTTATTACGCTAAGTTACGTGAATATCTTCCCGGCCGGTGGACCCTATCAGATGCAATTCACCGTGGATGATGGGAACTCTATCTCGGAAACGGATGAAAATAATAACAGCTATACGAACAACTTCACCGTTATGGATTGTGCTCCGGATTTGAACGTCTCATTCCCGTGTACGCCGGTGGCAACAACTGATCCTCAATACCCCGGAACGATAACCATCAACACGCTGCTCACGAACGGAGGCAATGCTACCGCTCAGGCGCCGTTCGTCGTTGATTTTGAATTGAATACTAACCATTACCCGGTGACGATTACGAACGATCTCAACGGAGGCAACAGCGTCAGCGTCCCTGTCACGATTCCAACCCCACCGTACGGTTGTCCGGTGCTGACTGCCTTTGCGGATGCGAACAATACCGTGGCCGAGAGCAATGAAAACAACAATACCGCCCAAGCGAAACTGTACTGGGATTTCAGTCCGGGAGGGACTTGTAACGTCGATTTCTGGTCAAGAATGCAACCTGTCGGAGTGCCGGTAACCCTCAGTGTCGGGTTGTATAACGCCGGCGGATACAGAGCTTCGATTGTTAAAACACAATTTGAAGTGAGTGGGCCGGGTATCACCGGTTGGCTCAACCTGGGAATGGCAACCAGTACGAATGTCGGTCAAACCTGCGGATGTCCGCTGGTGGCCAGTCTCCCCACGGCATTCGTGTTTCTTCAGGCAGGCACGTACTCTGTCAGGATGACAACCGATGCTGTATTCAGTTATGCTGAATGCAACGAGAACAACAATGTGCTGGTTGTCGCGGTCGAGGTCGGACAAACACCCGACTACCGCATTCTATCGCAGCACATCGCACCGTCTCTGCTCAACCCTGCCATAGGACAACCGTTATCCATTGCCCTTACCTATGAAAACATTGGAAGCTCGGGATACGACCCGATGAACCTTGGTGTCAAGGTCGACGAGATTGCACTGGACCAGATGCGGGTCCCCGGATTGCTTGCCAATACGAGCAATGCTGTCCAGTTCACCAACCAATGGTCGTCCATCGTACCCGGCATCCATGTCATCAGAGGTATTGTGGATGTGGACGACGAGATTTCGGAAACGACGAAGGCGAACAATCAGGCAACAAGGGCGGTGGTAGTCGGTCAGACGGCGGATCTCATCTTCGCGCAATTCGAAGCGTCGAATCATTCCCCGGCTCTTAACACTCCGATCACGATTCAGATCGTGATCGATAACACCGGCCCGGTAGATTGCAGCGCCGAACTCATGGTGTACTATGTGGATGGTAACAATAACGAAGTTCTGCTTTCGACGCAGCCGATAACCGTTCTTGCCAACGGAAGCCTTCCTGTGAACGTACCGTGGTCCGTTCTCATTACCCATACGACGCTCATAGGTAGACTCGTGAACTTCAACCTTCCCCAGGCCAGCAACAGCGGGAAGGAAGCGCAGGATGAAATAGGAAACGTTTGTACCGCTACAATAACAGCCTCCGGAAACACCTCGTTCTGTGAGGGTGGTTCCGTTGTGTTAACAGCGAGTGATGGCATTTCGTGGCTCTGGAGTAACAATGCCACAACACGGTCGATCACGGTAACTTCCACGGGGGATTATTCCGTAACCGTTACCGATGCGACGCTTTGTTCGGCGACATCTGAAGCGCAGCATGTCAGCGTATTCCCACTTCCCTCCGTGATTATATCGGTCGGCGGGCCAACCACATTCTGCGAAGGCGGTTCAGTTACGCTCACGGCGACCGGGGCAAGTACCTATGTTTGGAGCAATTCCACAACCACAGCCTCTATTGTGGTTCAATCATCAGGAACCTACTCTGTCACGGGAACCGATGCGAACGGCTGCACTGCAACTTCTGACGCTGTCACTGTCGTGGTGAATCCGAACGTGGCTCCTGGAACCGTGAGCGGTTCCTCCCCGCTCTGCATCGGGACGACGGAATCGTTCACCAGCGATGGGACAACTGGCGGGACATGGAGTTCCTCGAATACCGCGGTCGCGACGGTGCATCCATCGAGCGGTCTGGTCACCCCCGTGGCGGCGGGAACAACCGATATCACCTATTCGATCAGCAGTGGGTGCGGAAGTCCAGCCTCTTCGTTCGTTACCTTGACCGTCTCTCCGAATGTCACGGCGGGAACTGTGAGCGGTTCCTCCTCGCTCTGCATTGGAACAACGGAAACGTTCACCAGCAACGGGACAATCGAAGGGACCTGGACTTCCTCGAATACTATGGTCGCGACGGTGCATCCTTCGAGCGGACTGGTCACACCTTTGGCGGCAGGAACAACTGAGATCACATATGCAATTACAAGCGGGTGTTGGAGTCCGGTTTCTTCGGTCATGACCTTGACCGTCTCTCCGAATGTGACGGCGGGAACTGTGAGCGGTTCCTCTTCGCTCTGCATTGGAACGACGGAAACGTTCACCAGCAACGGGACAACCGGCGGGACCTGGACCTCCTCGAATACTACGGTCGCGACGGTGCATCCTTCGAGCGGACTGGTCACGCCTTTGGCGGCAGGAACAACTGAGATCACATATGCAATTACAAGCGGGTGTTGGAGTCCGGTTTCTTCGGTCATGACCTTGACCGTCTCTCCGAATGTGACGGCGGGAACTGTGAGCGGTTCCTCTTCGCTCTGCATTGGAACGACGGAAACGTTCACCAGCAACGGGACAACCGGCGGGACCTGGCTCTCCTCGAATACTACGGTCGCGACGGTGCATCTTTCGAGCGGACTGGTCACGTCTTTGGCGGCAGGAACAACCGATATCACCTATACGATCACCAGTGGGTGCGGTAGTCCAATGGCTGTAACCAAAATCGTTCAGGTCTCGACATGTCAATCGTTCTGTACGTACACGCAAGGGTACTACGGCAACAACAGTAGTATTACATACATAAATACGCTTCTCCCCATCACGGTCGGAAAGCCAGGTCGATCCCTGACCTTTGAAGCGAATCAAGGAGCCTGCATTGCAGCGAGATTAACGACTGGCGGCCAACCGATTGCCCTTCCTTCAACGCTTGGGGATTACAGTGTTGGCACTTTGAGTTGCCCAACGAATACCGTCATCCCTCTAATGTCTGGAGACAGATTCCTGAATGTCCTGCTCGGACAGACGGTTACACTTTCGCTGAACATCAGGGGCGATGCGTTCTTGGCATCCTTTATGCTCCCCATATCTTTCTGTACACAAGGCGGTTCTCCGACAAGCATCCATGGACCATATATCATCTCGCCGTCAATCTTCAGCGCATTTTCAAATCTCTCGATTTCACCCAACGTCGGAGGATTGCTTGCGCTCGCAAACAGGGCGCTCGCAGAACAAGGCACCGGCGGGGCGTCCCTCTCCGCCATAAACGACGCCGTGAGCGCAATAAACGAGGGCTTTGACGAATGTCGTACGATCGTCTCGTGTCCTATCCCGAAGGATGTTGTAAGGTCAGGCCGAAAGGACATTTTCCTCTCCCAAAACTTCCCCAACCCCTTCAACCCAACGACCTCTATCACATACGGAATTTCGAAAGATGGATATGTTCTCTTGCGTGTCTTCGACGTACATGGTCGCGTTGTGTCGACGCTGGTGAACGAAGCGAAGGAAGCCGGAACGCACTCCGTCACCTTCGATGCGCGCAATCTCGAAAGCGGTGTGTACATTTGCGAGTTGATCGTTGCAGGACAGAAGCATACCCGACGGATGGTGCTTTTGAAGTGAGGTGCTTCTTCCCCAAGACTCCTTCTTTTGAAGCGGGAAGGGGCCCGGGAAGGAAATTTGTATTTTACGTTCAACTACGTACATTCGAGGCATCATTCCTCGGCAGGAGTTATTCCAATGAAACGACGTTCGTTCCCTCTTTCTATTCAACAGAGTTTCCGAGCAGGGACACGGCATGCCGTGTCCCTGCTATTTGCGGGAATGGTATCCGTCCTGCTCCTCCATTTCCCTCTTCTATCCCAGCAAGGGAAGTTGGACAGCCTCCACGCGGTTCTCCTGCAGCAGAAAGAGGATACGAACAGGGTGAACACGCTCGTGTCACTGTGTGGCGAATTAACATCCCGAGATACGGAGCGCGCCCTGGAGTGCGGCAAGGAAGCGCTGCAACTCGCGCAGAAGCTCTCATTCAAGCGAGGCACAGCGGGAGCATACCTGGAGTTGGGACGCGTATATGACGCGAAGGGAGAGAAGAAGGAATCGCAGAGATCTCTTGAAATTGGATTGAATCTTGCACGGGAGTTGAAGGAAGCGAAAACAATTGTACGCGCATTGTACTCACTTTCGTGGATAACTCAAAAGCAAGGGAAGTATGACGGCGCGCTTTCATTTGCACAAGAAGCGTTAAAAATCGCGGAAGGCATAAAAGATAAATCCGGCATCGCTGCTTCGCTCAACAACATCGGCATCATCTACATCAAACAAGGCAGATATGAACAGGCGTTGGACTATTACCAGCGAAGCTTGAAACTGAAGGAAGAACTTGGAGATAAAACCGGTATTGCTGCTTCGCTCGGCGAGATCGGTATCATCCACCGCAAGCAAGGCAGATACGAACAGGCGTTGGACTACTTCCAGCGAAGCCTGAAACTGAGTGAGGAACTTGGAGAAAAGTACAGCATTGCTGCCTCGCTCAACAACATCGGAAACATCCTATCCAATCAAGGCAGATACGAAAAGGCGTTGGAATATTACCAGCGAAGCTTGGAACTGATGGAAGAACTCGGAGATAAATCTGGCATCGCTGCCTCGCTCAACAACGTCGGAAACATCCACTTCAGCCAAGGCAGATACGAAAAGGCGTTAGACTATTACCAGCGAAGATTGAGGATTCAAGAGGAGATCGGTGGTAGTAGTATTGCTTGTACACTCCACAACATCGGCGTAATCCACGACAAGCAAGGCAGATACGAACAGGCGGTAGACTATTACCAGCGAAGCCTGAAACTGAGTGAGGAACTTGGAGATAAATCCGGCATTGCTGGTACGCTCGACAACATCGGCGAAATCCACGACAAGCAAGGCAGTTACGAACAGGCGGTAGACTATTACCAGCGAAGCCTGGCAATTGCCAGGGAGATAGGTAAGAAGGAAGGAATTAAAAATGTTCTTCAAAATCTCAGTGAACTTTACTCCAAGCGCGGCGACTTCGTCAAAGCGTACGAGTACCACAAGGAATTTGTCACTGTGAAGGACTCTCTCCTCAACGAAGCCAACATCAAATCCATCAACGAGATGACCGCCAAGTACGAGAGCGAGAAGAAGGAGCAGCAGATCGCACTGGCAGAGCAGCAGATCGCCCTGTTGGAAAAGGACAAGACGCTCAGTGACCTCGAAGCCCTGAAGAACAGGGAGCAGCTTCGCGTTCGGAAACTGGAAACGGAACGGATCAGAAAGAACGCACTACTTCTCTCACAGCAGAATGACATCAACCTCATTGCTCTGGAACATCGCACGACCGAACTGGAACTGCGCACAAAGGAACTGGAACTCCAGCGTTTGGAGAAGGAAAAGAAAGCAAAGGAAGTGGAAGTCCTCGCAAAGGATAGAGAGCTGCAAGCTTCAATCATCTCTCGAGATAAAGTCGCGAAAGACGCCATGCTCATCGGATTCGTCCTACTGGTGGCACTCTCGGTCCTAACCGTCAAGCGCAGCCAGGCGAAACGAAGAGAAGCATCACTCCGCGCAGAGGCGGCGGAATACCAGGCGAAGGCGGCGGAGGCGGAGTCGCTGCGCATATCGGCGGAGGCGGCGCAACGCGAAAAGGAAGCGCAGCATCTCTTCTCTCAGCGTCTCATCTCCTCGCAGGAACAGGAGCGCCGACGAATCGCCTTCGAACTGCACGACGGGGTCAATCAAAACATCCTCGTCGTGAAGAACCGCGCCTTCTCCGCCCTGCGGCGGGGCACGATGGACGAGGAGACACAGCGTCAGCTCGAGGAAATCCTCGAAACTGCGGAGACATCCATCCAGGAAGTGCGCGAGGTGTCCCTGTCGTTGCGGCCAGCGATTCTGGAGCGCGCGGGGTTGCGCGAGACGCTCGCCTCGATGCTATCGAAAGTGGGCGAATCGTCCGAGATCGGCTTCGAGGTGCACATCGACGAACTACAGGGCGCGTTCCGGGAGGATGAAGAAATCAATGTGTTTCGCATAGTGCAGGAGAGCATGAACAACGTGCTGAAGCACTCCGGCGCGTCGCGGTCATCCGTGACGGTCACGCGCTCACACGATACGGTGGAGATCGTGGTCGCCGACGACGGGAAGGGACTGCCCGCGGATCTGTTGGCTCGCCAGGCTTCGTCCGGGCTGGGACTGCAGAGCATCGGCGAGCGCGTGACCATGATGAACGGGCAGTGGAACATCGAATCCGGCGAAGGGAAAGGGACGCGCGTCCATGTCCGGCTGCCTGTACAGAATGGATGACCGCCGTGCAGGACCGCATCACCGTCTATATCGCCGACGACCATCCGCTCTTCCGCCGGGGCGTGCGCGAAGTGATCCAGGAGAATGAACGATACCTTTTACTCGGCGAGGCGGGCGATGGAGAGACGGCGCTTCGGGAAATCCGCTCCCTCCATCCGATGATCGCCGTGCTCGACGTGGAGATGCCGGGCAAAAGCGGTTTGGATGTCGCGCACGTCCTGCAAGAGGAGGAGCGGGAAATCGCCGTGATCATGCTGACCGTGCACGACGAGGACGCGATCTTCCACAAGGCACGCGAGTACGGCGCGATGGGCTACATCCTCAAGGACAGCGCCTCCGCCGATATCCAGCAGGCGCTCGAAGCAGTGTCCGCCGGGGATTACTTCATCAGCCCGAAAATGGCAACGCTAATGATGAAGAAATCGAAATCCACAGCCGCGCGTGATACTCTCGCTATGTCGCTCGACGGCCTGACCTCGGCGGAAAGGAATGTTCTGCTGCGGATCGCACAGAACAAATCCAGCAAGCAGATCGCGGAAGAACTACACAACAGCCCGCGCACGATCGGGAATCACCGCGTGAACATCTGCCAGAAACTCGATCTCCACGGCGCGCTCGCCCTACTCCGCTTTGCGCTGGAGAACAAGGAAAGCATTGAGACGATGGAGATGTGAATTCTGTGTCGGCAAAGATGCAGGAGGAGAAGAATTCAACGCAGAGCCGCAGGGGAAAGCCGCAGGGGAGGGGAGGGGAAATTAACGCAGAGACGCAAAGGCGCAGAGACGCAGTGGAGAGACGCGGGGGGCAGGGGGGGCGCAGAAACGCAGAGGAGAGCAAGCCGCATAATAAATCAATCCCAACCCTTGCGTCTCCGTTCGATTTCCACTATTTTCGGGGCATTCCCGGTTTTTCATACAGCCACTTTCAGAAGAGCGGAGTGCGGCGATGGCGGGTTTCACATTCAGACAAAGCGAGAATCGGAAGCTTCATCATTGCATCGTCGATGCGGTGGAACGCTTCAGCTATAAGACGGTGACATGCACGTTGAAGAAATGGACTTCGGTTCACGATACCATGACGGTCGTCCAATGCATTCCCGATGACCTGTGCTCAGAAAGGTTTCGTGGCACGTTCGGCCAACGCATCGCATCGCACTATGGACTCAAACATCACCGTGTGTATCAGAATGAAACTATGAGCGAAAAGCTTCCACATGAAGTATCTCATCTGATACATTCCTGTTTTGTGTTCGATAGAAATTGAAGTCCTCGAATCACATAACGCTTGTCATTGCCGACGATCATCCCCTCTTCCGGAAGGGGCTTCGGGATGCGATCGAACCACAAGAGCAATTCTCTATTCTCGCTGAAGCAGGCGATGGCGAATCAGTATTGAATGCCATACAAGAACTTCAACCACAGATTGCCATTCTCGATATCCAGATGCCGAAGATGACCGGACTGGAAGTCGCACGAACAATTCATCAGGAGAATCTCACGGTATCGGTCATCATCCTTACGATGTTCGATGACGAAGATGTTTTCAACAAAGCGATGGAGTACGGTGTGATGGGATATATTTTAAAAGAAAGCGCTACGCTAGATATCATTTATGGTATATCCAAAGTCGCACAAGGTGAGTACTACATCAGTCCCCGACTTGCGATTCCATCACAGCGGAAAGAACAAAGTCTCACGCAACTGAATCAACAGAACATAGGACTCAGTTCACTCACGCCGAAGGAACAACGCGTCCTGCATCTCATCGCAGAAAAAAAATCCACAAGGGAAATAGCAGAAACGCTGTTTATCAGTTCACGCACAGTGGAACATCATCGCGCGAACATTTGCCGCAAGCTCAATCTCGGCGGCAGTTTTTCACTTCTTCGCTTCGCTATCGAGAATCAGAAAAACCTGTAAGCGCTGTTCGATCCAAGAATCAAAAACTCCACATTCCCATCTCCAACGTTCAACGGATTCGTTCTGAGGTTTTCGGCTTCGAATCTCATCACTGAATACCGGGATACATTCTCCTTAGTCGGCATTGAAAAAATAGGCGTCTCCACCTATATGAATTGGGTGTCTCCACGCATTGCGATGTGCTGCGAGATCGTGTTTATTTATACCCAACAGAATTTATTCGATCTCATTTCATAAGTCTATAACAGGAGTTCACCCATGAAACAATCTCTCTTCCAAACTTTCTTCGCCATTACTCTGGCGATCCTTTTCTTCACGGGAACCGACACGCATGCGCAATGGACACAGACCTCCGGACCATACGGCGTCAGTGTCGGACAAATTGCAGCATCCGGTTCCAATCTGTTTGCAACTATCAATGGCGTCTCCCGCTCTACTGATCTTGGCGCAACATGGACAACGGTCACAAACGGATTGACCAACACCGCAGTCAAGTGCTTTGCCGTCTCCGGGTCCTGGGTCTATGTGGGATGCACATCCGGCGGCGTGTTCCGTACGAACAACAACGGTGCGAGCTGGTCCTCTGTCAGCATAACTTCGGTGCAGACGGTCTATGCACTGGCAGTGAGTGGCTCGAATCTTTACGCCGGGCTTGGAGGCGACGGGGTATATCGCTCCACCAACGGTGGGACAACGTGGAAGTCTATCAGTAAATCTATGCAGGATAAATTTATCCGCTGCCTTGCCGTCAGTGGATCGAATCTCTTTGCCGGCACGCCCAGCGGGGTATACCTTTCAGCGAACAATGGAAATAATTGGAGCAAGAAAAACAACGGCTTGACGTACACATCCATCAATTTCAATGCTCTTATTATTAACGGATCGACAATCTTCGTCGGTTCTCATGCACCTGGTATTGGAAATGGTGTTTTCCGTTCAACCAACAACGGTACGAGTTGGACCCTCTCAAATACAGGTATGGAAGGCGGGTGGGTCAACTGTTTCGCCGCTTCCAGCGCGGGCGTGTTCGTGGGAACATCGAACAACTCCATCTATCGAACAACGAACAATGGTACGAGCTGGGCGCCCGCACGCGCGGGACTCGTGAATTCCTCCGCGAACTCTTTCGCCTTCCTCGGCATGGATCTCTACACCGCGACAGGCTCGGGAGTCCATCGATCGACAAACAACGGAGCAAGCTGGTCTTCGGTGACGCCGCAGATCGCGGGCTTGGGGGCTGACGCGTTTGCCGTCAACGGTTCGGACCTCTATGCCGGCACCCCCGATGGTGTGTTTGTCACGAACAACAACGGAGCGACTTGGACATCAGCGAGCAACGGTCTGACAAACGGAATCGGTGAAATGGTGTTTAGCGGTTCGAATCTCTTCGCTGCGGATGGCGGTCATGGTGTCTGGCGAACAACGAACTTCGGTTCTTCGTGGACGCTCGTCAACAATGGGCTGACCAATTTGAACATCCGGGCCCTTGCCACGAACGGTACGAAGATATATGCCGGAACGTTCGGTGGTGGTGTGTTCGTATCGAACGACAACGGAACGACGTGGGCGGCATCCAACACGGGCCTTTTCGACCTGAGTGTCAGGTCGCTGCTCTCCATCGGGACAGACCTCTTCGCGTGCACGATGAATTCCTCTTACTTCGGCAAAGTCTTTCGGTCCACAGATCTTGGCCAGACCTGGATAAACGTCAGCACGGGTCTTGGCGGCTATGGTGCTTTGTGTATGGGCTATGACGGAACAAAAATCTACGCGGGTACCGGCAATCACGGCATCTATACATCGACCGATCTCGGCGCAACGTGGACGGCGGCAAACAGTGGTTTGTCTATGGTGTATATCACCTCGATAGTTGCCAACGGATCAAGCGTGTACGCCAGTGGGAATGGCGGTGTGTACCGCAGCGCAAACGGCGGGGCTTCATGGACGAACGTGAGCAACGGCCTGATCCCGAGCACAATAAATTCCCTCGTGGTCTCCGGTTCCGATCTCCTTTCAGGCGCCGCGAATAGCATCTGGAAACGGCCGCTGTCGCAAATGCAAAAGCAAAGCGCGGCGATCTATGTACCCGTGCAGTTCGAACTGCATCAAAACTACCCCAATCCATTTAATCCGACAACGACAATCAGCTACGCCATCCCTGAGGACTGCATGGTGCATCTTCGCGTGTTTGACGCGCTCGGTCGTGTTGTATCCGAACTCGAGAATGGAATGAAAGCAGCGGGATCGTACAATGTTGCGTTCGATGCACGTTCGCTGCCAAGCGGTGTCTATTACTACCGCCTCGAAACAAGCGGACAGACGTTGACACGTACCATGATGTTGATGAAATAATTGGTTTCCATTTATTTCAAAATCATAATCAACAAGGAAGGACTGTTATGAAAACTTTGTATTGCATTATCACAGCATGCTGCATGCTCTTTTCAACGGCATTGTATGCGCAAAACGACTGGGTTCTTAAACTCGCGGCGCAATCAGGACCGCCATCCCGGTACTTCCATGCGATGGCATCCCTAGGTGGCGACAAGTCGCTCATGTTCGGCGGTTCAGATTATTATACCCTCGATGATACGTGGATCTATGACTTGAGCGACAACGCGTGGCTACAGCAAAATCCGTTAACAAAACCATCCCCAAGGTTTTTTCATGGGATGGCTGATGTAGGCGACAACAAGGTGCTGCTGTTCGGTGGCTACAACTATGAGTGGCCGTCAGACTGGGAGATGGATGATACCTGGATGTATGACATAGGCGCCGGTACATGGACACAGAAATTACCTACGACGAAACCCACTGTCCGATCAGGGCACGCGATGGCGTATATCGGTGACGACAAAGTCCTGTTGTTTGGCGGCGGATTCTATAGCCCGGACAATGAAACCTGGATCTATGACTTGAGCGACAACACATGGACACAAAAGTTCCATCAGACGAAACCCACAGAAGCTTGGGGAAACACTGCGGTGTACATTGGCGGGGACAGGGTACTTCTATTCGGCGGAATAGAGGCTACGGCAGGAATGCCAGCGAATAATGAAACCTGGGTATACGATTTGAGCGAGAACGCATGGATTCAACTCTATCCGGGAACACCCCCCCCGGCACGCGGCCATCATTCTATGGCGTTCCTCGGCGGAGATCAGATAGTACTGTATGGTGGATATGATATTAATGTCGACCCAATGGCTTATTATGATACGTGGGTGTATGATGTGAGCGCCAACACGTGGAATATGATTTCGACGACCGGAAATCCGGGAGCAGTGAATACACAGAAAATGGCGAACGTCGGTGAGAACAAGGTGGTGCTGTTCGGCGGGTGTTACGGTACCTGGCTCTATGAGCCATCATGCAACCTCACCGTATCTGCCGGAGTGGATGAGCACATGTATTTCGGATATGCACCGGGCCAATGTAAAACAAAGACAGTCGCTGTAACCGGAGGCACAGCTCCGTTTACATATAACTGGACGCTGGATCGCTCATTGCTGTATGATGTGATCAATTCATCGGGGGATGAAACCATGACAGGCAACGCAACCGCAACGGTTGCGCTCTGCCTCCTCGCGGATGCGGAATTATGTGTCACGGTTACGGATGCAAATGGCTGTACCGCTTCCGATTGTGCCACGATGTTTGCCGAAGATGTCAGGTGCTTTTCCGGGAACAACCAGAAAGTAAATGTTTGTCACAACGGCATTACGATTTGCATTGATGAAAACGCGTTGAGCGCCCACGTAGGTCACGGTGACCAGGTTGGACCTTGTTCGTTGAGTAAGGGCGATAATGAAGTGACAGGTATGCCACGGGAATACAGGCTTGAGCAGAACTACCCGAACCCTTTCGGCGGAGCCACCCTTGCGGGGAATCCATCTACGACAATAACGTATGCAATACCGGGAGATGGTATGGTGCGGTTACGCGTGTTTGATACGTACGGTCGTATTGTATCGGAATTGGAGAATGGAATGAAGGTCGCCGGGATATACACGGTTAAATTTGACGCGCGCAATCTGGCGGGTGGTGTGTATTTCTACCGCTTCGAAACAAAGGACAATATTCTGACAAAGACAATGACGTTACAGAAATAGAGTGTCATTGAAGGTCACAATCCGTCAAAGGCGGATTGTGACCTTATTATATCATATCAAAGCAAGCTCCACCACCAACGCACGTGTTAGCCGCGTTTTCCCGATCGCCCAAGGCAACAGTTCGCGTCTGATGCCACACTGAGGACAGTGGACGCGCCATGGCCGGTAGACAAGAAAAGTGGGACGGACCCACAGAGGAATATGTTGCAGGTTCGTTCCGGCAAGCGATCATGCCGATGGGCTCTGTTTCCGCAGTTCCCACACGGGAGATGCTGTCGTCCTTTCGCCTCGAAGGTCACGAATATTTTGCCATCGACCTAACTGGAACTTGCCCGATGATCCTTGATTTTCAGAGACTCAATGACCAGGTTTTCGATATGCACGGTGCGTTTCCTGATGATTGTTTGTTTTGATCACTTCAAACATCGGAGATAATCCGTGCATTTTCAATTGGTTTCAGCAGGTTTTAGCGGGTTTCACCCAGTTTACATGGGTTTTTCGTTCGCAAAGATCTATGAGGAGCCCATCTTTACTCTTCTTCTTCTGTTGCATATATTCGAGAAAGCAGCACCCAGAATACGGCGGAAATATCAACCACCGTTCCATCAAACCAAAAAAAATGCACCTAACTGTTTTCCAAGCAATTTTCTTACGGAGAAAATGTGATGAATCAGACGAAGTGCATGTTACGCATTGCCGCCCTCGTAATCATCTTGAACATACTTCCCTCATCCTCCGCTCATTCTCAATCATGGAGAATCGACAATCTTCTCTCGACGCTCAAGTATGCGAGAAATGACACGAGCAGAATCAATTGCCTTGCAGGGCTTTGCACAGAATACAGTTTCGTCGATCCGCGAAAAAGTATGGAGTTTGCACAGTCCGCACAGAAGCTGGCAGAGAAAATTCGTTCGCCCCGGATGTCCGCAAGGACACAGGTAGCTTACGGGAGTGCGCTCATGAGTCGAAAGCAATACCTGGAAGCTGAGGCTGCATTCACGAAGGCATTGCATTTTGCGGAGGAAAGCCGACAAGGTGAAAGCATCATTCGCGCCTTGATTGGTTTGGGCGAAGCCGCTCAACGCCTTTTTCGGTACGACGTGGCAATGGCCCGTCTTCAAAGGGCATTGCGTATGGCGGAAGGATTGAAGGACAGACATGGCGCTGAAGAAGCGAGAATGAAGATAGCCTCGGTTCACTATTCCCAAGGACACCATGATATTGCCACTATACTGTTTCAACAGTGCCTCGCGGCATCGGAAGTCTTGGGAGACTCATCCAGAGTTGCCGCTGCGCTCAACAATCTTTCCGCTATCCAAATTAATCGAAGTCAATCCGATAGCGCGCAAGCAATGCTCGAACGGTCAATCGCCATCCGCGAAAAGCTCGGGCAATCGTCTGCATTGACGTCTGCATTGTATAATCTCGGCGGTGTTATGAAAAACAAACGCCGCTATGATGACGCACTCGAAAAGTATAAACGCGTCATCACAATCAGGCATAGCTTGAACGACACAGGCGGTATCGCAATGACGATGTTGAGAATCGGGAACGTTTATGAATTACGGAAGGACTATAGTAAAGCCCAAGAGCAATTTGAACGTAGTGCAGAGTTGTGCCGAACCGGGAAAGATACAAGCACGCTCATACAAGCTCTGCTGCAACTTGGCAACCTGCAATCCCGCCTCGGACAGAATGAAAAAGCTTTGAAGACATATGACGACATGCGGACTTGTGCCGTTGTGACAGCGGATGCGATCAACGAAGCGGCGGCAATAAATAACATCGGGCATCTTCATCACCTCGCCGGGCGCTATGACAACGCGATCGCTTCATGGGAGCGGTGCATCAGGATTTCAGAGAAGCTCGGAAGCGCTGAACATGTCGCACTGGCGCAGTATAACATCGCATCTATCCACCAAACCCGCGGGCAGGATGACAAAGCTCTCGACCTGCTGGATAAAAGCATGCAGTGGTATGAAAAGTCCGGTTCAAAAAATGACGTCGCCGACATCCTGAACAGATTGGCTGACATTCATCGGGAAAAGGGTCAGTACACAAAGGCGATGGAATTATATGATCGGAGCCTGCGGCTCTGCGAGGAAGTTGGCAACGTCAACGGGATGGCCTATCAACTGAACGACATTGGCATTTTGCACAGACTGCAGGGTCGTAACGATAAGGCTCTTGAAGTGTACGAACAATGTCTACAGTTGCGTGAAAAAACCGGTGACAAATTCGGCATGGCAATGACCTTGAGGAATATCGCCATCGTCTATTCCATTGAGAAGAAACTGGATATGGCGCTTGATTACAACCAGAGAGGATTCAAGCTATCTGAGGAGGTTGGAGATCGATCCATGATGAATAGTTTTCTTATCGGTATTGCGAATGTGCATACGCAACGCGATCAGTTTCAGCAAGCGAGGGAAATTTATAAGAAGAATCTCATGGTGTGTGAAGAGTTGGGCGAGAAACGATCCATAGCGCTTGCTCTTCGAAACATCGGGTATACTTTTTTCAGACAGGGACAGTTTGACAGCGCATTTGTGTATGCATCAAGCGGCGTGGTTATATCGCAGGAGGTTGGGGATGCTGAAGGGATCAAATCAGGATACGAGTTGTTAAGCGCGATATCCGCTGAGCAACTCGACTTCGCCAACGCGTATGAGTACCACATGCAATACACCATAATCAGCGACTCACTCCTGAACGAAACGAACATCAAATCCATAAACGAAATGCAGGCGAAATACGAGAGCGAGAAGAAAGAGCAGCAGATCTCGCTCCTTGAAAAAGACAAAGCACTCCAAACATCCGAACTTGAGAGGAATCAAAAAGAGCTTGTGCTTCAGCAACTCGAATCGGAGCACAACCGGCAGCGCGCACAGTTACTTTTCAAGCAGCACGAAATTCAGCAGCTACAATTAGTATTTCAATCAACCGAATTAGAGCTGAAGACAAAGGCTCTGACGCTTCAAAAAACAGAGAACGAAAAGAAAGAAAAAGACATCCTGTTTCTTTCAAAGGACCGTGAACTGCAGGCATCGATTATCGATCGCGAGATGATTATTCGCAATGCGATGATCGTCGGATTATTGCTCATCCTCCTCATTGGAGTCCTTGGTTTCAAACGCTTAGCGGGAAGGAAACGCGAATTGGCTCTGCGCACGGAAGCCGCGGAATACAAAGCGAAGGCTGCCGAAGCGCACGCATTCGAACTACGCGCGGAAACGGAGCGGAAGGAGAAGGAAGCGCAGAATACCTTCACCAAAAAGCTTATCACATCGCAGGAAAATGAGCGAAAACGCGTCGCTGGTGCGCTGCACGATAGCGTCGGTCAGGATTTGCTAATTCTCCAGAATCTTGCATTACAAATGCTCGAGCACGAGCGGCTTGATTCAACGATCGCTCAAAAGTGCAATCAACTGTCATCTCTGCTCACCGCTACCTTGCAGGACATGCGTCATGTTTCTCTCGATCTGCATCCGTACCATCTCGAACAGATCGGTCTGACCGGCACGCTGAAACTGATGATGCGCACGCTTGCAGAGACGTCGAAGATCGAGATACATTCCACGATTGATGACATCGATGCGCTTTTCACACAGGAAAATGAAATCAACGTGTATCGCGTGGTGCAGGAGTGCTTCAATAATATTTTAAAACATTCGAACGCAAGCACTGCGAGAATAGACGTCGTCAAAACTGAGTCATCGGTTCAGATCAGGATTCACGATAACGGGAAAGGCTTCGAAGCTTTCCGATATGCGAATGGTGAACTTTCCGGCGGCTTAGGGCTGAAGGGAATGCATGAACGAGTACAGATGCTCGGCGGCACACTGCATGTAGATTCTTCGCAAACAAAAGGAACGGTGATCGAAGTCTGTTTACCTCAGCATGAAAATTCCATTGCCTGATGCATTCTCATTCTCGAAGCTGGATGATGCGACGTATGGGAGAGAGCATGTAACTGTTCGGTCACACGCGCTGTCCTGATTCCAACCATATTTTCTATTTCCGAGTAATCATCTGGAAATCGCGCTGACATTGAATGATCTGCGCGTACCTCCAGGAAACCGGCTGCAGGCGCTGGCGGGCGACCGAGACGGAACACACAGCATCAGGATAAACGATCAATGGTGCCTCTGTTTCCGCTGGACGGAGCATGGTGCCGCAGATGTCGAGATTGTTGATTACCATTGAGGATACACACCATGAACGCACTCGCCCCCGTAACCCCTGGAGAACTCCTGCGTGAGGAGTTCCTGATTCCTATGGGGCTGACACAATACCGACTGGCGAAAGACATCGGTGTGCCAGCGCAGCGCATCAGCGAGATCGTGTCCGGCAAGCGCGCCATCACCGCGGATACCGATCTGCGACTCTGTCGGTATTTCGGACTCTCGAACGGCTACTGGCTTCGCGCACAGGTCTTGTGTGATCTCGAAAAAACACATCGACGCATCGGTAAGGCATTGAACGCCATCGTCCCTTACGCCCACCGCGCAGTTTCTTGAGTGTGCGTACCAGTCAGCCTCAGGCTGCGCACCGGTCCATTTCGTGGGTGACATCGTTGTTGATGTGTGTTCTCCTGGCGTCAGTCAACCTCGTCATCCTGAGTGTGCCTACCAGCACTTCGCACCAGTCCATTTCATGGATGACATAATGTAGGTTCCATGTAACCGGCGTGCATGCATCCGTATGTGTGAAATATACACTGAATTCTACATCTTCCTCCCCCTCTCTCGTGAGAGAGGGGGCCGGGGGGTGAGTTGTTCGAGATCCACAGAGGCCGGGTCCGGAGGGTTGAGTTTATGAGACCAGGCGGATTCAAGCCGATTTCACAAGATGTCATTAGCAGTAGGCGCACTCAGGATGACGAGGTTTGTTTTCACGACTTCATGATGTCACACTCGATACCAACCTGTGCAAAGTGCTGACAGCCTACCTCACCACCACAATCCTCCCGGTTGCGATTTCGCTGCCTGAAAAAGCACGATAGTAATACACGCCGGGGTCGGCATGGTTGCCGGTGTCGTCGCGGGCGTCCCAGGAGAGGTGATGTAGTCCGGCGGAACGCATACCGGTGGAAAGGCTGCGTACGCGGCGGCCGAGGGGATCGAAGATTTCAAGACGGAGATCGGAGGGGGCGGTGAGTTCGATGAGTATGGTCGTGGACGCGGTGAATGGATTGGGATAATTGGGATGCAGGGTGAGTCCGCTGACCGCGGCTTCGGGGCGGCCTGCGGAGGTGGTTGCGGAGTAGGGGAGATGAATGTATTTCGGCTTCTTCATCTCGTCGCGGTACCACTGGCTGACGAGCGCGCTGTTCTGCAGACGCGCGTCGCCCCAACCGGGGTAGGCGCCGACGGGCCAGTTGGCGTTGATGTAACTGAAGCCCTTGATTTCCTGATGCGCGGTGATGAAGGCCCAGAACTTCGCGAACCACGCATCCCAGTCGGCCTGGCTGTCCGCCGCATCGGCACTGATGTTGATGCCTTTCGCGGAAGTCTCGCTCATGTACACGGGCTTGCCTTTCGACCGTGCCATGGCGAGAAAACGCTCCGATTTACCTTTGCGCGTGATGACTCCCCTCGAGTATTCCGGCATCGACAGATCGAAATCATCGGCATTGAAGAGATCCAGTCCAAACCAGTCGACGTACTCGTCTCCGGGATACCACAGCGCGCCCTGCACGTCTACGCTGTCGAAATCGTTGGCGGCGGCGGGGTAGTAGCACCAGATGGTGGCCACGCTGTCGCGGAAGCCACGTGCCGCGAACATGTCGGTGATCTTCCGGAACATCGTCACGTAATGATGCGGTGTGTAGCCTCCGCCGTTCCATCCTTCACCCTTGCCGTTGAACTCACCCCCGATGCGCAGGAACATGGCTTTGCCGTAATTTTTGCATAGCGTGATGATGCTGTCGATAACGGCGTCGTATTGCGTGGAGGTTGCGATCACGGTATCGGTCGCGACATCGCTGACGAGGAAAAGGCTGAGTTCGGGAATGAAACCAATTGATTCCGCATCCGAGAGGAAGGTTGCGAGTTGCCGGAGTGACTGCGCGGGTCCGCGCGTGCCCGGAATGCTGAAAAACAATCCTCGGACCGCCGGCTGAATGGTGCTGTCGTTCACCACGCTCAGATATCCCGCAATGGGATCACCGGGTTCGAAGGTCATGTACTGTACACCGTGGTAGACGCGTCCATCCGCGGGCTCAAGTAGAGCCAGACTGGAGGTGTCCGTTTCCTGCGCGATACCCAGTTTCTTCATGGCCTCGAACGTGAGATTGGTCATCGTGTACGAGGCGCTCTCCGGCAGCCACGCGTCCGGAAGCTGGTACCAGGACTGTATCCAGTACCCATCGGGCTTGCGCACGTGTTGATGGTAGAGATCAATAAACGCCAAGGTCTGTTCGGAGTATGTTTGCGCGGTACGTCCGCCGTTCGTGTTGAAAATCATGTTGACCTTCAATCCCATTTCCTGCGCCCTCGCGTCGAGTTCGACCATGCGCTGCATCCAGTCTACACCCGCTATCACTGCGGGCTGATTGGTCTGCGCGCGTCCAGTGGCGTAGTCATAGGGATTGTCGACGGTCAGACCGTCGAAATGGATTCCCGTCTCCACGGATTTCGCTTCCACGGCGTCCAGGACGTCCTTGTACTGACCGTAGCCGTTGGGCTCGCCGGAAATCGCGAAGTATGCCGGGGTGTTGCCCCAAGCCCAGTTGGGGAAATTCGTGAGGAGGTTCAGCTCGATACCGGGTATGGAATCGCGCCACATTTTAGCGACCTTGAACAACTCGTCCACAGCGCTGGCGATGGTATGGTAATTCGACTTGACGTTGTTGGGGAAAAGCATTCTGCGTATCGGTCCGTCCATGTCGAGCATGTCGATGCTTCTGGATGGATCGATTTCCTTTATCAGGTCGATCAACGGTTTGACGCTCGCATATTCTTGCTGGAAAGACGCCGCGGCAGTTTGATCTCCCTTCTCGGCGTGCCAGTCGAGCAGACCGCCAAGCTCGACCGCGAACTTGATATCCTGCGAAATCAGCGCCTGAACGAAGCGTCGCTTCTGCTCAGGATCCGACCTGTCGCCGATGTCGCCGATGTAAATTTTTTGTATATCGAGGTTTTCGTAGACCTGCGGCCACTGCGTGGTGTCGGCGAGCATCCAGGGTTTTCCCCAGCACATAAGCATTCGCGCTTCACTGGTTTCCTTGTTCTTGATCTCGTTGTCGAAACGAGCAAGAAAATCCTGGAGCGTGCCTTTGGCCAGGTAAAAGCGACATGTTGTGGTTTTTTCCGAACCTGACGGGATGTCTCCGAAATTGACTGCGGAATGAATGCAGCAACGATCGAGATTGTCGAAGAGGAAGCAAGATTTCGGACTCGTGGCTGCCATATACGAGTTTCCATCCTCCGACATCGTCACGATATACGAATCATTGGTCTTGTCGGGGCTCGTCGCCTGGAAACCGTTGATAAATGGAGACACAGGCGATACGGCTTCATTGAGATAGAACTGCACGGTTTTCATGGCGCCGTTGTTTATCCGTGTCGTACCGTCCATACGGAAGGGTTTGCCGTCCTTCGACATCCACGTCCTCGATAGCGTCCAATCCAGGAAGTTGGGTGCGTTCACCGGATTCAGGCAATTGAAGGAGAAAACATTGGTCCAGTTGCTGCGCCCGAGATTGCGGATAGTCATCTCCGCATCGACGTAATCGGTGTGCGGAGTAACGGTCAGAGTGTATTCCACCTTACCGCTGCTTGTCCAGCTGTGTCGAAGCACTCCATCCTGATCCGGACCCTCCCACACGATATTGACCTCCGGGAAATTGAGAATCATGCCTTCCGATGAACCGATCGTCTCAGGCAGCCCGAGAGCGAACGTCTGTCTGCCAAGCTCCGGCACGCGTGCGGCACATGCCATTTGTCCCGGCAACGGTTCGAGGATGATGCGCTGCGCGAAAAGGGGGTGCGCAAGGAGAAGGGCGAGGAGGAAGAGTAGAGGAGTGTTCATGTGCATCGGCCGTCATGGTGATTGATTGATGAAAAGCAGGTCGGATCACAAAATGTACCGGCTCTTCCGGAAGCGAATTCGTGGGAGTTGCCAGCCGTCGTCAGCATTGTTTCGGGTTTTGGGCGAAGAGTACATCATTTTTCGCGAGGCTGCGGATACAATCAAGATTGACAGTCGTCATGGCTCCCGGGTTACATCCCACCACAGAAGCCAACTGTCGCGCGCCAGGATTCATGTCGGGCATGTGAATCGTTCGGCCACATTGAACAGACTCATTCGTATGTAAATAGCACATAAAGGGAGTACACCCACTCTCACACACGTGAAATCGCGAGGCCCCGTCCACAATCCGCAATCGGAACAGCGGCAATCCACAATCAACCTCGTTGTGCCGTGGCGGAATTCTTTCGCGAAGTTGTATGTTGAAAATTGAGCTTCCGCACAGACACACGGGAACACCGTGGCGCCGGGGTAACCGGCCGGAGGGAACGACAACTGGATTCATGGAACTACACAGCTTTGGTCTCGCTGCCGGCGCGCTGATCGTCGGACTCGTCGTGCTCATCTGGAGCGCCGATCGCTTCGTTGACGGCGCCGCGGCATCGGCCCGGCATTTCGGCATGTCACCGCTGCTCATCGGTATGGTCATCGTCGGTTTCGGTACTTCGATGCCCGAGATGGTTGTGTCGGCGTTCGCATCCTACGAAGGGAATGCCGGTCTCGCGCTCGGCAACGCCTATGGATCGAATATCACCAACATCGCACTCATCCTCGGCATCACCGCGCTGATCACTCCGATTCAAGTCGATTCCGGTGTCGTGCGCCTTGAGATTCCGATATTGCTCGGTGTGACGGGTCTCACCGGCTGGCAGCTCTACGATGGAAGGTTGTCACAACTGGATGCAGTGGTTTTGCTCCTCGTGTTCGCGGGGCTGATGGGCTGGACGGTGTGGCAAAGTGCGAGGAAGAAATCGGACGAACTCGGCGAGGATATGCTGGCTGAGCTTACAAGAGAAGTTATTCCGTTGCGAAAAGCTCTTCTGCTGACCTTCGGTGGCCTGCTGTTTCTTATCGCAGCCTCGCGCGTCATTGTATGGGGAGCCGTGGAAATCGCCACGCAGCTCGGAGTTGGCGATCTCATTATTGGTCTCACGGTGGTCGCGCTAGGGACCTCGCTCCCGGAACTCGCCTCTTCCGTCGCCGCGGCGCGAAAGAACGAGCACGACATCGCATTCGGGAATATCATCGGGTCGAATCTTTTCAATACCCTCGTTGTCGTCGGGATTGCGGGTGGCATCGCGCCGATCACCGTGCCACCTGAGCTGCTCACTCGCGACTATCCCGTCATGGTGGTTGTCACCTTCCTGCTCTTCGTGATGGTGTTCGGGTTTCACAAGGCGAAGCGACTCAATCGCGTTGAAGGTGCAATTCTGCTCGTTGTATTCGTTGGGTATACCGCGTATTTGATCTCCACGGTGACGTAGACGCGCTCTGCGATCTCCGCGACAAAAGGAGATCCGCACAATGTAGCCTATTGCGACAAAAGGAGATCCGCACAATCTGGCCACCTGCAACAACGCGAGGCCTCGTCAACTTTTGATCATCGAGGATACGAAGAGCGCATTGTGTGGTCGGGACGCATTGTGCGTGTCAACTTTTTATCGCCGAGGGCACCGAGGGCGCAGAGGGCACAGAGATATTTTGTTGAATGTCTGATTTACCTGAGTCTGTGGAAAATCGTGTGAAAAATCCATCAACTTGCTCTGTCAACTGCAACATAGCTTTCGAGATGCGCCCTCTAAATTTCTCTCTGTGCCCTCGGTGCCCTCTGTGATCTCTGCGATAAAAGGAGATCCGCACAATGTGGCCCAGTCGCGATCTCTGCGACAAAAGGAGATCCGCACAATGTGGCCGCCTGTCCGCGCGGTGGATCATTGCATTTCGTTTCTTTTTTTGTAGTATTAGAACGTTACGGAAATCAACAACGGCGATATCACTGATCGAACCATGGAACGAAGAGGAGTACGGTATTCCGACTCCGCCGCGTCCGTGAACATTACTTGAGAGGGTGGATGCAATGACAGTTGACATGATCATCGTTCTCGCAGTTATTGTACTTGCGGTGCTGATGTTCGCCACGGAAAAAATCCGCGTCGATCTCACGGCGATCATTGTGATGGGAATCCTGGTTCTCAGCGGGATTATTACGCCGGAAGACGGAGTGTCGGGTTTCAGCAACGCTGCGACGGTGACGGTCGCGGCGATGTTCATTCTCAGTGCGGGTCTCCGTAATACAGGTGCGGTTGATTATCTCGGTACGTTATGTACGCGAGTCTTTAGCTACGATTATCGGCTGGGGATCGCCAGCACGATGCTCGCCGTCGGAATACTGTCGGCATTTATCAACAACACGCCCGTGGTTGCGGTTTTCATTCCGATCATGCTCACCGTCTCAATTGAAAATTCGATTAGTATTTCCCGTCTGCTCATACCCATTTCCTTCGCTTCGATGTTCGGCGGTGTTTGTACGCTGATCGGTACATCGACGAATATTGTCGTCAGTTCCATTGCAGTTGCGCATGGACAGCCTCCGCTCGGAATGTTTGAATTTACATTGCTGGGTGGGGCGTTTTTTCTTGTGGGTATCGTATACATGATCGCTATCGGTATACGGCTTATTCCTGATCGCGCGACCGAAGGTGAACTTACCGACCGCTACGAAATGAATCAATACCTTACCGATATCGTGCTGCTCCCGGAAGCGTCCTCGGTCGGTATGCGACTTTCTGAATCGCCGCTGGTGAAGGAAATGGAGATTGACATCCTTGAGGTAATCCGTGATGGCCGACGTCTCTTTCGATCCCTGGACGATATCATCTTGCGTGAAAATGACACGCTGCGGGTTCGCTGCGACGTGGAGCATATCCAGCAACTAAAGGATCGCGCTGGGATCACCATGAAGGCGGACAATTACCTCAAGCATAAGGATTTCGATGACGAAGAACTGCAGCTGGTTGAGGCGGTGGTGGCCCCCGGCTCCTGGCTGATTGGCAAGACGATCAAGGCCGCGAATTTTCGCGGCGTGTTCAATGCGAATATGCTGGCGTTGCGGCATAATGGGGAGCTGCTGCACAAAGGTTTCGGAAAAACACGATTGAAGGCTGGGGATGCGCTCCTCATCGAAGTGAGGAAGGAACACTCCGCGCAGCTGCGATCCAACAGGAATTTCGTCATTGTGTCGGACGTCGAAATCCCGCGATTCAAAACCAATCGCCTTATTCCCGTGCTTCTCATAACGGTGGCCATCATTGTTACCGCCGCATTTAATTTCCTCCCAATAATGATTGCGGCGATCGTTGGTGCGGTGTTGTTGGTCGTCACGCGCTGTCTGACACTCGAGGAGGCTTACGATGCCATCGATTGGAAGGTCATTTTTCTGCTGGGAGGCATACTATCGCTCGGCATAGCGCTTGAGAAAACAGGTGCTGCGCTGCTTCTGTCCGACACGATAATCAACACGCTGGGTGACTTCGGACCCGTTGCGGTACTCGCGGCTCTTTATATCGTAACCATGCTGCTTACCGGCGTCATGTCGAACAGCGCAACGGTTGTGCTGCTAACTCCGATAGCGATAGCCGCGGCCACGACGATGGGCGTAAGCCCCAGGCCGTTTCTTATGGCGGTAACCTTCGCGGCATCCGCGGATTTTATGACGCCCGTGGGATACCAAACCAACACGATGATCTACGGTGTCGGACGGTATAAATTTACCGATTTCACAAAAGTCGGCGCCCCGCTGAGTTTCCTGTTCTGGGTGCTCTCAGTTGCGATGATACCCGTTCTGTTTCCGTTTTAAGGTGGAACTATGGAAAAATTATCCGAGATATGGGAATTCGTCCGTTACTGGCTGCACGTCCCGCTGTTCACCGTCGGTACTATCACGTTGACTGCATGGACTCTGGCGTATTTGCTGATACTCTTTGTCGTCATGTATTACGTCACGTCGAGGGCGACCAGGTTCATTGTGTACCGTGCGCTTGCGAAGAGCGACATCGAACTCGGCGTGCGCATCGCCGTGGGTTCCATCGTCCGTTACGGGCTGCTCACAATTGGTTTTATCGTCATCCTGCAGACCGCCGGCATAAATCTGAGCAGTCTGACGATTCTGCTCGGCGCTCTTGGCGTGGGAATCGGATTCGGCCTGCAGAACATCACCAACAATTTCGTGAGCGGGCTGATTATACTGTTTGAGCGGCCGATCAAGGTGGGGGACAGGATCGAGGTGTCGGGCATCGCAGGTAACGTCGTGGATATCTCGATGCGCGCGACGACGATCATCACGAATGATGAGGTTTCCATTATCGTACCGAATTCCGAATTCATCTCCGGTACCGTCATCAACTGGAGCCACACCAGTCGGGTGGTGCGCTTCAGTTTCCCTGTCGGCGTGTCCTACAAAGAGGATCCTGAGAACATTCGCGCACTTCTGCTCGAAGTCGCACTGTCCACGCCCGGCGTGCTCAGCCATCCCAAGCCCGACCTGCTGTTCGCGGAATTCGGAGACAGCGCTCTTTTATTTAATCTTCGCGTCTGGACTTCCCAATACACTGATCGCCCCGGTGTGCTCAAGAGCGTGCTCTACTACAGTATCTGGCGGAAGTTCAAGGAGCACGACATTGAAATACCCTTCCCCCAGCGGGATGTGCATTTGATCGACTCTTCGGGCGCCGAAGGAAAATCGAACGAGCCCGCCTCGGGCCCTGCAGACGCCGATGGAATATCGGAGCAACCCGCCGCGGCGAGGTGATTGGTCCCACAGCGTACGAGGAAAATCGCCTCTTCATCATGCCATACAAGGCAGAATACGTACGCGGATCTTCGCGGATGAACACGGATTGGCGCGGATAAGATGTCTAATCTCTATGGGTCAAATTCCCCGCTGCTTGCGGCGAGGTAGTTCATTAGAGGATGTTTTCGGCAAACCTGTACTTGTCATTTAAAAAGCGGAATCTTGTCAAATCCCGGGATGGTGTAACCAAAAATGCAGAAATCGATCGGATCTGAAGTATAAAAGCTCCTATCCGCGTACATCCGCAAGAATCCGCGTGAATCGGTGTACGCATTCGTCCATGGAGGTTCGCTGTTTCTTCCAGCGTAAGACATCATCAAGAGGCGAGTCTTTTCGTGCGTTACGGAATGAATCATGGCCTGGAGAGAGTCTGCGACCTTCGAGACGCCACCGAGCAATCTCAGAGCATAATCTTGAGATCTTGCCGCGGTGGCTCACTGCTAATGACATCGGGGGTCAGGGTTCCGATGCTCTAGTCAATACCGTCACCCTGAGTGTGCCCACCAGCGCCGCACACCGGTCCATTTCAAGGATGACATCTATGCGCGGAGTCCATTATTTTCCCATTTGGTGAAACTATGGAATCCGGCCTGTTTAAGCCGATTTTACACGATGTCATTAGCAGGAGCAGCCGCGCAAAGA
>CAYJMN010000007.1:60154-122509 GCA_964371045.1 uncultured Chromatiales bacterium | reverse complement strand
GCTCTTGGCTCTTGGCTCTTGGCTCTTGGCTCTTGGCTCTTGGCTCTTGGCTCTTAGCTCTCTGCTCTTAGCTCTCTGCTCTTAGCTCTCTGCTCTTAGCTCTCTGCTCTTAGCTCCCAGATATGACTACAAACTTCGAGCGTATGATCCGCCTTGCCGAAGAGTTTTTCGATGCGAAAAACGATCCGGAGCAATTGAGTATGACGGAAACAGACCGCGCCAAGCTTCAGCGGCTGCATCCGGCGACGATGTCCGAGGAGACAGATGGGAACGGTCCTGTGGCCTGGATGCTCGTCATCCCGACGACGCGTGCATTGATGGATCGCTTCCTCTCTGGGGAAATCGGGGAACAACCTCTTCTGCACGAAACACCTGTTGGGATCCCGTACCAGACAGTATATCTATGCTCCGCGCTTGTGCTCGAAGAGTTTCGCGGCAAGGGAATCGCGCGGCGGCTCGCGCTTGCAGCGTTGCATGACATCATGGCCGATCATCCAATCGAGACGTTGTTCACCTGGCCTTTCAGCATGGAAGGCGATCACCTCGCGGATGTTCTCGCGCGCGAGCTTGGGCTGCCATTACAGCGGAGAGCATAAGCGTGGAGCATGGAGCGAAGAGCGAAGAGCGAAGCGGGGCGCGTAAAGCGAACAGCACAGAGTATTCCGCGTTTCGCGCTTTGTTTGCTTCCTTCCGCATTTCTCGATAAATTTTATGGTTATGGTGAATTTCATATCAAACACCGCCCTCACTCCCCCCTGATGCGGACGCTTGCATTCAAGGGATCGTCGTACTGTCTTCCTCCCACGTTTTGGATTCCCAGCTCAGGCCGCGTACAAAGGGCCTTTTCAATCATTGAATATCGTACCGCATGAAATCGCAAGAACTTGAACGCCGGCGCACCTTCGGCATCATCAGTCACCCTGACGCGGGGAAAACAACGCTTACGGAAAAGCTCCTTCTCTTTGGAGGCGCCATCCATACCGCGGGAGCGGTGAAGAGCAATAAAATCAGGAAGACGGCGACATCCGATTTCATGGAAATCGAGAAACAGCGCGGTATTTCCGTCGCCACGTCGGTCATGGGCTTCGAATACAACGGTTACAAGGTCACCATCCTCGACACGCCCGGTCATAAGGATTTCGCGGAAGATACCTACCGTACGCTCACTGCCGTGGACAGCGTGATACTTGTCATCGATTCGGGCAAGGGCGTCGAGGAACAGACACGTAAGTTGATGGATGTGTGTCGCATGCGGAGCACCCCGGTGATCGTCTTCATCAACAAGCTGGACAGGGAGGGGCGCGAGCCGTTCGAACTTCTGAATGAACTGGAAAATGAACTTGGCATACACACAAGGCCGCTGACATGGCCGATCGGTATGGGTCATGAGTTCCAGGGAGTCTACAATATCGCCAGGCAGCAGCTCGATTTATTTTCGCCAAGTAAAACCACGGTCGCCGATGACGTCGTGCACATCGATGATGTTCAGAGTCCGGTCGTCGACGAACAGCTCGGAGCGAGAGCCGCCGCCAAGCTGCGGGATGACCTCGACCTGATCGAAGTAATGTACGAGGCCTTCGATGAGTCGCACTATCACGAGGCCTATCTCGCACCGGTGTTTTTCGGCAGCGCGATCAACAATTTCGGTGTGAAGGAACTGCTTGAAACCTTCGTGGCGATAGCGCCGTCGCCCCAGCCGCGCGAGACGACCACGCGCGTGGTGCGTCCCGACGAAGACGCTTTCACCGGCTTCATTTTCAAAATTCATGCGAATCTCGATCCCAACCACAGGGCGCGCATCGCCTTCTGCAGGGTTTGTTCGGGCATATTCGAACGCGGAAAATTTTACAGGCACACGCGGCTCGGCAAGGAGCTGCGCTTCACGTCGCCCACCGCATTCATGGCGAACGAACGCACCGTCGTGGACGAAGCGTGGCCGGGCGATGTGGTCGGACTGTACGACACCGGCAGCTTCAAGATAGGCGATACCCTGACCGAGGGTGAGGATCTCGCATACAAAGGCATTCCCAGTTTCTCACCCGAAATATTCAAGCTTGTCGTCAACAGGGACCCGTTCAAATCGAAGCAGCTCGACAAAGGGATACGTCAGCTTACCGACGAAGGTGTGGCGCAATTGTTTATGAAGCAGTCGGGCAATGAAAAAATTGTCGGTACCGTCGGCGAGCTGCAGTATGAAGTGATCCAGTTCAGGTTGCTTGAAGAGTACGGCGCTTCGGTTGATTTCCGCCTCCTGAATATATTCAAGGCGTTCTGGTTCACCTCCGCAGACAAACCGGAACTCGAACGCTTCATGAAATTGCAGCAGCATCACATCGCGTGGGACAAGGACGAGCGTCCGGTGTATCTACCCGAGGGTAGCTGGTCGTTCAATGCGGCGAAGGAGATGTTCAAGTCGATAGAATTCCATCACACATCGGAATTCAAGGCGGAATAACAATTGGCTCCGGTATTTCGACAGAGCCTACAGTATCCCGGATGTGGCGCATGACCGTAGCATCCGGTGCTCGAACCTCAGTATTCGTGGATCGCGGCATGTTGTACGTACCGCGCATCCAGTGATCCCTGCCTCCACCTCCATTCCTGCGGAGCGAGACTCCGGCTGCAAACAAGCCCGGCTCGCAATCAGCGTCCCGATTAGTCGATCGTGAACGAAACGACACGCCGGTAAGACAAGCGTGTCTTCCGCATGTCGTCTGAATCCGTTGGCTCCAGGGGGGAACTCTCCCGGTAGTAAAGATAGCCTGGGGGAAGGTGCTTGGGGGAGGAATCAGATATCTTGCTTTTCTGGCCTTTTATTCGCACCTTTGCTGTGAATTCGTAATCTCGTCGGCCGCGTACCCTCAGCGCGATCTCATATTCATTTTCCCACGCTGCCCCGCGACCCCCGTGTAGTATCAATATTCCATCCCGACGAAGATGGAACACGATCGGAAGCACCTGTTTGTAAAACCAGTCCCGCCGCTGCGTTACAGGCAACGGCGGGAACTGAGTAGTGTACTGTTTATGCGACGCTGAACCCCGGGCTTCACGCTGACCGCCTTCAACACTGTCCGCATGGTACCTGGCAGTCGCCACATGAGTAAATGACACTTCATTCGTTGAAATGTTACAAGTATATGCACTGCGCATGTGCTGCTCATGAAAGGGGACGGTTTTTCAGCACATCTCAGTTGCCGCGCATCCGGATCTATCCGCGTGCGTCATCCATCCGGAAGACTTGTTTTTCTCTATAATTCTATTCCCATCCCATTCTCATTTATACGAGGTGCTGTATGGATCGTTCATTTACGATATCAAGGGCTTTTCCCATGGCCCGGGCCTTCTCTGCGCTGCTCATGATCATCGCCCTGTTTACGGGTCACCTTGCGGCACAGACCACGCCGCAATTTTCGACGCCGGCGAATTCGAGCGGTTCCAACACGTATCCACTCGCTTCCTCGACGAACAAGATACAGTTGCAGTATTCGGCGGGGGAATTCACCGGGGCGTTCACCGGCAACATCACGCGAGTCTACGTGCAACGCAGCAATTCCACGGCCCAATCGACATTTACAAATCTGACGATCAAGATAGGCCAGTCCGCGACCTGGCCGTCCTCGACAACGACCTACTTTACTCCAGTGACGACGTGCTACTATGCCGCGACGACACTTATTCCGGCCGGTAATACCAACGACTGGGTGGGAATCACGCTCACGACACCATTCGCGTATGATCCGAGCCAGCATCTCGTCGTGATTATTTGCCAGGAGGGATACGTCAACGGTATATATCTTCGACACGTCTCAGCCACACCAACGCCGAGGCGGCTCTATTCATCCGGTGGATGCTCCACCGCTGCTCCCACGTCAAACAGCGGCAACCGGTACAATTTCGGCTTCGATCTCAGCGCATCGGGACCGATGACCTACACCTCGTCCACAACGACGCAGAACAACACCACGCCGATAGCGACAGGCGCGAACGATCAGGAAATTATCGGCATGCAGATTGTCACCAGCGGCAGTCAGACACCGATTTCGGCAACATCCTTTACCCTCAACACCACCGGTTCGACCAGCACAGCGAACATGACGGCGGCAAAGGTGTTCTACACCGGCAGCAGCGCCAGTTTCGCCGCCACGAATCAATTCGGCAGCACGGTCAGCAATCCCAGCGGGACATTTACCGTGAACGGATCGCAGGTGCTGGGGTCAGGCAACAATTATTTCTGGCTCGCCTACAACATCTCCCCGACGGCGACCACGGGACATGTGGTTGATGCGCAGTGCACCGGTATGGTCGTAGATGGTAGCGCGCGTGTTCCGACAGTAACCAATCCAGCCGGATCGAGAAGCATCATCGAATTGATGAGTGGCATTTACACGATTAATCCTGTCGGGACGGGTACACGCAACTTTACATCGTTCACCAATGCCGTCGCAGCTTTGACAACGGTTGGAATCAGCGGTGCGGTGACGTTCCAGGTGGCTGCAGCCACCTACCTGGAGGCCATCACGATTCCGGAGATAGTGGGGGCAAGTTCGACGAACACCATCACCTTTGACGGTGGGACAGCTAACGCCGCCTCGCGCATCCTGCAGCACGGCTGCCCCAACGCCTATGATCGCGTAGTTACGCTCAATGGAGCTGACTATGTGAAATTCAAGAATCTCACTGTGCGGGTGACGGGCGTCGACTACGGGTACTGCTTCCTTTTCACCAACTCGGCCGATTACAACGAAATCAGCAACTGCAAGCTCGAACCGTACGCCAGCGGATCATCCAATTATCAGATCGGCATCTGTGCCAGCACGATGACATCGTACAGTTCCACAGGTGATCATGGGAACTACAACCTGATCCAGGATAACGCAATCACGGGTGGTTACTACGGCATACGCTGGAATGGATCGGGCTCGTCCGATTACACCACCGCTGCAGGCAATCAGTTTATCAACAACGCGGTGACGGATTTCTACTACGCGGGATTCTATTTGTACTATCCCGGCGGAGAACTCGTAGTGAGAGGAAACCGCTCCGTTCAGCGTACGTCGGGTACCTTTACGACCAGCAGTGGGTATGCGTATTATATCTACTATCCAAACAACGGTCCCGAGATCAGCTACAACTACGGATTCTCCTCGTATTATCTGCTGTACGTCTATCGCCCCAACAATTATTATGCATCGACGAGCAATCGGGCGAAGGTATACAACAACATGGTCACCTCAAACGGTACATCGACGAATTACGGTCTGTACGTGAGCTACCCGCGGTACACCGACTGCGTGTACAACTCGGTGTTCATGAAAACCACCGGCACGGTATACGGTCTTTATTGCTATGGCGAGACCACCGCCTACGACAACAAGTTTGCGAACAACTGGATTGCGTTGGAAGGTTCAGGCACATTCTACGCACAGTACCAGCAGGGCTCGGGTACAGCGGTTGATTTCAGTCTGTTTGACAACAATGCCTTTTACCGCTTCGGCACGGGCACGGATTATTACTACTGGCAGGGGACAAGCTATTCCACACTTGCCGCGATGCAAGCTGCGAGCCCCGGATTCAACCAGAATTCTGTTTACGGAAATCCATACTTCGTCAGCGCGACCGACGTGCACAGCCGCTCGCATGTGGGTTACCAGGCGGGCGTGTCGTTCCCGGGTATTACGGACGATTATGACGGCGAGCCGCGCGGATTGACTCCGTGTATCGGCGCCGATGAATATCCCGCCCCGCCCCCTGAATTCGACGTCGCTATTGACGACGTGCGTCTGAACTATGCGGACGACGACTGGGCGCGTCTTGAAGGAGCGGCCATGCACGACGTCGACGTTGTACTGAGGAACGCTGGTTTGAGCGCTGATCCCGGCAGCGTTACGGTTATATACAAAGTTGGCGGCATGCCGGCGAGTGAATTCGATGGGGTGGCACAAATTTTCAATCCGATCTGGATCGCCGGCAAAAGCAAGGTGACGTTCACGCAGCAGCTGACCGGACTTGCACCTTCCCCGGCATTGACGGTATTCGCGCGGGCGTTCTGGGCGCAGGACTTGAACGGCGCGAACGACGGCGGCGGCGACACGCGGAAGATCGACCTTTCGAAGGTCCACGGCAACGAGAACTTCAACTCGATGCTCGCGCCGGCATTTACGGATTATGCGGGATTCCTGGATTATCCGTGGATGGTGCAGGATGACAATGGCGGCGCAACCTGGCGCGTGGCCAATGGCGTGGGTATGTCCGCCTCTAATGCGCTTGAATATCCGGGCGACGCGCAGGCCGGCAACGACTGGACGTTCGCACCGGGCGCATATCTGATGGGTGGCGCGAGTTACCGTATAGCTTTCCAGGCGAAATCGGCGACGGGCGCCGCACAGAAACTCGAAGTCGCGTACGGAACGAGCCCGGATCCGGGTTCGATGACGACGTTCGCGACATTCTCGAATTTCACGAATACGGCATTCATGTCCGCGAAACAAATTGCGGGCGGTATGGATCCTTATTTCAACACTCCCGATATCGAAGGGATGTATTACCTTGGCTTCCGCGTGACAAGCAACGCGGGCGCGGGCGCCGTTGTGCTTGATGACATCGTGCTCGACGACAATCCCTCGCCGCCGCCAAAAATCGCTTTTGGTTTCCCCGGCGATCCGCTGAATACCTTCATCGACACGCCCGCGAAAAAGATTCAGCTTCAGGCTAATTACAAGACCCCTGGTCTGATCACTCGGACGTACGAGGTAGCCTCGATGACGAACATTTACGGTTTCAATGGCGACTTCCTCTGGGACGTCGAGACCACGACGCCATGGATCACACTCACGAAAGCGACGCCGGAGCCTACGCTGCAAGGGTACAACTTCACCCCCCCGCGGCCGCGTCAGTTCCAGGATTTCACGATGACGGTCAATCCCAACGGTCTCGCGCCGGGTCTGCACGTGGGTCAGATCACGTTCTACGGCATTCTGTTCAACGATGACTTCCCGCCTCCCGCTTTCGGTCTGGTCGCGACGAACGAACCGCTGACGATCGATGTGGAACTCCGCATCGTGAACGCCGGCTCGAAGGGCGGTCCTCCATACGAGGAAGCGCCGATGGGCCTGATGACCGCCGGCAACACCTACAACTTCATCGCACCGATCACGGGCACCCCGATCGCGACGGTGGAAGTGACGAGCGGCGTGATCAACTCGATGACCATCCGCGTCTACCCGAATCAGCTGCCGCTGAACCTGGCGCGCATGCTGTATGTGAAGCGCTACTGGCAGATCACGCACACCGGCACAGGCTGGACGGCGAACATCACCTTCCCGTATAGCGATCAGGAAGCGACGATGGTGAACGACCGCAACCAGCTCCGCGGCGTGCGTCAGGCCGTGCCGCAGGGCAGGTGGGAAGATCCGATCATGGGCACGAGTTCCGCCTCGGATCCCGCGATGAACCTGGTGAAGGTGTTCGACTTCAATGAACTGAACATCGGCGGCAATATCGCGCTGGCTCAACCGTACTTCATATACGGGAAGGTCGGCGATGACATTCCGACGAGTTTCGGTCTTGAGCAGAACTACCCGAATCCTTTCAATCCCACGACCACCATCACATTCAACATGGCTGAAGAACGCACGGTCCGTATCGTAGTGTACAACAGCCTCGGTATGGAAGTGGCTGAATTGGTGAATGACCTCGTCCCCGCCGGCCGCTACAGTGTCGATTTCGACGCGAGCAGTCTGCCGACCGGGACCTACCTGTACCGCATGACCGCGGGTGATGTTGTTCAGACCAGGCAGATGGTCCTGTCGAAATAGACTTCCACGTTGATCATCGGTATTTGACAGAGGGGCCGCCCGCCGGGGCGGCCCTTCGTTTTGCGGAGAGCGGGGATTGAAGAGCGAAGAGCGAAGAGCATAGAGCCAAGAGCTGAGCGCCAAGAGTTCCTTCGAGAAAAATCTGTAAAAAAAAGGAAGGGGCGTAAAAGGCTCCTTTCTCTTTTAATCTAATGCACTAGAAGCAGTTGAACGCGAACTCAACACCTCCGCCCTCTGCTCTTAGCTCTTAGTTCTTAGCTCTTAGCTCTTAGCTCTTAGCTCCCCGCTCTTCGCTCAAAAAACGTACTTCACCGCCACGAAGCCGAGCACAAGCAGGATGACGAAGGCGATGGAAAGTTTGTCAAAATATTTGTCGATGAAGAGTTTGATGCTGGGACCGAATTTCCAGATCAGGCCGGCGACGAAGAAAAAGCGGGCTGACCGGCCGACGACCGACGCGATGATGAAGGGGATGATAGGCATCTGCGTGGCGCCCGCCGCTATCGTGGCGACTTTGTAGGGAATGGGAGTGAACGCCGCGGCAAGCAGGAACCATACCCCGATGGGACCCCGATACGCTTCTTCAACTTTTACCCAGTACGCATTGGCGTTGTAGAAATCGATGATGGGGCGGCCAACGGCTTCCATCAATTCGTACCCGATGAAATATCCGAATATGCCGCCCAGAGTCGAGCCGAGAGCGCATATCGCCGCGAATTTCATGGAACGCGTTGGCATCGCGACGGCCAATGCGATGAGCAGCACATCCGGAGGGACGGGAAAAAACGAGGACTCCGCGAATGCGATGATGAACAGCGCCCACAAGGCGCCGGGTTTTGTCGAGAATCCCTCGACCCATCGGTACATCGATCGTATCCAGCCGAAAATCTTTTTCATAGATGCTCTTTGTGATTCTGTGCATTTACTGCGTCTGGTCCGTTTCAATCGGATTCAGCCATGTAATCTACGATTTTCAGTTACAAGTTGAACGCCCGCGCTTTGCTGATGTGAGTCTGTGACCTGAGGGGTGAATATGTGCCCCATTATACGGATGAATGTGGATAAACGCGGATAAGAAAGTACGAAGGGGATCCTTCCGTCCGTATCCGTTCCATGTAGAGACGTTGCATGCAACGTCTCTACATGGAACGGATACGACCTCCCTCCTCTCTCTTTACAACGGATTCTGCTCCGATCTCACAATCCTTGCACAATCATTTCGCTCCTGCTTATGATATTAGGCAGTACGGACCTGCAAAAGCTTGAATAATTCGGACGCCGCCCTTCGACTTCGCTCAGGGACCGCTTCAGGTAGTTGAGCGTAGACGAAACTCGCTGCTCATGACATCATGGGGTACGTACTTGCAAACACCGAGGAAGCCGAACGCAGCCCTTCGACTCCGCACCCGTGGAAGTAAGTAGCAAACGCCCAACACTCAACCGCGGGTGCTGCGCTCAGGGTGACGGTACTTGTTTACGATATCCCTTACCCAACATGTCACCCATGAAATGAAACGGTACGCGCCTTGCGTAACAGACCCCTTTACCCTTTACTCTTCACTCTTTACCTTCCTCTTTCACCCTTCACCTCCCTCCGATTCACACCCTCTTTCTCCGAATTTCGTACATCGCGAGGGCGGCGGCGACGGAAGCGTTCAAGGAATCGATGTGTCCCCACATGGGGATGCGGACCATGATGTCGCATGTTTTTTTTGTGAGATGACGGAGGCCGTGCCCCTCGCTGCCGACGACGAGGCAAAGAGGACGATAGCCGTCGAGTTCCATCAGATCCGTGCCGCCGTCCGCATCCAGTCCAGCGAGCCAGATTCCTTCTTCCTTGAGCAGTTCGAGCGACTGATGCAGATTGCCCACGCGCGCGATGGCCATGTGCGCGACTGCTCCGGCGGAGGTTTTCACAACGGTGTCCGTGATGGGGGAGGATTCGCGCTGAGGCAGAATGATGCCGTGCACACCCGCGCATTCAGCAGAGCGGATGATGGCGCCGAGATTGCGCGGATCGGTCACACCATCCACCGCGACGAAAAAAGGCGGATCCTGTTCGCGCGTATCAGCGAGGAGTTCGTTGAGCGTGACAAGACGCGCCTCCTCGATCAATGCGACGATACCCTGCGAATCGGTGGTGTTGCCAAGTCGTTCGAATTTCTGTTTCGGCAGCTCCAACACCTGTACGCCATGATCACGGGCGTAGCGCTTGACTTCCTCCACCGCGTTTCCATGCGTACCGAAGCGCAGGAATATCTTCGCGATCGTTGCGCCGGACCGCAGCGCTTCGATTACGGGATTGCGTCCATAGATGTACATACCTGTTTCTCCTTCGCTGTATCGTCACGAAATCGTGATCATGCTCATGGAATCGCGAAGCTTAGCGCCAAGCTGCGCTTGTATGCCCGCGTGCTCGTCTTTTCTAATTTGCGGATCGCTCTCGATGATGGCGAAAGCCGCGGCGCGGGCCTGCAGCAGGATGTCGCCGTGCTCAAGCAGATTTGCAAGACGGAATTCCGGGAAGCCGCTCTGTTGCGTGCCCCAGAGATCGCCTGGACCCCTGATGGCCATGTCCACTTCGGCGATGCGGAAGCCGTCCGTCGTTTCGCGCATGGTGTCGAGACGCCGCCGCAGATCCGAAACCTGCTTCCGATCGCCGGTCACGGAATTGCCCGCGAAGTAGATGCGCTTTTCCGTCATCAATATGCAATATGCCTGTTTTTCGCTTCGTCCCACGCGTCCCCGAAGCTGATGCAGCTGAGCGAGTCCGAAGCGCTCGGCGTGCTCGACGACCATCACCGTGGCGTCAGGTACATCCACCCCGACTTCGATGACGGTGGTGGAGACGAGGATATCCAGTTCGCGACGCTTGAAGCGCATCATCACGGCATCCTTTTCATCAGGTTTCATCTGGCCGTGCAGAAGACCGAGTCGCAGATCGGAAAACACACCGAGGCGCAGACGTTCATATTCTTCGTTCGCCGCTTTGAGATCGAGTTTCTCCGATTCGCTGACGAGAGGGAAGACGATGTACACCTGATTTCCATGCTCCACTTCCTCACGGATGAAGCCATCCACCGCGCCGCGATCCGCTTCGAAACGGATGGCCGTGCGGACGGGCTTTCTATGCGCGGGCAGCTCGTCGATGATCGAGATGTCGAGATCTCCGTACAGCGTCATCGAGAGCGTGCGGGGAATGGGCGTGGCGGTCATGACGAGCACATCCGGTGTCGTGCCTTTCATGCGCAGGGTCGCGCGTTGGCTCACACCAAAGCGATGCTGTTCGTCGATGATGACGAGACCGAGCTTGTTGAAATCTACGCCTTCCTGAATCAGTGCATGCGTCCCCACCACAATATCAACACCGCCACCTGCGATGAGTCCCAGAATCTCGGCGCGTTCCGATGCCGACTGCTGACCGGTGAACAGACGGATGCGCACGCTGAGATCGTTCACCATCGACGTAATGCCGCGGTAATGCTGCTCGGCGAGAATTTCCGTCGGGACCATGAGCGCGCACTGGTGGCCATTGTCTACAGCTACGAGCATGGCGAGGAGGGCGACGATGGTCTTCCCGGAACCGACGTCTCCTTGCAGCAAGCGGTTCATCGGGTGCGGCAGGCGCATGTCGGCAACGATTTCGCGGAGTACGCGGCGTTGCGCCGCGGTGAGTTCGAAGGGAAGGCGATCAACGAGTCCACGCGCCGTAGGGCTCTCTGCTGTGAACGCGATACCCGGCGCGGCCTGCCCCTGCATCCGATGGCGCAGCGCGAGCCGCAGGGAAAGCAAGAAGAATTCGTCGTAGATCAGCCGGCGCTTCGCGTGTTCGAGTGCATCCATCGATTGCGGGTGATGAATGCTTTCGAGTGCGTGGCGCAATGGAATGAGACGCTCGCGCTTCAGGAATCCTGGGTCGGCCCAATCGAGCACTTCGTCGAGATGCCGCTGCAGCGCCGTGTGGAGAAGCTTGCGGAAACCTCCATGGCGATTGAGCCCGACTTTTTCAAGATCCGCGCCGGAAGGATAGACGGGAATAATGCCGCCGGTATTGATGAAATCCAGTGATTCCTCGTCCTGCAGTCTGTCGATATCCGGATGCACCATGCTGGCGTTGCGTCCGAAAAACTGCACCGCACCCGAAATCGCGATCGTCTCGCCTTCGGTAAAGGCGGTCTGCCAATAGTTGAGTCCCTGGAAAAACACCGCCTCCATGTTGCGTTTGCCGTCCGCGAGGGTAACGACGAAGCGTTTGCGTTTCGCGGTGAGCGTCGCCGTGCGTGCGACCACACCGATGACGGTCACCACCTCGCCGGGATACTTGAACAGATCGGCGATGCGCACAATAGTGGAGCGGTCCAGATAGCGGCGCGGGAAATAGTACAGCAGATCCATCACCGTACGCACGCCGATCGACTCCAGAGCGCGAGCGCGTTGCGGTCCCACTCCCGGCAGGGTGGTCACGGACAGGGTGTCGAGAATGGCGGAAGGTGATGGTGACAAAACGAATCGTATCCCTGTTTCAAAAGATAAAACTTACATCCCGCGCAGTCAGGGTGCAATAACCAATCCGATGGGTGTATGGGGAAATCGCCGGAATAAGGGAAGTTACGATCTACGATTTACGATTGTGGATTGACGATTTGTGGCATTTCGCTGCGGCGAGACCGCCACGGCGAATCTTCGATTTTCGACCTGATCAGCATGACAAAGTTGACTGACGGCAGGACAACTCAAATCGTGGAAGATGTCATAAGCAGGGAAGTTACGATCTACGATTTACGATTGTGGATTGACGATTTGTGGCATTTCGCTGCGGCGAGACCGCCACGGCGAATCTTCAATCTTGGACCTGATCAGCATGACGAAGTTGACTGGCGGCAGGACAACTCAAATCGTGGAAGATGTCATAAGCAGGGTCGCCACGGGGGATAGCCCTCCGGGTTCCCTGCCTGCTTCATCCTTGCTTCATTCCGCCGCGTGTTCCGATGCGGCGGATTTGCTATATTTTTGATTGATTGTTTATGAAGCAACACATGGACCACGAATGAGCAAGAAGAAGAAATCCACAGCGGCCACTCGGCAAACTCCACCACCGATCACCCGTTATGTGCTGCCACGGCGGTGGCTGACGGTTTTGTCGGTGCTCCTGCCGGTGCTGGCGGTCGTGGCGGGGGCGATATACTGGATCTCACAAAAGGCGACGCTCGGAGAGATCGGACTGCCGTTCGACGACTCATGGATTCCGATGACGTTCGCGAAAAATATTCTTGAGCATGGCGCATATTCGTATCACCTCAAGGACATGGTGACTTCAGGTGCGATGGCGCCGCTTCAAGTGCTCCTTCTCGCGCTACTTGGACTGCCGCTCGGGGTGGATGTGGCTGCGTCCTTCGTGCTCGGGATCGCGGCATTCGCTGTCGCCTCGTATGCGCTGTTCCGTCTCGCGCTGCATGTGCTGGATGAGGATCAACGCCTGGCCGCGGTCGTTGGTCTTCTTTTCGTAGTGTCGCCGCTGTCGGCCAGCGCGGCCGTGTCGGGGCTTCCGACCATGCTGTTCACGGCGACGATACTGCTCTCGGCGATGTTTTACGTGACGCGAAAACCGGTGTGGTTTTTCGTGTTCGCGGGGCTGGCGGTGTGGGTACGGCCCGAAGGCTTGATATTCATACTCGCGGCGCTTGTACACCTGTTGTACAACCACGCATTCGCACGCAAACCGGAAACAACACAACCGGACGCTCAGCCCGCATCTCGTCGTGACACGATGATCGGCGCTGTGGTGTGCGCAGTTCTCCTGGTGGGCTACGCCGTATTCAACCTTGTGCTGAGCGGCAGCATATTTCCGAATACCGTCGCGGCGAAGCTGAAGTACTACTCCGCAGCGTCGAGCGACTACTGGGGCGATGTATTGCGCTTCTACTCCACTTCGGCGCATGCGGCGCTGGTAGTGTTCGCGGGCATAGCGGTGCTCACGCTTGTTTGGAATCTCATTCGCCTCCGCCGGCAGCCACTGCTGATGTCCGTCGTGTACCTCGCGGGTACGATTATCGCGGGAGGATTGATATTCCCGTTCGTTCTGTCGATGCACACGCTGTTCGCCACGCTGCCGTTCTTTCTCTTGCTCGGCGTCTGGGGAATTCGCTCGCTGTGGCTGTTTCTTACGGGACTGATCCCGGGTCCTTCCATCAAGATCATCGCCACCGCCGTCGCGGGTATCGCGATCACGGCGGCCTTCGTACTGTCGGTCGTTGATTGGGACGGCATGCGCGTGGTGCACATACGTACCGTGCGTTCGCAGCTTGAGCGTTCCGTTGCCGCGGCGAACTGGATCGCAGGCAACAGCACGCCCGCGACGCGCATCGCGACGCACTTCCCCGGCGCGATGGGCTTTTACACCAACTGCTACATTGTGGACATGACCGGCGTCGTTTCACCGCACGTCATTCCGAAAATCGGCAGCATTCCGGATCTGGTCGCGCTGCTCAAGGATGAAAAAGCGGAAATGATCGCGACGCAAAGGGATCATTTCGAGGTCGTCAATGTCAGTCCCTTCTGGGCCTCGGACCGCAACGCGCCTCCGCTCATGGAGATTCATCCGTTCCTGCCCGGGAAAACCCGGCTGATGTCACAGAAGGCGAGTTCGCTCAACATCGAAGCGGCCGGGTTGATGCAAGCGAATCGCTTCGATGAAGCCTACCGCATACTGGAAGAATCGGCGAAGGCCGATCCGCTTTCATCAAGGACGAACACCTTGCTCGGTCTCGTCCTGCTGGAGCTGAAGGACACTACGCGCGCGGAAGAGTATCTCCGGCAGGCGTTGGCGCTCGATCCGGAGTATTCACCGGCGATGGTCCCGCTTGGCGACATCCTCGCCGCACGCAAGGATTTCCTCAATGCGCTTCCGCTCCTGGAGGAAGCGCATCTTCTGAATCCTTCATCGCCACGTGCACGGACCTCCTGGCGCAACGCTCTGAGGACGCAGCGGGAAGATTCGCTGCGCGGCAAAAACATCCACACGTTCACCATCACACGATGACAGCGTTTCCATGGCGCGCCTGACCAATTGCCTTCTGCCGTTCCTGCTGTTCGTCATGGCGGGATCGCTGACGGCCCAACAGTCGGCTTCCGGTCCGGCACGCGAGCTGCGCGGTGTCTGGCTCACCACGCTGCTGGGACTCGACTGGCCCAACGCTTCTCTGCGCGGAAATGTGGAAGGACAAAAGCAGGCGCTGCGCGACATCTTCGACGACCTGCAGCGACAGAATTTCAACGCGGTGTTTTTCCAGGTGCGTTCACGCGGCAACGCGATGTATCGTTCGTCGCTGGAGCCCTGGTGCTCGGAGCTGACGGGCACGCTGGGTAAGGATCCTGGCTGGGATCCGCTTGCGTTCGCCATCGCGGAAGCCCGTGCTCGCGGACTTGAGTTGCACGCCTGGTTTAACGTCTATCGGATCTGGAGTTCCGGTATGCCCGCATCATCGTCGCCCGTGCACATCGCGCACGCCCATCCTTCGTGGGTAAAACGGTACGGCGAGGATCTGTGGCTGGATCCGGGGATCCCGGAAGCGCGCGAGTACACACTCCGCGTGATGGAAGAACTTGTCCGCAATTACGACATCGACGGGATTCATTTCGATTACTGCCGCTATGCAGATCGCGGCTTCGACGATGCGGACACGTGGCGTCGGCACGGTGGTTCCGGTTCGCGTGACGATTGGCGCAGAAACAATATCAGCGTGCTCGTCGAGAATGCGTATCGCCGGCTCAGCGCGATTCGTCCATCTCTCATCATTGGATCCGCACCGATCGGGATCTATCGGAATTTGCCTTCGGCAAAAGGCTGGGAAGGACGCGACGCCATTTATCAGGATTCGCGCGCATGGTTGAAAGGCGGATATCACGATTACGTCGTACCGCAGATTTATTGGGGTCTCACGCGCAACGGGAGCCACATCGATTTCGAAGCGCTCGTCAGGGATTGGAGCGACGGGAGTTCAGGGCGGCATGTGTACCCCGGAATCGCCGCATACAAGGACGATATCAAATCGCATCTCGGCGAACATATCGACGCTGTTCGTGAACAAGGCGGAGAGGGGATTGTCTTTTTTCGCTACGAACACATTCGCCGGAATGCATTCGCCGGACGATTTTCAAAAAAACTCCTGCCTCCGTCGCTGACGTGGAAAAACCAGGTGCCGCCCAATCCTCCGCGGAACCTCCGCAGAGAAAACGGCGATCGCGGAGTGACGCTAAGCTGGGATGCTCCAGCCCCCGCGGCTGACGGCGATGTGGCGCACGGCTATGCCGTGTACGTGCTTCGCGATGATGGCGCGCGTGAGTTGCTTTCGCTGTTGCCCGCCGACCGACTTTCTTACCAGGCGGAGCAATCCGGCGCGACCATAACGGTAGCTTCGGTGGACCGCGCACGCAACCAGAGTGTTTTTCCGGAAGATCTGCCTACTGCCGCAATCGCGGAGCGGAGACCGCTGCCGCATATCCCCATCGAGCGGGCGCTTATGACCGAACCCATCCGGATCGGTGCGAATCTTGTGTTGCTTGGTTATGAGGTCCCTCGTGCGATGCATGTGCGGCTGAGGCTTATGAATCCCGAGGATGCGGAAGTCGTGGTGCTATTCGACGGTTACGCCTCAGCCGGTGTACACATCCTCGGTATCGAACTTGATCGCCTCGACGACGTGATCGAAAGCTGCGTCTTCGAAGCCGGTGGCTGGCGCGTCGTGCTGCCGTTTCATGACGATAAATCCTGAGTCGCATCGGCATCGCGAAGCTCGTACATTTCAATTGTGATTCCGCGTTCCCATACGGAAAAAATGCTGCTGACGGCGCTCGCGCATGCATTACCGCCGGCATCAGTGCTCGAACGATGCGGTGATGTGTCGCGTTGCAATGCATTGTATCGCGCGATTCTCGTTCGCGCGACACAGGCGCTTGAGAACGGCGCCGCGAATTTCGGATCCCGGCTGGATAGTGAACTCCTTTCGCTTCCCGATCCGGAACGCGCGCTCGTGCATCTCGATCGCCTTCTCGAAGCGGCGTTCAATCCCGCATCGCTCCTGGACAGTCTGATGAAGCACCCGCGCTTACCCGGTGAATTACTGCGACTACTTGTCGCTTCGGTGTGGTGTACCGACGCACTGGTGCGGGATGCAGGCTTGATCCGTTGGCTGTTGCTGGAAGCGGACACAAACGAGAGAGATGCAACAGCGATGGAACAGGAGGCACGCCAGTCTCTTTCACGTTTCGATACCGCGAATGGCAGGATGCAGGCGCTCCGACGTTTCCAGCGCCGGGAACTGCTTCGCATCGCAGCGGGCGATCTACTGGGACGCCGGGAGATTGAATCCGTGATGCGCGAACTCAGTGCGCTCGCTGATTTGATCGTCCAACTCGCGTGGGAGCAGGCGATGGAGACCGCGCAACGACGTTTCAATGTGTCTCCGACATGCGGGGTGGCGATTATCGCGCTCGGGAAATTAGGTGGTCGCGAGTTGAACTACAGTTCCGATATCGATCTGATGATTGTGTACGACTCGCATACCGCACTTGGCGCAGCGTCCACGCATGATGTGGCTGTGGCCGCGGTGGTCGAACTCGTACGCAATCTTTCCGAAGTGACTCCTGAAGGTCAGCTGTATCGCACGGACTTGCGTCTACGGCCGGATGGTTCCGCCGGACCACCCGCTCTGTCGCTTCAGGCCACGCTCTCGTACTATGAAACCCGCGGAGCCGACTGGGAGCGTCAAATGCTTTTGCGAGCAAGAGTGTGCGCAGGCGATCGGGACCTCGGAAATGCGCTGCTGCGCGGACTTGTCCCGTTCATCTATCCTCGAAGTCTGCGGAGGCTACCGTCGGAGTTATTCGCGGAAGTGATTGCGCGTCTGCGCGAGCGATGGTCTGGAGATTTGGATGTCAAGCATATGCGCGGTGGAATCCGCCATATTGAATTTGCTCTGCAAGCATTGCAGCGTATTCACGGCGCCTCCGATGTATCCGTCCGGACACCGTCCACCCTGCAATCCCTCGATGCCCTGATGTCCGGCGGATATCTGACGCCCGAGGAGCACGCCCTGCTGCGGCGGGCGTATGTGTTCTTGCGTCGCATCGAGCACATGATTCAACTCGATCGATTCGAGCAGACGCATCTGCTGCCGTCGGATCCGGAGGCGCGCGCCCGCATCGCCTGGATGCTGGGGTGCGAAACCGTCACCGATTTTGATCGACGCCTCGATCTTGCACGCGAAGATGTCGCACGCATCTGTGGAGCGCTCGCCGCAGGACCCGATCAGAAACCGGAGCAGCCTGCGGATGCCGATGTGAGCCCGTTCACGGATGTGGTGAAGGCGAGACAGTATCTGCGCGACATCGTGGACGGCCGCTCGAGCAGACCGCGCAGCGCGAACCACCGCGAGCGTCTTCATGCGATTCAGCCGGACCTGCTCACGGGTATCTCCGCCGAACTGCTCCCCGACGTCTGTCTCGCCTCACTTGAACATTTGCTCCACCGCAGCCCCGCGACAGGAGAAATCGTTGGTCTCCTTGAACAGCCGCGATCGCGCGGAGTGCTGCTGCGCCTGTCCTCTCTTGCTCCGGTGCAGCTGCGCGCGCTCGATGCCGATCCTCTCGCGCTTGAGCTGGTGTTGGGTGGGTGGGACCACCATCTCGACGATGCGCGCCTCAAGCACGTGGCTGAAACTTCTGCGCTGGCGGAATTTCTCACAGGCGCAATAGCGGTCGGCGAGTATGGAAGCAGACTCACGGATACAGCCGATAGTATTCTCGCAAGGCGGCTGGAACACAGCGACAACGCGGAACGGCTGATCGTGCTTGCGATGGGGAAGTACGGGAATCGCGAACTTGTCCCCGGAAGCGATCTCGATATTGTGTTCATTCACGACCGCAGCGGAGAAAATGGAAACGAAGCGCAGCTCGCCGCGGCGGAGGTTGTACGCGGTTTGCAAGACGCCGGATACGCAGTGGATGCGCGTCTGCGCCCGGAAGGGGGGAGCGCTCCGCTTTCGATCTCCATCGCTGCGTGGAAAACGTACCTGCGCGACCGTGCATCGCTCTGGGAAAAACAATCCCTGCTTCGCGCCCGCATAGCCGGAGGAAATCCGGAGCTTGCCGCAAGAGCCGATGCGATTATCGATGAGGTACTCGATGGAATTGCGCTGACCGCGGATGACGTGCGCGCCATCGACACCATGCGACGCCGCATGGAACCAGAAAACAGGTTCCGCAGATCCGATTTTATCGATATCAAGCGGTCCGCGGGCGGATTGATAGACGTTGAATTCGCCTGGCAGGTGCTGTGCCTTGCGATGGAAGCAGGTCGGCGGAGCGCTGTTCGTGGAAAAGCGGTGGGTGCGGGGTCCGTGCCCGACATCCTGGTCCCGGTATTCGCACGCATGCTCGGTCACTACGAGCGGCTTTGCGTTCTGCAACTGCGCCTGCGATTGCTGGCGGATACACCGTCGAATCTCTTTCCGGCCGATCTTGCACAGCAGAACATACTGGCGAAAGCCGCGCTGTATCCGGGCGCATTGGAATATCTCAACGCTCTCCGCCAGGCGATGCATCAGGCACGGATCGATTATGATGCCGTGCTCGCGCATGTCGCGGCGGCAACGGCGTGATCCACAATTTCACCATATATCGGACATGAACGAGACGCAGGAAATTCACACGACGCGATTCATGATGCGGGTCGAATTCGACGGCACGGATTTTGTCGGTTGGCAATTTCAGGAAAATGGCCGATCGGTACAGGAAGTGATCGAAGAAGCACTTTTTACAATCGTCGGCATGCGTGTGCGCGTGCATGGCTCGGGTCGAACCGACGCCGGTGTTCACGCGACAGGACAAATCGCGCACGTGGATCTCCGGACTTCGCTATCCGCTGCGACGCTGAACAAGGCGCTTCATGCCTACCTGCCGGCGGATGTGACGATTCATGCGATGGAGGAGGTTCCTCAGGATTTCCATGCCCGACATTCAGCGTCATCGCGCGAGTACGTGTACACGATTTCTCACCGCCGTGTGTCGCTCGACCGCCGACGGCAATGGATACTGTTCGCCTCGATCGATCACGACGCTGTCCGCGCTGCGATCGAAGCGTTCCGCGGCACGCACGACTTCACCACGTTTTCCAAGTACACTCCCGACAAGCCACATCATTTCTGTCATGTGTTCGATATCTGCTGGGAGACCGATGGCGTCACCTCGCGCTTGTATATCAAGGCGAATCGCTTCCTCCACGGGATGGTGCGATGCATTATGGGCGCGCTCGTCCTGGTGGGAAGGCGGAAACTGCAAGCCGGGGATATCTCGCGCCTGCTCGATGCGAAGGATCGCTCGCTGGCGCCGATGCTTGCTCCGGCGCACGGGCTTGTGCTCGAACGTGTCAACTACGATCCCGAAGAACGCGCCGTGATCGACGTCATCAAGGAACAACTGCGCGCGGGACTCGATCCTTCAACCGCATGATGGCATGTTACTCACGTTGGATGAGTTTTCGAATCATGCGGCCGTCGCTCTCGAATATCACCGCGCCTTCGATATCCGTCCGATGAATCGACGCGCCTGCGCTCGAGAGCCTGTCCAGTACGTCGTATTTCGGATGCTTGAAATGATTCAACCGTCCTGCGCAGATCACGGCGTGCTCCGGTTGGACGACATTGGCGAAGTGGTCGGCGGTGCTCGTGGTGCTGCCGTGGTGCCCAACCTTCAGGACATCGGCTCTAAGCAGCGTATCGTAACGCAGAAGCATCCGAGCTTCCGCTTCGACGTCCGCGTCGCCGGTAAAGAGCCAGCGCGTTGAACCATACCTGAGCATCGTCACAACCGAATGACTGTTTGAGGACTCGCATGCGATGCTGTCCTCGGGCGAGAGCACGTACAGCCGCGCCGCATCGGTAAGCGCCAGCACATCGCCCGCCCGCGCATCCTGGACGATAACCCCTTCACGCTGAATACATTGGAGCACATCCTTCGGCTCGCCGTGGTCAGGCCAGCTGCACGCGATGAGCACGCGCCTGACCACCATGGCCTCCAGCACGCTTATCGCTCCGCCGATGTGATCGTTGTCCAGATGCGTCAGCACCAGGACGTCGAGTGTGTCGATGCCGCAGCGGCGGAGGTAGGGCACGATGACGGTTGCTCCGCTGTTCGATGTCGGAGAGGAAGGTCCTGTATCAATCAACACGGTCGCCTCACCGGGAAAATGGACCACCGTCGCATCCCCTTGCCCGACATCCAGAAACGTGAAGCGCGCAAGTGGCGCGTCTGTGGGTTGTACAGCCCGCTGCACGACGAACAACATAATGATGGCCAATCCGGCGAGGACGATTTTCTGCCGCAGCCATCCTTCACGATACGCAAACAGGACCACGAAGCCGAGGTAGACCGGAATCAGCCACTGCGGAAATTCCGGGATTCGCAACACCGCCCACGGCTGCGCTGCGCTCCATTCCGAGATCGTCAGAATAAAGTCGAGCGCACCGGCCGCAGTTTGCGCGAGCGTCGCTCCCAGCCAGGGCCAGAGCGCTCCGAACGATACCGCCAGCATGCCGCAGCTCACCGCGACGAACACCAGCGGCACGGCCGGGAGATTGACGGCGAAACCCACGAGACTGAATTCACCGAACACAGGAATCATCAACGGTATGGTACAAACCTGCGCGGCGGCCGTCAGCGCCAGGAGCGATACAACCGACGCGAGAGAGCCCTTGCGCAACTTTTTCGGAAAGATTCGCAACATCACTGTCTTGATCCGTGAATGGAATAGCAGGATACCCAGCACGGCGCCGAACGACAGCTGGAAACTCAGCGTGAACAGCGCGAGCGGATCGAGGATGAGGATGACCACACCCGCCGCGGCCAGCGCATTGACGGTGGTGTTGCGCCGCTGTACGACGCGGCCGACAATGAACAGCGTGCTCATGATGGCCGCACGGGTGACCGGCGGCGCGAAGCCGGTAACGCCGGCGAAACCCCACACCGCTGCGATAGCAAGGGCCCCCCGAATGCCGAAGCGCAGGCGCTCCAGAGGAATCAGCACCATGCTCACGATGATCCCCGCGTGTAATCCGGATACCGCCAGAATGTGCATGATGCCCGACGCCCTGAAATCATCCAGCACATCGCGTTCGATGTCGCCTCTGTCGCCGAGGAGCAATCCTCGCATCAAGGGTTCGTGACTGCGGCCGAACAACTGCGACAGACGCGCTCCAATCCATGAACGAAGATCGAAGAGCAGTCTCCGAATATTTCCCGGATCTTCATATCCGGTAACGGTGAGGTCGGGACCTTTCGAAACACCGAACGTGACGCTCAGGCCTTCCAGCAACAGCATCTCCCTGGCGTCGAAACCCCAGGGATTTCTCGCGGGCCGGGGGCTGCGTAGCTTGCCCACCGCGCGAATACGGTCGCCGGGCTTCAACGGTGTAAGAACATCGCCGGCGACAAACGAACTGCGCGTATAGTACAGCATGAGTTTTTCGGATAGCACGAGCGTCGAATCAGGACTGCGCAGCGTATCGCACCGCACGAGCAGCGCTTGTCCCGAAGCTGTGCTGCGCGGTGCCGACGCCACGACGCCCAGCACCGTGAGCTTGTCCCGTGTGTCGCTCATCGACAGCGCCGCACGCGGCAATTGCTCCAGCCGATGCGACACCGCGCACATACCGGCCGCGATGAGCAGGATCGTCAGCGCCGCGTCGCGCAGCGGCGACAGCGCACGGTGTCGTCCGGCGAATAAAAGCAAAAGCGCCGAGGTCGCCACAAGGCAGCCAGCAGGAAAAAAAAGCGCGCTTGTCGGAATCGCAATGCTTCTGCCTGCGACGATACCCACGGACATCGCGATGAACAATCGAACTGCGGGATACCCCGCAATCACACGAAACGAAAGATACATGACCGGACTCCCTACGGCCTGTGAAAAACAACTGGAAAAATTACCTCTCTCATAAATCAGATCCGAGATAGAAAGGAGTGCCCCAGCTGTGTTTTATACTTAGGCGAGTGATTGGGCGTGGAGAAAGGTCCCAATGTGGTGGATTCATGGATCCGCACAATCCGGCTACCTGCCACCTGCAACAATACAAGTCCTCGTTGATTTTTTATCGCCGAGGGCACAGAGGGCGCCGAGGGCACGGAGATTTTTTTGAATCTCTAAGGGTCATATTCCCCGCCGCTTGCGGCGAAATCAATTTGGAATAGGATGGAGGATACCCCGCCGCTTGCGGCGGGGAGGTTCATTGTCTCAGTCCTCTAAATCGTAATCGTATCCGGGAAATTAATAAGCATGCTTCCTTCACCTTCGGACGATCTTTCGAGAAGCACCCGCTAAAACTTCTCTCTGTGCCCTCGGCGACCTCCGCGATCTCTGCGATACAACGAGATCCGTACAATGTGGCTCACAACGCGAGTCCTCTGCGATCTCTGCGATAAAAGGAGATCCGCACAATCTGGCCATCTGCGAGCTCTGTCATAAAAGGAGATCCGCACAATCCGGCTTGCTCATCCCACGAAGCGGAGAATCTCCGGGATCAGATGTTCCAGCGCCCCGAGCGCGTCGAAATTGAAGCCATCGCGGTTTCCGAAGGCGAAGAGCGGCACGGGATTGCGCGTATGCGTCTTGATCCTGAGATCCTCCATGTTTCCGTGGTCGCTGGTGACGAGCACCAGGGTCCGCGAAAGATCAACGTTTTCGTGCACGCCGCGAAGGAGGTCGTCGAGGTGGCCGAGACAGTGCCTGGCGAGTTCCATGCTCTGTGCGTGACCCGCCTTGTCGGTCTGAAAGTATTCGAAGAGTGTAAACGCATGCCTCTCTGCGATGCGCGCAAGAACGGCCCCCGCCTCGCGTGAGCTGACCACCGGTGCATCGGGATGTCCGATATGCGGCCAACGTTCGGCTGTGATATCTGCTGAAACAGCTTCGCCAGCTTTGAGAGAGTGGATGTCGCGAAAGGGGACATCGGCCGTCAGAGCGGCATACATTCCGGCGACGATGCGTTTGCGCGGTCCTTCAAGGTAGTCGAAGAACCGTTGGGGAAAGGCGTTCGCGAAGGCGACGGGAAGCTGTTGCCCGGAGTCTCGCAAGCGTGCGAAGATGCTGTGCTTCTCGACCACCGGCTTCAGCGTGGAGTAGAGATACGGCCCGAAATGCTGGCGTATCATGCGGGCGGTATTTATTCCGGTGTATAACGCGGACTGTCCTGTTCCGCTCTGCGGCAATCCCTTCACACCCATGCGCGCGTCGAGCGGAAGAAACAGTCCCTCAGCTCCGAAATGCTGGCGTTCGCGAAGGGAGGGAAGCCTGCCGTCGAGCAGTTCGCGCAGAAAGGAAGGGGGGAAGGCGAAGAGGGGATTGCGAGCAGGGTCCTTCGTCCCGATGCCGACACCGTCCACGAAAATCAGAAGCACGCGTCTGCTGTCGTCAGTCATGGCTGGCCGCGTCCCGGTACTCATTCTTGCTCATGACGGTGACGGTGACGGGCCCGTCATTGACCAGCTCCACTTCCATCATCGCGCCGAACACGCCCGTGCCTACACGATCGCTTCCGAGTATCCTGCGAAGTTCCGAGACGTAGCGTTCGTACAACCGTTCGGCAAGTCCGGGTTCCGCCGCGTGACCGTAGCTGGGGCGATTTCCTTTCCGCGTGTCCGCGTGCAGCGTGAACTGAGAGACGATCAGTACAGCGCCCTCGACGTCCTGGACCGAAAGATTCATCTTGCCTTCATTATCGTTGAAAATCCGCAACTGGGCCGTGCGCGAAGCCAGATACACGGCGTCGGCATCGCTGTCGTCGTGGCGCACGCCGGCCAGAACCAACAGTCCTCCGCCAATCTCGCCGATGACGTTTCCATCAACCGTTACCTTCGCACGCGAAACGCGCTGGATCAATACTCGCACAAGTTCTCCGGATCAACGTAAACGAATTGCGCTGTCCGGTAAGATCGAAAACGCAGCGTCGCAAAGCAATGCGCACAGCTGCAAAGATGCGCCTCAATGGGTTCAGGACACTTGAAAAAGGGGAGCGATTGACCGGTCTGGACGCAGAAAACAGTTTGTCTGCAAGGAATGCGGAGAGCAGAAAGAGGGGAAGGAATCATAGGCTCGGAACGCGCCAGGGTTGCCACCCTGAGGCCTCACGATCACAGGCGAAAATCGTCAATCGTCATTCGTTGATCATGAATAAAGCTTCCGCTTTATTCGGTCCATTTCCTCGACGATACGTGTCAGTATGTCGTTCTGCTCCTGCCGGGCCATTGGGTAATAGTGGAGTTCGGTCTCCTCGATGTAGCGGAAGGGATTGCGCTTGACGCCGAATTCGAGGCAGCGGTAATTGTCGAGACGCTCGGCGAACTTCACCACTTTACAGTCGAGGCTGCTGAAACGGAGCCGTTCGATGTAATCGAGATCCTCCAGGTCGCGCTGATCGCCCGTCAGTCTGATGTTCTTCGTCAGCACTTCGACAATATACGAGATGTAAGCGCTGAAATTGAATTTGATCACTTCCGGAGTGATGATGTCTGAATCTTCGATGACATCGTGCAGCATCGCGGCGGAAATCACGTCGGCGTTGATGTAGTCAAGCTCTCTGACGATGATGCGCGCCACACGCGTGATGTGCCAGAAGTACGGCGTGCTGTCGTTGCGCACCTGATATTCGTGAACATGCGACGCCATCTCGAACGCACCGAGAATGGTGGTCAGTTCGACCGGATCGACCCTCGTGGAAACGTCCGCGATAAGTTCGTCGCGGGTGAACTGGGTCTGATTATACAGGGGTAGCGTTTCGTGCATGCTGCGTTGATGGTAAAAAAAACGGGACATCGCAGAGCGATGCCCCGTTTGAGGCTCAAGGGATCAATACTTCTTCATTCGGGCGAAGACATCCTCTATGGTCATCTTCTCGCCTTCGATGGTGATGCGGCGCCAGTCATCGGGGAAGGTTTCCGCGCCTTCCCAGGTACCCTGACCGCCGCTGTTCGAGAACTTGTACAACAGCTCGCCTTCGTCGATTTCAAGAATCAGCGTCCATCTGTTATCGCCGAAGCTCTTGTCGCCGTTTTCGCCGTTGTCCCACATGCGGATCATGTTCGGTTCGAGATTGGCGAGTTCCTTGCGGTTCCCGGCGATGTTCACCGAAGTGATCGCTTCACGGTCGACCAGTCTGCACAGGAAGGTCACCTGCGTGCGCTTCCGGGGCGCCGACCATTCCGGAGTGAAATCGGCGGGATTCACGAATGGCGGGATTGTCGGCATGGACACGCCGGCGATTCTGCCTGAAGTCGCGAGATGCGCAAGAAAGGCCTGCTCGAAGGGCTTCGGATTCATCTTCATCAACGAGTTCTTGTTGAATGCTTCCATCCACGCGGGGCTGGTGGCGCCGTAGAAAAAGTTGAAGGATGAGGTTCTGAAGTTGTCCAGATACGCCGCCGAAGTTTCAGGAGTTGTGCTTCCGAGTGCTACGCGCGCATTCTTGAGGGCTTCCCAGGCGGCGTTCGTTTCGTCGCTGCCGATCCAGTTGCTCAGGGTTCCTTCAAAGCGGGATCCTGCGGCGAGCTTCGTGATCTTTTCAAAATCCGCGGATTTGTGGGCCGGGACGCCGCGCATGCGGTTGCCGTGGATGTATTCGGACATGGTGACGGAAACGAGCGTCCGATTTTCGAAGAGCTTGTTCAGCTTGCGATACACGCCGTTGACGATGCCCTTGCCGTCGATGTCGCGTTCGTAATGCATCCAGGCGTCGTCGCCGTCGATCACCACGGTCACGAGAGCTTCTTTCTTGTCGTTGTTCGGTGCCATCGCGAGCACGGTGCGGATAAAGTCATCCGCCGAGTTTTCCGCATAATAATGGCGGTACACCCAGTTGACGCGGTTGCCGAGCAGCGAGTTGGAAAACGCACCATACATGGTCTTGCCGTCTACCGTCACCGAATACGGGATGGTGCTGGGGAGATTCCGCGGCTCGGATCTACGCAGTACCTGCTCGTCGGATGTGAACCATTCGAAACCGTTGTCCCTCAGCACGGGGATCACTGCCGGAGACATCGCGCCGTAAGGCGGGATGTAACCGATCGGGGTGATGTTCATGTAGCGCTTGTAGGCTTCGATGGACATCTTGAGCTGGGCGTCGACGTCGGCAGGATATCTGAAGGCTGTCGGCAAGGTGATATTCGGATCGGATTCTTTCGCGACGTCCGAATCGATCAGCAGGGGAAGCACGCCGTCCGCATACGCCGTGGCGGCCATCTCGAGTTGCCCGATCATGGCGGAGGGATTGTACCGAGCTTTTTCAAATGCCGGAAGGATGCTGGCCATGATGTACCACGAAGAAGCGACAGCGCGTTCGCAATCCTCCTCCGTAATCGCACGCTTGAGGTAGTACTTGCCGTCACTGCGGAAGGAGATAAGATCGCGCAGGTCGAGGGAACGGTAAATACGGGTGCCGGTCTGAATCAGTGGTACGCGGCGCTCGTAGAATTCGGTGTCGAAGTTGGAGAAGATCGCGAAGAATTTAAGGAGACGCAACTCATCGACGGTGTAGTTGGGATTGCCGTTGGTGTCCTGCAGCTTCTCATACAGTTCCAGCATTTCGGGGAAGCGGCGCAGGCGCACCGGACTCATCGTGAAGGCGTTCCAGTCGTTCTTGTAGAGAAACGCTTTGTCTGCTTCCGTGAGGCGTTCGGCGGGGGTGAGGCAGATGTCGATCCAGGGATCGGTCTTGCCTTTCATTGCCGCGAGGAAACGCGCGCCATCCATCTCGGCGGGTTGCGTCCTGTTGCTGGGCCGGAAGGGCTTGATGAACGACTCCATCCGCTTGACGTAGATCTCCTGGATTTGCCAGAGCAGCGTCGGCGAAAGCACTGCGGTCGCGTGAACATTCGGATAGCGCTGAATCACATCGGCCAATTCGAAATAATCGCGACAGGCGTGTTGCCTGACGAAGGGCGCTTCGATCTGATCGGACGATGGATTGTAGAAGAGAGGTACGTGATGCTTGAAGACCAGGTTCAGGTACACGGTGCCGCCTGTTTTGACGTAGGAATCGTCGAGATCGCGGTGAACCGGATATCCCTGTACGAGCAGCTTCCCGTCCGTGTCGATCGAGACGAGCGTATTCAAACGTTTGCCGTCGAGCGATTCGAAGGTCAGGGGATTCGCCGGGTCGATGTCGATGCGGCTCCCGTCAATCGAATACGCATACTGATAGGTACCTGGGAGCAGGTCCACTGTCACGGTCCACTCGCCTGTTGCCGATTTGCTCATCGGATTGGAGGTCGTTGACCACGCATTGAAATCTCCGACAAGAGACACCGATTTTGCTTCGGCATTCTTGTACATGAACGTGACCCCGTCGGGAGATTTCGTCGGTTGAGCGATCACGATGAAAGGGAACAAGAGGAAGGCAAGCAGCAGAGGGAGGGATCTGCGTCTCATAACACTCCGCGAAACTATGGTGAGTACAATTTCTGATTGTCGGGATTGTGAGAGATGGCATGCCATCAATAGCGTTTAAACTACTTTATAATCGCCAGAAATGCAACCAGATCAGGATGAGAGAAAAATGGATTTCGAGGTTTTCGAAATCCTGGGCCCTGTCTGATCGGGTGCTTTTCGTTCGGCATGTGCCTTGTGGGCTGTCTTCCACCACCGCGCGTCCCGCTGAATTCAACAAACGGAACTTTCCGTATATTTCAAAACGACGATGTTTGTTCCATGAACCATCTCGCTTGCGGCGACATCGGTCGCCGGAGCTGGCGGTACTTTCATTGACAGGATCCTCCATATCATGCGCATCAGCGATCAGGTACTCACAATTCTCGAACTTCTCGGCGACTACAGCGCGCATCGGATCGCCGATCCGGATACCCTTGCGCGGCTTCTCCAGCATGCCGGCGATATGCGGAAACAAGCGGATCTCGGCGAACTCAGCTTTCGCGCGAAGCATCTATGCAGAATTATCGACACAATGGCGAAACAAACCGCGGACACCGAACTTCATCTGAAATTGCAGGAGGAATGTTCCATTTCAGTGAGGGAATTTCATCAGTTGCTTGGCGCATTCGTCGCCGATGCTCCTGCGCAATTCCGGGAAATGATCGGGCGCCATTATCTTGACATCACACCGGAAGCCCTGGCGCATTTGCTCAAGTTCGCTCACGATCTCGAGTGGTTGAAAAATTGGGAACTCGATATGACACAACATAACGTGAACCCATGACCCACCTGGCATCGCGTTGCGTGTCCATGCTCCGCAAAAATGGATTTCTTCGCCGTGGTTGCGCCTTCGTCGTGGCGGCGAGCGGAGGCATGGATTCCACTGTGCTCTGTCATCTTGTGGCGGAATTCGCGCCGCGCTGGGACCTCCGCCTCCATTTCGCCTATGTACATCATGGTCTGCGCACGGAGGCCGATGCCGAAGCGCGGTTTGTCGAGCAGCTCGCAATGGAGTTGAAGGCGGAATTTCATCTCTCGCGCGTCGATGTCCGCGGTGCGCTTTCCCAAAGCGGCGCCTCGCTGCAAGATGTCGCCCGTCGTCTGCGCTATGACGCTCTGGAAGCGATCCGCGCCTCGGTGGACGCCGTCGCGATCCTCACGGCCCATCATGCCGACGATCAGGCCGAAACCGTGCTCGCGCACTTTTTACGGGGCAGCGGGGTACGGGGACTCACCGGTATCAAGCCCGTGTTTGGGAACGTGGTCCGGCCTCTGCTCGCCACTCCCCGCAACGACCTTCTCGCCGAGGCGAACTCACGCGGCATCGCATGGATGGAAGATGCCTCGAACGACACGGACGTCTATACCCGGAATGCAATACGGCATCATGTGCTTCCGGCAATCGACCAGAACGTCGCGCCAGGCGTACGCAGCGTCCTCTGCGATACCTCGACGTTGTTTTCCTCGCTCGACGCATTCCTCGATGCGCACACCTGCCGACTCCTTGAGCAGACGGTACTCGAACGCGGCGCGGACAGCGTTTCCCTTGCGGTTCCAGCGATGAAAGGGTATTTTGAGTTCGAACGCATGCTGCTCTTACGGTCCGCGGTGTCGTCTCTACGTGGAAACGAGGCATCGTTCGATGAAGTAACCACGTTGCTCCGACTGCTTGTCGCACCTCCGGGTCGCCATGCCGTGCTGAGGGGCGATGTGACGGCAATACGCGAACGGGACGCATTGGTGCTGTGTCGTCCCGCGGTCAGATTGGAAGCGATGGCCGTGCGCATCGGCGAAACCTGCATATATGATCGCGCACGATTTTCTTCGGCGGAAAGCGCCGTTGCACCGCCGCTGACGAAATCCCGTCTGACCGAAATTGTGGATCTCGATCACACGGGCGTGATGTGGCGTCTTCGTCCATGGAGCGACGAAGACGTGTTTCATCCACTCGGAAGCGACAATGTGAAACGGATTCGCGATTTTTTGGCGGATCAGGGCTTCCCGAGCCGCCTCCGCGACAGAATTCCGGTGCTTGAAGGCGAGCACGGCATCATCTGGGTCTGCGGTGTCAGGCTTGATCAACGTGCGGCACTGACGGACCAGAGCGAACGGTTCGCGACAATTTCCTATCAAATGAGCAAAGAGTAATGATCCAGTCCGATCTCGACCAGCGAGAGAGCCTCGTCATTCGCGGCGATACGTTTGTTCCATACATCGATGAGGACGCGATTCAGGAGCGTGTAAGGGAACTCGCGGAGCAAATAGCCCGCGATCTCGACGGAGCGCCCGCAATTTTCATTTGTGTGCTCAATGGAGCATTCATGTTCTTCGCGGATCTCGTACGCCACCTCGGCCATGACTGCGAAATTGATTTCATCAAACTGTCGAGCTACGGCGAGAGCAAAATCTCCTCAGGCGAGGTTCGTCTGATCAAGGAGCTTAACTGCGAAGTCGAGGGACGGCATATTCTTATTGTCGAGGACATCGTCGATACCGGGGCCTCGATCGAATACATGAAAAAGCTTGTCGCTGAAAAGAACCCCGCGTCGGTGAAAATTGTTACATTGCTTCATAAGCCGATGAGCATGCAATTCGAGCATCACCTCGATTATGTCGGCTTCGAAATACCTCCTCGCTTCGTCGTGGGTTACGGTCTCGATTATGCGCAACAAGCGCGCAATCTCCCCGCTATCTACATACTCGACGACGCATCACCTTCACAACAGTAATTTGACGGCAACGCGAATACATGCAACATCCCTTTTATCCTTCGTGGTTTATGGCACAATCCGATGATCCTGGGAATCGTCCCCCTTCCCGACGAGACGGCCAGCAAGGCGGCAAAGGCTCCGATGAAAACAACTGGGCGCGCTACTCAAAGGTCTTGCTGACCTGGTTGTCGGTGATCCTTGTCGCCTTCATCGCGCTGACCTTTCTCGATTCCAAGCCCGAGGCGCCGGCCATCACCTATTCCCAATATCAGCGCCTGTTAAAAGGCGAGGTAAAAAATCTCGATGAATCCGTTGTCAAAATCGTCAAGGCGACCGTGTACAAGTCCGGTCTCAATGACTACGAGATGGAGGCCGCGTTGAACCAGACCGTGCCGTTGCGCACGAAAGAAGGCAAAACCGTCGACGCGTCCACGTTCATCGTAAACCTCGGCGCCGTCGATTCGCAGGCGCAGCAATCCTGGATCGATCAGGGAATCGACGTGACGTTCGAAGAGAAGGACTCTATCTGGACCAACACGCTGATTGGTTTGCTTCCCTGGGTGTTGATCATCGGTGTCTGGCTCTTTTTCATGCGCCGCATGCAAGGGGGTGCGGCCGGCGGACCCAAGGGTCTTTTTTCCTTCGGTAAAAGCCGGGCGAAAATGATCAACGAGAACACTATTCGGATTACATTTTCCGATGTAGCGGGCGCCGATGAAGCCAAGGTCGAGCTACAGGAAGTTATCGAATTTCTGAAAGAGCCGGCCAAATTCCAGCGCCTCGGTGGCAAAATCCCGCGTGGCGTTCTGCTGCTCGGTCCTCCGGGAACCGGCAAGACGCTGCTTGCGCGCGCGGTGGCAGGCGAGTCCGGGGTGCCGTTTTTTTCCATCTCCGGTGCTGAATTTGTGGAGATGTTTGTCGGCGTGGGCGCGAGCCGCGTTCGCGATCTATTCGAAAACGCCAAGAAAAATTCTCCGTGCATCGTGTTCATTGATGAAATCGACGCCGTCGGACGCCAGCGCGGTGCCGGTCTCGGCGGTGGTCACGACGAACGTGAGCAGACGTTGAATCAGCTCCTCGTGGAGATGGATGGCTTCGAGCAGGGCAGTACCGTGATTATCATCGCAGCCACCAACAGGCCCGACGTACTCGATCCGGCACTGCTGCGTCCGGGACGCTTCGACCGCCAGATCGTGGTGGATCGTCCGGATGTGAAAGGCAGGCTCGGCATTCTCAAAGTGCATGTGCGCAATGTTCCGCTCGATCCCGACGTGGATCTCGAAACTCTAGCCAAGGGAACGCCAGGATTGGCGGGCGCGGAACTCGCCAACCTCGTCAACGAAGCGGCGCTCTACGCCGCCAGACGCAACAAGAAAGCCGTCACCATGCACGACTTCGAGGAAGCCAAGGACAAGGTGATGATGGGCCTCGAACGCAAGAGCATGATCATTTCCGAAGATGAGAAACGCATGACGGCCTTTCACGAGGCCGGCCATGTGCTTGTCGCCAAAATGATTCCCGAAGCCGATCCGGTGCACAAGGTCACGATCATCCCGCGCGGCCGTGCGCTCGGAGTTACCACGTATCTTCCCATCGATGAAAAACACACCTACTCCAAGCAGTATCTCGAAGCCATGATCGCGTACGCGATGGGCGGCCGCGCGGCGGAATTGCTGGTTTTCCACCAGTTCACCACGGGTGCGGGTAACGACATCGAACGCGCGACGACCCTGGCACGGAAGATGGTGTGCGAGTGGGGGATGAGCGATCTCGGCCCCCTTACCTTTGGTTCGAAACAGGAGGAAATCTTCCTGGGACGCGAAATCTCGCAACACCGCGACTACAGTGAAAAAACCGCCATGGCCATCGACGACGCGGTACGCGACATCGTAACTCTCGGAATGGAGCGCGCCTCGTCCATTCTCACTGAGAGACACGACGTGCTCGATCGTCTTGCCTCCGCCCTGCTCGAGCGCGAAATCCTCGACAGCGACGAAATCGATCTCGTGCTGCGCAACGAACCTCTCCCTCCAAAAAAGATCAACGACAACGGCATTGAAGATAACGTTCGTAAAACAGGCGAGGAAATGCTGAAGATCGATCAGGAGCGTGCGGAAAAAATACGTAAAGCCGTGCAGGAAATTCAGAAGCAGGAAGCCGGCAAGGGGCATGCTCCGATGGATTCCCCTCATTTCCCATCGCAGGACGAAAGGAAATGAACGGAATCCCTTCCGCTGCCGGCAGCGCCGGCTCCGAATCGGTTTCGTTCAAATCGGAACTTCTTCGCAAGAGCATCCACATCACGTCGCTCAGCATCCCTGTGGCGTACACCATGATCAGCAAGGAACTCGCTCTTATGATCATCATACCCATGACCGCGGCGTTCTTCATTGCGGATGTGCTGCGGTTGTACCACGAACCATCGTTCCGGCTCTACAAGCGGTTTTTCGGACACATGCTTCGCGATCATGAGAAAACTCCGCAGAAAAAAACCCTGAACGGCGCGACCTGGGTCCTCATCTCCGCCACTTTCTGCGTGCTGGTGTTTCCCAAACTGATTACCATCACGGCATTCGCCATTCTCATCATCTCCGATACAGTCGCGGCACTGTACGGCCGCCGCTTCGGCACGAAAAAATATCGTGGAAAAACGTTCGAAGGATCAACCGCCTTCGTTGTCTCGGCGTTTATCGTCATTCTGTTCACTCCCAAGCTTATCGGATCGATCGGTGAGTATTTGATCGCCAGCGTCTCGGCGGTGATCGGCGCAATCGCGGAGGTGTTCTCCTTCGATATCATCGACGACAATTTCGCGATTCCTGTCGCCATTGGTTCCGCTCTCTGGCTGTTGTACCTTGCATTTTTTCCAGAATTGAACGTCTACTCTCTGGACGGCTGAATGAAATCGTTCCCGCTCCTTACGTCGCTGCTTCTCGCAAGCCTCCTTGCCGCGTGTGGTCTCGAATCCAAGGATACCGCGCTCGGCGAATATGACGTCATCTCCGTGGTCTGCGACAGTCTCGACTATGCGGAACTCGAGGACGTGATTGAAAACGCCTTCGCCCAACCCTTCTTCACACCGCAGCCTGAACGCTGGTTTCGTCTGCGACGGTTGAATCTGGCGGATCTCCTCGATCACAAACGCGACAGAAACATCGTCATCATCGCGCCGCTGGATGGTTCGCGCTCGACCGGGGAGTATATGCGCACGGCGCTGGATTCCACCGTGCGTGGCCTTGTGCGCTCGGGCAAAGAGCACGTCTTTGTACAAAAGGATTTGTGGTATCGCGGACAGACCGTCATGCATCTTAGCGGTGTGAATCTTCGGGAGCTGCGTGATTTCATAGCCTCCAACAACAGGGAGCTTGAGTACTACTTCAAGAACTCCTGGGATGAAGTCGAGCGGAAACGTATTCTGAACCTGCCGCGCGAATCCGACATGGAACAACGGCTCATGAAAGACCACGGGTTCTCGCTCGCGATCATTAAGGACTGGTTCGTCGCGAAGGACAGCAGCGAAATCGGATCCGTGCTTTTGCGCAGGCAGTCGCCGCAGGGCACGGAACGCTGGCTCCTGCTTCACTGGATCGATACGGATAATACCGCATTGCTGACGAACAAATTCTGTTACGAGAGCAGGAATCGTCTGACCGAAATCCTGTACCGCACGTACAACGATTCATCCTGGGTGGTGATCGACAGCCTTAATCACCTGCAATTCGACGAGGTGAATTTCCAGGGCCGCTTCGCAATACGGATGAAAGGCCTGTGGAGGATGAACGACTACTCTATGGGCGGACCGTTCGTGAGCTACGCATTCTACGATGAACAGCAAAAGCGCGTTTATTTTATCGACGGCTCCGTATTCGCGCCGAAATACGAAAAGAAAAAACTTATTCAGGACGTGGATGTCATGATCACGACGTTCGCGACAAGAAACAAAGGAGACGGAAAACCCGCGTGATACCTGCATCGGTGGTTCATCTCCGTCGTTGGTCCTCCTGGGCGGTTAAACTGCTGCTCGCCGCCGTTCTTCTGTACCTTCTGGTCCGGAACGTCAGCCTTGATTCGATTCTCGCTTCCCTGGCTTCCGCGCACCGGCCGGCGCTCATCGCGGCGCTGCTGCTGCTGCCGCTGAACCTGTGGCTGCAGTATGCGAAATGGGCTCTGATGCTCCGTCGCGTATACCCGGAAGTCCGCACGTATGATATTCACCGCTCACTGATGCTGGGTTTCACCTTCGGTCTCGCGACGCCCGCGCGTATCGGAGAATTCGGCGGACGCGCCGTCGCCGTTCGTTCGGGCGATCCGCTCACGCTTATGGGATTGACCGCGCTCGACAAGCTTGCCACGATGAGCGTGACACTGTTTATCGGCTGCCTCGGATTGCTTCTGTATTGCTTTCTGCATCCTTTTATGAATATCGGGCTCCTGGTGCTTGGCATCGCCGCTGTGGGGATCGCGGGATCGCTCGGTATGCGCTTGCTGTACAGACGTCGCAGCCGCATGGTTGGGGCCAGTGGTTTTCTGGGCAGAATTATCGTTCCCGCGCGCACAGCCCTCGCCGCATTGGATCAACGAACGCTGAAACTTGTGGCCCTGCTTTCGATACTGTTTTATGCGACCTTCCTCGCGCAATTCTATCTCCTGCTCACGGCATTCGGACCGCTGCATCCGCTCTCGGCGATCGCCGGTATCAGCACCATCATGCTGATCAAGACGATCGTCCCACCGATCACCCTTGGTGAACTCGGCGTTCGCGAAGGGGCCTCGGTTCTCGTTCTCGGACACGCCGGCATACTTACGGCGACGGCGCTCAGCGCATCCCTGCTCCTTTTCTCCATCAACCTGCTCATTCCCGCACTTGCCGGCCTTCCGCTGCTGCTTCGATTTCCGCTGAAAGCTCGTACGGCGGCGTGATGGTCTTCGCTCTCTACGCGCTGCTCATCCTGCTGACTGCTGTGTACGCGATGTTCCTGCTCCGAATACGCCAGGGGCTGCGCTTCCTTGTGTCCGAATCGGATACAAGGACGTTCGTGCGGCGTGCGGATGCAGCGCTTCCGTCCGTGACCGTCATCGTTCCGGTGCGGAATGAACTCCAAGCCATCCGGCGTCTGCTCGCTTCACTCCGCATGCAGGAGTATCCACGCCATCTCCTCGAAGTGCTGATCGTCGACGATCATTCCGAAGATGGAACAGCGGAGGAGGTCCTCCGGAATATCGAGGACGAGACGGGATTCGGCCTTCTGCGTCTGCCTGATCATGCGGCGGGCAAGAAGGACGCGATATCCTTCGCCGTGCATCAGGCCCGTGGAGACATCATCGTCACGACAGACGGGGATTGCTTGCAGACCCGGCACTGGCTGTCGCGAATGACGGAATCCTTTGCAGACGGTGTCGATGTCGTCGCAGGGCCGGTCGTGTACGCCGATCGCGGAACGCTGTTCAAGCGTCTGCAGGCGTTGGAGTTTCTTGGCCTCGTTGGAGTGGGGGCTGGATTTTTCGGTATTGGGTATCCGCGTCTGTGCAACGGTGCGAATTTCGCATACAGGAAGGAGTCGTTCATAGCAGCCGGCGGCTACGAGGGAAATGCCGGCATTCATAGCGGTGATGACGAATTCCTGCTCCGTTCCATCGTGTACCGGCTCGGAGGTCAGGCGCGGTTCGTCTCCGATCCCGATGCCGTCGTCACCGCGCCTCCGGAACCTGCGCTGCGCGGTTTTCTGCGTCAGAGAATACGCTGGGCATCGAAAGGGAGACACAATGAAGATCCACGTTTTGTCTCATTCCTGTTTCTGTTGTTCATCTACTTCTTTCTTCTCGCAGGCTTGCCTCTGATGGTCGCTCTGGCTCCGGTGTCCTTCCCGGTTGCAGTGGTCATGTTTCTCGTAAAAATGGCGCTGGATCTTTCGGTGCTGCTGCCAGCCGCCACGCTGTTTCGCCAGCCTGTGCGCACGCTCGACGTGTGCATTGCGGAGTTTCTTCATCCCTTTTATCTTGTGTTCGTATCGATCATCGGCAGCATTGGAGCCTTTACATGGAAGGATCGTCGTCTGAAGAATCATTGATCCACGAGCGCACGCTGTGGATGCGCGACGGTGAACTCCGTATAGGATGGAAGGTCGCAGCGTACATCGGTGTCTTTCTGTTGGTGAACATCCTCCTGTTTGTCGTGTTTCTGAGCGTCGGACCCGCCGTCCCGAGCATGACCAATTATTCGCTTATTCAGATGCTCTCCGCGTTCGCCGCGACGATGTTCTGCATGCTGCTGATCGAGAGGCGACCGGTTCTCGATATCGGTTTGCAGCTGCGTCCACCTGCATTCACGGCGTTGAGTATTGGCCTGGGATTGGCTGCCGGTATGCAACTCCTGATCCTCGCGGTGGAACTGGCGCCCGGGCTGGCGCGTATCACCTTTCTGTGGCTGAAAATCGAAAGCACTGCATACATTATCATCTACGGTTTCGTGCAGTTCGGTTTCGTCGCGATAGGCGAAGAGGTGCTTTCCCGCGGTTATCCATTCCTGGCCCTGCAACGCAGATATAACAGCGGCATTGCATTGCTCGTCACTTCGGCGGTATTCAGTCTCATGCACGCCGCCAATCCTTCAGTGACGATTTTCGCGCTCGTCAATATTTTTCTGGCGGGCATCTGGCTCGGAGTCGCGCGCATTCTATCAGGCGGACTCTGGTTGCCGATCGGACTCCACCTGTCGTGGAACTTCCTTCAGGGAACGGTCCTGGGTTACCCGGTAAGCGGCATCGTCGAGCAAGGCATAATGCGAACGGACGTGGTCGGTCCTCATTGGATCACCGGCGGTTTGTTCGGGCCTGAAGGAGGAGTGATCGTCACAGTTATTCTTGTCGCAGGTACATTGGTCCTGTTCCTCCCTTCGCTTCGGAACCGGTATCAATACCGCAGCTACGATACATCTACACTCGAGAATGGTAAGGTAGAATTATGAAATACGCATTTGCATTCCTGTTCGTCGCCTTTCTGTATTCGCATTCGCTGCATGCGCAGTGGATAGAGGATCCCGAAATCAACGTCCTTGTAAATCAGGGCATACGCGACACCTATAACCTGCGCTTCGAAGCGGCGGATGCCGCATTCACCAAAGTCGTGAAGGCGCATCCCGATCATCCGACGGGACACTTTCTGCTCGCCATGGTCGAGTGGTGGCGCATATTGATCGATATCGAGAACGAGTCGCGCGACGACAAATTTTACGACATGCTGGACGAGATTGTGGATTTGTGCGACGAGCGCCTCGATAAAAATGAAAAGGATCTGGCCGGTTTATTTTTCAAGGGTGGATCCATCGGTTTCAAGGGTCGGCTGCTCGCGAACAGGAAGAGCTGGGTCCGCGCCGCTACGACAGGCAAGGAAGCCCTGCCGGTTGTGATGGACGCCGCGGAGATCGCTCCCGACAATGCCGATCTCGCTTTCGGCACCGGCATTTACGATTATTATGCCGCCGCGCTTCCCGAGCGGTATTCCGTCCTGAAACCACTGATGGTGTTTCTTCCCGAGGGCAATCGTTCACGCGGCTTAAAGGAACTCAAGCTTGCCGCCGACAAAGGCCGCTACGCGAATTGGGAAGCCAAGTACTTCCTTATGCAGACCTGGTACAGCATCGAGAACAAGCCCGCGACGGCGTTGATCTATGCGCGGGAACTGTCCTCCGAATTTCCGGACAATCCTGTGTTCCAACGCTATCTTGGCCGTATCAACGTCAAGATGGGAAACTGGGAAGGCGCCGTCAAGATTTTCGAGGACATCGCCTCTCGATCGCGTGCGTCCAGGCGCGGATACAGTAAAGTCATGCGACGCGAAGCCCTGTACTATCTCGGCTATGGCGCGATGATCCGTAAGGAATACGGTGGCGCCATGAAGCATCTCGTTGATTGCGACAAGGTATCCCGCGACATCGACGAAGATCCGTCGGGTTTCATGATCATGGCGAACCTGCGGATGGGCATGCTGCACGATGTGATGAAGCAGCGAACCTATGCGGTAAAGCAGTACGACAAAGTACTCAAGCTGCCTGAATACAATGGCTCCCGCGATCTGGCGAAACGCTACAAGAAATCACCGTATTCGTTTTAAGAGTGAAAAGGTGAGAAGTCGAAGGCCGCAGGCCGAAGACTCGCCGCGGCGAGGTGAAAAGGTGAGAAGGAAAAAAGTCGAAGGCCCCAGGCCTTCGATTTTTTTTTCCTTTTCACCCTTTCACGAATCCCTTCCCTTTTCACCCTTTCACGAATCCCTTCCCTTTTCACCCTTTTCACCCTTTCACGAATTTTACCTCTTCACCCTTCACCCTTTCGTTCTTCCACCTTCCGATTCCCTGCAATCATATCATTTCCGCCGGCTTTTCCAGACCATCCCCAACATTAGAAGCTGAAACCGCTCTCGTGCGTGAATTTTTTAACGAATTGTATCGGAAATCCGTGGCGAAGAGCTATATTTGATTCTGGCATTGTCTGCTTTCGGGTCGAGGGAGTAAATCGAAGTCCCGGTCCGGAAGAAAATACAACCTGCCGCGTGTCGTTACGGCGTCTCCATGTACCAAATTTTTTCATAAAGGAGCTGACATATGTACGGGAAAATGAAGGAGTTCCTCGGGCAGGAACTTCAATCGCTGAAAGATCAGAAACTTTACAAAAACGAACGCATCATCGAGAGCGAGCAGGGAGCGGAAATCGTCGTCCGCGGACAGAAAGTGTTGAACTTCTGCGCGAACAACTACCTCGGTCTCTCGTCGCATCCGGACTTGATCAAGGCGGCACATGAGACGATCGACAGACGGGGCTACGGTTTGTCATCCGTGCGCTTCATCTGCGGTACGCAGGACATCCACAAGGAATTGGAGCGCAAGGTCTCCGAATTTCTGGGTACCGAGGACACGATTCTTTTCTCCTCATGCTTCGATGCGAACGGCGCCGTCTTCGAACCGCTGTTCGGCGAACAGGACGCCATCATCACCGATTCGCTCAACCACGCATCCATTATCGACGGTATCCGCCTCAGCAAGGCGCAGCGCTGGATCTACAACCACGGACATCTCGGCGACACCGAAACCGAGGATCCGGGCACGGGAAAAATGGCGAAGGGTCTCGAACGCTGTCTGGTGGAAGCCAAGGACTGCCGCTTCAAAGTCATCGTCACCGATGGCGCATTTTCGATGGATGGCGAGATCGCGAAGCTTGACCTCATCTGCGATCTGGCCGAAAAATATGACGCCCTTGTTCTGCACGATGAAAGCCATTGCTCCGGCTTCCTCGGCAAGACCGGCCGCGGCACGCATGAGTATTGCGGCGTAATGGGACGCACCGACATCATCACCACTACCTTCGGCAAGGCCCTGGGCGGCGCGTCGGGCGGCTGTGTATCCGGCAGGAAAGAGATCATCGAATGGTTGCGCAACAAGGGACGCCCATATTTGTTCTCCAACACCGTTCCTCCCGGTGTCGTGGGCGCCACGCTCAAAGCCCTTGAACTGTTGACCGCCTCCACCGAGCTGCGCGATCGACTGGAAAACAACACGAAGAAGTTCCGCACGGAAATGGCCGCCGCTGGCTTCGACATCATTCCCGGCGATCATCCGATTGTCCCGATCATGTTCGGCAAATATGACAATTGCTCCGCGCTCGCGGTGGAATTCGCCGATCGTCTGCTGGCCGAAGGCATCTACGTCATCGCCTTCTCCTTCCCCGTCGTGCCCCGCGGCAAGGACCGCATCCGCGTCCAGCTCAGCGCCGCGCACACGACAGAGCACGTCGACCGCGCCATCGCGGCCTTCACCAAGGTCGGTAAAGAACTGAACATGATCTGATAACGTGAAGGACGTTCCGGGCCATCGCGATCCGGAACGTCTTCCATTGCCTCACCCTCACAACGCCATCGAGCAAATTTCAGGAAGGTACATGAAAGAGATTAAAAAAATCCTGGTCACCGGCGCTGTCGGTCAGATCGGTTCGGAACTCACCATCGCTCTGCGTCAGAAATACGGCGCGGAAAACGTCATCGCCACTGGACGCAAGACGCCTCCCAGCAAGGAACTCGAGGAGTCGGGTCCTTTCCACTACATCGACGTCAACAGCATCGAGAGCGTGGAAGAGATCATCGAGAAATACTCCGTCGACACCGTGGTGCACATGGCGGCGATTCTCTCCGCCGTCGGCGAGAAAAATCCCACACTGTGCTGGGACGTGAACATGAACGGCACGCTCAACATCCTCAATCTCGGCCTCAAGTACGACATGGCGCGGGTCATCATCCCCAGCTCCATCGCCGTGTGGGGACCGGGTACTCCCGCGGTGGCCCCGCAGGAAATCGCCCTGCATCCCACGTCGATGTACGGCGTGACGAAGGTGTGCGGCGAAGTGCTGGCCGACTACTACGTGCGCAAGAAAGGACTCGACAGCCGCGGTCTCCGCTACCCGGGCATCATCTCCTCCGAGACGCTTCCCGGCGGCGGCACCACCGATTACGCCGTGGCGATCTATTACGAAGCCGTCAAGAACAAGCATTACACGTGCTTCGTGCGCGAGGATACGCGTCTGCCGATGATGTACATGCCCGACTGCATCAAGGCCACCATGGACCTGATGGAAGCCCCCTTCGCGAACCTGAAGCGCTACAACGACTACAACGTAGGCGCCATGAGCTTTACCGTGAAGGATCTCGCCGATTCGATCAAGAAGGTCATCCCCGATTTCACCGTGGACTACGCGCCCGATTTCCGTCAGGACATCGCCGATTCATGGCCCGATGCAGTAGACGACGCCGCAGCCCGCGAAGACTGGGGCTGGAGTCCCTCCTACGATCTCGACACCATGACGAAAGACATGCTCGAGAAACTTTCCGCCCGCCATGCGGCAGGACTGCTGTAAGCGAGGAGCGAAGAGCGAAGAGCTTGGAGCATAGAGCTTGGAGCATAGAGCTTGGAGCGAAGAGCTTGGAGCGAAGAGCTTGGAGCATAGAGCAAAGAGCGTAGAGTGCCTTTGACGCTCACGATTGAGCCTTGAAAAAATAAGAGGGATGAGTATAAAAACTCATCCCTCTTTTTTGTCGGGATATTTTTTCGCGAAGCTGAAATGCGTACGCTCTTCCTGTTCTCCGCTCGCGCACTCTACGCTCTTGTCTCTACGCTCCGCTCCCCCCGCCCCTGCGCAGGGCAAAGCGCAACAGTACGCCGATCGCGGCGAGAACGATGAGGATGCAGATAATGACGAAGCTCCAGTTCAGGCTGCGCGATTCGGCGTACATCGTGTAATCGCCGATCATGATATAGCTGATGAAGTCCTTCCACTCGCACATCGAGCCCTTCACGTCGCGGGCATTGGTAGCCTGCAGCATCCCGGGCATGCGCAGCCGGGACGTATACGCATTCTCCATCAACTTTTTTAGTATCAGCTTTTTTTCATCCAACTCACGGAGAGCATCCTGGTTTGCGGCGAGAGCCGCCTTCGCCGCCGGCGTGGCGAGAATACCGCCGATTTTGTCGGGCAGAGAGGCTACCCTGCTCTCTTCCAGTTCGTCGATGCATTGCACGAAGAGTGTCTCCTTCAGCGCATGCAATCGTTCGACTGTCAGTTCCGGATGTTTCGCACGGCGCACACCTTCCTTGAATATGAGATAGAATCTCTCGAAAAGGTTGCGCTGCCGCCAGAGCTCGAAGTGACTCTCCGCATTCGTCAACACGAGACTGTCGCCACGGCTGCGCTTGGGATGATCGTCAGTATCGTTGCGGCGCATTGCGTCGATTTCCTCGGGAGTGAGGAAGTCGCTGAAGGGTACAGCATTGTAAGGATCGAAGCGCTTCCAGGTTTCTTCGTAGCTGTGAACGGTGTAGAACCAGTCGAAATGATTTTCGTAGCGTGTATGGATCGCCAGGTACTTGCCGGGAATACCCCGCAGTGCCTTATTCATGGCTGCGACGTTTTCGAAGCGCTGTTCGGCGCGCAGACGCTCGCGTCCGCCTTCAAGCACTGTCGTAGTAAATTTCCACTCCCCATCGAAGTAGAATGGCAGCGGACCGCTCCGCAGTTTAGTGGAATCGCCCGTCATGCTGATCGCACGAACAAGCGAGCCATCTTCATAGGCTATGGTTGATGTTGTTACTTCCAGGCAGCCGCTGAACAGGGCCGTACAGCCCAGGCATAGTGCGATTGAGAACAGGCGGACGGTCATGGATTATGCTCCTTGGTCATGGATTCGTAATGTAAGCAGTGGAGTAACCGCGACGCCGGAGGATACGCGATCGATAATCGCGGCCTTGAGCTGTCGGCGGCATCGCGGATCGATTGCAGCGAGGCGGAGCAGCGATTCGGCTTCATGTCGTGAAACCTGCCGGCGTTGACCGAACATCGTTGCGGTCGCCGTCGGGAGGCACAGGCTGTCCAGCGAAGCGAGTTCGGCCGGCGTCGGATGGATTTCATAGCCGATGTCCACCGTGACGGCGGGGATAGCCGTTTCTGTGAGCTTGCGTCCGAGCGCATCCACCCTGTTGTGGACCGTGATAAACTGAAGCAGAAAGCCTCCCGAGATGAATATGACGATCATGGCGGACACATACCGCAGCATTACGGACGGTGCAGTACCGAACCACGAACGCTCGCGCGTGCGGTGTTTCTCCTGCTGTTCGATGCGTGCCAGGACGGCGTGCACAATATCGTCCTCCGCATTCGCCTCGACTGGAGCGCTGCGGAGAGCATGCAGCAGAGAATCGTATTCCGACATGCTTCGTGAGGAGTTTTCCCGGCAGGACGAACAGCTGCGCAGATGGCGGGCGAGGCGGCGTTCCTGCCGGGCGGTGCGCTCATCCTCTCTGTGCAGAAGCAGCAATTGTTGAGCGGTTTTGCAGCGCATGCTAAATCCTTTCCTTGTCATGTATCGCCTGCAGCAGCGTACGGATACTCCGGCGCGCGTTGCAGAGATGAGTCTTTATCGTATTCGTGCTCATTCCGGTTATGTCCCGGACCTCGTCGACAGAAAGATCCTGCAGGTCGCGAAGCGTAAATACCAGGCGCTGTGCGTCGGTAAGCCTGTCCGACAGGGACCTGATCAGGGCGAGGAGCTGCTCATTGCCGTGCTGTGCTTCGATATCCAGCGAATCAGGAATCTCCTCGCAATTGTCCTGGACAAACAGCGAGCGATTCCGTTTGCGGGCGCGCAGCATGTCGAGGCAAAGGTTCGTGACGATCGTGTACAACCAGGTGGTGAATTTCACGCCTTCACTGAAGCGCGGAAGATGCTGCCATACGCGGACGAATGCCTCCTGCGTCACCTCGCGCGCATCCTCGTCGTCGAGCAGCAGCCGCAGCGCGAGCGCATGCGCATACTGCCGATGCATGCGGATCAGTTCGGCGAACGCGCCACTGTCTCCTTGTTTGCTGCGATTGATAATGTGATGAAGATCTGTCGGCTCTGGCATCGGCTGCACGTTGCATCCATGGTTCGGTTGCCAATGATACGAAGCAGAAGCGGAAAGGTAAACAGGAGCAGGGAGCAAAGAGCAAAGAGCATAGAGCGAAGAGCAGAGAGCAGGGAGCTTGCGTTCAGCTGACTATCGCGCATGAGTATGAAATAGGAAAGAGCCTTATACGCCTTTTCCTCTTTTATGTCGGCTTATGTATGCGTGAAACCGCGATGCTCAATATCTTCCTGCTCTGCGCTCTATGCTCTTCGCTCTTGGCTCTTGGCTCTTTGCTCCTCACCCGAACTGCTTCTCGATTGTATTCAGCGCCTCTTTCCCGGCGGGCGGCAGCGTGTCCTCTCCCAGATAATGCAGCAGGATGGCCAGCGCGATGATGACGATGGCGATGCTCACGGCGAGTTTCAGGAGCTTCTTGAAAATGGTGATGAAGAGCGTCACCACGAGCGCCACGGCGATCATGGCGAGGATGGGATTTTCGAAGAGGGTGGTCAGTATCTGCATGGCGATTCCGGTACTGAGTTGTTGAGCTGCAAGACTCAATGTAGAACATCCGCGACTTATATTCCAGGTGAAGCAGGGAGCCCGCGCGTAGGCCATTTCTTGTCGTTCAAAATCCGGATCACACCCTGCGAAATTCTGTGACCCAACGCATCCCCGGAGTTTCGCGTCTGACAGCCGGACTTCACGATGTTCAAGCGGCGCCTCGTGACAGAGTGAAACGAATCACAAGCCCGGAGTATCGCCTTTCACTTTCCAGATTTCACCCGTTTATTGCGTATTTTCCACGTATGACACAACCTTACGACGACATCGGCATACCGTTTCGGATCGAAGACATCTACCAGGGACTTGGAGAGATCAATGGCCGGCTGCGCATCGGCGAGGGTGTGCTGCTGCTCGAGTACAGGATGAAGGACGCGGTATTCGGGGTGCTGCGCGGCCGCGTACGCGAATTGCGTATTCCATTTGTCGACATTGAGGACATCGAGTTTCACGACGGTTGGTTCCGCAAACGTATAACAATCCGTGCAATGAGCATCGCCAGCTTTGCGGACATCCCAGGCGCCGAAGGAGGCGTACTTGTGCTGAAGATCAAGCGCGGAGACGTTCCCCGCGCCCAGGTCGGCGTCTCGCGCCTGCGTCTGCTGCAATCCGAGCAGAAGCTGAAGGCGCTGGATGATTGGGGGGAGAGTTGAATGTCGCACGACGGTGAAAAGGTGGGGGAGGTGAAAAGATACTACGGTGAAACGAGAATGCGCTTGTTTGTACTTGTCATTGCGTTTACATGCTGTATACATAACTGCGGTGAAGGCCCTGAATCCACGCCGATCGAGCCTGTGAAGCTATACGAATCGCTCGATGAAGCCCTAAAAGAGCCTTCCCAGGTTAAGAATCTCAGCCTGAATGTCATCGGCGACAGTCTATCCCCGGAGATAGGAAAACTTGTAAACTTGGAGTATTTATATATCGAGCATAGCAACATCAAGTACCTGCCGGACAGCTTCATGAATCTTGTCCGATTGAGTGATTTGTATATCAACGATTGCGGATTCGAAAGTATTCCAAAGCAATTATTCGGACTGGAGAATCTGCGTTCACTAAGCATTACCAAGTGCAATATTGAAAGCATTCCTCCTGAATTAGGTTCGTTGCAAAAACTTTACGTATTCTCTTTGCGCGCCAACAGATTGATTGAGTTCACGAGGGGTCGCTTACAAACGCGGAACCTCGGGGTACTTTCTCTAGAGTCGAACTTGCTTACTACTTTCGATTATACAAAAGACGATTTTCCTTCATTGCATTATCTCTCGTTGTCGTACAACCCGCTTCCGGATTCGCTCAAGAAATGGCTTGGGCAGGAGTTTTCGTATGTGCCTGTCTTGGGATTGTAGAAAATCGGGTACGGCCAATCAACTACAGCATTGCCGCGCGTTTCCAGGCGCCGATACAACGGTTGCTCGCAGGGTAGACGACGTGGGTGCAGCTCGACGAAGGGCTGGAGATCGCGGATGCTAACTACAAGGCAATCGATTGACCGAAAACACGGCGCGTGGTGATCGATCGCCAGCGTATCGAGACGCACCCGAAGGCGACAGGCAATCAGTTGCGCCTGTTTGCGACGATGTGATGTATTCGTGGTACCGTTTTTCGTGCATGGAGCGGATCTTCCGGTAATCGGGGGACAACGGCAAGCCACCATCAAAACCCTGCGCTATCATGTCTTTGTGATCGTTGTGCATATTACCCGGGAAGGGAGAACATCAGAAATGAACATCGCGCTCGCCAAAGACTATCGGGATTGTTTCCGTGGTCTCTGGGACATCGGAAACACGTTGAAGCTACCGTAACAGGTACCGGCATGAATGCTAATGACAAATCCGGGTTCAACGAGCGCTGCAGTATTACCTTCTCCTCGTGCGCTGCGTCAAGTGACTGACCCGACAGCCCAGCCACTTTGAGTTTTCCGCAGGAGGCTGAACCGTTCTTCTACGGACGCCAGGGATGGGATGCAATACATCGTCAGTCGAAAATCCTAAATACTAAGTCATAAAACGTCAATCGGAAAATGCAAATTGTCCCGCAGCGACCGGGCATGTATATTTTAACGCTGTACCGATATTTCACACGGGAACCCGTATGCTCGACATCACCGCAACGCTCATAGCCGAATTTTCACTTCAACCCTGGCAGGTGCAGAACACGCTCGCACTGCAGGCCGAAGGCGCCACGGTGCCGTTTATCGCGCGATACCGCAAGGAAAGAACCGGAGAGCTGAACGAAATCCAGCTCCGCGATCTGTTCGAACGCTTCGCCTATCTCACAGAACTGGAAGAGCGTAAACTCGCCATCCTGCAATCCATCGAGGAACAAGGCAAGCTTACCGACGAACTCCGCATGCGCATAGAACGCTGTATGCAGAAAACGGAGCTTGAAGACCTGTATCTTCCGTTCAAACCCCGCAAGCGTACACGCGCCACAATTGCGCGCGAGAAGGGCCTTGAACCTCTCGCGGACCTGATCAGCGGATGGAACTCTCCCGAGACGCGCGATGCGGATCTGCTCGAAGCCGCGCGCGCCTTCGTCAACGAGGAGCTGGGTGTCGCGACTGCGGAGGAAGCCCTTGCCGGTGCATCTGACATCCTCGCGGAGCAGGTAGCGGAAAACGCCGACCTGCGCGCCTGGGTGCGCAAGCATTTTGTGGATACGGGGATGTTTCGCTCGAAGGTGAAGCCCGACCTCCCGGAGGGCAGCACCAAGTACGAGATGTACCGCGACTACAAGGCCAACGTGCGCGACATCGCTCCGCACAACATGCTCGCCATGCGCCGCGGCGAGACCGAGGGCGTGCTGTCCTTCGATCTGCTGTATGAAGAAACGCCCGTGCTTTCGCATATCGAGCAGAAGACGATGTTCAGCGGTGCCGAAAGCGTGCGAAACTTCTGGCGTCCGATGTGCAAGGATGCCTTCGACCGCCTCATGAAGCACACGCTCATCGGCGAAGTGCGCTACGAAAAGAAAAGCGAAGCAGACATTGCTTCAATCCGCACTTTCGGCGACAACTTGCGCGAACTGCTCCTTGCCTCTCCCGCTGGCATGACTCCGACGCTGGGCATCGATCCGGGTTTCCGTACGGGCTGCAAGGTGGTGGCCATCGACCAGACGGGCAAGTTTCTGGAATATCGGACGTTTTTCCCTCATACAGGTGCCGGCGGCCGGGCCGAAGCCGCCAAGCATCTGCTCGACATGCTGCGGCGGCATTCCATCGAACTCATAGCCATCGGCAATGGCACCGCCGGACGCGAAACCGACGCCTTCGTCATCGAAGCGCTGGCCGGTTCCGAACTCAAGCCGATGAAGGTCATGGTGAACGAATCCGGTGCCTCTATCTACTCTGCCAGCGAAGTTGCCATCGAGGAATTCCCCGACATGGACCTCACCGTCCGCGGCGCCATCTCCATCGGCCGCCGCCTGCAGGATCCTCTCGCCGAGCTTGTGAAGATCGATCCCAAATCCATCGGTGTCGGACAATATCAGCACGACGTGGACCAGCGGCTGCTGAAGAAAAAGCTGGACGAGACAGTGGAAAGCTGTGTGAACTACGTCGGCGTGGACCTGAATCTCGCATCCAAAGAACTGCTCAGCTACGTATCCGGACTCACGCCGTCGCTCGCGCGCAACATCCTTCAGTACCGCAACGAGAACGGAGCGTTCCGCAGCAGAAAGGAGCTGCTGAAGGTACCGCGCTTCGGTCCCAAGGCCTTCGAACAGTGCGCGGGTTTCCTCCGCATCCGCGCGGGTGAAAATCCCCTCGACAATACCGGCGTCCATCCCGAAAGCTACCATGTGGTTGAAACTATCGCCGGCGATCTGCAACTCTCTCCCGAACGCATCACTGAAATCTCGGCGCGTGTGAAGGAAGTCGACATCAAGCGTTACGTCACCGATACTATCGGCGAACCGACGCTCCGCGATATACTGCGCGAACTCGAAAAGCCCGGACGCGATCCCCGCGAAAGCTTCAGCTATGCGAAATTCCGCGACGGCATCAACGAAATCACGGATCTCGCACCGGGCATGGAACTCGAAGGTGTGGTCACCAACGTCGCCAACTTCGGCGCCTTCGTCGACATCGGTGTGCATCAGGACGGTCTCGTGCACATCTCCCAACTCGCCGACCGCTTCGTGGACGATCCGCGCAAGGTCGTGAAAGTCGGTCAGATCGTACGTGTGCGCGTCGTCGAAGTCAACGTGCAGCTCAAGCGCATCGCACTGACGATGAAGAAGGACGCGGGCGCGCTGCGGCCTCCGCAGAAAAAAGCAGAACCATCCTTTTCTCTTGATGATCTGAAGGCGAAGTTCGGATCGAGGTGATGCAGGAGAGATGCGGGGGAGAAGGGGCTTGCCATCTCGGGAGCGTCTTATATGGTGCTTGAGTGTGACCGGAGTTCAGGAGTAAGCAGATAGGTGGGGAAGAGGGTCCACATATCTCCTTACTGGCGGGTGGTGATTCTGAGCGAAATCGACGAATGGGATGGTATTCCTTGGGTGTGTCGAAACCGATTCATGAATCTGATGGCTGTGTCCCCTCCCTTCAGGGGACGAATCTTAAAGTTGGCCTCCTGAAAATCGATTCATGAATCGAAATTGCCTTATTCGAGCACCCAAAATCGATTCATGAATCGAAATTCCAGCCCCCAATACCCTGAAACGGCCCACCATTTCACCCAACCAGCCCAACTCCCACCTCCTGAACCCACCGTCTCTCCCGACAATCCACGCAATCCACCCATCTACCCCACGCTCCGCTGCCCCGCACAGGCCTCGCAGCCCCGGGATGTACGTTTTCCCCACCCGCCTTCGGCGGGATCATAAGTCAATGATTTCCGTCAATTATCCCCGGGCGCCCTCAGAAAGATCCGGCCGGGACCCACCGACCAGATTAACGGCACGCGCGTGCGACCTCCCTGCGCACGCTCTCCATTTTTCCTTCCTTCATCCAGATTCCCGAATACCTCGGTCGATGGCTGCAGCAACGAGCTGTTCAAGAACAACGCCCGGCCAAGCAGCATCGTGTCGTGCGGCAAATCCGCTCCCTCCGGTAGGCTGCTGTCCACAGCCGATCCGCTGAATAACGCTTCAAACACCGCCCGCAATCCGCTCGTCAGAGCCGCCGACAAACTCTCCACCTATTCGCCACCATCCTCAGGCCGCAGCGAAAAGCGTACGCGACGAAAACGCATATCCAGACGCGCACACAGCCGGTCGAACTCACGCTGATCCGTGATAACGCGATCCTTGTACCCGAGCGTCCAGAAATGCTTCCCGCTCCCGCCGCGCTCGGTGTTGATGCGGCGGGCGCTGTTCATTTTCACATATCCCGCGAACGCGGATATCGTCATCTGCCGACGATAAAGCCACCGGTCGAAAAATTTGGTGAAACGAGAAATGAACGGCTTCCGCCACGAGGTGATGGTAACGACGAATTCGACGCAGCGTGGACGTATGTCCATCGCATCGATGCGCAGACAGGTGAATACCTGCAGCGCAACACCGAGCACGCCGAGCAGCAACTCGCCCAAGGCATTGAGCGTCATCACCCCGCCGCACATCGTACCGAGCGTGTCTCCGTGCTTGTCGACGTCGAAGCACAAATGATACGTCCCCGGCTTCGAATAATCGTGATCCAGCAGGCGCTTTTGATTGAAGTGTCCTGTGTTGTCCATGTGATGCTCCCCAGTTGAACATGGTCAGATAAGTGAAAACTGGTTGCGCCATGCAACCCAACCGATTAATAACTCCTTTCGTCTATTGCACTTCTTACTATCCGTATCAGCTTGTTCCCGGGACGATGCTAGTAATGAGAGCACTCTGATGAGAGTCCGGAAAATCCAGCGCTCTGGTCCAAAATTACAGCACGGGTCTATCCCAATGGCCCCTTCGCGCGTCTCTGCAGCTGTTCGTGCACCTCACTCGTTACAGCATTCATTTCAGCACCGCGAATTTTTTCGTCAAGCGCTCCCCGCCGCTTTCGAGCAACGCAAAATAACTACCGGCGCGAAGAGCGGTGGCGCTGAGCCGCATCGAGTGTCCACCGGATTGATAACGGCTGTCGGTCGCGGTGGAGACGAGGCGTCCCGTTGCATCGTAGATGGTGATGCGCCCAGAGCCCGCTGCCGCAAGATTGAAGTCGAGCTGCGCCGAACCCTCAAGCACCGGGTTCGGCGCGATGTCGAGTGTTGCGAAGGCATCTGCGGCAGCTGCGGGAGGGTGCGCGGAAGCCCCGACTCGCTGAACATACAGGCGGTGCAATTCGATGCCCCTGTATGATCACTGGGTTGAACTTCAGCCGATCCCGTCGTAGTATTCGGGAGTTTGAACCGGGGAATAGTCGAACATCTATTGGGAGAAACGGGATGAAGAATTTCATGCAAGCGCGGACACCTGAAAACAATGTGACGGCATGCGTCGATTCACTTGTGGGAGACATACGTGCGATGGTCGACGAATCGCGCGCTTCGGTCGCTATGGCCGTGAACGCTGGGCTGACAATGCTGTACTGGCGTATCGGCAGCCTGATCAATGACCATGTGCTTGACGGTGAACGGGCACGCTACGGTGCGGAAATTATCTCAATCCTGGCGCGACAACTGGAGACCGATTACGGAAGAGGATTCTCGGCTAAAAATGTTCGGCACATGATGCGCTTCGCGGATGCATTTCGGGATCAGAAAATTGTCTCCGCACTGTGGAGACAATTGAGTTGGTCGCATTTCAAATTCATCATCTACATGGATGATGTTCTGAAGCGAAACTTTTACGCCGAGATGTGTCGGATTGAGCGGTGGAGTACCCGGACCCTGTCGGCGAAAGTGGACTCGATGTTGTACGAACGTACGGCATTGTCACGGAAGCCGGAGGAACTCATCCAGCAGGAATTGGAAAGACTTCGCGAGAACGATGAATTATCTCCCGATCTTGTTTTCCAGGATCCGTATATCCTGGATTTCCTCGGTATTCAGAACCACTACGCGGAGACGGAATTCGAGAACGCGATTCTGCTCGACCTGGAGCATTTTCTCTTGGAGATTGGTACAGGATTTGCATTCATGGCACGTCAGAAGCGCATTCAGGTCGACAACGATGATTACTACATCGATCTTCTTTTTTTTCATCGCGGTCTTTCCCGGCTCGTTGCGATAGAGTTGAAACTCGGCGAATTCAAACCTGCGGATATGGGGCAGATGGAGCTGTATCTGCGCTGGCTCGATCGGTACGAACGTCGCGACGGGGAAGAAGCACCGCTGGGCATCATTCTCTGCGCAGGGAAAAAACAAGAGTTGATCGAGCTGCTCGAACTGGGGCAATCAGGGATCCATGTCGCTGAGTACCTCACTGTTCTCCCTCCAAAAGCCCTCCTCAGGAAGAAGCTTCAGTCGGTAATCGAATTTTCCCGTCGCAGAGAATTGAGTAATGGTTTGCGATGATTCGAACAGCAGTTTCAAAGCAAAGAGCCGCACAGGAATCTCTCCTCTGCGGCTCTGTTGCATTGCGTTATAACAACATCGCGTCTCTGCGCTACATTCGTCCTCCGCGCCTCATCACCTTCGCGTCTCTGCGCTACATTCTCCTCTGCGCCTCATCAGCTCGGCGTCTCTGCGTTGATTTCTTCCTTCTCAGCGCCTCTTACTTCAGCACCGCGAATTTTTTCGTCAAGCGCTCCCCGCCGCTTTCGAGCACGGCAAAATAACTACCGGCGCGAAGAGCGGTGGCGCTGAGCCGCATCGAGTGTCCACCGGATTGATAACGGCTGTCGGTCGCGGTGGAGACGAGGCGTCCCGTTGCATCGTAGATGGTGATGCGCCCAGAGCCCGCTGCCGCAAGATTGAAGTCGAGCTGCGCCGAACCCTCAAGCACCGGGTTCGGCGCGATGTCGAGTGTTGCGAAGGCATCTGCGGCAGCTGCGGGAGGACGCACGGAAGTGATGGTCACATCGGTGGACCAGATGCCGCGGCCGAAGGTGCCTACGACAAGGGTGTTGAGCGGAGTCAGCTTCATGTCGAAACACACGGTGTTCGGGAGGCCGTTACCGAACTGCTTCCAGTTCGTACCGCCGTTCGTGGTATACCAGACGCCGAGATCCGTTGCAAGGAAGATGGTGTTCGGTTCGGTCCGTGACGGAATGATGGCGTTGGCGGGAATGTTGGGCAAATCGCCGCTGATGTTTGTCCAGTTTGCGCCGCGATCCGTTGTTTTGTACGCATGGCCGGAGCCATATCCCGAAAATGCGATGTACAGCGTGCTGTTGTCCGTCCAATCCAGGTGGATGTCGCTGATCCAGCGTTTGGGCAGATTGCCGCTGATGTTGTTCCATTCCACATCGAGCGCGGTGATGTTTTCCGTATAGTACACATCGCCGGCACTCGATCCGGTATACATCCTTCGGACAAATCCTGGCACTACCTCTATATCGGTGACGATGCCGCTGCCCGACGCAATTGTGCCGTCGACAGCCACCCAGTTGTTCCCGGTCTCCGGTGGTGCGAGATAGAGGATTTTGTTGGATGCGGTGTACAATCGCTTGCCGTCGTCGGAGAGCACCATGGGACGGATCCAGTTGAAGCGCTGTCCGTCGAGCCCGCCGCCGATATATTCATACTGATTGCCGTCGAACGTTCTGAACGGCGTGCTGTTCATGCTGAAATAGAAATTGTTGGGATTCCTCGGATCCACCGCGATGCGGCCACCGTCGCCACCTCCCACGTATAGCCATTCCGTTTGTCCCGGCAGAAGCTGACGCATGTTGCTGTTGTCCTGTGTGCCGCCGTAGAGCAAGCGCGGATTCGAGGGCGCATACGCGATACCGTAGAACTGCGTTGTCACAAGATCGTTGCCTCGTTCCGACCAATTGTGGCCGCCGTCTGTGCTGACAAAGACGCCGCCGTCATTGCCGACGATCACCGTGCTTCCGTCGTTGGGTTTAAAAGTGATGCTGTGCTGATCGGCGTGCACGTAGGCCGGATTCGTCTTGTCGACAGTGCGCAATTCCCAGCGGGAGGCTTTCGCGAAGCCGTCTCCGCCGTTGGTGCTGCGATACATGTCGATTCCCCCGAGGAAGACGATATTCGGATCGGAAGGCGACGCGGCGATACACAGATCGTAGTATGCCTGGCCTCGCGTGAAGGAGTTCGCGATGGCTGAAGGCTTCCGCAGCCAGCTCTCGCCGCCGTCGTTCGAAACGAATATTCCTTTGAAATCTGCGTCGTCTGAAACCATGCCCCTGTTCAAGGCCACAGCCGCGTAAATGCGGTCGGGATTTGTCGCAGGAATGGCCATGACGATGCGGCCACAGGAATCCGCCGCCGAAAAATTGACGTCGAGTTTTCGCCAGCTGAAGCGGTCGCCTCCACTGCGCGAAACGTACACACCGTTGATGCTGCCGCCTCCGTTGTTCCCGATGGCCGCGTACACGGTTGAAGGGTCGCCAGGTTTGTACATGACTTCGGTGATGACGCCACTGAGCACATTGACCCACGTCTCCCCGCGGTTGGTGGTTTTATACATTTTATCGATCGTGCCGACCAGCATGGTGTCCGACGAAAAAGGATGAAGGGCGATGCGATGTATCGCGCTGGAGGCTGAAGGCCAGGGCAGAAGATTCCACGACTGTCCGCCGTCCCCTGAGCGGAGCACGCCGACACCGTCGTAAAACGGCGAGCCGTTGCTTCTGCCGAAGCTCGTGGAGATTGGTTCTCCTGTCCCCGCGAACATAATGTCCGGGTTCGTTGCGTCGATGACCACCGCACCCACCGCGAGGCGGGGTTGATTATCCGACAGCGGAGTCCAGTTCAAGCCCAGATCCGTGCTTTTCCACACACCGCCGGCCGCACCCCCCGAGAATAGGGTGTTCGGCTCCGTGGGATGGACCACCACGGAACGCATCCGACCCCCGATATTGACCGGGCCTTCGCTAATCCAGGTGTTCGAAGCGGCGAAAGGTTTGTACAGCGCGCTCTGAGGCGACGCCGCGACACGGTCGAAGGCCTTCCACAAGGCGGCATCGACATTAACGCCAGGACTGCCGTAGCTGCGCTGGAGGTAGAAATATTCCAGCATCGCCGCGGATTTATGGAAAGGTTTTGTCGCGGAAATGGGCAGTCCTTTTCCGGCCGTGATGAAACCCGGGAGCGGATTTATCGTAACAAGAAAACTCGTGAGGACGATGAACAGGACGGAAAAAGCCAAAGCGGGAAAACGTCGCAACAGGTGCATGAACAAACTCCGGGAACGTTAAGTGTCTATCGGTGCCGCCACAATGAAAGGCAGCATAGTAAGTTCATGAATCCTGTATCGAGAAACAATCCCATTCAGTTTCCCTGTTGCGCATTGTCGACAAAATAACGACGTTGTATTCACTTTTTACATCATAGTACGGAGCGCAACATGACCCTTGCACGCACCTTTTTCGCAGGACTGCTGTCTTTATCCTTGTTCTCCTTCGCGCAGACCGCCATGGCGCAGGAAGACTTCACTATCGGTCAATTCCAGGGGGGAATCGATTTCATGCTCGGTTTTCCTCAAGGCGAATTCAAGGATAATGTCGACGCGCTGGGTTTCGGGTTGAATCTCGATCTGGGCTACGTAATCCCGAAGATGCCCTTGGTCGCAGGTGTTTCCGTCGGGGTTGCCACGTACGGCAGCAACACGTTCAGGGTGCCCTTCAATTCCCAGATCCAGACCGTTTTCGTGGAGATGACCACATCGAACAACATTGCCTTCACGCACCTCTTCCTTCGCTTTCAGCCCCAAATGGGCACATTTCGTCCCTATTTTGAAGGCTTGCTCGGATTGAATTTTCTATGGACGGAATCCACCGTGAAGGATGAGCGGTACGAGGACAAGGAAATCGCCGGCTCGACCAATCTGAGCGATGTGGCCTTCAGTTACGGCGGGGGTGGAGGCATAATGTTTCTTGTACACAGGGGCGAGACCAATCAGCCGGGAAAAGGGGTGGAGGTGCTCATCGACTTGAAATTGCGCTATCTCTACGGTGGCGAGGCGAAATATTTCACCAAGAATTCCATCAAGGAAATCAATAACGTCATCGTGCTCGATGAACGGTACGCGGACAAATCGATGACGGACATGATACTGGGCATGATCGGTGTCTCGGTCCGGTTCTGACCTCAGAACTCTGCTCTGGATTTCCGTGTTTTAACCATGGGCATGATTTCATGCCCATTTTTTTCGCAATACACGGCATTCATGACAGAATACACGGCTTTTTTCATTGTCCGCATCGCATCGCTTCTCGGGATTTCCGCATTACAATTCTGGATATGGATGCGGTTTCGGGACCGCATCGGTGCGCAGGGCTCACTGATCCGCAGCGCGGTCGCCACGTTGTTCCTTGTGATGACGGCGCCGTCAATCCACATCGCGTTGTTTGCGACGATGCCGTTCCCTGACGCACTCGTGAGTGCGATGGGCTGGGGCTTCCTGTTCTGGAACGGCGTGCTGCTCCTCGCGCTGTTTGTGGTGGACCGGCACGAGGCGCCCGCCGTGGGTATCGAATCCGCGGTGGATGTGGATCCAGATCGGCGGGAATTCCTTCGCGCCGGCGCGAAGGGGCTCACAATCCTGACCTTCAGCAGCCCTATCGGTGACCTGAGCGGGGATGACGATTTTGAGGTCGTCAATAAAACCGTCAGACTACGCAATTTGCCTGAAAAACTGAAGGGTTTCCGTATCGGTATGCTCTCCGACATTCACTCCGGACCGTATATGTCAAAAGACGATATGGATCCCTACGTCGCACGCATCAACGCGCTGATGCCAGACGTTATTCTGCTCCCCGGAGACTTTGTTCAGAACAGGGATGAAGAGATTGAAGCGGTGTGCGAAACGTTCCGACATCTGAAGGCCCCCTACGGTGTGTATGGCAGCACCGGCAACCATGAGTATTTCGCCGACGCCGATCACATCTCCCATGAACTGGAGCTTGCCGGAGTGACGATGCTGCGCAACGAACATCGCATCATCGATCCCCGCGGCGAGAAGTTGGCGCTGGTCGGCCTCGACGATGTACGGTCCGGCCACCCGTTCCACACCTTGTTCCAGCAGGCTTCGAAAGGTCTGCACCCATCCATTCCCAACGTGCTCTTGTGCCATAAACCGTATTATCTGGAAGAAGCAGCGGAACTCGGCCTCGATCTCATGGTGAGCGGCCATACGCACGGGGGACAAATCGTCCTGGCGCGTATTTTCAACACTGTCATTACACCGGCTGCGCTGATCTCAGGATACATCGAAGGATTGTACCGTCTCGACGCCACGCAGATGTACATCACCCGCGGCATCGGCACTGTCGGGCTTCCCATCCGCGTCAACTGCCCCCCGGAAATAACGGTATTGACGCTGGCGTAGTGCGGGGATCTGCGATTTTCAATCGACGATTGACGATTTCACGATACCGCGAGTCTGGTATGCGCGCTCAGGTCGATGACTCGCAGTGGCGAGGTGAGGAAGGTGGTAAGACGTCCAGGTATCTCTACGGGGTTGGTATCGTCTCATTCGTGACCAACGTGGAGTCGGCGACGGCGACATTTCAACCCTCCGATCCTGGTTCTCCGCTTTCGCTCTCCATTTCACGTTCCTCTGGTGCGGGAGGCAGTTCGATGAAGACGCGGGTCCCGATGCCGACCGTGCTTTCGATACGAATGGTTCCGCCGGCGTCGTCGATGATTTTTTTAACAATGGCGAGACCGAGACCCATGCCTTCGGTTTTAGTGCTGAAATTCGGTTCGAAAATGCGCGGGAGCAATTCAGGGGGAATCCCGACACCGTTATCCTCGACCATGATCTGCACGGCGTTGCCGTCCGTCGAGGCGGTAACGGTGATCAGTCCATGTTCCGAGATCGCCTGTATGGAGTTCCTCAGCAGGTTCGTCAGCGCCCTGGACAACTCTTCGCGATCGGCAAGCACCACCGGGAGCGCGGAGGCGATGCGAAGAACGAAGCGGACATCCTCGTGCGTCCTGAACAGGGCGACGGCTTCCTCTACGAGCCTGGAGATATCGACATCGCTCATCGTGCGGCGGGGCATGCGACCGAAACGTGAGAACTCGTCGCTGATGCGCGAGAGACTGTCGATCTGATCGATCAGGGTGCGCGTCACTTTCTCGATGATATCCCCCAGATGCGCCGCGCGGTCGCGCCACGCGCGCTGGAGATGCTGAGCGGATAACTTCATCGGTGTCAGGGGATTTCTGATCTCGTGCGCCACCTGCCGCGCCATTTCTTTCCAGGCCAGTTCCCGCTCCGCCGCGGTGAGTTCCGCCTGGCTCTGCCGGAGCCGATCCGTCATCGTGTTGAATGCCGTCATCAGATCCACGAATTCGGCGGAGCCATGCACGCGCACCTTACGGTCGAGGTTGCCCGCAGTGATGTCGCGCGTGGCGTGCAGGAATTCGCCAAGCGGCCGCGAAATCTGACGTGAGAGCGCAGTGCTCACCAGGAGCACGATGAAGCCCATAAGCGTGATCCAGAGGAAGACAGCCGCGGATGCGCGTATGTAGACCTCCTCGGCGCGATTCCGTTCGAACAGCGTTGGCGTGGAAATGATAGCCGCCAAATGTCCCTCCGCATCGCGCAGTGCCCTATACCCGACGTAATAGGGAAACTCGCCGATCTGTTCGGTAGCGACGTGAATGTCGCGGCCTCGCACCGCTATGGACATCCATGCATCCGGATTCAGCTTGTTGTTGAGCAGACCGGTATGGTACAGTTCTGGTTTGCTGGTTCCGACCAGGGTGACGCCGCTGTACACGTTGACGTCCTTGCCTGTACGCAAACGGGTTTCCTGGCATAGTTGATCGGTCAGGAGACCCGGGATGCTGCCGCGTTCCGCGATGTCGGGCAGATGCGCCAGGATATTCGAGCGCAGCACCTCGAGATTGTCCGTTACCTGCTGCTCGATGTCTCGTTGTGTGGTATCCATGACAAAATCGCGACCGGCGATCCAGATCAACAAGAGGGGAATCGCCGCCACAGCAAGGAGCGATATTTGGAGTTTTCTGGAAAAAGTCATCCGTTTCCAGCCTGTGAAGCGACCGAGGAACAGGATAGTCACGGCCAGTCCCGCAAGGCTCATGATCGTAAACAGGAACGCGATGCGTAACCAGCGGTAGATCGAGAGCAGCAGCTCGGATTTGCCTCGCGTGATGGCGAGCACCTCTCCATCGTCAGAGAGTTTCGTGAAATACGAATGCAGATCGTCGTCGCCGATGCGCAACGTAGCCCACATATTTGCTATGTCACCGGCGAACGCCTCCCGCACAACTGTCGGTAGCGGCAAGCCGCGCTCGATCAGCGGTTCGGAGGTCTGGCGCAGGCGATTGCCGGAAAATCGGCTGACGACGAATCGATCCTCAGGGGCGAGACTGCGCGTCGTGGCGGTACTGCGGAGCAAGTCCACCGCATTGTGTGAAATCTGCATCGGATCCAGCGATTCGAGAACCACGACCGCGAAAAGGCGTCCTTCCGTTCCGGTGATATCGGTGTAGCCCTTGTAATACCGCTTTTCCCTGTCATCCAGTCGACGATAGACGGACTGGACGATTCCCTCGGTCTTCTCTATCGTTGTCGAGAGCGTCTGCATCGAGAGCAGGAAAGGATCGTTGCCAACGGCGAAGCGCGAGACGGGAACTCCTGTGGAGTCGATCAGGAGTATCGCGGAGTTGTTCTGCAGGCGGCTTAACGGCGAGGCCGACCAGATCCTGAACGCGGTTTCGTAGGCGGGCCTGGAACCGGGCACCGGCGAGTCAACGAGGGTAGCGCGGGAAATTTCCTGGAGCGTCTGCTCCATCAACACGTGCGACCAGGCATCGACGGGACGCGAGAGATCGATGGCGATCGCCTGGATTTCGGCGGATCGTTTTTCTTCCATTGCGTCGCTGTACATCGCGACACTCAACAGGGATCCGATGACCGCCGCCGCCAGGAACGGTGTGCCCGGCGAGGAGGAACTATGCCGCAGCAACGGAAGCTGAAGATGCGCGGGCAATACGAACAAGATGCCGGCGAGCACGAACACCCACCCAGGGAAGAGACTGTCCCCGGTCATCGCAAGAAACAGCGCTATCCCGAGCGCAGCGGTTACACTGTGTAGCAGCAGTGAGTGGGGGCGATCCGGAATGGGGCGTAATGCACGTTTTACCGCCAGGTACATCGCGAGCAGCACGAAGGTATAGGCAAGAGTCAGCACCCACGTGTTTGCGATCATTAATACGTGCGGGCCATCGTCGAACAACGCACCTACGTCATCGTAATTGAACGACGAGTCGATGACGAAACTCCGCAGTGAGGCTGCGAGGGCACGCAGAGCGAGTGGAAACAGCGCAGCCACCATGAGCATAACGGACAGCGCCGGGATGATGCCGATGCGACGATCCCTGTCGCGCAGAACACGAAGATAGATAAAGGCCGTATTGACGAGCAGGGTGAGCACCGTGAAAAGCATCTCTCCCGGCGCGGCGGCGATTCCATAGCCGAAGGTGGATGCGAAGGCCACAGGATCCATCGCGCTGTCGGGCAACAAATACATCGGTGTCGCCGTCGCGAGAAAAACGAAACGCAGAGCCCAACAATGCAGCGTGGCCGCGAGTATCGAAAGCAGAGACCAGGGCAGCCGCAATTCGGCCCTGAACAACGGGATGGATACAATAATCGCCAAGGCGAGGAGCAGAAACACCGCTATCCGGTGGAATTGGAACTCCAGCCCGTCGAGATAGGCATCGAGACCAGCGCCCTCGAAGGAAAAAACTGCGAGTGTCCGTTTCCCAGGAGAAAATGCCACGTATACCCTCTCCGACGGTCGACGAGTGAGTGGGAGTGGCTCAAGACGCAGGTCGAGTTCGTATTCCTGGGCAAGCGATTCGATCAAACCTTCCGTGTTCAGAAATCGTCTGTTGACCGGCACGGTCACTCTGAATGGCGTTCCAAGACGAATTATTCCCCATAGCTTTCCATCGCGCGTGGAGAGCCGGCTTTCGTAAACAAGCATGGTATAAGGTGTGCCGTCCACAAGCGCCATGCCGTCGGCCGTATCCTCGTTTGTCGCCGCGAGAGCGAAGCCGCCATAGTGCTTGAGCCGTCCGAAGCTGTCGCGCAGCTCGAAGGCGATGCCGCGCTGTTCCGCGTCGTCGAGAAGTGCGGCAACGCGCCGTATTGCAACCTGATGCGTTACACCGCGCGAGGCTGTGACGTCCTGGCAGGAGTTTGCGATGACTGTCAGTTCCTGTGCCGTTTCGTCCAGCCGGGACGCTATCGCCGCGGCCTGCGTGCTGTCCACTTCAGACTTGAGCGATTCCCAGTTTCGCTCTACCTGCCGGATGAACACGAGGCGTACCACCTGGACCATCACAAGCAGCGCGACGATGGTCGCGGTAGCATAGAGCCACCGTCGCTGTCCTGGTTGATATGCGCTGCCGTCGTTCATCTGCTCCTTGTTCAGCGGGATGAGACCGTTATCTGATTGATCACCCAGCGATCATCGACGCGGGTGAGGGAGAGGAACAATTCAGCCATGCCGCGGCGGCCCCGGCGTTCGTACGTCAAGGGTCCGAATCCGTATGGATTTGCAATGGAAAAATTTCTGCTGCTGAACGAAAAACTGATCGGTGGCCAGGTGGTGAAAAACGACGAAAGGATGATGTAGGCCTGATCGCTGCTGTAATACCCGTTTGTGCCATTGAAGAGATTGAGGTAGACGCGCTGCCCGAGATGATTCCGAAGGAAGTCCACCTTTCCGGATGACAATGCATCCTTCGCGCCCATGAGAATATCGCGCGCCTGCTGCTCCGGATTGGAATGCCGTGCGGGAACGCCGGAGGGCTGCCGGCCATGCGGCTCGTTGGTCGCTCCGGAGTACGTGATTGCCCCGAGGAGCAGGAACATGAAAACAATGATCGTACGCATGATGCCCAACATACTTGAAGAGCGCCCGGAAATCAACCGGGCGCCGCTGTGAAATTGAAAGTCGCGTTGTTCCGCCTGTCGGCGGCAGCTGTGTGTCGGGGTGTCCCGCCGTGGCAACATGCTACCGTGATCGTGTGCGGCCGCCGTCGGCCGGCCGCGAGGCGGACCCGGATCTGTCGGATCCGCCTTCATCGCTGCGAGAGCGTCCGGAAACTGCGCTTCCCCGATCGGTCGACGGAGTGCTGCTGGACCGTGTTACGTCCGTTACCCTGCTGCGCGTCCCTGAGTTTCCTGCGCCCGGAGATTCTTCCCTGCCCCTTATGTTCATTGTCGGTCGCGCGGATTCAGCGGCACGCTCTTGAACGGGAGCTGCGTTTCTGAACTGCGCTGCTTCGGCTTCACGTCTCTGTCGCGCCTCAGTTTCGCGCCTCTGCGTTGCCTCGG
>CAYJMN010000007.1:0-60054 GCA_964371045.1 uncultured Chromatiales bacterium | reverse complement strand
CTTCGCGCCTCTGCGTTGCCTCGGCTTCGCGCCTCTGCGTTGCCTCGGCTTCGCGCCTCTGCGTTGCCTCGGCTTCGCGTCGCTGTGTTGCCTCGGCTTCGCGCCTCTGCGCTACCTCGGCTTCGCGCCTCTGCGTTGCCTCGGCTTCTCGTCTCTGTGTTGCCTCAGCTTCGCGTCGCTGTGTTGCCTCGGCTTCGCGTCTCTGCGCTGCCTCGGCTTCGCGTCTCTGTGTTGCCTCGGCTTCGCGTCTCTGCGCTGCCTCGGCTTCACGTTTCTGCGTTGCCACGGCTTCGCGGCTCTGTGCCGGAGGAGCGAGGCGTCCGTTGTCGCGCACTTCGCTTGAGGGCCGCGTTGGTTGAACAGCACGCTCCCGCGTCGGTGTGGTATTTCTGATCTGCGGCGCTTCGGCATCACGGCTCTGTGCCGGAGGAGCGATGCGCCCGTTGTCGCGCACTTCGCTTGAGGGCCGCGTCGGTTGAACAGCACGTTCACGCGTCGGTGTGGTGTTTCTGATCTGCGGCGCTTCGGCATCGCGGCTCTGTGCCGGCGGAGCGATGCGCCCGTTGTCGCGCACTTCGCTTGAGGGCCGCGTCGGTTGAACAGCACGTTCACGCGTCGGTGTGGTGTTTCTGATCTGCGGCGCTTCAGCTTCGCGGCTCTGTGCCGGCGGAGCGAGGCGATTGGTCGTGGAGCGTTCGCGACTGCGGCTCGCATCGTTCGCCGAATTCACACCCGTGTTTCCGCCTGGGAGTACCTGTCTGCTGCGTTCGCTGCCCGATCCGGACGCTGCGGAGGTATTGACACCCTTCGATGGAGTGTCGCCAACCCTGCTGCGATCGCGGATGTCGCTCCCTGCGTCTCTCGTCCTGCCGTTCCCGCGGCCGGCGTCGAATTTTTCGCGGTCGCTGTCGGCCCTGCTACGTCCGCCTGCGTTAGATGGCCCACGGGTCGCGATCCCTCCATTCCGCGACACGGAGTAGTCGCGCGTGCGGTATTCGACGCGCGGATCTCGTGTACGCTTGTCCCAGGTGTCGTTCGCTCTGACGCGTGTGTAGCTCCGCTCCCAGGATCGGTACGTTGTGATACGTGAAGAACGATACACAACCTTGTGATGCGGACGGACTATCGGTCTGAGTGGAACGTAATTCCAGTGGCCGTACGCGAAGTCCACATAGCGGTAATGCGGCCGCCTGTGGGCGGGATGCGTGCGGACGACGAAGCGCCAGAACGGGCCGCCGAAAACGAAGTGCGCACGTACGGGATGGTAGTCATATGCCCACCAGTAGTCGTAGTGGCTGGCGATGTTCACGGAGTATCTGCTGCACGAGAGTTCGTACGGATCGAAGCGTGCGGAACGTGCATGGCAATCATAGCAGGCGTAGCGTGGATACCAGACTCGAACGCCTACAAAGTACGATACGGTGGCGGTTGCGCCGATATGGCGATTCGCGATTAGGCGATCATCGATTGCGTTGATGGCGATGAATGGATCTCCTGCGACAGGAGACGTTCCCGCGTGCCAGCGTCCGCGATGCGAAGTGTACATGAATGCGTCGGGCTCCCGGGTCGCGACTGCATGGAGATATTCCACTCCGTTGGGACCGACGATACGCAATGCTCGGCCGGTGTAGTATTCCGGTAGCTTGTAGGTGACGCCGCCGTACACGAAACCGTCATCCGGATATTCCGGAAAGATGATTGAGACGTCGCCTTCGGTTCCAATCGAGTAGATTGTGACGAAACAGTCGTCGGACGCGCGGAAATATACCGCGACCTGATCGCCCGGAAAATAGATTTCGTCCTGTGATTTGTCGGTCCACACGTCCAGCTGCATGCCGTATTCACCAGAACGGATCGGACCGATTGCGCTGACAGGGAGACCGGCGGCTGAAGCAAGCAAGGCGGGAAGGAGCGCGATTGCGAGTGCGATGGTGATGATGAAGCGTTTCATGGCTTGCCTCCTTGAATTCCAATGGACAGTGGAGATACAGCTGTTAGTGTGATCGTGTGGCCGTACTGTGACGTTCGCCCGTGCGGCTGCGTTTCTTGAATGAGCTATCGTGCGCGACGATCAATTCCGGATTACCTCTGTCGACCTGGTATGCCCAGTCGAATATGACGCTGTTTGGCGTGATGTCGGTGACGCGGATCTTTGCGTAATGGTTGTCGAAGGTCTTGACGACGTAGGTGTGCCCGCGTACCGCGAGCGCATCGCCCGTGGAGTTCCAGCCTTCCTGCGGCGCTCGGGTGATCTCATCGAGGTTGTTTGTGTATCCCATGTCCTGAATATCGCTGTCGTCCCATACCACCAGATAGGGGATGTTCCTATCCGTGATTTCGAAGAAGATGTCCGTCTCGTCCGTATCGTAATACAACACTCTGAACATCGAGAAATCATAGCCCGCCCGGTCGGTCGCGATGAAGCGGTCGAGGAGTTGCACCCCGCGTCCTTCCGGTCTGGGTGTATCATACACGACATCCTTGCTCAAATCGCTTTCATTTCCCCTGAAATCGAACGCGGTAACAGCGTAGTAGTAGGTTCTTCCGTTCGTTACTCCGCGGTCAGTGAAGCGCGCGGTGCGGCTCGTACCGATCAGTTCATACCTGCCGTCATAGCGATCGCTGACGAAAATATTGTAACCGTCGAGATCGCTTTCCTGATTCTCGATCCACACGAGTTCAACCGCGTTATCGAGTGAAAAGGTTATGATGCCTACCGGCGGCATGGGTGCGGAGTAATCGTCGTAGACGACATTGTCGGAGTGGTCGTCGCATGCTTGCAGGAGGATCAGCAGCGGGAGAAGAACGAGAATGGAGAAGCGCGTGTGCATTGTCGAATTCCTTGTTGTGCTCCCAATTACACATCAAAGCTCGTGCCAACTCAATCCATAGTGCGAAATCGGCGCCATGGATCGCATTTTCCCCAAAATGATGTCACATTGCCGCGACAAGTGTTGTCCTTACTGGACGGTCCGGATCGTAATACAATTCAGTTTCCGGAACGCGCCCCGCACTGCATAGCATCGGGAACGCGTGCGCAAGGGTACCGTGAATTTCCAGAACGCAAAAAAAAGCCCGCCGTATCGGCGGGCTTGATGTCTGCGGTTAAGCGGCTATTCCTGCACGAGATCGAATTGTACGAGAAGACGTTCCGCGTCCTGATGATAGCGTGTGGACTTGGATTCCTTCACCAATTCGAACATTGCCTTCGCCTTGTCCTTGTCGCCGGCAAGGGCGTACGCTCGTCCTGCGGAGAGCTGGCGGCTGGAGGTGAGCAAGTCGTTTTCAAAGATGGTTGCTGCTTTCTCGAAAAGCGGGGCGGCTTCGGCCCATTTTTTCTTTGCTTCATATACAGCGGCCTGTCCTGCGACGGCGGCGGCGCTCAGCATGTCGGAATCGGGCGAGGCATCCTCAAACGTGGCAAGTGCCTTATCCAGCTCATCCGTGTAAAGGTAGGCATTGCCGAGATATATCATCGCGGTCTGGCCGGTGGAGGTGCCGTCGTATTTATCAACAATTTGTGCAAGACCCGGCACGCCCTGATTTGGGTCGCCTGAGATCGCGAGCTTGTATTGTTGCTGTTGGTAAAGGGGCATGACCATGCGCAGCTGGCGATTGGCTTCGAGATCATCGGCAGCCTTGCCGGTGGTGTAGAAATACCAAAGCACGACGATAGCGACGATGGCGAGAACGACGCCGCCGACAATCTTCGCATTCTGCTTCAGCCAATCCTGTGCTTCATAAAAAAAGATCGATGAGGAGGATTTGGGCACTACCTCACGAACTGAAAGCTTCTTTTTCGCGGTTAACACAGATTTCTCCGGGTTTCTAATGTGATGAATCTTCGTGGTACGCCTGGCGGGAATCGAACCCACAACCTTTGGCTTCGGAGGCCAACGCTCTATCCAATTGAGCTACAGGCGCAACGATGCATCTCGCAAGGATGCAAACGATAATATAGCATGTCCGGTGCTTAACAACAAACATGCTCCTTACGCGGATTTTCCCTGCCCAAGGTCGCCCGGAGGTCGGATTTCCTTCAAAAAACCGTGCGAAACGGTCGATTCAACGTGCTGAATGGCGCGCCTGGCGGGATGCGACCTTGCGAAATGATCGGAGCGAAGATTGCTGGTCAGAAGTGGTCGTAATAGTCGAGAATGAACGGATTATGTTCTCGTTCAAAGCCGATGGTGGTAGGGGACCCATGACCAGGATACACAACGACACCGTCAGGCAGAGTGAGCAGGCGGTGGCTGATCGAGTGCATGAGCGAGTCATAATCGCCTCCCGGAAGATCCGTGCGACCGATGCTGCTGTTGAACAAGACGTCACCTGAAAACAGCACGGATTGAGACTGTTCGTACAATGCGACATGCCCAGGCGAGTGTCCCGGTACATGGAGGACCTGGAAGGTGAGCGATCCGCAACTGAGTTTTTCGTCGTCACGGAGAAACCGTGTGGCGGTCATGCCTTCGATATGCAGATCGATCGCCGCGAACAAGGCCATCGGCTTTTCGAGCATGCCGGCATCACCTTCGTGAATCAGCACCGGAACCTGGAGCGCCTCCGACAGTGCGCGCACTTCTCCAACATGATCGAAATGTCCGTGCGTCAGAACTATCGCCGTCGCGGTCAATGCGTGCGCGCTCAGATGCGCGAGCATGCGCTTACTGGAATCCAGAGGAACGTCGATGATCAGCGCGTCGCCGGCGTCGTCGCTTACGATGTAGCCCATAGTCTGATACGGTCCCGCTTCGATGTCGTGTATGGTCATGCGTATGCTTCGCAGTCTTTGTGCAACTCCACAAGAATAGGTTCTTCGCGACGAATTTCCAATCGCGCGACGACCTGCACTTTGCAAAAACCAGCAGTGCGGGTACATTGCACAATCACCACGCGACGGCCGACGTCAACGTACGCATTTCATATTCGAGTCCGTCTCCCGGATGACGTGGACGAGGTAACCGCGATCCGGAACGGTGCCATCGGCATCGCCTGCCATTTCGTCCCGAAAGAATTTCCGCAGAGGCGGCGTATTGCCCGGCGGAAGAAATATCCTCCTGCGGCGGCGGACCGCGATGTACGAAATCGATGGCTTCGTCAAGTTATCCCCATAAACACGGAGATCGTATGCATGTCGTAAATATTGAAGAAAAATTTGGCCTTTTTTCCGATCACTGGAATCCACGCGTGGTTGGGGAACTGAACGGGCAGCAGGTCAAGCTGGCGAGATTCCAGGGGGAGTTCGTTTGGCATCGGCATGAAAACGAGGACGAACTGTTTCTCGTCGTCAAAGGTGGATTCACGATGGAGTTCAGGGACAGGAATGTCGATGTGTGCGAGGGCGAATTCCTGATTGTCCCGCGGGGCGTGGAGCATCGACCTTCGGCGTTGCACGAGGTGCAGGTGCTGCTGTTCGAACCTGCGGAGACGCTTAACACAGGGGATGCCGTGGATCCCCGCATGCGAAAAAATCTGGAGCGTCTGTAGCCCGACGTCCTGGCCGCAAGCATTTCATGGCGAAGGTAGCAATGCGCACGTGATGGAATCGTCCACGGGCGGTGATTGCGTATGTATGCGACAATGCCGCCGCGAAAGTCGCTGCTTTACCCATCCACGAAGTCGCCACCATCGTCGCAAAGCAGAATCATTAATCCAGCACCCAGGTTCGGTGACGTCATCCATACCATGGTTCCGTGACGACCCGCGAAACCGAATGGACTGACGATTGACTATCCGGAAATGGTGAAGCATCCGAAGCACACAACGAATATGTTACCGCGCCTCGAACTCGGATAAGGTTTGTCCAGATTCTCCCGGACGTGTATCTTGTACCGATTCGGACTCACTGATGTACACCTTCCCACCACCGATGCTCTATGCGCCACGTCATTCTGCTATTCCTGTCGCTACTGATTATTTCCTGGGAACTTCACGCGCAGGCTCCGGTCCTGGCCCTCAAGGGAAACGATCCGGTAGCACTTATCGAGGGAGAAGAGATTCCCGGACTCGCCGATCTGACCGCTGTCCGCGGAAGATACGAGTACCGTTTCGCCAGCAAGGAAAATCTCGATCGGTTCAAGGCCGAACCCGAAGCCTGGTCGATTCGGTTCGGCGGGGCGTGCATGAGGATGGGCCCGCTTTCCGGACTCGGTGATCCGGCTCGGTGGCGTGTATACGCGGGAAGGATTTATCTCTTCGCATCCGAATCCTGCCGCGACAAATTCACCGCCGATCCCGCGCGCTTCATCGACGTAGCCGATCGCGCGCCAGAGGGAACGGACGCGCAGAAAGCGCACACCGCGGAGATCCTCGGCAAGGCTGTCGTAGAAATCGGCGGCGAGGATCTGCTTCGTTCTGTGCGCAGCGCGGTGACCACGAGCCGCGTCGTCTACATTTCACATGGAGACACAACGACGGCGGAGAGAATCGAGAGTTTGGGTTTCCCCGCCGGCTATCGCTACGAAGAACGATACGAAGGCGGCGGCTGGTCCTGGTTGCTGCTTCCGGAAGCGGGATACGACGATGCGGACAGCGGCAGCGTCGTGGATGAGGACGTGCGTCTCGCCATGGATCGTATGGCGCTTCGCAAGCCGATCGCACTCTTGCGTGCCTGGCTGGACGGGGGCGCTGTTGCCTTTGAAGCCGGGGTTTCCGTCGTTGATGGAAAAGAGGTTGCGCTGATCGAGATTGGCATGCGAGGTGCGACGACAACGCTTGGCATCGATCCCGAGTCGGGGCGTATTCGTTCAGCGACATGGAAGGGGCGTACGACAAACGGTTTCGGTCGCATCGAGCATTGGTATTCCGATTACCGCTGCGCCGCGGGCTTGATTCTTCCGTACCAGGTCACCGCATTTGCGGACGGGAAACAGTTGACCACTCCCGGAATCACGATCGAGAGTATCGCCGTTTCCGACGAACACGACGAGGCGATGTTCCGGGCGCCAAAGTGACGCCTTAACCAGGCACATGAAAATGTCGAGGTCCCTGAATACCGGGATAAGCTAAATGACACATGGGCGGTATTACCCGGGGTGAGACAGACCGAGCTTGAACTATCCAATTGAATCGTTATGTTGACGAGTACCGGCGGCCTGAACCCCAATCGACTGTCGCCGAGTCATTACCTCGCAGTCCCAGGAACTCTTCACAACATCGGTTGCCCGGCATGAATACTATCACCCGGCACGTCCTTATTCCCGCGATCGCTCCGATCCTGATCGTCATCCTGTATTTCACCCCGGTTACTCTCATTGGCTGTTACAACCGCGGCTTGATCGCGGTAATTATCGTCGCTATTTCATTCATCGCCGCGTTTGTCGCCGCCGTCTTTGGCCTCCGCGATAGATTGAAGGGCGATCCGGAATATATTCGGTGGATCGTCACGGCGGTCATCCTTGCGATTCCAGCTCTGCTGGTCATCGGTCCACTGGGGTAGCACATACATCAATCGGGTGGTGCCATGCCCGCTGGACAGAATTCGCGACATTAACAGCGCGGCCATATCGAGAAGGCGGAATGCAGGTTGGACTCGTAACGTAGCTCCTGGTCAACGAGCGCCGAATCCTCCGCTGCTTCGTTTGAGCCAATAGAGCGCATTGTCGGATCCTTGCGATCGATCGCGCAAGTTTCCGAACAGAGGGTATGAAATTATGCTTATCACTCGGGAATCGGACAGGTTACCTCAGCCCAGTGTTCCCGATGGTCGTCTACAAGCGGGATCGTATTGTCGGACTGCGCGTCCCCATCCACAATAACATGCATAGCGCCATCAGGGGTCGGTGTTTGACTCACAGTAATGTGATAGACCGTTTCACGATAGCGGTAGTGTATTTTGAATTCCACCCAATCCGGAGGGAGACAAGGCGTAAAACGCAGTTTGTCCACTTCAAGGCTGAGACCCAGAAGGGATTCCAGCATCAGCCGATACATCCAGGCGGCGGATCCGGTGTACCACGTCCAACCGCCGCGACCGGTATGCGGAGGTACGGCGTAGACGTCGGCGGCGACGACGTACGGTTCCACTTTGTAGGTCGCGATCTCTTCCGCGGATCGGGCATGGTTTACAGGATTGATCAAGGTGAACAGCTCCCACGCGCGTTGATTGTCGCCAAGGCGGGCGAAAGCCATTATCGCCCAAATCGCGGCATGCGTATACTGTCCGCCATTTTCGCGGACGCCAGGGACGTACCCTTTGATATACCCGGGATCAAGCGCCGTAGTATCGAAAGGGGGATCCAGCAACTGAATGAGTCTGGATTCGCGGCGAACAAGGTGCTGGTTCAGAGCCTCCATAGCGATGCGCGAACGATCGGGATCTCCCGCGCCTGAAAGAACCGACCAACTCTGCGCGATCGAATCTATCCGGCATTCGGTATTCCGGGATGACCCGAGCGGAGTGCCATCGTCAAAATACGCGCGGCGGTACCAGCCGCCGTCCCATCCCTCTCTCTCAAGATTGCCTCGCAATTCATCCGCTTCCTTGAGGCACCTCTCAGCGAAAGAGGTGTCGCCATGCAGCCGCGCCACCTCAGCGAAGCGCGTACGCACCTCGTACAGAAAGAATCCTAACCAGATACTTTCACCGGCCCCGTGTTCGCCTACCCTGTCCATGCCGTCGTTCCAGTCTCCTGAGCCGATGAGCGGGAGACCATGGACGCCGACGCGAAGTCCATTCAGGATAGCACGCGTACAGTGTTGGTACAGACTCGCCACCTCTTCGGAGCGTCCGGGTAAATCATAGTAGGAGTCCTCATCCTCGTGCACCGAGCGGCCCTGAAGGAAGCGAACGGGCTCATGCAGGATACCGGTATCCCCTGTGGCGAGAACGTAGCGACACGTGGCGAGCGGCAGCCAGAGGTAATCATCCGAGCAGTGCGTGCGCACCCCCCGTCCCAACGGAGGATGCCACCAATGCTGAACATCACCTTCCTGGAATTGATGGCCCGCGCAGAGGAGCAGGTGCTCGCGTACGAGATGCGGTCTGGTGTGGACCAGGGCCATCACATCCTGCAGCTGATCACGGAATCCGAAGGCTCCTCCGGATTGGTAGGTGGCGCATCGGGCCCAGAGCCGGCACGAAATGGTTTGGTACATCAACCAACCATTGGCCAGCACATTGAAGGACTGGTCGGGTGTTTCAACATTTACCGCGCCCAGCGTGTGTGTCCAGTGCTGCCATACAGTTTCGAGAGCTTCCTGCGCGACGGTTGATCCCCGGAAACGATTGACCAGATCTCTCGCTTCCGCAACGTCTCGACCGACGCCAAGTTTGAATACGATCTCACGCTGCTGCCCTGCGTCCAGATCGAAGTTTACCCTGATCGCGGCACAGGGATCCAGGGCGGCGCCGGATTTGCCTGAAAGGCGTGTACGGGTCATCGCGATGGGAGATCGCAGCGTTCCGTTGCGTCCCAGGAATTCAGTCCGATCCCCGGTTACGCTACGCGTTGTTTCGTCGACATGGAAAAATGCAGTCCGGTCTCTGAATTCCGAATTGAACGGATTCCGTGCGAAAATCGCACCGCTGTTCGCGTCAATTTCGGTAACGACGTGCATCGTCGATTTCGCCCGCAAGTCGCCAAGCACCCATTCCACATATCCGGTGGCGGAGAGTCGTCGGCGATGATCCGACTCATTGCGGACCTTAAGCACCGAAAATTTGATCGCCGCATCCATCGCCACGTATACCCACAGTTCGGTGCGGATACCGCGCTCGCTGTGCTCGAAGACGCAATAACCAAACCCGTGTCGCGTAACGTATGGCGTCGATCCTTTTCCGGGCCGCGGTGTGGGCGACCAGAAGTATCCGCTGTCTTCATCACGGATGTACAAAGCTTCGCCTTTCGAATCGCTGACTGGATCATTTCCCCAGGGAGTGAGCCGGAACTCATGCGCGTTTTCGCTCCATGTACATGCAAGCCCGCTCTCCGAGACGACGGTTCCGAAGTTCGGATTCGCCATCACGTTGACCCACGGCGCAGGCGTCAGCTGTCCTTCTCCGGTGGTAATCACATACTCGCGTCCATCCGGCGTGAATCCACCCAGGCCGTTGAAGAATGCAAGATCGGGCCGTGGCTCCGGGGACGCTACTGGAGGTTGGGAATTGCCGGACCGGACCGGCGTGAGGAACGGAATGTTTATTTCGGGCACACTGCGACCCTTGATCTGATCCGTCAGTGATCCCCGGCTATCGCTGATGATAATGCGTGCGACCGTCTGGATCAGGATGCGATCCTCTTCCGATATTTGGTCGCCCGGTCGTACGAAAATGCCGCCGGGACGATCCGTCACATTGGCTTCAATCCCTGCCGCGATGAGTCCCATGATCTGGTCGTGCAGAAGCTGCCGGTAACCGGCGTGATCCTCATTCCATATCACCAGGTCCACAACCAATCCTTTCAAACGCCAATAGGCGTGGGCCTGCACGAGCTGGCGCACAAGTTCGATATTGGCCGAATCTTCAATTCTGAGCAGAGCTATCGGTAAATCACCGGAGATGGCGTAGCCCCAGAGACCGGATTGCCCGCGACGATTTTTCATGAGAACGCTCGGGTCCGCCCGCAGCGACGCATTGGCATAGATTATTGAACCGGCAAGCCGCCCATAGTATTGCGCATCGGCCTCGGATGCATTGATCTGGCGCAGGAGCACCTGGCCATGTATCCATGCCAAATCAAAGACGCGATCGGCGAGGTGTCGATCCTGGTATTTTGTCACAAGATTTACTGCGGCTTCACGGGTTTCACCGATGCCGAACACCATGTCGATGATGACGGATTCTTCGGGCTCAAGAGTGATCCGGGAGCGGATGGCGACGACAGGATCGAGAACTGAACCTTGTTTGCCCGACAAGCGTGCAGCAGGAGAGTCGGTATCCCCGGACATCGCTTGAGGATGCTCCACCGTATTTCCGCGGCCGAGGAACTCCATACGATCGGTCTCATACGAGACGTTGCCGCTGTCGGCCCCATGCACGATCATCACGTGAAACATCCATGGAGTCTGTTCGCTTGGGGCGCGAGGGCGACGCGTACAGAGAATTGCTTGATGGGATGGAAGAATTTCCGTCTGCATGAAAAGGTTACTGAACGCTGGGTGCAATTCGTCCGCCGCCGGAAGCGCGAGAACCACCTCCGCGTAGCTGGTGACGTCTATCGACCTGCGTATGCGTGCACGGTTGGTGATGCGGACCCGCCGCAGCTCAATATCGTCCTCTGGCGAGACTGCAATCTCGGTATGTGTATCGTACTCGTTGTCGCGGCTTCGAAACTCGGCACGTCCTACGGAAAAAATCGTCTCCGATTGCTTCGACCGCTTCAGCGTCGGTTGGCAGGCGGTTGACCAGAACTCCCCGCTGCTCACGTCGCGGAGGTAACAGAACGTACCCCAGTTATCACACGTGCGGTCTTCGCGCCAACGGGTGACTGCGAGATCCTTCCAGCGGCTGTATCCACCGCCGCCATTTGTGATCATGACGTGGTACCTGCCGTTGGAGAGCAACTGTACTTCAGGATGATGTGTGTCGGGAGTTGTGAACACGCGTATCGGTGTTTTCGGAGCTGATAACGCAGGTCGGTGCTCGCTGAGTCCGGTCGCTTTCGCATAAAATGCCGTCGCCTTGGGGATGCGCTCCTGAAGCAACAGGCTGGTCGCCTGGAACAAGGGTTCCGATTCGAATCGCTTCTGCATAGGGCGGTCCAACAGCAAATGGGCCAGCGACAGGAAACTCATGCCCTGATGGTGCGCCATGAACGACCGGACCACGGCACTCGATTGTCCCCGTTGCAATCGCGACGGGGTGTAATCAATTGCTTCGTAAAATCCGAGACGGGTTTCATATCCTTCGGCGGCGAGTCGCTCGAGGTTCAGGCATGCTTCTTCGGGCGCAACCATCAACGCCATCATTGAAGCGTATGGAGCGATCACCAGATCTTCGGCGAGCCCGCGCTTGAGTCCCAGGCCGGGTACGCCAAAGGCTCGGTACTGGTAATTTTGATGCATATCAATGGCGTTGTAACCGCTCTCCGAAATTCCCCAAGGCACACCGCGCAATTTGCCATACTCGATCTGTCTGTGCACAGCCGCGTTGCAGGTTTGGTTGAGAAGCGTGTCTTCGTACGACGGCATCACCAACATGGGCATGAGGTATTCGAACATCGAACCACTCCACGAAAGGAGGACGGGATCTCCATTGGTGGTCGTGAGAAGGCGTCCCAGCGCGAACCAACTCTCCTGAGGCAGCTGTCCCTGTGCAATCGCGATGAACGTGGAAAACCTCGCTTCCGACGCCAGAAGGTCATAGAAACTCGAATCCCTCCGATGCTCGCCCGCATTATACCCTATGGCCAACAAATGACGGGATTTGTCATACAGAAAGTCATACTCCATGTGCGCAAATACTTCGCACTGCAGTGCGAGCATTTCAATCGAGACAATCCTGTTGTTGGTGTAGCTGCTCGCGGCAGTGACGAGACGTTGAAATTCAACAAGCCCGATGCGTTCCGCCGATGTGGCGGGTGAACTGAGACGATGCTCGATCGCACGCAATAGCGTCGCCTCGTATGCCGCGAGTTCGCGGAGCGTCGGAATCCTGTCGAGCTTCGGAACGTCACTCATGATGTTCTCTGAAAATCCGTCCGTTATCCACGGTGCGAGCCACATCAACTCATCGTGAGCATCCTGACACTGGCTGGCGAAGGCCTGAGCCCAAAACCTCAGCTCGCTTTCAGGGTTGGGATCGCGGGCTTCCACGGCTGCGACGATCGCCGACGCGGAGGTCGACAGCTGATCAAGCAACGGCCGCAGCTCCGTGATCGTGGTTGGCCGGGAATGCGCCACACTCTTCAATACCCGATGAATTTCCGCGAAATGGGACGGAGAGAATTCTTCCGGGAGGGCCTTGACGGCATCCAGGAGGATCCTGAGCGCGTCTCGTAAGCCCTCGAAACAACGCTTCCCCAGAATGGGCTCGTCAAGAAGCGCAAGCAGTCCCGGGCGCACCGTCAACACATGGCCGGCGAGATTGCCGCTGTCCACCGACGAGATGTAGAGTGGAGGCAACGGCAACAATGTCAGTGTGTCGTACCAGTTATAGAAATGACCCTGGTGGCGTTCCAGGACGCGCATCGTGTCGAACGTCTTCGTCGTACGCTCGATGAGTTTTCCAGCAGAAATGTAGCCGAAATCGAAAGCGGCCAAATTCGCCAGCAGCGCGAGACCCATGTTTGTAGGCGACGTTCGATGAGCGACGGCTGCGACAGGGTGCTCCTGATAATTATCGGGCGGCAGCCAATGATCATGCGGACCGACGAAGGTCTCAAAGAACGCCCAGGTCTTTCGGGAGAGCTTGCGTAAAAAGATGGTTTGATCCCCTGTCAACCGTGCTTCGCGTCGAGGCAGCGGTCGGCTGATCCACCAGGCGATAGCCGGAGAAATAAACCAAAGTGCCAATATGGGCGTGGCTATGGCTATGGCGTCCGGTCTGAGCAAGGGGAGGGCGATCGCGGCGGTGCCTGCGATGAACGGCCCGATCCACATAGTTCGATAGGAGCCGATGAGGTCCGTGCGCATAGCCCGATCCCGGTTAGCCGACGGATTCCATTCCAGAAGTCGCCGATGCGTGATCATCATCCGCCAAGCGGTGCGCAGTATCGCATCAAAACTGAACAGCGCCTCGTAGGGCAGGCACGCGATCGTGAACACATCCAGAGTGACACGCAGGTGCGCCGAACGTGCCGAAGACGCGATATGCTGAAGGAGAGTGACGGTGCTTGATTTACGAAATAGGCCCACCGCTGAAGCAAGCAACGACGGAATAAGAATGATGCCGAGCACCGCAAGCGTCCAAAACCATGCCAAGGGAAATACCAACCAACCCAGCAATAACAGGAGTGTCAGCGCCGCGGCGGTGAGGCTCCGCCGGAGGTTGTCGAAAATTTTCCATCGTGAGAGCATCGAAAGGGGATTTTTTCGCAAACGCCCTTCGTGATCAGGAACGAAGGGAGTGACCCAGAGTGCTATCTGCCAATCGCCGCGGATCCAACGATGGCGGCGATTCACATCCTCGCTATATCGGGATGGGTGATCTTCGTACAATTGCACATCGCTCAGCAGTCCAGCCCGGGCATAACATCCCTCCAGGAGATCGTGGCTCAATATGCGATTATCGGGAAATCTACCGCCGACCGCACGTTCGAATGCATCGATCTCGTAGATGCCTTTGCCGATAAACGAGCCTTCGCCAAACAGATCCTGATACACATTGGAGACGGCGCGGGTATATGGATCGATGCCTGGCTCGCTTGAGCCCATGCCGGCATAGAGCGATCGATTCGCACCCGTCAGACTCATCGCCACCCGTGGCTGTAAAATGGCATAACCCGCGGTGACGCGCTGCCGCTCCTCGCTGTACCGCGCCCGATTAAGAGGGTGCGCCATAGCGCCGACAAACTGCCTTGCGGAGTCACGTGCCAGCTGCGTATCCGTATCCAGCGTGATCACATACTTCACATTCGATAACAGCGACGTATCTCCGACGACGATTGAGAAGCTGGAAGCTGATCCGCCGCGGAGAAATGCATTCAACTCGGAGAGCTTGCCACGCTTGCGCTCGTACCCCATCCAGATATTGTCGTGGGGATTCCATCGTCGCGGGCGATGAAACAGAAAGAAGGTGTCACCCTCTGGATTCCGGTACTTGTCGTTCAGTTCTTCGATGCTCTGACGGATGAATCGCAACAACGGTTCATCTTCCGGGAGAGTTTCTTCCGCGGCGTCTCCGAAGTCGGTGAGCAGGCCGAAGTGAAGTTGTTCATCCCGATTTGCCAGGAAACGGACTTCCATTGCCTCAATCAGTCCCTCTATGCTCCGGAGGCTCGTCAGCATCGTCGGGACCACGACGAGCGTTCGCATTTCTCTTGGAATCCCCGAAGAGAAATCCATGCGGGGCAATTCATTCGGCGTTGAAAGCATCGTCGCGAACCAATTTACCAACGCTACTCCTAGATGACCGGCGGCAAGAAACGAGAGCAAACCGAGCAGCACAATCGGCCAGCCACCAAGCCCGTCGACATGGGCTTGGGCGACAAAGCTGACCGCTATCAGCGCCGTCGTCAGAAGGATCCCGCCGATGTACAGCAGAAGAGGGAAGCGACGGCTGAATCGCCGCAGAATTTCAGGCATGGAAGCATGGACACCCACTGCTTTTTCAAGCTCCGGAAGCCCTTTGTCGATCAGGTAATAACCTGCATGCGCCGTGTGGTGGTCGGGGCCGTGCAGCTCCGCTTCTCGCTGTGCAAGCTTGATGACGGTGCGTGCCACATCGCTTTCCGAGAGTGAACTCCGCCGCGCGGCATGCTCCACGACATGGCGGTAGTTGTCGCGTGTGGCGAAATCCATCTTCAGGTACACGTCGGCAGGATCCTGGCTCAACGTCCGCTCGACGACGCTCATCGTTTCGACGAACTCGCGCCAGTCCGTCGCTCCAAGGAATCGCAGGCTGCCGATGCTGTTGCTCATCGAGACCTGGGTCGCAGCTTGTTGTTGCGTTTCTGCACGAACCAATTGCTCGATGGTCAGGTCGACCTCGCTGAGTCGCTGTTCGATCCAGGTGAGCGCCAGCGCAAGCGCGGGGCCCTGTCCCTGCAAGCGCCGCGCGAGTTCCGCGACAAACGAACTCGCCATCGGAGGATTCGCCCGCGCCATATCGGCTATCACAAGAATCAGGCTCTTCGGGTCCTTCTCGGCCGTCTCGGTCATCTGATCGGCCAGCGAGTCGGCGTGGATTCTCTCGAGTCTATCGGCTGCGATTCTGACGGTAACACGCCGAAGGTTTTCTATCAACGCCAAACGCAGCATGATGGGGATGGCCCAGAGTTCGCCCAATTTCAGGGTCGTGACGCTCTGATACGCGGCGACAAATCGGCTGAGATTCTTGGGATCGACCCGCCCATCCCCGTGCGAGATGGTCTCGAGGGCGATGTCGTACACGCGGGGAAGCCCTGCGGAAGGGCCATTCAGCAGTCGGGGAAGCTCGCGGCTGTACCCTTTCGGCAAGTGCCGTCTGGCGGTTTGAATCTGTTCCTGAATCAGGTAGTGATTGTCAAGCAACCACTCGCCGGCCGGCGAAATTCTGCGGTTTGCCTTTACATCATCGGTCAGAAGGTTGTTGATGTCAAGTAAAAGATGTTCATTCTCGGCCAACCGGGCAAGAAGATGGTTCACCGGGCGGCCGGTGAACAACTGATGCTCGCGCGCCAGGATCTCGCCATGCCGCTCCATTTGATCGGCGCTTAACAATTCCGCCCGCAGCGGCGGTTCCTCGTCTGCATTGATCTTCGCCAGATCGCTTCCCTTGTACCCCGTTCTCATTCGGAACCTGGTTCCGCGAACGCTCTTATCTCTTACCTCCATACCTCAGGCCTCCATCTGCCGGAGAGTCAGACTCGAATCTCGTGTATGGCGCGGCAGTGGTAGATGATGAATCCATCGTGAATACGCTTTTTGACAGCGGGCATTCACCATGCAAGCACCACCGGATACGCGATGTACATTATAACACTACACCAGAATACACCTGCCGGAACGCAAAAGCAAGCACAATGGCGACAGTGGGCTGCGGATTACGAATTTCGGATTGCGAGCGCGAGTAAAAAACCGTCTGATGCGGTGGACAGGCTGAACTGCGTTTGTCCCTTCCTTTGTTCGATCAATCGGTGAGAGATGGCCGAGTCCCCTTTCACGCCTCCACGCACACATGCGAGGAATAAGGAAACACAAGATATCCGGCACTTGATATATCGGAAAATATTTTTACTTTGCCTCCATGGCGTGAATACTGCGTCGTCGGCGACATTCCGGTAGCACGGACTTGCGCACTACGCGCATGCGAGGATAGCTCGCACGCGGAAGATCTGTTCATCCGACGTGAGCGAAACTGCGGTATCAGTGTAACCGATAAGTGGGAAGTCGCAGCGTATTGTTGTCACAACATCGAGGTGGGGACCATGGAGGAGTCGGAGTCGATTTTTGAAGCTGTCATGCGCTTCCGTCGGTCGAGAAGCCCGCGGCATCTGCTCGCGGCGCTGCGAATGATCGTCACGAAAAGGCGCAGCATGGAAGTCCTGTACGGAGCCTGGTCCTTTGTAATGAACAGGCCTGGGCCGCTTTCGCCCGATGGCGGCCTTGATATTCACGAAACGCTGCGGCGAGCCAATGATCTTTACCAGGGAAATCGAATGCTGCAATTGCGGTCGGTTGAACGCGCGTTGGAATCGTGCGGCTTCAGGGACCGGTTCGAATTCCGTTACCACGCGTTTCAATCGACCAACCACGGATTCATCGTCGGAGAGTATGGAGAGGTTAACCCCCGAATTCTGATCTCCACAGGGGATGAAATCGTCTGGCAGCGCCTGTACGAAAGCGAGAGAGGCGTTCGGCATATCCATGTGGTGATGGAATACCGGGAGAACACCTTTGTGACGACTGGCGATTCGACCAAATTTGTCGATCAGTATTCGTTGAATGACGGCGTACTACGCCTTCAGCGTCGCGTCATGCGTCACCTCGGCGGTTTTTCGGCGGCCTGTGTCGTCGATGGAGATTGTTGGTTCGGAAGCGATTTTTCAGGCCGACCGAATTACCTGCTGAATTTCAGGTCACGAAAAAAACACTATTTTCCCGGGGCCGCTTTCAGGCAATTCTGCGATCTGATACTCCCGATCGATAATCGATTGTTGATCTGTCTGAACAAGGATCTCACGAACCTCCGGACGATTTCAATGTTCGATATCCACCGCGGAGTTTTTGTGTTTTCAGAAGCACTGCCCGGAAACCGCTACTTTTAATTTTAGGTCGATCGACGATGCGGAACGGCTGGCGTATTTTTCCGGCTTTTCTCACAGGTTGCTCAAATTACGGTTATCGATTACATTCGACGTAATAGTATGACGGTGCCATGGCGACGATGAAAACAGATCATAGAAAAACATTGCAGCGCGAGGTGCTGCTCTCGTTCTGGAAAGTTCATATTCCGCATCATGCGGGCAAGGCGCCGTTGATAGGGCAGTCGATGTTGCGGGAACAACGACAGCATGGATACGACATCAGTCCGGGAACGCTTTATCCGTTGCTCCACCGAATGGAAGACGCGGGTTGGTTGCTTGGCGCATGCCCTGAGGGTGCCGGAAGACGTGCTCCCCGGCGGTACACGCTCACCGCCGCGGGGCGTGACGTGATGAGTGTCATTCGGAAAGCACTGAGTGAACTTGCGCGGGAGCTTGACCGCGATGATGCCGATGGGGTGGATTCAGAGGAAGGACGCACATGACCGCGCTGCTCGGTGTGGCCATCGCTTCACTGCTTGCCGCCGGACTGACCATGTATTCCGGCTTCGGTCTCGGCACGCTGATGCTGCCGGTGTTCGCTCTTTTTTTTCCCGTTGAAACCGCCGTCGCCGCAACCGCTGTGGTGCACATGGCCAATAACATTCTGAAAGTATCGCTGTTGGGCAGGCATGCGGATTGGGGCATCGTTCTGCGTTTCGGTCTGCCCGCGATCCTCGCCGCGTTTTTGGGCGCATCGGCGTTGGGGCTGGCCGCAGGAATGGCGCCTGTCACTGAGTACTCCATTGGAGAGATGACTGCGGAAATCACACCGGTGAAACTGGTGTTGGGCATGCTCATGGCGGTCTTCGCCGTGTTTGAACTCCTTCCTTCCTTGCGTTCGCTGCGCTTCGAACGAAAGCACTTAGTGGTCGGCGGGCTGCTCTCGGGCTTCTTTGGAGGCGTGAGCGGACACCAGGGAGCACTGCGCTCGGCTTTCCTTGTCAAGGCGGATATGAGCACCGAAGCGTTCGTCGGTACCAACGCGATTATCGGTACGATGGTGGACCTCGCACGCATCACGACCTACGCCGCGGTCTTCCTGGCATCGGGTCTGCTCGTCGAATGGTCCGAAGGATCGACACTTATCATCGCGGGCATCGCAGGCGCATTCGCAGGGGTGCTGCTCGCGCAGCGCTATCTTCATAAAGTAACGATGCAGACGGTGCAGACGCTGACCGGTGTGCTGTTGCTGCTTATCGCCACCGCGCTTGGAATGGGAATCATCTGAACCGAAATTTCCACACGCAACGTGATCGAAGAGAGGTCATCCGTTTTCCCGTCGACCGTCACGATACCACCACAAAGGAGCAGTTCATGAGAAGTACGAATGGCATCATCGTTTTTCTCGTCTTCATATCCATCGGGTTTGGATCGGCGGCTTCAGCCGGATATCCCTCGGTGGATACGATGCGGCTGAGGACGGTGGCCGTGCTCATTTTTGAAGGAGTGGAGCTGCTCGACGTCGCTGGTCCTACGGAAGTGTTCATTATTTCGGAGGAAGGTCGAGCGTTTCGCGTTATCACCGTTTCCGGCAACCGCAATCCGATCCGGACCATGGGAGGCATGACCCTCGTACCGGACTACGACTACGCCGGCTGTCCGCCTGCGGATATCATCGTGCTACCCGGCGGCGACATGCACAACGTCAAGCAAGACGGGATTGCATGGATACGTTCGGCTTCCGGTAGCGCGGAGATCGTTCTTTCCGTTTGCATGGGGGCGTTCTTGCTTGCGCGAGCAGAACTGCTGGATGGTATCGAGGCAACGACGCATCACTGGGGAGTGGAGAAGCTTCGCAGCACTGTTCCGGGCTGTTCCGTGGTCAGCGGCGAACGCTTCGTGGATAGCGGCAAGATCGTCACCACTGCTGGCGTTACCGCTGGCATCGATGGTGCACTACATATCGTCTCGCGATTGCTGGGTGAAGAGGCGGCGCGATGGGCTTCCGAGGAATGGATGGAATATCGTCGGTGACCCGTTGATCCCGCGGAATGACGATGCGCAGTCCAAAGTACGCGGGACGAACAGCGGCGAGAAAAAGCGACAATGTTTTTGCGTGGGACGCCACTCATGACATCGTTGTTCTTCAGGAGCCTCCCTATTGACTGAACGGGATGCATCGGAGGAAGTATGGAATTCGGTTCACAAATTCAGTCGCCACGAGGAAAAATGCGTCGCAAAATGAAGCAGAGGAAGAGGGAGAAGAAAAAAAAGACCACGTGCGTGGTCTTTTTCGCTCCCCGGGCAAGACTTGAACTTGCAACCCTGCGGTTAACAGCCGCATGCTCTACCATTGAGCTACCGAGGAATATTCAGAAAATAAATATACGCAATCGCTTCATTCGTTGTCAAGTGATTCCATGAGAATTGCTGAAAAAATGATGATTTACGGGTGTTGAAAAAACAGCGCCAGTCGACGGGGATCGTGAGAAATATGAGATTGAACTGTCGTATATTTAGCAGGAACTCAGCGGCGGCTGTGTCTCGTTCCCCGAGTCTCGGTTATGGAAGCGCTTTCGGAAAGAATAAAGGTTGCATTTTATACATTGCGGTGCTATGTTCAGCAGTACTGATTGAAGGCACGATTCACGGATCGTGGTGCTCCCATTCATGAGAGACCAGACACATGCCATTCCAGCCGGCAAGCCAGAGAGGTGGCGGGCATCCTTCCTACATATTGATTTTTCATTCACTATCGATTCCTTCACAGCCAAATACCATTCAACCTTCACAGGAGGACCTATGCAACAAAAGCTGCTAAGACAAGCCGGGTGGCTTGCCGTCGCAATGCTGACAACGGGCATCATGCTCACAGGCTGCATCGACGAGCCGAACCCGCCTGTGCTGGACCGTATCACCTCGGAAATCCGATTTGTCCTCGCCATCCCCGGCGCACCTGCCGTCGACGTGTACGTGGATGAGGTTCCTGTCGCATCGAGTGTGTCATACAAAGGATTCTCGAATTATCTCGAGATCAAGTCCGGCAACAGGTTCTTGCGGCTTGTACCCGCGGGAGGCGACACTTCCACTGCCATATTCCGACGGCAGGTAAGCGTGCGTTCATTTACGAAAATCACCATGGCGTTCTTTGGAACCATGGCTGAGCTTGACCTCCTCGCCACGCAGGAGCGCTTTACATACGCGGATGAAACCAGCAAGCTGCTGGACAGCTGCGACGTGAAGCTTGTCAACGTCAACCTCGGTGGTGAAGCCATCAAATTCGCGAGGAAGGTCAACGACACGGATGCGCAGGATTTGATTCCCGCGGTCAACCAGAAATCGCTTTCCTCTTACAAGCGCGTGCTTTGCGAGTCGAATGATTTCTATCTCGTCATCGGCAATTCGCGCGTTGTGACGTTCGCGTTCGATCTGAAAAAACCGGGCTACCGCTACACGTTTCTGTTTATCGGAGACGCGACTTCCCGTGAGGTGCTGACGCTGCAGGACGAGCCGTATCAAAAGTAAGGGCCGACGATAGGGGCAGGATTGGTGGAAGAATTTGGCCCCGCATCGCTCGCTCGTACATGCGTTCATCCCGAAGTTTCGGTCCTGAGTTAATTCACGGCCTTTAAAGTTCTGAAGGAGGATATTATGCATAAATGGATCCTGATTGCAGCCCTCTGTCTCCTTTTCCCGGTAATGACGTTTGCCCAGACGGGCAAGCTCGCAGGAAAGGTGACGGATCGCGAGACAGGAGAGCCTTTGATTGGGGCCAACGTTGTGATTGACGGAACCGACCGCGGTGCCGCCACGAACATCAATGGCGAGTTCGTTATTCTGAACGTCCCGATCGGGAAGGTGACTGTCGTATCGAGTTACATTGGGTACCAGGCAATTACTATCAGAGACGTTCTCGTGAAAAGCAACGAGACCTCGACTGTGGATTTCCAACTGCCGAGCGACGCGTTCAAGGTCGGCGCAGTGGAAATCGTGGCCGAGAAACCGATGGTCGACAAGAATTCGACCAACGCCAAGTCGACGGTCACCCAGGAAGAAATAGAGAATCTGCCGGTGCGCGGTGTAGAAAGTATCGTCGCGCTTGAGGCGGGTATCGTCCAGCAGGGCGGCACGATCTACGTGCGAGGCAGCCGCGGCGATGCCACAGGCTACATTGTGGACGGTGTGGCGGCCAACGATCCCGTGTATGGCGGCCGCAATATCTCCGTTATCAACAACGCCATCGCGGAGGTGAGCTTCCAGGCGGGCGGCTATTCCGCCGAATTCGGCGGTGCCAGCGGCGGTCTCATCGCCACGACGACCCGCAGCGGCACCAAGAAGATTGAGGTTGGTTTCGAAGCGTACACCGACAGCTGGTCGGGATCGGGCGAGGAAAACTTCCTTGGTTCCTACAACTATGGAAACAGCCTGTATGCGTTGACCGCCGGCGGTCCGCTCGTCGGTCCGGTCAAGTTCTTCGTCGCGGGACAAAACACCTTCCAGCGCACACCGATCCGGTACCGGGAAGCCTACACGCTTGCGGACGAATACGATCTGGCCCTTCGCTCCACCGCGGCGCATGCGCTGCTGGCGCCAGAGGAACAGGCCAAGTTCGGCATCTTCGATCCGCGCCTCGGAAAGAAGGCAAGGAAAATCGATTTCACCTATCCCGGCGGCTATGTGCATAATAATGCCACCGAGGGATATGTGGTGCAGGGGAACTTGACCTTCGATCTCAGTCCCATCAACGTGCGCGTGGGTGGATCGTATGGGTACAATTCGGGCCGCAACGGCGCCGGAATCCTGTCCGCGTACCAGACCGGCCGAACCGCGACGCTCGAAAATGGAGTCTATTCGGTCAATGGAGCGAATATCACCTTCGCCAACCAAACCCGCGCTCTCATGAACCAGAACGAGAACCTGGGCCTGAATCTCAAGATGACCCATCTCCTCAATCAGACGACATTCTATGAGGTATTCGTCGGATACACCGGATACTTCAATCTGACGATGGACAAGGATCATCAGCATGATATCTTCGCCTATGGTGACTCCGCGATGAACTATAACCTGGGTGGATTCGATGCCAACGGAAATCGCCTACCCGGATACGAGTTTCAGAACGATGGTTTAGGTCCCGAACCGGTCCAACTTTTTGGCGTCCGCTTCCAACCCTATGGCTTCCCCGAAGAAGGGTATGCTTACCAGAAGGACCGCTACAGCTCCGTGAACGGCAAGATCAATTTTGTTCATCAGATAGGCCGGACGCATGAACTCAAACTCGGCGCTGAAGCCTCGCAGTACAGCATCCGTCAATACGATGTGATCGCGTACTCGCTTAAAAGCTTCCTCCGGGGCAATCCCGACGCGACTCCCACCCAAATGGCGGTCAGCGCCCGCACCAATTACTTCGGGTACGACATGTGGGGCGCTCCTCTCGATGACGAACTCAACGGTCCGAAATCGCCGGTGTTCGCTTCCGCGTATGCACTTGACAAGATCGAATTGGAAGATCTCGTGATCAACGTCGGTATGCGCTACGACTACATCGATACGGACTCGAAGAGGTTCAAGGATCCGACGAATGTGAAGTTCGACCAGTATGGCATGATCGACCAGACGGCCGAAAATCTCGTTGAAGTCGATCCTACCTCCACGTTCAGTCCCCGCCTCGGGTTTTCATTCCCGGTGACGGATCAGACCGTGTTTTTTGCACAGTACGGCAAGTTCGTGCAGCAGTCGCGTCTTCGCGATGTGTATCTCGGTGCCTCGCTGTCATCGGACAATATCCGCGGAGGATATGCGATCGAGAATCCCGTCGGTTATGGATTGAAACCCGAAACCACCATTCAGTATGACTTTGGTTTCCGCCAGCAGATCGGCGAATTCATGTCATTCGACATTAGCGCCTTCTACAAGGACATTCGTGATCAGATTCAGGTGCGTCAGGTCACGTCGGCGCCGGGTGCGCAGCACGGTGCATACGATGCCTGGGTGAACGGCGATTTCGCGACGACAACCGGCGTTTCACTGAAGGTTGACCTTCGTCGGGTCGAACGCATTCAGGCCTCGATCGATTACACATGGTCGGACGCCCGCGGTACCGGTTCATCACCCGCAACGTCATTCCGTTCTATCTGGCTCTCTCCAACTTCGACGCCCTTCCTGCCGAAGTACACGACGCCGCTCGCATTCGATCAGACGCATCGCGGCTCCCTGAACATCGATTATCGCTTCATGTCAGGCGACGGTCCGTCATTCGGCGGTGTTCATCCTCTCGAGAATCTTGGTCTCAATATGCTGTTTACCTTCAACAGCGGTCATCCCTACACTCTAGTCGATGAGAATTCCTACGACAACCGCCGCCAACCGGTGGAAGTGCTGAACGAATCGCGCACGCCGTGGAATTTCCAGATCGACGCTCGGCTCGACAAGTCGGTGGATATCGCCGGACTTGACGTCAACTTCTATATCTGGGTCATCAATCTGCTCGATACCAAGAATGTGCAGGATGTGTTCATCCAGACAGGCAGCGCATCGGATAACGGGTATCTGTCGACCATTCCCGGCCGTCAGGAACTGCAGACCTATGCAGCCTATGGTGAAGTGTTTGAAAACCTGTACCGTGATTTCTACTACCAGTACAACATTCAGAACGCAAATTTCTACGGGCCACCTCGTCAGGTGCGACTCGGTTTGCGTCTGACTTTCTGATCTGGTGGAGGTTGGATTCATGAACGACGATAGAAGTAACATAAGGAGACTGAGCATGAAGCTGATTGGAACATTGCTCCTGTTGCTCGCTCTGATGGTTTATGGTTCCACGGTCGAGGCCGGAGAACATAAAAAGGGCGACAAAGACAAGAGTAGCATACAAAAGACCGCTAAAAACGAACACCACGATTTTTTCTCGATCAACCAGATCCTGATGTGGATTTCGAACAACGGAAACACGTCATTCAACCCGATGACCAACAGTTCGGGTCTTGAGTGGCCGCAAGGCAGCGGAAAATACGCCATCTACCAGGACGGGCTTGTCTGGGGCGGAAAGCAAAACGGTGAAATTCGCATCGGCGGGTCCACCTACTCGCATGGCTTGCAGGCAGGCAACATTTTGCCTGACGGCAGCGCGGCAAACCCGGAGGATCCCATTCATCGCATCTTCAAGGTGCGGAAAGTAACCCGCGAGCAGTTCAAATTGCTCACGTCAAGCGAGCAGGAACGCTTGCGGACGGATTTTATCGAGTGGCCGATCCAGTTCGGTGCACCTTATACCGATGCCGACAATAACGGCAGCTACAATACGGATTTCGAGGCCTGGCTGGATGGCAATAAGGTTGACACCCCATGGTTCATCGGCGACGAAGTGCTGTGGTTTGTCATGAACGATCTCGATCCTCAGCGTACCGCCGATCTCTATGGCACCCCGCCTATCGGCGTTGAGGTGCATACCCTGGTGTGGGGGTACAATCAGACGGGACCTCTCGGCAACATGGTGTTTACGAAGTTCACTGTGATCAACCGAGGCACCGACAATCTCGAGGACGCGTATTTCGCACAATGGTCCGATCCGGATTTGGGCGACGCCGCGGATGATTTCGTCGGCATCGACACGAACCTTGTTCTTGGCTTCGTGTACAACGGTCTGGCTGTGGACGGTGTGTATGGCATCCCCCCTGCGGCCGGATACGACTTCTTCCAGGGCCCCGTGGTTCCTGGTCTTCCCGAAGACGAAGCAATCTACAATTTCGGCAAGCTCCAGGGATGGAAAAACCTCGGCGTTTCCGGATTTGCCTACTACATCAACAGCGATGCCGTGTATCAGGACCCCGATCTCGGTACAGTGGCTGGCGGCGAGCAGATGTACAATTATCTGCAGTCGAAACTCTATGACGGTGGGCCGTTTATCGATCCGACCACGAACCTTGAGGTGAAGATCGCCCTCGCAGGCGATCCCATCACCAAGACCGGCTGGATCGACGGAATCGTCAATGCGCCGGATGATCGCCGCATGATGATGGTGACCGGTCCGTTCACGCTGAGCAAGGACAACGACATCCCCAATGGAAAGATCAATCGTCAGGAGGTTGTCGTCGCCCGCATTATCGGACGCGGTTCCGACCGTATCTCCAGTCTTCAGGTGTTGAAATACTATGATCGTTTCGCGCAATTGGCGTTCGATAATAATTTCGATCTGCCGGACGCTCCGCCTGCTCCAAAGGTAGCCGTTGCCGTCAAGCCTAACACGATCATGCTGAGCTGGGGTGAGCAGGCTGGTGTGAAAGCCACGGAAGGTCACGAAGACGCGGGTTATGTCTTCGAAGGATACAATGTCTACCAGTTCCCTTCGAAGAGTTCCTCGCTGCAGGTCGCGAAACGGATCGCGACGTACGATGTGATCAACAATCTCGCTACGATTTTCGATGAAGTCATCGACGAAAAAAGTGGCGCGGTGGTGGTCCTTCCAGTGCAGTTCGGTACCGATTCGGGCATCGAACGTCAGATCACGATAACGAACGACGCCATTTCGGATCGCCCGCTCGTGAACAATCAACCGTACTACTTCGCGGTAACGGCCTACGCATTCAACGAAGATCCCGAAGCGACACCGCGGCAGCTCGAATCCGCGCCTTTCGTTCTGGAGATTTACCCGCAGGCAGTCAATCCCGGCTACCGTTTCGGCGCCGATTACGACGAGCTTATGCAGGTGATGCATACCAGCGGAAGTTCAACCGGCTACCCGGTCATCAAGACCATCGATCCCGTAGCGCTGACCGGCGACAGCTACGAAGTGACATTCCGCTCCATGGGCACTGTTGAAGTCGATTTCCATGGTGAAGAGCTGCTTGTTCTCGACAACTACGCATGGTCGCTGAAGAACATGACGAAGAACACTGTTCTTGTCACCGACGCTCTTGATTATGGCGGTGTCACCGATGGATCTTCCACCGGCTACATCACCGAAGGCTTCCAGATCGGTCTCGTTGGCCAGGGCCACTACAACGTCGGGAATGAAATCCTAGACGTGACGTGGAAAGGCGGACCTCAGCCGTATGGAAACTATGCCGGCTATTACATCCCCGGGTATGACTTCTTCGGAAGCAGCATCCTGTCCTACAATGTAAAAAAGACCGTTGAAATTCGTTTCAACCGGAGTCAAAGCTCGAAGGCGTATGTGTATTTCCGCGGCTCAACCCCGAACTATTCCTTCCAGCAATACGCCGAATCCCCGCTAACCATCTGGGACGTCACGGATAAGAGCAATCCGAAGCAGTTATCCTGGGTCCTTGTCGAACAGATGAATGGTCCTGCCCAGGATTTCCAGTTTACTCCGACGTTCGCACAAGGTGATCGCGAGTATATGTTTATCCTGGATGAACCCTACAGTGACACGCCCAATCCGACCTATACTGATCCAACATTCTCGTTCCTCAATCAGGCCGGCGAAATGCCTATTCTCTACGGCTGGTGGCCTCTCAAGCTGGAAGGAGTCTCGACGGATAAATTCCCCTGGAAGGACGGCGATGTCATGACCTGGATTCCGAACGTCCCATTCGCTCAAAATGATGTGTACACTTTCACGACAGCTGCACCGAAGTTTACGGTGGAGGCCGGACAGCAGGATATCAACGATATCCAGGTGTTCCCGAATCCGTACCTCGGCGCGAGTGAACTGGAGCTGAACAAGTATCAGCGCTACGTCACGATCAATCATCTCCCGGAACGCGCGAACGTCCGCATCTATACGGTGTCGGGTACGCTGGTGCGTTCCTTCGAGAAGAACGACATGACGCAGCTCGCTACCTGGGATCTCCAGAACGACAACGGCCTGCCCGTTGCGAGCGGCATGTATATCATTCACATCGAGATGCCCGATCTGAGCGTCGAGAAAGTACTGAAACTCGGTGTGGTCACCGAAGCCCAGTACCTCGATCGTATCTGACCGGTGCATTCACTGAATGATACCAAACCGATTTGTTGTGAATCAGATACATCATCAAGGAGATACATCATGCGTACTACGCTTTCTACGTGCCTGGCGATTCTGATGGCGCTCGCGCTGATCAGCGTCACGGCGACAGCGGGAGGCGGCAACCGGACCGGCACGAACAGTGGCGACCAGTTGCTTATCCCCGTCGGCGCTCGCGGTATCGCGCTGGGCAGCTCATACGGAGCCGGTATCACCGGTCTCAATGCGATCTACTACAACCCCGCCGGTCTTTCCGCAACAGGAAACAATGCCGAGGCCATGTTCTCGCACATGTCCAGCTTCGGTGATATCGGTGTGGATTATGCCGCCGTCGGTGCCCAATTCTCCGGTTTCGGCCACCTGGCGTTTTCCATCAAGTCGCTGTCCTTAGGCGACATCGAAAAAACGACGGAGCGCAATCCCGACGGTACCGGCGCAACCTACTCCCCGACGTTCGTCGCTCTCGGATTGACCTATTCGCGTGCTTTAACCGATCGCATCCGCGCCGGTGTGACCGCGACGCTGGTAAGCGAGACAATGGACCGCGTCTCCGCTTCCAATGTCGCGTTCGATATCGGCGTGCAGTATCAGGGTCTTGGCGGCATTCGTGGCTTGTCCCTCGGTGTGACGCTCCGTCACCTCGGCGGAAATATGCAGTACGGCGGCCCGGGGCTCACCCGCCTCGTGGATGAAGTCGACGCCAAACGCGATCCGCAGCTCCTGCGTATCGAAGCGGCCGGCTTCAGCCTGCCGACAGCGTTGGAACTGTCAATGGCGTACTCCCTCGCCTTTGAAGACATGCACAAGATCACGTTCGCAGGCGCGTTCGAGAATAACAATTTCCTGCTGGATCAGTACAGGATTGGGTTGGAATACTCCTTCCAGGATTTCCTGTTCCTCCGCGGATCGTTTAACGTTGCCGGCGGCGAACCCACCAACGTATTCGACGAAGGCGTGTTCGAATATGGTCCCGCGTTCGGCGCGGGTGTGAACTTTGATACCGGAGACCTGGAAATCGGTGTGGATTACGCTTACCGCACCATGCAGCAGTTCGACGGGAATCACGTCTTCACGATCAATCTCGGTTTCTGAGATTGCTTCCTTCGAAGGTCTAAAGAGGTTGTCCCTTAGCGGACAACCTCTTATTTTTTTTACCTACGCTTCCGGAATGCCGATTAGGCTTGTATTCTTCACGAGGATTCGTAGTTTTGATGAAATCCACACATCGGATCGATACCATGCCCTCACGCTTTATTTTTTCAACGATGAACATTATTTCGGGCCTGATCCTGACCGCGCTGCTCGCGATGCCGCTCAAGGCGCAGCAGACACATGAACTGAGAATGGATGTCGATATGGCATCCTTCCGTTTTGGCGGCGATACGACCTACGTCGAACTTTACTACTCCTTCTCCCGCTCCGCGATCGGCTATGCGCAGGAAGACGGGATGTTCAAGGGGGCCGCGTTGATGCATGCCATCATCAGATCGCAGGACGAAGCGAAGGATCCCATGTTGAAAGTCTGGCGTGTCCCGGTGCATTTGATGGATACGACCAACCTCGGTCAGAGGACCCTGATCGGCCGTGTGCACTTTCTGTTGAATCCCGGCAGGTACAAGATTACCGTCATCGCGCGCGACGAGCTTCAGCCCGCCATATCGGACAGCGTCGATCTGAATTACGAGGTGCGCACACTCGGCGCGAAAAACGTGCAGTTCAGTGATATCGAACTGGCATCGTCCATCGAACAGGCGGAGGCGGACCCAACGAATATTTTCTACAAAAACACCCTGGAAGTGATTCCGAATCCCACACTGCTGTACGGAAAGCAACTGCCGAACGTTCTCTACTACGCCGAACTCTACAATGCCGATATGGAGCATTTTCTCGTGCGGAGCGAAATCGTCAGCTCCTACGGCCAGACAATGGTCGGCTATGCGAAGAAGCGAACCGGCAAACACGCTTCCCGCGTGGAGGTGGGTTCGCTGAACATCGGTACGCTCTCAAGCGGCGTGTATACCATGATTCTTTCCTATGGCGATACATTGGGAGCGATGCTGGTATCCCAAAGCAAGCCGTTCTATGTTTTCAATCCGGATATTCCTCTCGACACGGCGGCCGCTATCGCTGTTGCCGACCTTATCGCCGCGGAGTTCACCGCGATGGGTGAAGCGGAACTCGATGATCAATTCGCCGAGGCCGTCTACATCTGCACCAAAGACGAGCGTAGCATCTGGAATTCACTGAGCGGATCGGAACCAAAGCGCAAGTTCCTCACCAAGTTCTGGCGCGACCGGGATCCGGAGATCGCGACCCCGAATAACGAACTTTACGATGCCTACAGGCAGCGAATCCTGGCGGCCAATGAGCAGTTCAGGACTGCGTATCGCAAGGGTTGGCGTTCGGATCGCGGACGCGTCTACGTTCTGTATGGAGCGCCGGATTATGTCGAGCGCCGATCCAACGAAAGCGATATAAAGCCGCATGAAATCTGGCGCTACGACAATATCGAGGGCGGTGTGGATTTTGTTTTTGTAGATCGGGGCGGATTCAATGATTATGAACTTGTGCATTCGACGAAAAGAAATGAGATCAGCAACCTGGACTGGGAGCGTAACGCCTCCACACGCTGATCGGAACCGGGTATCGTGAAAACCACGTTGGAGTATGTTCTGTTCGCCGCTGTCGCTCGCTTGGTGCAATGGCTTCCGCTTAACGTCATCCGGCGCCTCGCGGCATGGCTCGGGGTGTTTCTGTACTCCTTCCTTCCGATACGCAAGGCATTGACACTCAACCAACTCCGCCGCGCTTTCCCGGAAAAATCCGACAAGGATATCCGTTCCATTGCCAGGGGAAGCTATGTGAACCTGATCACGACGATTTTCGAGTTGATGTGGACCCCGCGGTTACGGGACGACATCATCGAAGAGCAGATCCAAATTCGGAATCCCGAGGTGTTCACCAATGCCTTGCGCCGCGGCAAGGGTCTGATCCTCATGACGGGACATTTTGGAAACTGGGAATGGATGTCCGTCGGAACAGCCAGAATTTTCGGTCAATCCTACACGGTGGTTGTTCACCCCATCCACAACTCCGCCGTCGACCGCCTTGTCGAGCACTGGCGTTCCATGCACGGCAATCGCGTGGTTCCCATGGGTGTCGCGATTCGCGAAATCGTACGGACCTTGCGCGAGCGAGGTGTCGTGGCCATGATCGCCGATCAAAGCGGCCCGAGTGGTTCGTACTACGTTCGATATTTTGGAAAGCACGCGGCGACCTACGAAGGTCCGGCTGTATTTGCGCTTAAAACAGGGGCACCCATCATTATGGGTTTCGGTGTGCGCCGCTCCGACGGCAGCTACGATCTCACATTGGAAGAAATTCTCACCCAGAATTTGAAGGGCGCGACAGATGAACATCTGCACGAACTTACACGCAGACATGTACGCGCACTTGAGCGTACGGTCCGTGAGCACCCTGACCAATGGTTGTGGCAGCACAAGCGCTGGAAACACACCCCTCACGAAGGCAGCATCCTCATTGAGGACCCGGAGCAGACGTGATGGACATTCTCGTCATTCAGACCGCGTTCGCCGGTGACCTGGTGCTTACAACACCGCTGATCAGCGCTTGTGAAACGTGCATCCCGGGAGCGCGTATCGACGTGCTGTGCGTCCCTTCCGCGGCTGGATTGCTGGAGAATCATCCTTCGATCCATGACGCCATCGTCTACGACAAGCGTGGAGGAGAGAGCCTCGCCGCAATGATGCGCACGCTTTCCCGTCGGTCGTACGATCTCTGTCTGACGCCTCACCGATCGATGAGAAGTGCGCTGCTTGCCCGTTCGTCGCGCGCTCGGATACGGGTAAGTTTCGACAGATCGGCAGGAGGCCCGTTACATACGCATCGCGTGCCGTATGATCGCTCCATCCATGAAGTGCGGCGCAATCTGTCCCTGCTGCACGCACTCGACCTTGTACCGGACCTTGAAACGCCACCGCGACTCTATCCCGGCGATTCCGATATCGAAGCCGCGAGAGACATCATCGACAGGCTGGGCGGCCGTCCGGTCATCTGCATCGCTCCCGGATCTGTTTGGGCCACAAAGCGCTGGACAGAGGAAGGATTTACGGGCTTGACCAAGGCATTCCTCGATACGCATGCCGTGGTTCTTCTCGGTGGTGCCGCTGATCGTGTGCTGTGCAGTCGCATCGTGGCCAGTGTCGCGAACGCAGGTTGCATCTCGACCGCAGGGGATCTATCGTATCTCGCATCAGCGGCGTTGCTCGAGAGGGCGGATGTGCTCGTCAGCAACGACAGCGCTCCGGTGCACATCGCCTCGGCGGTTTCGACGCCAGTGGTTGAAATATTTGGTGCAACGTCGCCTGCGTTTGGTTTTACCCCATTCGGTGTTCCGCATCGCATCGTCGAGGTGCGAGGACTCCCGTGCAAGCCTTGTGCCATCCATGGCGGCGAACGTTGTCCCCAGAAACACTTTTCCTGCATGCGGGATCTCGCGGTCGAGACTGTGGAGTGCGCCGTTCGTGAACTGCTTGCATTGCGGCGGAGCTGATCCCTTTTATGACATGGACGTTCCGCCGGTACGAACAGAGGCCGATTCCCTGGAATCGGCCTCTGTTCGTAACTGACCAGAAAGCGGCTTGTTCAGCCGTCGCTGCTGCTACCGCTGCTGCTACTCTTGCTGCTGTCGTTACTCTTGCTGCTGGTGTTACCGCTGTCGCCGCCATCCGAAGACGTTGAGGAGGCAGCGGAGGATGAGGATGAGGAGGCGGTCGACGGACCAGAATCGGTTGTCGCACTTCCTGAGGAGACGGATGATCCGTTAGTTGAAGCTGACGATACACTCGGGGCGCCATTCTTTTTTTTATAATCCGTCAAGTAGAAACCGCTTCCCTTGAAGTGAAGCCCAGCGCCTGCACCGATCATGCGTTGCAGCGCCTCCGTCCCGCAATTAGGACATGTGGTCAGCGTATCATCCCGCATCGACTGGAACGCTTCGAAGCGATGATCGCAGGCTTTGCAGACATAATCATAGGTTGGCATGGAACACTACCTCGTAAATATGGACAATTCGATCAATGACTGTTGGATGCCCGGCGGTTCAGCGAGGTTCGCTACCGTCGAATTTCTTTTTCAATTCGCGAGCGACCACCTCAGGCACGAAATCTGAAACATCGGTATGGTGTCTTGAAAGTTCCCGCACGATCGATGAATTGAGATAGGTGAAATTTTCGTGCGGCATCAGGAAAACGGTCGCAATGTCGCTCGCCAGCTTGCGGTTCATGAGCGCCATCTGGAACTCATATTCGAAATCCGATACCGCGCGAAGGCCGCGAACCAGAGCGATGGCGTTCTTCGCCCGGGCATAATCGACAATGAGTCCGGTAAAAACGTCAACTTCCACGTTGGGGAAATCAGCCAGCACCTCGCGGATCATGGCGACACGGTGATCCGTGCTGAAGAGCGATGTTTTGGAGGCGTTTACCGCTACGGTGACGATAACCCGGTCAAACAGCGTGAGCGCGCGTTCGATCACGTCGAGATGACCGTTTGTGATCGGGTCAAACGATCCGGGGTAGACGGCGATCTTCATCGTTCTTCTCCTTCGGGATGTCGCAGAAAGGTGAGGGAAGTTGTACCGTACGTCCGCACATCGCGGATGGAGAGTGAAGTCGGAACGGAGGGTTTGACCACACTCCGGTGTTCGAGGACAACCAGACCGATGGACTGATCGATACCGCCCGCGATTCTTTCGAGTAAAGCGGTGTACTCGGTGAAATCGTACGGGGGATCCGCCAGTATGAGTCCGAAGCGATTCTTCACACGAGCGAGATACGATTCGGCACGTCCAACGATAAGCTCCGAGCGGTTTTCGAGTTTAAACAGAGCGAGATTGGCGCGTAAATCGTCGGCATGGCTTCGATTGGCCTCAACGAATACTGCGGATGCCGCTCCGCGACTGAGCGCCTCAAGACCAAGACTGCCGGAACCGGCGAAAAGATCGCATACGCGCAAGCCCAACCAGTCCACCTGCGCCTCGAGAATACTGAACAGCGATTCGCGCACTCGGTCCGTCGTGGGCCGGAACGCTGCGTCGCGCGGAATGCGCAATGTTCGGCCACCGAATTCACCGGCGATGATTCTCATCCCAACCCCTGCATCGCGGCGGCGGTGGCGGTGTCGAAGATATGCATCCCATGCGCTTCGCTGTTCTTCCTGAACATGGCTTCCGCTTCGGCATCGGGTAAGGGAAGACAGCGCACGATATCGGCCGAAAGCAGCGATCGAAGGGATTCTCCGACGTGTTGATCGAATCCCGGACCGAAGCAATAGACGTTGTCGAGGCGCTCGTTGGAAATGTGCTCGATCAACCTGAAAGCTTGAGCCGTGTACTGCTGCTTGTACGTCACGGCACTCATTCTGAATCCTCTGTATTTTGGTCCCGAGTACACCCCCGCGCTACAGTGACTCTCGAACAGGCCGAGCACTGCGTAGTTTTCCGAGACGTCGCGGGGATACAGCCGCCTCACCATGTTTTCCATCACAAAATGATCGATGTCAACCGACTCGAGATCAAGCGTGAGATGTGAAAATGTGGTATGCAGGAAATCGACCACGGCGAACGGAAGCGCGACAACCAGCGCCAAGGCGGTTCCGTCCGTCTCTCGCAACGGATGGCTCAGGACGCTCAGGCGCATCTCAGCCGGTGCGCCGAGGAGGGTTCGGCACTCCCACTCGAGTTGCGCGTTGCGTTCGGTTTCGTTCAGGCTCGTATCGACGGGAAGCGTGGCGACAAGAGGAAGGAGCGAGGGCAGCACGATGGATACATGCGCCGCAAAGACGGGTTTGGATGTCAACAGTCCCACCAGGTCGCTGATGAAGGCTTTCGCGAGATCGCGATTGAATGGGAGTTCCAAAAGGAGCTGAGAGGCATAATCGTGTGTGGTATCGCACGTATCAGCACGCAGGACCACCGTGTGGTGGTCCTGCCGCTGGAGTTCAACGAGGCGAAAACCGCCTTCGACAATCTCGAGTCCGATATGATGTGTTACGTTCATTCGGAATTGCCGCCTGGCAGGCGAAACTTATTGCTCCCAGGATGCCTTGTTGTGTTCGTCCGGATTGATGATGGAGCTGATGTAGCCGAAGCCGTCGGGATCGGTGATCTGATACCGGGGAACTGCCGATGTATCGTCCACCACTATCTCGTACGGGATCAGCTTCATGGGCGAATGGCGCAGGGAATCGAAGGAGAAGGACGTGATGTACAGCCGGGTAAAGATGCTGTCACGCCGTGTTTCGGAAATTTCGTTCTGTACATACAGAAGCAGCGAATCGATGTCCTTCGCATACCGCTGTTTTCCGCTGTAATATTCAATCTGTGCCGAGCGCAACGCCGACATACGCGCGCGGGATTCCCATTTCATGTCCTCTTTAAACGCGAGCTGCTGGCCGGGTGACCAGATAACATACCAAAGAGCCGCGGTCAGCGAAACGATGATCAGAATAAGGACGATGTCAACAATTCCAAATGGCTGTCTGTGTGCCATGCATGCCTCCGAAGGTTGAGCAGTGCTGCCTGCAATTATTCTACAGTAATCCGATGTCTCATTTTCTCGAACTTCTTTTCCCCGATCGAGGGCACGTCCATGATATCTTCGACTCGTTTGAAGCGGCCGTGGTCCGTTCGCCATGCGACGATTTTTTTCGCGGTTGCTTCGCCGACTCCGGGGAGAGTCTGAAGTTCGGTTGTACCGGCTGCGTTGATATTCACGACGCTGCTGGATTGTTTGGCCGCAACCGAACCGGATTTCGTACGTCCTCCGTCGGTTCCGGGTTCGACCGCCGGTGGGGCTTCAACCTTGACCGGGCGTGAAGCGCGTTCAGCGAAGAGCGAATCGTGTTCGGCGAGGAGCGTCCTGAAGTCAGTGCCCGGTGCCGGTGCGTCGCGGAACGCCGACAAGAGGCTTCCGGCGATAATCGCCGAGCACATGAAGAGAACGACGGCCGCTTCGTTGCGTGTGAAGCCGGCACGGTGGGCGAGGGAGATGAAGGTGTTCCACATGGCTTTCACCTCGCCGCTCAATTCACAATCTCTAAAATAGGGAGAAGGGAAGTCTTATGAAACTCCCGCTTCTCGTCATGGTGTCGACTTCCTCGTGCGTTATACCGGGGAAGCCGGCTGTGGGTGATCATGAACGTGCCTGGAATACGGCAGGCGGTCTGCAAAAAAGATTGGTGCAATGCGATGGTTCCGCTCACGGCGGATTCACCTCCGTCTGTGCGAATGCGCTGTGTTGTCGTGTTCATACGGTGCTCCCTTTATGATGAAACGAACATGAAGTGGTTATGTCGCGTCTGTATGGCAAGAGATGCGCGAAAAAAACGTTGACCGGTATCCCCGCAGTCTGGCGTGAAACATTCAGAGGCATCCCGCTTATTCAGGACAGCGAATCGAAGATTTTACCGAAAAAACTTTTTTTATCGGTTTTTCCCGAAGGGGAGAATGAATCGTGTTCCGACATTTGTTTGAGGAACTCCTTGTCTTTGGAAGAAACCTTCCTCGGGACGTAGACATGGACGCGTACAAGTTGGTCACCCCGGCCACTGCTGTTGAGATGGGGGATTCCTTTATCACGCATCCGGAGCAGTGTTCCGGATGCGGTACCGGGTTCGACCTTGAGTCGCGCCCGTCCCTTCAACGTGGGCACCTCGACTTCCGCCCCGAGCACAGCATCGGTGTAGCCGATGACGAGGTTATACAGCACGTCATTATCGTGTCGGTCGAATTCCTCGTGCTCGAGTTCCCTGATGTACACGATCAGGTCTCCGGCCGGTCCACCCTTACGGCCGGCGTTGCCTTGACCATGCAGGGGAATATAATTGCCTTCGCTCACTCCGGCGGGCACGTTCACCTTTAACGTCTTCTCTCCCTGGACGCGACCGTCGCCGTGGCACGTCATGCACGGATCCTTGACGACTCGTCCTTCCCCTCCACAATTCGTGCAGGCGACGATGTTGACGAATTGTCCGAACAGTGAACGGGAGACCTGGCGCAATTCGCCGGAACCTTTGCAGACCGTGCAGGTTTCGAGGGAGGTGCCGGCTTTCGCGCCGGTGCCTGAACAGCTTTCGCAGGGTATCTGGCGCTTCACCTTGAGCGTTTTCTCAACACCGGCTGCAATTTCTTCGAGCGTGAGTTGGAGTTGAATCTTCAGGTCCGAACCGGTCTGCCCACGCTGTCCTTGCCGTGAACGCGAGCGGCCGCTTCCGAACATATCGTCAAAAATCCCGCCACCGAAATTCGATCCGAAAATATCGCCGAAATGACTGAAAATGTCGTTGATGTCCGTGAATCCCGGGGCGGCGTTTCCGGCGCGGAGGCCATCGTGCCCGAAGCGGTCGTATTTTTGCCGTTTGTCGCTATTGCTGAGCACCTCGTAGGCCTCGGCGGCTTCCTTGAAGTTGTCTTCGGCCTGCTTGTCTCCGGGATTGCGGTCCGGGTGAAATTGCATGGCGAGCTTGCGATAGGCGCCTTTGATATCGTCCGCGCCGGCGTTGCGATCAACACCAAGAATTTCGTAATAATCGCGTTTCATGCCTGGTCCATCCCGTCGGCTGATGAGGGAGCGATGGAGACCGTGACCTTGGCGTGACGAATGACCTTGTCGTGCAGCATATAGCCCTTTTCCGCAACGTCCAGAACTATGCCCGGATCAACTTCCGTAGTCGGCACCTGCAGCAGCGCATCGTGAAAATCGACATCGAAAGGCTTGCCTTTCGCATCGATAGGGGCCAGACCCCGCTGTTCGAGGACGCGGAGCATTTTGGTGAAGATGATCTCCATTCCTTTGTAGAAGCTATCGAAATCCGGATGAATCTTTCCTGCATCGATGGAGCGCTCGAAGTCATCGATCATGGGGAGGAGATTCAGAAGCAGACTCTCCGTACCGTATTTGATCAGAACATCTTTTTCTTCCCGCGTACGTCTCTTGAAATTTTCGAACTCCGCCGCCCTGCGCAGCAGCTGCTCCTTGAGTGTGGTCACCTCGGCGCGCAAGGCTTCAAGCTCATCCGTCTCCTGCGCTGATGACGCAGTATCGATATCGGGATCATTCACCTCAGGGATGTCTTGTTCAGACATGGGTTCTCCTCAGTTCTCTGTCGTTCAATTGTGTTATTTCTAAAAAAAATCAGGACGAAATCTCGCCCGCGAGATATTCGACAATCGCGACCATGCGCGGGTAATCCATGCGTTTGGGTCCGACGATGCTCACGGCTCCCTGTAAGCGGCCGATGCGGTACGGCGACGTAATGACGCTGTAATCATTCATTTTCTCGTGCTGCAGCTCGATGCCGATACGGACGGTGAGAGACTCGCCGCTGCTCATGGAGTCGATCACGTGGACGATGACCTCCTGGTTCTCGACAAGGTCGATGATGTTACGCAGGCTCTCCGTGTCTCCGAATTCCGGTTGGCGGGTCATTCGCTGCATCCCTTCGATGCATACCAGTTCCGAATCCATGCGCTCGGAAAACAGTTTATCGGATGCATCGATAAACAGACGGACGATGTCGCGATCATGTTGATCGGAGTCGCGCATCCGATCGGAAAACGTTTCGCGAATGTCGCGCAGCGTCAGGCCGGCGAGGCGTTCGTTGAGCAGAACGCAGATGTTATCGAGCTGTTCGCGAGAGACCTCGGAGCGTACATGCATGATTATGCTCTTGACGATTCCCGAATGGATCGAGAGAATAACCATGATTCTGTCGCTTGAAACAGGAATGAGTTCCAGCCGCTCCAGCACGCCGCTCGCGAGCGACGGTGCCGCCACGATAGCGAGCTGCTGGGAAATTCTGCTCAGGATATGCGAACTGCTGCGAATGAGATCCTGAATCGCCGCAGGAGTCGTTTCGAGCAATTGAGTGTCGATGAATGCGCGATCCTCCCCCGAAAGCGCCGTGTCCCGCATCATGGCGTCGACGTAATACCGATACCCCATGTCCGTGGGAATACGTCCGGCCGACGTATGGGGGTGGCCGATGAGCCCGATTTCCTCGAGGTCCGCCATGACGTTCCTGATCGAGGCCGGGCTGAGCTGAAGATCCGTGAGCTTCGAAAGCGATCGCGATCCCACCGGCTGCGCGGTCGTCACATGCTGTTCGATAATGTACAGCAATACCTGACGTTCGCGCTCGTTGAGGGCGGGCAGTGCAATTCTATGCTCGATGATAGGATCCATCATGGTCAATCGTTCCGATACCTGCTGTCGCTCATGGGATTCATGCTTACGCGACAGAAAGAAACATACGATTCCTGGCCGAGGAAAACAAGGTAGCACTCAGTGACCTGGAGTGCTAACCTCTTGCCATTGTGAGAGTTAGGGAATTTTAAAAAAAGCGCCCGCACCGGGAATCCGGAGCGGACGCACAGGTTGCAGGTACGTCCAACGGTTTACTGCGCGGAAAATTCCAGTGTCTGTTCCACAGCGCCGTTATGGAGAATATCGACGGAATACTTGCCGGCGGGCAATCCAGCGTCCAGTGTCAGGGAGAAACCGATCCAGCCGCTCTCTTCAAAGGCGATATCGGCATCCGTTATCAATGCGCGTGCGCCAGCAGCGTCGTGCTGATACCAGGCGGACGAGAACACCGATCCGGCCGGCTGACCCTGTACGTAAATTGGCGCGAAGATTTTTTTGATGCCCGCCTGGAATGCCGTCACCACCTCGGCGGGAAAAGAATTCTCGTTCACCGCGGTCGCGAGCACCGCCTCCTTGACGACGGATTCATTGAACATCGGTTCGACGCTAAATCCAACGCTCCGCGCGTATTTCCCGTTGATGTAGAGATCGACGCTATAGCGGGAGTAGGGCAGACCCATTTCCGTAAGGGCGAGAGTAAAATCAACCCAGCCGCTTGTGGCGACATCGATTTCGGTGGAATCAATCACAGAGCGCTCCGTTTCACCTTCATCGAAACGCCAGATGGATTTAACCTTCGTGCCTTCGGGTGTGTTGGCCATGCTGACACAGCAATGGAGCAGACTTTCGTGCATGTTATAGACAGAGGTCTCTCCGTTTGGAGAGTTATCCTCATTGACGGAACGGGCCATGACGGCGCGATCGATATTCGCAGTCGTGAATTGACAAGCAATGAAGACGAATACTGTTGCGGTCAATACAAGTGCCGGCAGTACGGATTGACGGAGAATGTTCATATACGGGCTCCTCGGTTTATGGTAGGGTCAGGATAAATTCGTGAGAAACCAGGGACTCTCAACTGTCGTGAGGCCTTGATGAAGAATCCGAAGTCCTTCCTTGTGGGCCGGGAAAACAAGCTGCTCACTCGCCGTGACGTAATCGAACCAGCTGCAGAGTTGGTGTTCGTCGGACAGCACGATATGCTGCCCCTTGGGTGCTTCAGCGGCAAAAACGGGGACCAGGTTGATGGAATCGTCTGGTGCAAAGTAAAAGGACGAAACGTACGGTACAAGAAAAAATTTACATTCCCTTATGCCGGTTTCCTCAAGCAGTTCCCTTTTTGCCGCATCGATGGCGCTCTCGCTTCCTTCGATACAGCCCGTCACCATCTGCCACAGTCCGGGGAAGAGGGGTTCGTCGACCGCCCGTTGAAGAAGCAGATACTCTGGTTCGACCTCTGTGTGTCTAAAAATGAATACTTGTACATACCCGGTGGTAATGATCCGCATCGATAAACTCTCTCTGTCAGTTTGTCTTGCTTGTTTCGCAGGTATACGTCAAATTGTCAGCAGTATAATAATCATGCTGACAGAAACGCAAACATCTGACCGAAAGCAGGTGAATATTCTCGTGGCATGCTGTTTGCATGAAAGGGCATCTACCCTCCGCGAAACCGACAACTGAAGCGCGGAGGGAGGATTTCAGGATGGAGATAGAGAATTATGTCTGAACATGAATTTGTGTCGCACACCGATGTGACAGGAGGAAGCGGAACAGATCCGCTGACTGTTCCGGTTTTGCCGTTGAGAAATATGGTATTTTTTCCTGGAATGATCATGCCGTTGTTCGTCGGCCGTCCAAGTTCGGTGCGTTTGGTGGAGGAGGCGCATCGCGCGCAGCAGCCCGTGTTCGTGCTCACGCAGCGTGATTCGTTGGTGGACGCTCCTCATCTTGACGACTTGTACGGTGTAGGGACAATCGTACGCGTCATGAAAATCTACACCATGCCTGACGGTTCCAAAAGCGTTGTGGTGCAGGGAATGCGTCGCGCGAGTTTGCAGGGTATTCAATCCGAAGAGCCCTATCTGACCGCGGAAGTCCAGCAATGGGACGAAGACGTCGCTTCGTCGGAGGGTGATGTCGAAATGGACGCGCTGCTGGAGAATGTGCGAACCCAGCTGCGGCGGATGCAGGAACTGATTCCCGACGCCAATCCCGAGCAGCTCAATCTGATTATGAACACACAGGACCTTCCCACCTTCGCCTTTCAGGTCGCGGCGTTATTGAACATCCCTGTGCCCGAGAAACAGGAACTGCTGGAGACGAGGGCCATCAAGGCTGTTCTGAACAAGCTCGTGATCTCTCTTACCGGTCTTATCCAACGTCAGGAACTAAGCCGAAAGCTGCAGTCCGATGTGCAGGATTCAATCAACAAAAGCCAGAGGGAGTATTTCCTGCGCGAACAGCTCCGCGCAATAAAGAAGGAACTCGGGGAGGAGAACGAACAACTTGAAGTCGACGAGATGCGGCGGAAACTCAGTGAAATGTCGATGCCCGATGAGGTACGCAAGACGACCGAGAAAGAGCTGAATCGCTTGTCCATCATGAGTCCGGTATCTGCCGAGTACAGCGTCACACGCAACTATCTCGACTGGTTGTTCGAGATGCCCTGGTGTATCTCGACCGAGGACAATCTCGACATCACGAACGTGAGGGAAAAGTTGGAGGCGGATCACTATGGGTTGCAAACCGTAAAGAAGCGGGTTCTGGAATACCTGGCCGTGCGCAAGCTGAAGAACGACATGCGTGGACCGATTCTCTGTTTCGTGGGTCCTCCGGGCGTTGGAAAGACCTCGCTTGGCAAGTCGATCGCCGAGGCGATGGGGCGCAAGTATGTGCGTTTTTCATTGGGCGGCGTACGTGACGAGGCGGAGATTCGCGGTCATCGTCGCACCTACGTGGGCGCGCTTCCGGGCCGCATCATTCAGAGCATCAGGCGCGCGGGGACCAACAATCCCGTCATGGTACTGGACGAGATCGATAAGGTGGGGATGGATTTTCGCGGTGATCCGACATCCGCGCTGCTCGAGGTGCTGGATCCCGAGCAGAACATCAATTTCAGCGATCATTTCCTCGAAGTGGCGTTCGATCTTTCGCGCGTACTGTTTATCGCAACGGCGAACACACTCGATACGATACAGCCGGCATTGCGGGATCGCATGGAAATCATAGAGATCCCGAGTTATATCCTGGATGAGAAACTGCACATCGCCCGGCGACATCTTTTCCCAAAACAGCTGCGCGAGCACGGGCTGACCGAACAGCATCTCGAGTTGACCGACGATGTGATACGCGACATTATCGCTGTGTACACACGTGAAGCCGGTGTACGCAATCTCGAGCGAAAGCTGGCGGACATCTGCCGGGGTGTAGCCCGCCAGATTGCCGAATCCGGTGCGGATCGGATACCCGTAACGTCTGCGGAGCTGGGTGAGTACATCACATCGCGGAAATTCTATCCCGATGCCGCCGAGCGGATCTGCAGACCCGGTATCGCGACCGGCCTGGCTTGGACGCCTGTCGGCGGCGACATTCTGTTCATCGAGGCGCAAAAAATGAACGGCAAGGGACAGCTCATCATCACCGGGCAGGTCCGGGATGTAATGAAAGAAAGCGTCCAGGCAGCGGTGAGCTTCCTTGCCGCCAACGCCGCGGAGTTGGGTGTCCCGGTGGATTTCCGTCAGACCATGGATATTCACGTGCACGTCCCGGCGGGTGCTATTCCCAAGGATGGTCCCAGCGCCGGGGTGACCATGCTTGTCGCACTTACGTCCCTGCTTACCGATCGTCTTGTACGCAACGACATTGCGATGACGGGCGAAATAACGCTGCGCGGGGCAGTGCTTCCTGTCGGCGGAGTGAAGGAAAAGGTGCTTGCGGCCCATCGCGCCGGGCTGAAAACGGTGCTGCTTCCGAAGAAGAACGAAGATGCGCTGAAGGAAATTCCGGAATCCGTGCGCAATGCGATCACCTTTCATCTCATCGATGACATGCGCGAAGTCATTGAAATCGCCCTTGTTCCCAAAGAAAAAAAGGAACGAAAGAAAAAAACACTTGAACGGGCTGAAAATATTTCGTAAATTGCATCGATAATGGCGGATTCTTGTAACTAATGGTGAATAATGAAAACAACCGAAAAAGCAGCGCCCAAGCCAGTCAAGGTCAAGCAAACCGGGAAGGTCATCGGCATGGTGATCACGGAGTGTCCCATGTGCAAAAACACGATCAGTTTCGATATTCAGACGGCGAAATTTTGCCCGTACTGCAATGCCGAAGTGAGCGTCGATCTTGACAAGGTGGAGGTTGTTGTGCGCGCATCGCGTCCCCCGACGCAAAAAGGCAGCCAGAAGAAAGTCGCATAGAAATCGCACACGCAGAAGCATCAACCCGCCGCGAGGCGGGTTTTTTTTAGGTAGCCAGTATCGATTCAGGGAGCGCCTATCAGTCGAGGCCGGAACAGTGGATCGGATTTCTCGACCTGCGGGATCCCTTCGGACAGCGCCACAGCCGCAGGCCGGGTGTCTTTTTGCAGCGATGCGACGGCATCGATAGGCGAGTAGCATGGTCCGAAATAGCTGGATATCGCAGCCGCCACTGTAACCTTTTGTCAGGTAATGTTATATTCTATTCTGAAGACTGAACGCTATTATTCTCCGCATTCTGTTCTGACAGGAAACAGTAGGCTCCGTTTCGCCGATACTCCGCTGATGTGAGCTGACGGAACGGGTTCTATCATGGCAATGGAGGCCGCGATGAGGACCATGGATTCGAAGTTTCGCTCGTTCATTTGGGCGGTTGGAATTATTATGGCATGCACCACGATTTCGATGCATGCGCAGGTGGTCAACGAGGGGCTACATACCGGGATCGGCAGATGGATGGATATCCCGGACAATCCGACGATCGCGTTGCCGGTGTTCACCGCGGAGACATGGGTGAAATGCTTCTCGGGTGGATTAATCGTGACCAGAGATCATCCCACCGGGACACCTTCGGATTGGCAGCTGTGGTATGAAGCCGCACGCAACCGACTGGCGTTTATTACGGCGACCTCGCCTCCGGATAGCTATTTTTATACTCCGGACAATTCCTTCCTTCCCAACCGATGGAACCACGTTGCGCTGGTCGTAAATGGGCCCGCCGGCACCGCCAAGCTCTACCTCAATGGTACGCTCCTGATTTCTCCCACGTTTAGCGCCCGCAACTTCAGCGCTGCAACAGGACTGGCGTGGGGCGGCTACTTCGGCAACTCGTCGGGTGCGTATATGAACGGATTTTTCGATGAAGCGAAGTACTGGAATATTGAACGGACTCCCGCGCAAATAATAGCGACCAAGGACATTGCACTGCCAATGAACGATCGTAGCGGCCTGATGGGTTATTGGCGGTTCTGTGGCAATTACGCAGATTCCTCAGGGAATGGGAATCATGGAAGCCCACACGGAGGGGTGACAATCGACCCGATACCTGATCTGCCGTTCGGAATCAATTGCGTGCAATGCGTCACGACGCTTTCCATTTCTATCGTTGCCGCTAACACAATCATCTGTATTGGCGGGTCAACGCTGCTCAGCGCCAGTCCTGGATTCGTAGAATATCTTTGGAGTACGGGAGAACGGACCCGAACCATCACGGCACTCGCTCCGGGACGATACAGAGTGACCGTTCGGGACGCGAACGGTTGCATCGGTGTCGCAGATATACTCATCTCCGCTCATCCGTCACCCGTTGTCGATGCGGGGACGGATACTTCCGTCTGCGCGAACAGCGGCGGGTTATTGATCGGTTCGGCTGCCTCCGGGGGAACACCGCCGTACCGCTATGAGTGGAGTCCTCCCACAGGTCTGGATGCATCGGATATCGCCCGACCCAGGGCCACGCCATCGATTCCCACGGTGTATCGTGTGAAGGTGACGGATGCGAACGGTTGCGTGTCCGAGGATTCGGTTCGCGTTGAAATAGGGCCCGAGTTATGGCTGGAGTTGCCCGATACCATCGCGGTCTGTGTAGGTAGCTCCGTCCAGCTCTTTCTTTCAATTATGGGAGGTACACCTCCTTTTACCATCGAATGGACTCCGCCGGATTATCTCAGCGCATCGAACGTTCAATATCCCCTGGCGAGTCCGCCGACCTCGCGCATGTACCGGGTAACGGTCAGGGATATCAAAGGGTGCAGCGCTGAGGATAGCATCTTCGTCGACGTTTCGGAGTCCCTCAAAGTGAAAGCACTCGGTGATACGACGATGTGCGTCGGGGACACAATCCTCCTCGGTACGGATGTACAAGGCGGTACACCTCCGTTTTATTACAGCTGGAGGCCGCCGATTGGTCTCAGCAGTACGAACATTGCGGCCCCTTTCGCATGGCCGAAGGTAAGTACAACGTATTTCGTACGTGTGACGGACAGTCTTGGCTGCTCGGCCGAAGGTTCTGTCAGAATAATCGTATCGCCGGAACTGGTACTTGATCTCCCCGACTCCGTCGGCATTTGTGCGGGCGATTCAATCCGCCTGCCGCTCCGGGTTACCGGAGGGGACGGCACATATACGTACCGATGGGTTCCGACGGAGTATTTGTCAAGTGGCGATATCGCTCAGCCTCTGGCCTTCCCTCCGAGCAACATGATGTTCCGGATCGTCGTGCGCGACGGAAGCGGATGTGTGGCTGAAGACTCGATCCTCGTAATAATAGTCCCGGGTCCCCAGTTGCTGTTGCCCGATACGATCAGGGTGTGCACAGGGAAGAGCGTTCAACTGCCGCTTATCGTCAGCAACGCCGCCGCTCCTGTAACCTGCACCTGGACTCCTCCGACCGATCTTTCGAGTTCGACAATTCAACAGCCCATCGCATCTCCAAAGCGTCCGACGATGTACAGGGTACGCGTGGTCGATAACAACGGCTGCATAGGCGAGGATTCCGTGTATGTGGACTTATTTGAAACTGGAAAGATCGAGTTGATTGCCGAGGGTCCCACGAAGTTTTGTGACGGCGATAGCGTCAAACTCACCGCCACGCCCGGGTTTGCGGAATACAGGTGGATCCTTCCGGCGGGTCAGAGAATCACACCGACAGGGAGCATCTACGCAACAGCGGAAGGTTCGTACCGCGTTGCCGTCATTGACTCGAATGGCTGCGAGTTGATATCGAATGTCATTTTCATAACGCGTCCTCCGTTTTTCCCGATCCCCGTTTCCGCTCAAGGCCCGATACCGCTATGTTCGGGGGACAGCGTGACTCTTGTAGCGCAGGAAGGATACGTTGGATACGCATGGAAAGACTCGAGTGGCAACGTTATCGGCACAGGTCGGACGCTTCGTGCCGGCGTCAAGGGTCGTTATACCGTTACTGCGAAAGACAGCATGGGCTGCCCAGGATCGGGAACGATCGATGTTTTGGTGGCCGATAAACCGAAGCCCACGATCGACGGGCCGCGTGTCGTTTGTATCAACAGCACGCACCGCTACATCTCGCAAGTGAAAACCGGCTATAGCTATGTCTGGTCCGTCAAAACCGGTACACTCCTTGATCCGGGCAGAGGCAGCACAACCACGATCAACTGGCCGACGGTCGGTCCCCAGCGTCTGACCTTATGGCAAACGATTGATTCTACCGGGTGTGCGGACAGCATCAGCATACTGGTCACCGTTATTGACCGTCTCTCGCCAAAGATTTCGACAGCGGGACCTTTGGTGTTTTGCGAGGGGGATTCCGTCATCCTTCGTGCTGACGGAACCTACGCTGCCTTGGTCTGGAAGAATGAACATGGAGATACAGTATCTACAAATTCGCCTTTTCCTGTGCGATCTTCTGGACGTTACGTGGTAACCGTAGTCTCGGCGGATGGGTGCGCCGGCACAAGCGATACCGTGGAAGTCCGGGTCGTGCCAAGGCCGATCGTGTGGATCGAGGGCGAACAGGTGTTTTGTGAGGGCGACACCGCGACATATACCGCGAAAGGTTTCGCAGGCACGCTCCGCTGGTATGTAACCGGCGGCACGCTGCTCGATTCGGACACGATGTCGATTATCAGGGTTCATTGGACCCAGGCCGGTTCCGGTTTCATTCGGCTTGTCGTTCGACAGGATGGACAGGAGGTTGATTGTCCGGGAGAGGCCGTGCTTCAGGTCCGTGTTGGCGCTATTGCGCAACCCTGGGTAACCTCGATACCGGACAGCGTCGTCTGTGAAGGCGACTCAGTCGTCCTTCTCACCCAACCGGGGTATGCGGAATATCGATGGAGACGCGCTGATGGAAGTGTTGTTGGAGAAGGGGAACGACTTGTCGTGGGTAGTTCGGGTCTCTACTACGTCACCGTACGCGATTCACTTGGCTGCGAGGGAGTCTCCGCAATGGTAGCCGTGACGATAACTCCGAAGCCAATCACAAAGATCACGGGTCCCATAGCGGTATGTTTGAACACTCTCGCGACGTATTGCGTCCCGGTTCATCCCACCGCGTTCTATTACTGGGACACACAAGGTGCAGCCATCATGGGAAGGCAGGACTCAGCCTGCCTGAACCTTCGATGGATTTCAAAAGGACAGTGGACCGTGCACCTTCGCATCGTCGACGGGGAATGCACCTGGATGGATTCCATCGTGGTTGTAGTCGGTGACAGTCTGCTGCCGCTGATCACGGCGGATGGATCTCTACGGTTCTGCGAAGGTGATTCCGTGATACTGGACGCAGGAGCTGGTTACGTAACGTACGAATGGAGCACTCCGACCGGACCAGCGACAGGACGCACGGTGGTTGCCTTCAGGGCTGGCAAGTACACCGTGCGTGTAGTTGATGCGAATGGCTGTTCGGGAACGTCGGATCCGATAGAGATCCTGCTTTATCCGTTACCGCGTCCTGTCATCTCGGGCCCCACCGCGTTCTGTCCAGGGGATTCCATCGTACTCGAGACGCAAGGATCATACCTGCAGTACCTCTGGTCAAATGGGGAGAAGGGGTTCCGGTGCATCGTCAACCGACCCGGTGATTATCAGGTCGAAGTCATCGATAGCAATGGTTGCCGCGGCACATCGGGGCTTCATCAGGTGACGATGCATCCCGCACCCGAGAAGCCTGTCATCACCCGTGCGGGCGAAATGTTACTCTCCACTCCGGCACATCGCTATCAGTGGCACAAGGACAGCATCGCGATCGCTGATGCAACAGAGTCGTCATCCCCAGTCATAGGACCGGGTATGTACACAGTCCGAATCTGGAATGAGTATGGATGCACGGCCGAATCCGATCCTTTCGAAATTCTGCCCGTAGTTGGCGTCGCGAGGGTCAGGCTTCCGCATCTCTCCGGTGCACCAGGCGAAGTCGTTCACATCCCGCTTGAACTGATTCATGCCGAACACCTCGCCTCAGTCGGTGCGGGGAGATTCGAAGCCGTAATACGACTGGACAAAATGATACTGTTGCCAAGTTCTGAAGACCTGAAATGTCGCATCGATGGGCGAGATCGCATCATCTACCTTTCAGGAATATATACACCCGAAACTCCGATTCTTGCCGCCTTTGAATGTTTGGCTGTGTTAGGTGATATCGCATCCACCCCGCTGACGATTGAATCGTTCAGCTGGCTCGATGCCGATGTAGCTACGGAACGCATACACGGTTCATTCACGCTGCGTGTTTGCGAAGAAGGCGGTGAGAGGTTGTTTTCTTCGAACGGCGCCTTGAGTCTGAGACAGAACCACCCCAATCCTTTCAATGCGCAGACGACCATCGAGTATCGGACAATCGAACGCGGGCATGTGTCGTTGCAGGTCCTCGACGGTCTTGGGCGAAGGATCGCCACGCTCGTGGAAGCTGAACAGGAGGTCGGGAGTTACATCGCCAGGTTCGATGCTTCCCTGCTGCCTTCGGGATGGTATCTCTGCATGCTCCGCACCCCGAGCGCGACATTATACCGGAGGATGCTGGTCATCAAATGATGCTGGATTATTGAGCGATTGTGACTGTTGGTCAGGAGGAATCCGCTGCGGGGCAGCAAGGCTACGCAAGTAATGGATTGTTTCTTGGGCCCATCGTCCATATTTTCCAGATTCATGAATTTCTGAAACGAAACAAACAGACGATTCAATGGCCAAAGGTCGCACTCCCGCCCGCGGTTCCGCCCGGAACGCAACTCCTGATCTCTCACAGCCCGCATTCATGGTACAACACGCGCACAAGGTGTATGTGGGGATGCTGGCGTTATTGCTCATCCTCTTTTTCCATGAAGCATTTTTCAGCGGCAAGGTCTTCTACGTCCCTGATAACGCTTCAGCGATAGCCATCGAGGAAGGATACCTGAAGGAAGCCGACAAGGCAGGCGAGAATCCCTTCTGGAATCCGTACGTGTTTTCGGGCATGCCTACGTGGGGTTCTTCTTCTCCCGGACATGGCATGTATCTTCACACGTTTCTCGAACCCCTGAAACCGATGGTCGTGATGCAGGTGTATGGTTGGGCTCAAGGCGCAGTCAACGTGTTGCCCTTGCCCGGGATGTTCTGGAACATTTTCAACTATTTTCTGCTCGGTCTTTTTACCTACATGTTCGGAATCCGGAGGAAGTTCGAACCATTCGCGGCGTTCCTTGTCGCAGTGTCCGTTGTATTTTCCCTGTACTCCCTGAACTGGATCATGGCCGGACACAATACCAAAATTACCGTGTTCGCCTGGTTGCCGGCTGTGTTGCTGTTGATCGATCTGCTGTTCGAGAAACGCAGTGTGCTGCGCGTCGCCTTGCTGATCGCGGCGCTGCATTTCACGTTCAATTCCGGTCACGTGCAGATGGTGTTTTACAATCTGATCGCGATCGGATTATTCGTTCTGTACAAGTGGTATGCCGGAGAAACCTTTGGCAAGGTGGCATTGATCTCCGCGATCACCATCGGCGCAGCGGCCTTCGCATTCCTCATGCTGTCGGGGCCGTATTTCGCGACGTGGGAGTACAAGGACTTTTCGATTCGCGGAGCGGGATCGGGAGGCAGCGGACACGGTGTCGCCATAGGCGGGCTGGACTACGATTATGCGACAAATTGGTCGTTTTCTTTTCCCGAGATCGTGACGTTCTTCGTCCCTTCGTTCGTCGGCTTCGGATCGCCTACGTATTGGGGAACGATGACGTTTACCGAGTCTCCGATCTATCTCGGCATAGTGATCAGTTTCTTTGCTCTTCTGGGGATTATCCTGAGGCCGAAAGACAAATTCGTGCATCTCTGGATCGCACTCGGCGTGTTGGCCTTGCTGGTCGCGCTCGGCAGGAATTTCAGTCTGGTGTTCGATCTGTTTTTTAATCACGTCCCGTTTTTCAGCAGTTTCCGGATTCCGTCGATGATCCTCTTTCTCATGGCCTTATGCGTCGGGATGCTGGCGGGGATTGGTTTGACCGAGATTGTGCGGCTCCTGCGCGAGAGAAAGGCAGGGACTGCGGAGCGACTGACCAAGGTGCTGTGGATCCCCGTTGGTATTGCCGCAGTCCTCGTGTTTCTCCTGCTGGTTTCCGAGAGCAGCTACACGAATACCGTCTCCGAAATGATGCAGAAGTACCAGCCAAACTCGTTTAAAGCTGTCCAGCAGGTAGAGCAGGCAGCCGCCAGCGGGCAGGTGGTGTCGGAGGAATATCAAGGCTTGACGCGTGCGGCGATTTACAAACATGCATTGAACGACGCGATGCTTGCGGTCTTATTCATGGGACTTGCAGCTCTGCTTCTCTGGGCGTTCGTCAAGGCGAAGATCAGCGTGACAATATTGCAAATCGGGCTTCTCGCAATCCTCGTGCTGGATTGGTGGATCGTCGATTACAAGCCAATGAATCTTGTTCATTCAAGAGAGCAGGAGCAGTCGCTTCAGCGTACGGATGTCATCGATTTCCTTCAGCGAGATAAATCGACGTACCGCATCCTCCCGGTTTCCGCACATAGCGACGACAACTGGTACGTCGCGTACAACATCCAGAACATCGCAGGCTACCATCCCGCCAAGCTGAAGCTGTACGACGATGTACGCAACACGATATTCGGAGCGTTTCAATTCCAGAGTCCCGAGCAATTGGAGAATACGAATTGGGCGTTGCTCAGCATGCTGAACACGAAATACATTGTCGTACCCAACGACTGGCGATTCACGCGGCCATGGTTGAAACTCGTGTTCCAGGGGAATGCGGAATCCGTGTACGAGAATCTCTATGTGTTACCCCGGGCCTTTTTCGTCGGCGCGAGCGAGGTAATTTCCGATGACGAGACCCTGTTTAAAAAAGTATCCACTCTTCCGGGATACCGGCCTGACAAGGTCGCATATCTCAGCGCACCCTACCTGACCTCAAGGCCCCAGGTGAGCGACTCTCTGCTGGCTGGCGCGAAGGCGGAATTGCAGCACTTCGGTATCAATGGCAGTACGTATGAACTCAGCACACCTGTGGATGCGATACTCAAGCTCAGCGAAGTGTATTACCCGAGTGGATGGACAGCCACACTCGACGGAAAACCGATCGAGGTTCTGCGATGCGACTACGTACTGCGTGCCGTAGCGATTCCAGCCGGGACGCATATACTTGAATTGCGCTTCGAACCGGAATCGTACTCCGCCGGGTTGATCGTTACGACTGTTACGAATTATGCGCTGACTATCGTCCTGCTCATTTATCTCGTCCTTTGGATTCGCAAGCGCCTGCGCGCGAAAACCGCCAGGCAGGTTTGAGCCGGATCTTACGCAAACACGGAGAGCATCTGGCACTGTGAAGGTTGTCATTTCCGTCGGCGGACGTTTTCACGCCATTCAGCTCGCCGAACAGTTATATTCGCGCGGACATCTCAAACGTATCATTACCACGAAGAGCTGGTATGTACGCTCGTTGTTTCCCTCGAAATACTGGACGGCCATCCCGGCGCCCGAATACCTTGGGACGCTGGTTCGCGCTGTACCTGCGTTGCGCCGGCGAGGATTGTATTCGTACGTGAAGGACAATCTGTTCGACGCGCTCGCGCGCAAGTATATTCCTCCCTGCGACATTTTCCACGCGTGGGGGAATTACGCACTGATCTCCATGCCGTTCGCGCGGCGGCAGGGGGCCTCTATCGTCATCGAGCGCGGCTCCACGCATCCGTACTATCAGGATGCCATTCTACGGGATGAATACGAGCGGTTCGGCATCAGGGCGGAGCGTGCCCATCCTCAGATCATTGAAAAAGGTTTAAAGGAAATAGAACTCGCGGATAAGGTGATCATTCCTTCGGAATTCGTTCGTCGAACCTTCGTGAATCAGGGCGTTCCCGAGTCGAAGCTCGCTGTGATTCCGTACGGATTCAATCCCTCCCACTTCCATCCGGAGGAAAAGCGCGACAACATTTTTCGCGTTTTGTTCGTCGGCAACATCAGCGTACAAAAAGGGGTGCATTATCTTCTGGAAGCCTGGGAGCGCCTTGCACTGCCGAATGCCGAGCTTGTGTTTATCGGGACAGTCGAACAGGAGCTGCGTCCCTTGCTCGACAAGCACGCCTCCCGGGTTGTACTGCGAGGGCATGTCCGGCATGAGGATCTGTACCAGGAGTATTCGCAGGCTTCGGTGTTCGTACTTCCGTCCTTGCAGGAGGGATCGGCGCTCGTCACCTACGAAGCCATGGCGTGCGGGCTTCCGCTGCTGGTTTCGGAAAACACGGGAAGCATCGCCACGGACGGTGAACATGGATTTATCGTCCCGATACGCAGCGCAGACTCGATCGCGGAGAAACTGCAGTGGCTGTACGACAATCCTTTCGAGGCGGCGGCCATGGGAATGCGCGGTCGTGAGTTTGTACAGGAGTTTACCTGGTCCCGCTATGCGGATTCGGTGATCGATGTGTACGGCGAGTTACTCGGTCTTGAGGGACAGTCGGTATGAGTATCGCACGGAAGGCTATAGTCAGCACGCTCTGGACCAGCGGCTTGAACTATTTCGCGATGGCCGTGGGATTTGTGTTCGGGATACTTCGGGACCGCATCCTGATGCCTGAGGAAAACGGGATTTACATGTTCGGCCTCGCCGCCGTGGACCTTCTGTTCATTCTCGCCGCAGTTTCATTCAACATCTCCGTTATTCAGGCGAACGAAGAGAAGGAAGATCTTTATTCCACGGCATTTGTCCTCACGCTCATACTCAGCGTGGTGATGCTGCTTGCATCGGCGGCGGTGGCGTGGATCCTTCACATCAGGGGAACTCTTGAGCTGAAAATCGAGGCGTTTCTCGTGCTCGCGGTCTTCAGTACCTTGAACCTTTTCACAATCCTGTTCTCCTCGTATCTGGAAAAACAGCTGGAATACAAGGTCATCGCTCGTATAAATCTGGTGTCGGTGCTTGCTTTTCCATTGGTCTCGTGGGTGCTCGTTTCGAACGGCATGGGGGCCTGGGGCATGGTGTTCGGGTATTGTGCCTCCTTTGTGGTGTCGTTCATAGGAATGACGATATGGAGCGGATACCCTGTCAAGCTTCGACTCAACAGGAATACGGCGTGGTGGTTTCTCTCTATGGGATGGAAGCTGGTGTTTTCACGCGGGATGGAAGTTGTGTTTGTAAGATATGGCACCCTTGTGACGGAGAATCTGCTCGGTACGAACTTGCAAGGAAGCTATGGCCGTGCCCTGAAGTACTGGGAAATGGCGCCGCAAACGGTCGCTCCGGCTGTCGTGACAGTTGCGCTTCCCACATATTCGAAGCTCCAGAACGACAAGGATCGGCTTTCACGCGCCTTTTCTCTTGTCCTCTATTTCCTTGTTCGCGCCTTGCTCCCTTTCGTCATTGTTTTTGCCATCCTTCCTGAATCTTTTTTACGAATCATCGGACCACAATGGCTCGATGCTGTACCGGTTCTGCGCATTCTCGCCATCGGTGCGCTGCTTTCACCGATGTTCGAGAACATGAAACAGCTACTGTACGCGAAGGGGAAACCCGGAGTAATCGTGCGCATTCGCATCGTGCAGCTCGTGATTTTTCTTCCAGCCATGTATTTTTTCGTCGTCTGGTATGGAATCGCAGGCGCCGCACTGGCGATCACAATGAACTACGCGATTGGAGTCGCAGGGGCCTTGTTCATCATCCGGCGTGAAGTGCCTGTTTCCTGGAATACAGTGTTTACATTGCCGTTGGTGTTTGCCATACTATCCGTTCTGTGTGTTATTTTTCTGCCGCTGCCACAACTACATGCGGGAGCGGTTGCGCAATTCGTGTTGGAAGCCCTGTATCTCGTTGGTATCTTTGCCCTTCTGGAATTGGCTGTCGAAAGACGCCTTCTCAAGGAACATCTAGCGTACATTCGAACCATTATGAAAGACGATCCGTCCTGATCCAACACACTCCATGAACATCCTCCTCGTCTGTGAATACTGGTATGGAACCGGCGGCTGGTCGTACGTTCCCGCGTTGCGTGAATTGGGCTGCGATGTTCATGTGTATGACTACCGGAAGAGATCTGAGCGTGAACTCCCCGTCCCTCTACCCGGGCCAATTACGCGGCGGGTCAACCGACGGGCGATGAATGCCGAATTCATCCGCACAGTCGCGGAGCTGCGACCCGACGTCGTGTTTCTTCTCAAAGGCGAGTGGATTTCGGAGCAGGCTCTGTGCGAGGTGAAGCAACGATTCAATCCCATACTCCTGCAGTGGTATCCCGACGGTCCCTTCAATGTGGGAAACAAAAACGCCACAAAAGACAGCATCGCCTCCATCCCGCTGTTCGACATCTATTACATCTACGCGAAATCCCTGATCGATCCGCTGCGTGCCGCGGGTGCGAAGCGCGTGGAGTATCTGCCTTTCTGCTACGATCCGAATATGCTCAGACAACCGGGGGAGATTACGGAAGAGGATATCCTGAAATACGGAACGGATGTCGTGTTCGCGGGAACCTGGGAGCCGATGCGGGAATGGTGGCTGGATAACATCACTGATGTCGATTTATCCGTTTGGGGAAACATGTGGGAGAAAGTCCCTGAAGGCGCGCCGCTCAGACGCCGCTGGAAGGGGAATGCGGTGTATGGCGAGGAAATATCCAAACTCTTTGCCGTTTCGAAGATTCACCTGAACTTTCTTCGCGAGCAGAACAAGGATTCTCACAACGTCCGGACCCTCGAAATACCTGGATTTGGCGGTTTTTTGCTGACACAGCGATCCAGGGAACAGGCGGAGGAACTTTTCGTCGAAGGGCGCGAGATTGCATGTTTTGAGTCCGTCGACGAACTGAAAGAAAAAATCCACTATTACACTCAACATGAAGACGAGCGTCTGTCGATAGCGGCAGCGGGCCATGAGCGCGCTGTTCGCGAGCACCAGGCGATACACCGGCTTCAGCGCGTAGTCGATGACGTGCGTGCGTTGCCGGGGAGCTGACATACCATGAATATCCTTCTTCTCACATCCGATTTTCTCCCCAACGTGGGCGGCATGGCCACGCACGCTCTGGAGCTTTCGCGGGCCCACGTCGCGAATGGTCATCTGGTGCACCTGGTGCATCCCGTGTACGGGCGGGGCGAACGCCGCATCGAAGAGATGGAAGGATTCACGGTCCACAAGCTGTTTATCGACAGACAGACTCCGCGGATCAAGCATCTCGTCTACATTCGCGAAGTCCGGAAATATATTCTGTCGCTGCACGCGCAGGTCCGTTTTGACGTTCTGCACTGGCATGATCTCACGCCCAACTGCTGGACCACCTTCACGCTGAGAAAGGCATTGCCCCTGGTGTGGACGAATCACACCTCGAATTATCTCGAGCTGTACGAATCCGCTTCCGGGCGCATGAAAATCCGCCTGTTCCTCGGTCACGCGGATGCGATCATCAGTCCGAGCAGAGAATTGTTTGAAAAATCGAGGGCCACAGGTATCGGCAGCGAGCGTAATTTCTATATCCCCAACGGGGTGGATACCGAGAAATTTCGGCCGGGGAATTCCTTTGGAGTGATCGATAAAGATTACGGGCTGGATCCCGCGCATCCTGTCGTCATTTGTCCGCGGCGGCTCGAGCCGAAGAACGGGGTGGAATATTTTATCCGTGCGATCCCGCTGGTCAGGAAAGAAATTCCGGATGTGCAGTTCCTGATTGTCGGCGGTGGATTCCCGGAAGAGCGCCGCCGCTTTGAAACCATGCTGACTGAAGCAGGACAGTCACGCGGGGTGGTGTTCACAGGAAATGTTCCCAACACGACCATGCCACGATTTTACGCGCTTTCCATGATCGCCACGCTCCCTTCATTGATGGAAGCCACCAGCATTTCCGGACTCGAAGCGATGGCGAGCGGATTGCCTCTGGTGGGAACAAACGTCGGAGGCATCCCGGAGATCATCGAGGACGGCGTAAGTGGCCTGTTGGTCGAGGCCCGGAGTCCCGAGCAGCTCGCCGAAGCGTATATCCGTCTGCTTCGCGACGAGGCGTTACGCGTCCGCATCGGAAGGGGCGCGAGGGAACGTGTCGAAGCGGAATTTTCCTGGCCTGAAATAGCTCGGCGTGCCGTCGAGGTGTACACGATCGCAATTCGTTCGCGCGGAGCGGGAGAAGTGAGCGCGTGAAAATTCTCGTCATCAGCCACACGTATATCACACGGGTCGGACGCGAGAAATGGCGTGAACTCGCGAAGCGCCGCGACATGCAATGGAAATTCATCGTACCCACGGAGTGGAGGGATTATCTGTTCACCCTCAGCTATGCGGATCACGTGGAGACTGAACTCGATATGTCTGCGCTGCCTGTGCTGTTTTCCGGCAAAGAGGCCGCGCACATTTATGCCTCGGCATCTCTCGGGATGCGTGAGTTCAAACCTGACATCCTGCACGTAGAAGAAGGCACCGACGCATTTTCATACTTCCAGGCATTGGTCTATAAGAACATGTATGCTCCGCGCGCCAAAACACTTTTTTTCACGTGGATGAATTTCGAAAAAAAACTCCGATTTCCGTTTACTTTTTTCGAGCGGTACAACCTGAAGCACAGCGATGCGGCAATCTGCGGCAACAGCGATGCCCGGGATATTCTGCGGAGGAAGGGCTTCTCGAAGCCCATACACGTCATGCCGCTGCTTGGTATCGATCCGGAGTTGTTTTCAAAAAAAGACGAACCCGCCCTACGCGCCGAACTTGGCCTGCGTGGCGTCGTGATAGGCTTTATCGGGCGATTTGTTCCGGAGAAGGGCGTCCTCGAATTGCTTCAGTCGGCCGCTTCCCTGTGTGGCGACTTCACCTTGCTGCTCATCGGCGGCGGAGCCTTGGAGCAACGGCTCAGGGATGCGGTAACGTCCCTGGGTCTCATAGGCCGGGTGCGCATCGTGCTCTCAATTCCACACAGTGAAATTCCCCGGCACATCAATTGCATGGACATCCTCGTTCTGCCATCGTACTCCGTTCCGCATTGGAAAGAACAGTTTGGCCAGGTCCTCGTGCAGGCCATGGCTTCGGAGGTGCCGGTTCTCGGATCCACACATGCAGAGATTCCACGGGTTATCGGTGATGCGGGTCTCACGTTTCCCGAACGTGATTGGGATGCGATGACCGCGCAGTTGCAAAAATTACTTGACTCACCGGATCTGCGTTCAAGTTTTGCCCGGATGGGGAGGAAAAGGGTCCTCGAGATGTATACCAACACACGTATCGCCGAGCGCACAGCCGAGGTGTACGAGAGCATGATGAGACTGTAAATTGCCATAATTGAGCAATACATCTTGATTTTGGTTGAGATTGGTACTATTTTTAGTCGAATTGGTGACCCGCCTTGGCATTTCAACCCTTTTTACCAGAAATAACCTTCCTTTTTTCACGATTTGCCGACTAACTGGTCATCACACACATCGTCAGGCGACGCGCCAACGGTGATCGCTTTTCCGAGATTACGCCAAGCTTCGTCCCATCCGTCGCTTCGTTCATCATTTTCAAGAGTGTGACAATGCCTTTCTTCAGCAAGCTCATCGCGGCAACGATTCCGATCATTCCCAAGTCCATCGTCGGTTTTTTTGCCCGTCCATACATCGCCGGAGATTCGTTGGCGGACGGAGTCCGCACCGTACAGGATCTTAACGCCAAGGGAATCATGGCGACGCTGGATGTGCTGGGAGAGAGCGTCAATTCGAGAGAAGAAAGCATCGCCATGCGACGGCAATGCGAGGAGGTGCTGCACGCGATCGCGAAGAATGAGCTTGACGCGAATCTTAGCATCAAGCCAACACAGATGGGATTGAGTTTCGACGCGGCATTCTGCGAGGAAAATCTTCGCGTACTTCTGGACATAGCAAGGAAATACGGCACTTTTGTCCGAATCGATATGGAGGACCATCCCTACACCGATTCGACGCTCGCGCTCTACAAGCGACTCCGCCGAGTCTATCAGGGGCATATCGGCGTTGTGCTTCAGGCGTATCTGCGGCGCACTGAGGCGGATCTGAAGGATCTTGTCGAAGACGGTTCGACCAATATCCGACTATGCAAGGGAATCTATGTCGAACCGGAGGCAATCGCATTCAAGAAACGCGAACAGGTGCAGGACAGCTTCAAGCAATTAAATGAGTACGGCTTGAAGAATGACGTCTACATCGGCATCGCCACACACGACGATATGCTTTTGGATCACGGAATCGAGCTTGTGAAGCGGTTGGGTTTGAGGAAGGAGCAGTATGAATTTCAGATGCTGCTCGGCGTTCGGCCGCAACGTCGTGACCAGATTGTCGCGATGGGGCATCGACTCCGCGTGTATGTGCCCTTCGGGGATCAGTGGTATGCATATTCGACGCGCAGATTAAAAGAAAACCCTTCTATGGCGATGCACATCGTCAAGGCGATTTTCGGGTTCAACAAGTAGCCTCGTGTTGACCGGATCCCGTACGGTCGTTTTCAGTCTTCTTCTGTTTCAATTTGTTGCGGGAGGGTGCGATCGTCGCGCAGGAGGAAGTTTCCTCGGTGAGCGGAACGTCGTCGACGATCTTGGCCGCAACGTGCGCATAGAGGGCATTCCCACCCGCATTATCAGCCTTGCTCCGAGTCTCACCGAGACGCTGTTCGCATTGGGAGCGGACAGTCTGGTCTTGGGGGTGACCAGCTATTGCAACTATCCCCCTGCCGCCGCGTTGCGGACGCAGGTCGGCGATTTGCTCACTCCCGATATCGAGAGCATTGTTGGTCTTGAACCGGATCTTGTGCTGATTTCAGTTGAAGGCAACAGTCAGCAAACGTTCAGGCGGCTCGAACAGCTTGGGATACGGATATTCGTCTCCAATCCACGCGATCTCGAAGGTGTACTGAAATCTATCAAGGATATCGCATCCATCACCGGTCGCGACTCCGCCGGTCTGGCGCTTGTGAAAAAGATGCGAGCCATGCTTGACAGTGTCAGGTCGCATCCGCCGACCAGGGCCATTCCGGTTTTGACCTTGCTTTCGGTACAACCGCTCATCGCTGCGGGAGGAGGGACGTTCATCGACGAACTTATCGTTACAGCCGGTGGTCGAAATGTCGCGGCCGACGCGATGGGGAGTTACCCGGTATTCAGTCGCGAGGAGATTCTGCTTCGTGATCCGGAGATGCTTCTTTTTCCCGATGATCTCGGCATTGAACGTCAGGATCTCCTCAGACAATTTCCGGAATGGCGTACGCTGCGTGCGGCACAAAACAATCGAATTCACGCACTGCCCGCTGACGTGTTGATGCGTCCGGGTCCGCGGATATTCGAGGCCTTATGCGAAGTGCATCGGCTTCTAACGGAAGCTGTGGATTAATCAGGCAGGTAATTCCGAATCATTGTCGCAGCAGTCATTTGGCGGCAGGGAATTGGGGGCGAATGCGGACGTGGGATTGCGGATAGGTGGGGCGAATGTTCGAATGCCCCTTTCGTCAATTGTTCAGCGAAGCATCGCGGAATTTCGATCAGTCAAACGTCATCGGGAATGGAAAAGTGGTGGATTCATGAATCGCCCACCATCCGGCCAGGAATCGCGCCAGCACGACCAGCCCATTGCCATCGGGAATGGAAAAGTGGTGGATTCA
>CAYJMN010000006.1:0-126734 GCA_964371045.1 uncultured Chromatiales bacterium | reverse complement strand
CGCCGATACATAGATCCAACCTGTTGTCATCCTTGAAATGGACCAGCGTACGGTGTTGGTGGGCACACTCAGCATGACGAGCTTGGTTGGCACGGATCCGTACTCACACGTCAGACATGTGGATTTCACCGGGCTGTGCTCCGGTACAGCGTCAATCTCCCGGTTTTTTTTCCTTCGTCGCTGATCAACAATTCGCCTCCGGGGAGCATCGCGATTCCTTCGGGCTGTGGATGCAGTTTCTTCGGCAGGGATACGGAGCCGATCACCTCCCCTTTCGCCGATACTTCGATGATGCAGAAGCTTTTTGAACTCAGCAGGAGGAAATGGCCTGACCCGGGGTGCCGCTCGATTCCCGAGAAACCGCAATCGCCCTTGCCGGAAATATTCCTGAGCTGCTTTCCGGAAAGAACGAAACGCGGTTTATTTCTGAATGTCTTGTGCTTGATGGAAAATGCGTACACCGCCTTGTCTCCTCTGTTTCCCGTCCCGGACAAGCCTTTGCAGGCGAGCAACAGTTCGTTGGTACTCTGGTCGTAGCAGAGCCCTTCAACGTCGTTGTCGCGATCGAGCGCCGTGCAGTATTTGGTGAATCCGGCATTTTTCCCTTCTCCCGGATCGCCGAATTCATAGAGGTCACCTCCGCTTGTCACCAACCAGATGCGTTTCCCTGCGACGGCGATACCCTCGAAATCTTCCCGGACGCCGCCGTCCCCGAGATCGAAATGGCGCAGTTGGCTCCCGGTCAGAGCATCAAGGACAAAGATCCGGCCTTGCTCGTCGTTGTGCGCATAGAGCTGACCTTGGGAGGAAACCGCGAGACCCGAGATTTCTTTCAGATTTCGCGATAATTCCCTGACGATCGCATGTTTTTCCGAAAACGAATAGCGATCCAACGACCGTGTTTGAGCGCATAGCGGCGTTCCGGCCGCCAACAACAAACATAGAGGAAGGAAAATTTTGGCCGTGGCGTACATGGCTGTCTCTCCTTACCTGGGATTGAATAGTTGATACGGATGATGAGAAACCGATTTCATGGCGGTCGGTATCTCCTGACTGAGCAACAATGTCTTAACGAAATATAACATCAGCACAATTTGACGGGGGACTTGAATTTTTTCGAAAAACTCCGTACCATATATATCCGATTCTGAAACTCCCAATTACCATCATTTGCACCTGAACAGCACGAGGAGAACCATGTCCAACATTGTATCTGTTGCCGTCACCGGCGCTGCCGGAGCCATTGGTTACGCGATTCTCCCTCGAATCGCATCCGGCCAACTGCTCGGACCGAATACCCGTATCTCCCTTCGACTCCTTGAATTGCCCCAGGCGATGGCCGCGCTTGAAGGCGTCGTCATGGAACTCGATGACTGCGCCTTCCCGCTTCTGGACAGCATTCACATCACCGACGATCCCAACATCGCCTTCGAGGGTATCTCCTGGGCAATGCTCATCGGTTCGAAACCCCGCACCAAGGGAATGGAGCGCAACGATCTCATCCGTGACAACGGACCCATTTTCGTGGGACAAGGCAACGCCCTGCTAAAAGCCGCCGCAGATGTGCGTGCAGTTGTCGTCGGCAATCCCTGCAACACGAATGCCCTGATCGCAATGCACAACGCACCGGATCTCCCGCGCGAGCGTTTTTCCGCCATGACGCGTCTCGACCAGAATCGCGCGGCCGCCCAGCTCGCGAAAAAAGCCGGCGTCGGCGTGTCCGAGATTTCGAACATGACGATCTGGGGCAACCACTCGGCGACGCAGTACCCGGATACCGAACATGCCATGATCGGCGGCAAGCCGGTAACCCAGGTGATTTCGGACAACGAATGGTTGCAGGGTGAAATGATCAAGAAGGTACAGCAACGCGGCGCTGAAATCATCAATGCGCGCGGCAGCTCCTCCGCGTTCTCTGCGGCAAACGCCGCAATCGGTCATGTGCGGAGTTTGATCGAGAAAACACCCGATGGAACCTGGTTTTCCGCAGCCATTCCTTCGGATGGAAGCTACAGCATTCAGGAGGGACTGATTTTCTCCTATCCCGTCGTGAGCGACGGCAATGGTGGATACAGCATCGTTCAGGGCCTGGAAAACAGCGATTTCGGAAAGGACAAAATCGCAAAGACGGCCGACGAACTTCTCGCCGAACGTGAGATCGTCAAGGATCTTCTCGGTTGAATCGTGTGAAGGCATCCCCGGCGCGACAAACCGTGCCGGGGATGCGTTTGTAACTCAACCCCCGGACAATTCTCAACCCTCGAATACCTCCTCGATCACTCCCCCGCCAACAATGCCATCCCGTTCGTACCATACCGTGGATTGACCGCGGGTGATGGCGCTTTTCGCTTCGTCGAATGTCACAGTCATCCGGCCATCTTCACACGGTGTGAGGGTAGCGGGAGCAGGGGCGTCCTTGTAGCGGATTTTCGCCAGAACCCGCATCGGCGCGGAAGGGAAGGCGTATTTTTGCATCGTCACGTCACCAGCGATGAAGCGTCGTCGCAACAAATCCTCCTTCCGGCCCACGGTGACGGTATTCGTTGCGGCGTCAATACCCGTCACGAAAACGGGTTCGCCGACGGCTACATTCAATCCGCGGCGTTGACCGATTGTATAGAACGGATAGCCGTCGTGCTCGCCGATCTTCTTTCCATCGAACATCACGTCTCCCCCGCGCACACGGTCGTCGAGTTCATCGACGCTGTCTCTCAAAAAGCGGGTGTAGTCATTGTCCGGGATGAAGCATATTTCATAGCTTTCCCGCTTCTGCGCGGTACGGATTCCGTGCGCCTCCGCCCATGCGCGGGTTTCGGACTTCGTGAATTCCCCGAGCGGAAACACCGTTCGGGCCAGGCTTTCCTGCGACACGGCCCAGAGCGCATAAGACTGGTCCTTGGAAGAATCTTTCCCACGAGCAATCCAGTGTCGTCCAGTGGAGGGATCGGTCCGAATACGCGCGTAGTGCCCCATGGCGACCGAGTCAGCGCCGATTGCGAGGCCTTTCTCCAGTAATTCTTCCCACTTGATTTTGCGGTTGCACAGCACACAAGGATTCGGTGTGTCGCCATGCAGGTATCCCTGAACGAATGGATCAATGATGTGCTCGCGGAAGGGACGTGAAAAATCGAGCACGTAGTGCGGAATTCCGAGCTGAGCACAAACTTCACGCGCATCGTTGATGCCGTCCAGCGAGCAGCAACTTGTATCGCTGGCCGGTTTCCCGCCCACGTCGTCGTAATTGTAAGTCTTGATTGTGATGCCTATGACCTCATGCCCCTGCTCCGCGAGCAGCGCCGCAGCCACGCTGGAGTCAATCCCACCGGACATCCCGACCACGATCCGCGATTTCTTCACATCGGTCCTTTCTACAGCTTTGCCGCGCCGTCCCGGTCCGCTCTATCGGTCCGGTACACTATTGTTCTTGAAAGAGAACAGACAATTAAACAACGAAATTTCCTTCCATGATCACAGCCAAAAAATCGCCCCTGTTCGACACCTTGCCGCACAGGTATTTCTGCGGCAGAGTCGGAGCAACGTTCACGGCGGCGCGTGTTCGTGGCGTGGATCGTGCCGCGGGACACCGGGATCGTTCTCCGGGAAGCCGACCCGTGAACGAGCGCCGGGACGCCATGCGTGGAAAATCAACGCACCGCGCCAAGGTCGGACATCAGCGCAGCGGCGGCCCGCTCACCGCTGAGAACCGCACTCTCGATCGTTGCGGGGAGGCCTGTCGCTATCCAGTCGCCCGCGAGATAGAAGCCGACGACCTCGGTTGCAGAATGCGGACGCAGCGCGGTCAGGCCGGGTTCCGGTAGAAAAGTGGCCCGGCGTTCGTGCAGGGGAACGATTCGGAGAATATCCGTTGGCCTGATCGATAATAAAGGCGGCAATTCCTTTTTCACGATGGCACGAAGTTCATCGGATGAGCAGTGCTCCAATCCCTCCGCAGCGGACACCGTGCAAGAAATTCTCCAGCTTCCATCGAGTGAACGACCCTTGTCGAACAGCCATTGAAGCGTCGTCCCAAGCGCTCCGGTCATCGCGGCAATCCCGGGATCACGCGAAAGCCAGACATGCAGCGATACGATGGACGCTGGTCTGAAGCGCCGAAGCACGGGCAGGAGTTCATCGCACATGCCGTTCGACTGAAGAATCCTGGCCAACGCCCATGGCGGCAGCGCGGAAACCACGGCATCGCAAGCGAGTTCCGTTCCATTCGCGCATCGAACGCTCCGCACCTTCCGCTCCGTTGTTTCGATGCCGACAATCGGGTGACGCGTGAGAATCATGGCACCCGCCACTCGCAGTGCGGTAATCGCCGGCTCGATCAACACATCGGACAAACCCGCATCGGGGAGCAGCATATCCGCCGACTCCTCGTCCGACAGGAATATGGTTATCAACACTACGGCGAGCAGGTTGGCGGAAGCTTGTCGTGGCAGCGCGTTCAACGTCGCCAGCACGACGGGGGTCCAGAAGTATTCCAGAGCATCGTCGTTCTGCCCCAGGGAATGCAGCCACTCCTCCGCCGTTATCGAATCCAGTTCCGCAAGCGCATGGGGTGTGATGCCGCGCAGGGTAAGGGCGACGCGGAGCAGCGCCGCCCGCGAACGCCAGTTCAACATCCGATAGCGCAGGATTCCCTGGACAAGGCCCAGTGGATGCGGCAACCAGCCGGCCCGAAGGCTCGCCTCCCTGCCGTCGACATGCCGAAACTCGAGCGAGAGCCCCCTGAGCCGCTGCAGCCGCGACGTTGAACCGATGCGATCGAGATATCGCAGCGTCGCGTGGTAACATCCCATCAGTGCGTGCTGACCGTTATCGAGCGTGTCCCCTGTAATCCGATCGTCAAACGAAAACGTGCGTCCGCCTGCCGCGCCGCGTGCTTCGACAAGCGTTACCCGGCAGCCCTGATCCGCAAGCTGAAGGGCGGCGGAGAGACCGGTAAGTCCCGCGCCGACGACCACGACGTGTTTCATAGGGAGGAAGCGTACTGAAGCGGGGTGCGGCTGAAATATTCGGATGTCGCAATCCTGAATTTCGAGAACGACGAAATCGAAATACGCTCACCGAAGAGAGCGAAGTTTTTCCGTTCGATCTTGTCAAGAATGCGGGAGTAAATGCGATCCATGATGCGCGCTGCGAAAAATGCGCCGTGATCCTCCTCGGCGAGCGAGGCGCGCGCGCGGGCATAGTACGTCCTCGCGCGCTGTGTCTCGAAGCGCATCAGTCGAACGAATGCCTCGTTGTATTCAGAACCAAGAAGCTGCTCCGTCGAGTACCCGAAGCGTTCGAAATCTTCAAGCGGAATGTACACACGGCCTATCAGGGCGTCGTCCTTGACGTCGCGCACGATGTTGGTAAGCTGCATGGCGATGCCGAGATCCACGGCATATGCGCGCGTTTTCTCATTCTTGTACCCGAAGATCTCACTGCACATCAGCCCGACTGTGGAGGCGACGTGGTAGCAGTATTCATACAGCTCGTCGAACGTGGCGTAGCGGTTCTTCTCGAGATCCATGGTCATGCCGCGGATGAGATCGAAGAAATGAACGGCCGGGATGTTGAAGCGGACGGCGATGGTGTTGAGTTTGTTGAGCAGCGGATGCTCGCTTTCATTCCTGAAACCGCGCTCAAGTTCTTCAGTCCAGCGTTGCAGCCTGGCGCTCTTGGTCGCCTTGTCTCCTTCGTCGTCGACAATGTCATCCGTGCAACGACAGAACGCGTACACGGTGTGAATCGCATCGCGTTTTTCTTCGGGAAGCATGGCGAACGACATCATGAAGTTCGTCTTGCTCTTGCGGGTTATGTCGGCGGCGAGATCATTGTCAGGCATGAGACGGACCTTTCAGAAGCGCATGGAAGACCATGACAAAATAATCGGAAATCGAAAGCGCCGGACGAGACTGAAGTGTAGTATACTGTTGTTTTTTTATTTTTTCAAGGATGCTGTATCCCCCGCTCCAGATCGCCCGAAGCTCGGTCCTCAACCGGAACGGCATCAGCTCGAACAAAGGAATCGACCGCAGAAAAAATCCCCGGGTCCGCTCCACTTGAAATTCGATGCATTTCCTCACACGATCGCTGTCGCTGCCTTCGAAAATTTCGTCGATACCGACACCGAAATGCTGCAAATCCTCTCTCGGGATGTAGATGCGAGGCTTCAACCGGTCCACTGAAATGTCCTGCCAGAAATTGACGAGCTGCAGTCCTGTGCACAGTTCGTCGGACAGCGGTGCGGTGTGGTCGTCAAGACGTCCGTTGAGAGCGAGCACGATGCGTCCGACGGGATTCGCCGATTTCGAGCAATATTCAATCAATTCGTGAAACGACTCGTACGACGTGGTCACGGTATCCTGCACGAATGCGTCAATGAGCAAATCGAACAGCCCGATCGGGATGCTATGCCGCTGAATCGTATCGGCGAGTGCAATGAATACCGGATCTTTCGCATCGCCTTCAAGGCAGCGGTGGAGCTGTGATCTCCAGTCCCCGAGCAGGGAAAGCCGTTCCTCCGGCATGCGATCGCCCTCATCCGCGAGGTCGTCGGCATACCTGGCGAAGGCGTACACGGCGGCGATACGCGGGCGCAGGTGTCGGGGCGCCGCAAGCGAGGCCACAGGAAAATTCTCGTAGTGGCCGCGCGCAATGTGGAGACAATGCGCATAGGCATCGGTCAGGGAAATCCTCTGAGTCATCTCACAAGATGCGAAGATGAGGCTTCAGCTCCAACGACGGACGCTACGCCACCTGAGTCGGAGGGTGCGGCGAGGAGTGGGCGGAACTGAAGCCGCATGTGTTGTGATCACCGGGCAATCAGGCTTCGTCGGTGGATTTCTCATGTATGCACGGTTTGAACATCTGTATGCACGGTTTGAACATCCTCGGCGCTATGTGAGGTCCTCGAACAGCGTGGTTGAGAGATAGCGTTCACCCGTATCCGGCAGCACTGTAACGACATTGCTGCCCACTGGAAATTGATGAGCGATTTCAATCGCTGCCCACGCGGCCGCTCCACAGGAAATGCCGACCAGCATTCCCTCGACGACAGCCAGCTTTCTGGCAGTTTCGATTGCCTGGTCATTCGTCACAGTGACCACACGATCTATGAGGGAAGTATCGAGAATTTCAGGAACGAATCCGGCGCCGATGCCTTGAATTTTGTGCGGTCCGGGCGTCCCTCCTGATAGTACCGCAGAATCCGCCGGTTCCACCGCAACGATAAGGACGGAAGAGGCAAAGCGCTCGCGCAGGACCTGGCCGACGCCTGTGATTGTTCCGCCAGTGCCGACTCCCGACACAAACGCGTCCAACTTCAGATCACCCATATCTTCAAGAATTTCAATGGCGGTGGTTTCGCGGTGAGAACGTACATTCGCCATGTTCCTGAACTGTTGCGGAATGAACACCATATCGTCCTCTGCCGCTAATTCCTCCGCCTTCGCAATCGCGCCTCGCATGCCTGCTGCGCCGTCGGTAAGAAGCAGTTCCGCTCCGAGGTGACGCAATATTTTTCTGCGCTCGATGCTCATCGTGTCAGGCATTGTCAACAAAAGCCGATACCCTTTCACCGCGCATACCATTGCCAAACCGATTCCGGTATTCCCGGATGTCGGTTCAACAATGACGGAACGATGTGGCTCGATCAATCCTGTGCGCTCCGCATCCTCGATCATAAAAAGTGCCGGCCTTTCCTTCACGCAACCGAGAGGATTGAACGATTCCATTTTTACCCAGACTGTCGCTGCGCCGACGGGAGATAATTTCGACAATCGCACGAGCGGTGTGTGCCCAATGCTTTCGTTGATGTTATTGTATCTCATATTTCACCCTCTCATTTTTTGGATATGTCAGATCTCGAAGTGCCAACGTGCCGCGTGATCCGCGGAACGAACATCGATGCGCGGGTCATTGGTGACGAGCGAATAGGCAGGAACAGAATGCACCAACCACACATTGCCTCCAATCACGGAATCGTGCCCTATGACGGTGTTTCCGCCAAGGATGGTTGCACCGGCATAAATTGTTACACCGTCTTCAATAGTCGGATGGCGTTTACTTTCGACGAGGTCCTTGCGTACGCTCAGCGCCCCCAGCGACACGCCCTGGTAAATCTTCACACGCTCTCCAATTACTGTTGTCTCGCCGATGACCACACCCGTGCCGTGATCTATGTAGAAGTACCGTCCGATGGTCGCGCCGGGATGGATGTCGATGCCCGTTCGGCTGTGGATATACTCGCTCATCATGCGTGCGATAAGCCGCACACCATGCTGCCATAGACTATGCGCGACGCGATGGATTGCGATTGCGCGCAATCCCGGATAGCTGAGTATGATTTCTTCGCGAGATCTCGCGGCGGGATCGCCTTCCAGCAGGGCGTTGACATCCGTTGTAAGGAGCGACCGAATCGCCGGAAGGTTTTCCAGGAAATTCGCTGCGACCTTCTGCGCCCGGGCACGCGCTTCGTTTTCATGTCCGGATCCGCCCAGATCGAACAACACATTCCGATACGCTTCCTCGACGAGGCTTTCATGTAGTGAGATCAAACGCGAACCAGTCAGGTAGCGGATGTTCCTTGCATTGAGTTCCTCGTCGCGATAGAATCCGGGAAACAGCAAGGCTTCTATGTTGCGAACAATATCGATGATCGCATCCCGGGATGGGAGCGTACAGCCGTTCAGATGATTTATGCCACCCTCGCGTTCATAAGAATGCAAGAGCGACTGTGTCAGACTTTCAACGTCCGACTGCGGGGATTTGGATGGTTCTTGTTCCATCCAGAAAAAACAGCAAACCGGTCCAAACTAATTCCCGGGAACAATATTAAAATGCTCATGCCTGTGTATTCGCGACGGGCGCGGTATTTGTGTGCCGCATCGTTGTTTCAGTGCCTACTGATATGAGACTTTGAAAACCTGTCATCCCCGCGATCGCGACTTCCCTCCCGAGGATCAAAAGAAAGAATTCCCACACTCCTACAGAAGGAACCCGCTAGCTTGAAGTACACTCCGATGTTTCTTTGTTGCGAAAGTATCGGTAGGCCCGGTCCTTGGAAGCTCACGACTGCGTTTCCCAAGAGCATGCATCAAACAGACGTGCGCACCGAAGAGGTCGTATGTGCGCGATCGGCGCAAGCGATAACGGAGGAAGCGCCGCAGTATGGCGAAACACTCACACTGCACGTGGATGATTGCCGCAAGCAAAGCTATCTACCGGTGCGTGCTTACCGGACATCCGACCCCTAATTCCTCAATCGCTTGAATAGCACCACAACCGAAACGGCACGTCTATAGCCTGACTCTCGTCGTCGGCGTGATGCGTAATTCGTTTCCGCTCGGTTCGGCACCGTCAATTCCTACTGTGTCGTACCGGGAAAGATTGACAAATTCCTCGTTGGATGGAGTGATGTCGCGCGTATTCTGGCGGCAGCGGAATCTTCCTTCCTCATTGCACACAAAACACCAACTTCTCCCTTTTTCCAATGCCAACTCGCTGACAACCCGCCGGGGATGCTCGATATCGATGAATTGCCGCAGATTCGAGCCTCGGCGATTCAATACGATATAGCTGAACTTGAGTGAGAGTTTCACGTGCCCAAGCATGGCGTCGAGTTGCGCGATGAATGCCGGTCTCTCCCACGGTGCGTCGTGATGGCACCAGTCCTGTTCGTTGACAAGGGCTGGACAATCCGACTGACGGAAGCAGGGCGAGTACACGCTCCATCCCTCGCGAACGGCATGATCACGGAATTCAAGCAGCCGTCTGGATGTAGCGCGCAGCGCCGGTTCGATGAGAATCGCCCAACCGCCGTCGGCCACCATCGGTTCAAGCCGCCGCAACAGGAATGCCGGAGGCTGCGGGAACTCATTCAGGGCATTCATTATCAGGACAATGTCAGGCGCGATCGCGGTTTCACGCAGCTTGTTTATGTCGGAACGCTGCGTCGCCGCTGTCATGCCCGGGACATGTGCGGATACAGCTTGCGCCATGCGTGTGACCGCGTGCAAAGCCGCCGGGACGCTATCGACACCCAGGTAGTGGATCTCGATATCCGGATAAGCGGCGGCGAAATACGCAGCGAGACCCGCCACGCCGGTACCGGGTCCGCAACCAAGATCGACAATGCTCAGCGGCCGACTGACGTCGAATGCACCGGATCGCGCGATATCGCCAAGCGGTGCATGGAGTTTCAGCATATTCGCCGTTGTGTAGTAGCAAAGATAGGCCTGCAGCATACCCGCTGCGGCGAGATAAGGCTTCGTATTCTCCTCTTCACGGCCGCGAACATCATTGAGATGCCGCGAGAGTTGCCGCACGGAATGCGCGATGTCACGCAATGTCTTCTTGTTCTCCGTATCTATGTCAAATCCGGATCGCAGGATCTCCCGCCACCAGACGGGGATTCGAAGAGGGCGCGGCATATCTATGTAACGTTATCTGAATAGAAAAATGTTTGTCGAGTGCAAAACAAAGGGACCGCGGTGGGATGCACCGCGGTCCGCACAATCGGAGGTTGACTCGAGGAATGAGACAGAGAACTCTGACTGGAGAAGCGCCACCCGCACCTGCGCGGCAACAAACCAGACAGAGTCTACCTTCATGGGAGGAAGGAGTTGCGTCTGACCGCCGGAAACAAAGGGAACGTCGCTCGATACGTTACCGGCGACAATCAGATCATTTCTCTTCTTCTTCGTCCGCGTCTTCGTCCTCTCCCTCAAAACTGTCAAGCTCTTCGTTCGCATCAAGAATGATTGCGGCGAGATCGATGACCTGCTCAAGTTTGTCCTGCGGCACAAATGTTCCAAGCAGAGCCACACCGGCATCGAGACGCGCTTCGGGGTCATCGTTGTCGAAAATGGCTTCGAGGACCTTGGTCGCCTCTTCTTCGGAAATTTTCAGAAACCCGGTCTTCAGTGCGTCGTCGAAATGCATGGCTGCTCCTTGTGGGGTAAAAAATGACTCTGTGGCAATATACGGAAATATGCATTCCGCGCATCCGGAAACCTCACCTTTCGTATATTAGTTCTTCGTCAAATCAGGACACTGAATGCTATTCCATTCTCTCATGTTTTTCTTCCTGCTCCTTCTGCTCCAATTGACACTGGTCGGGACCTCCCCTGTTTCCGCACAGGAAATGACGCGTCGGCAGGCCGGCGATCTGGCGATGCAAATCTCCGCAGGGGTGGTGAACGGAGCACGCGCGGGTGTTGCGAACTTTGTCCTCGACCGCCTCGCCCTCGAAGCATCGATCGGTATTTTGCGCGTGCAGCTTATTGAGGCAGGGGGAGCTAAAACGTATACCAGCGGATATTCGGCGACCCTGGGTTTTACCTGGTACACGCATCGGGATGATATGGTCAGTCCTCTGATCTCTGTGCAGGGCTGCTACGTCCGCGCGGATGCCGCACGGCTCGATCAGCAGAGAATGGCCGCCATCCTCGCTCTGGGAACGGAGTACGCCCCGATTCCTTCATTATCCGTCCATTTCCGCTTCGGACCAGCATTTCAAACGATCTGGGCACGAGGTGGCCTGACCACGGAAACGACAGCGCAATTCGACGCAGGCATAAGCGTCGGAATCTGATCACCACCAATTGGATATAGAATGACCAACGCACGGAACGAAGTATCGCAACGTGATCAAACAGGGGTGCTGAAGGCTCTGCCGAAATCGTACCGCGACGCGCCACCGGAGATTCAGCGCGAATGGCTTCTCGGGCGCGCACGACAATTACTGCTGCTGCGCAAGTTCACCATCGCGATGGGCGCCTTCTTGCTGCTGCTGGGATTCGCGCGATTGTCAAACGATTACGTCGTCAACGCCGGCGAGTTGCTGCTGTTCGCGGTCATCCTCATCGCCGTCGTACTTACGGTACAAGGTCTCTCCAGGACGCGCGTCCGTTACGAAACGCTGGCTGCCATCTTCATCGAAAACGAGGACGTTCAATGATCGAATCACCCGATCTCGCGCATGTGCGCATCACTCGAGTCGACCGTGAGGATGCCGCGTCTTTCCTTATGCTCATCGACGCCCTCGCGGATTATGAGCATCTCGATCGCCCGGATGAAGATGCTCGCCGTCGGCTTATCGACGACAGCGAAGGTGACCATCCGCGTTTCGAGGCCTTTCTTGCCTGGATTGATAATGTTCCGGTCGGCTACGCCATCACCTTCCAGACCTATTCCAGCTTTCTCGCCTGGCCAACGCAGTATCTGGAGGATCTTTTTATCCTTCCCGAGCACAGGAAGAAAAAAGCAGGATTGGCTCTTTTTCTTCATGTCTCCGCCCTCGCGAAGGAGCGCGGCTGCGGAAGAATGGAGTGGACGGTGCTTGACTGGAATACTTCCGCGCAGGACTTCTACGTCGCGCTGGGCGCCCGACATCTGAGCGACTGGTTCCTGTATCGACTTACAGCCGATCAGTTGGACGCGCTTCCCGGACATAAATAATGCTCATCAATTTTTTTTCGACATACGACGAAGGTTGTTCATGACACATTCCCGTACCAAATGTTTGATAGTGATTGCGACGGCGCTGTTGCTGCTCGTCACCGCAGCGGAGGCGCAGAAAAAACCCGTTACCCTACGCGATGTTTTCACGAATGCCGCATTCTCCCCTCCGCGCATGGTCAATCTCCAATGGATGCAGGACGGCGCTCACTACACGTATGTGAAAACCGACAGGGAAAGCGGCGCGCGCTCGATCATGCGCGTCGACGCCCGCAGCAGTGACGAATCTGTGCTCATCGATATCGCTGCGCTGAAGCTGCCGGAAAACAAATTCCAGGCCTATCGCTGGGAGAATAACGAACGCTTCATGGTCATCACCATCGAGGAAAGGAATATCTGGCGACGCTCGACGATCGGTGAATATGCCGTCTATGACGTCGAGCAGAAAAAGCTCATCCCGGTTCCGAAACATGAGGACGGCGTGATGAACGTCAAGGTTTCGTCCGATGGCAATTGGGTCGGATACGTGTACGCCGATAATATCTGGATTATGGATCTCGCCACGGGAACGGAACGCCAACTCACCAGCGATGCGCGCGAGAGCGTGTATAACGGGCGGTTCGGCTGGGTATACGAAGAAGAATTCAGCATCGTCGATGGCTGGAGTTGGTCGCCCGACAGCAAGAAGATCGCGTTCTGGCAGGAAGACGAGCGACAGGTCAAGGAATTCACCATGACGAACTGGATGCCGCTGTACCAGGATCTGGTCCCCCTACGCTACCCGAAATCCGGAGAGAGCAATCCCATCGAGAAAATCGGCGTCATCAACCTTTCGGATGGAGCTATCCGCTGGATCGACCTCGGCACCGAAACCGACGTGTACATCCCGCGTATCGCCTGGACCCGCGACGTCCACACCTTGTGCGTGTACAGGATGAACAGATTGCAGAATGAATTGGAACTGTTGTTCGCAGACGTTCGCTCCGGAGCCTCACGCACAGTGCTCAAGGAAACTTCCGCGACCGGCTGGATCAATGTGGACGAATCGCATCATCTTCAGTTCATGAAGAAAAGCGACCGCTTTATCTGGCTTTCGGAGCGGGATGGCTGGAATCATCTTTACCTCTACGATTACGACGGCAAACTCATCAAGCAACTCACCTCGGGTTCGTGGGAAATCACGCAAGTCTCCGGTACGAGCCCGGACGAGAAATCCGTCTATCTCATGTCCACGGAGGCCTCTCCCATGGAGCGTCAGCTGTACCGCGTCGATATCGGCAACGCGAAACGTACACGCCTGACCACCGCGTCAGGCAGACATACCGTTACGATGAGTCCCGGTTGCGCGCTATACATCGATACCTGGTCAAGTGTGGATCACGCTGCTTCCCGCGCCCTGTGCGACAATAATGGCGTCGAGATACGCTCACTGGGTGCCACCGACATGGCGGTGTTCGAGAAATACGCGTGGGGCAAGAAGGAACTCCTCAACGTCCCGACCAGCGACGGCCTCACGCTTGATGCAAGCATGATCAAACCGCCGGACTTCGATCCTTCAAAAAAATACCCGGTGTTTCTCGATGTGTACGGAGGTCCCGGAACGCAGGCTGTGTTCAATTCCTGGCCAGGAACAATGCAGCAGTGGTATGCCAACGAAGGCTTCATCGTCGTTCAGGTGGACAATCGCGGAAGCGGCGCGCGGGGCACGGCGTTCAAGCATGCGGTGTACAAGCAGCTGGGCAAATGGGAGGCCTATGATTACGTCGAAACCGCAAAATATCTTTCTACGCTGTCTTTCGTGGATAAAAACCGCATAGGAATCTGGGGATGGAGCTACGGCGGGTACATGGCCGCGCTTTCCCTGATGCTCGGAGACGGACATTTCGCGGCGGGGGTGGCAATTGCTCCGGTCGTCGACTGGTCGCTGTACGATACCATTTACGCCGAGCGCTTCATGCAGCGTCCGCAAGACAATCCCGAGGGATACAAGGTAGGCTCCTGCCTCGAGCATGCGGCGAAACTCAAGGGGAAACTGCTCCTGATTCACGGAGGAATCGACGACAATGTTCACGTGCAAAACGCGATGAAACTGGTCGACGCCCTTGAAGAAGAGGGGATCCAGTTCGACATGCGTATTTATCCCAACGGGGACCACGGGGTAGCCGGCGGTATGAAGTCACGGCTCGGCTTGTTCGAGTACTACATGGAGCACATGAAGCGGCATCTCCTCGGTTCGTAGATCCATACCCCGGAGATCCGGTTTCCGGATCTCCGGGATTCTTTCCCTCCTTCTCCCACGCTGGCACCGGATTGTTCAATGAAATCTGCACTTCGGACAGTTGCCGTTCTCATTCTCAGTGCGAGCACGACGTTCCATCTGTCGGCACCGTACATGAAGGCCAGGGATGTGCTCCTGCGGACGAATGAGCAACGCGTGCAACGATACCCCATCTTCGGTCCGTTATACGAACAGGTCGAGATACTGGATAGTACGCTCGAGAACAGCGTTTTTTACATCGTGAGCGGGCATGGGGGGCCTGACAGCGGCGCTCGCGGCTCAAGGGACGGACACACGCTGTGCGAGGACGAATACGCCTATGACATAGGGCTGCGGACGGCGCGTCTGCTTCTGCGGAGGGGGGCTCGCGTGCACATCATCGTCCGTGACTCCGACGACGGGATCCGTTCATCGGAATATCTGGATTGCGACACCGACGAATACGTGTTGGGTGGCCATCCCATTCCCTTGAACCAGGCGAAGCGATTGCGCCAACGCGTCGGCATCATAAATAACCTGCACAAACGCAACAAGAACGCGCGTTACGCCCGGGTGCTGGCGCTACACGTCGACAGCCGGGAGACGGGCGACCGGATCGATGTGTTTTTTTATCACCATTCCGGAAGTTCCGAAGGTATGCGAACAGCCGAGACTCTCCGTGGCGTTATTGGTGAGAAATACGATACCCATCAGCCCTGGCGTGGGTATCACGGCACAGTCAATCCCAGGGATGCATTGTATCTCCTCAAGGCGACAACGCCGATCACCGTGTACATCGAACTCGGGAATATCCGCAACGCGAACGATCAGCGGCGCTTCATTCTGGCCGAAAACAGGCAGCTGGTGGCGGAGTGGCTCGTCCAGGGCCTGATTCGCGACGCTGAAGGAAATTGACTCGCACCCTCCCTTTTATTCCCGCGATTAGCTACATTTGAAACAAATTCGCTCCTGATGTGTCTTTCCTTATTGCGGACCATCTCCGCGCAAGGATCCCATTGCGGATACAAACGCAACATACCGGCAATTCACGCTTCGATGGCTTCAGCGACGCCGATCTTTACACACTGACGGCGGAATCCAAAGGCGGTGACGCAGCGTTCCGCGAACTCTACGCGAGGCTCGCCGGAAGGATATACGCGTACTGCCGTTGCGTCGCCTGGCGTCAGGACGAGAGCGACGACCTGTTTCAGGATACTCTCTCTCGCCTGTATGAAAGCGCTATGAAGCGACGTCCTGTCACAAACGTATCGGGCTACGCAATCAAAATCGCGCGCAATCTCTGGCTCAATCTCCAGCGCAACCGCAGACCCACGGTGGGTCTCGAGCACGCTGAACTCCAGTTGCATGATCTCCCGCACGAGCATACAGAAATGCTGGACCTGATTCATACGGCAATGGAGTTGCTGAACGAGGATTACCGGGAGGCATTCTATCTTCGTGAGTTCACGGACATGCCTTACGAGGAAATCGCGGAGATCCTTGGTATCTCAAGTGGAAACGTGCGCATCCGCGTTACCCGCGCACGAGAACGCATCAGACAAATTCTCGAACCCTACATCGCTGAATACGAAACACATACGCAACGAAACAAACCATGAACACGCAACACACACCTTCAGCGGATGAACTGCTGCATGCCTACATCGACGGTGATCTCCCGGCAGAAAATGAGCAACAGTTCTATTCACTCCTGTCAGTCGACAGTGAGTACAGATTGCGCCTTCGCCAGCTCCGCGCGATTCGCGTGGAAACTCTGAAATACGGCGCTCATGCTTCGGCTCCCGCAACGGTTACCGAGAAGCTGTTTAATCGACTTGGACTCGAATCCCAGGAGAAGCGACGTTCAGGAGTTTTCATTCTGCCATTGATCACCAACACCTGGGCTCCAATCGCTTCCGCGGCGGCGGCGGCGTTCATCACAGCGGTCATTCTGCTGGGGATGCAGCAAAGTACGTTGCAGGATGCCGGAACACGGATTGCGTCGGCCTCCCCTCCACAGCAGCAGCTTGTAAGTGATCCTGACCGCAGTGCACAGGATCTTGCTTCACTACATACAGACGATCCCTCCCGCAAAACACGCACCGGAAGCAGATCCGCGTCAAGCGAGTCCGTGGCGACGTCGCTTGCCGTAGATATTCCACAGAATATCGAAGCCGAGCGTGAGATGCCGGCACAAGCCGTCAATACCACCCAACCCGCACTCGCGAGTGACGTATCTCGCGAAGTAGCAGCTCCCGTCCCGGAAAAGAACACTTCACGGAGCACAACGGAACAGCCCCGGCCATCCAACGCTCAGCTCGCGGACAATCGCATGACGATTGAATCCCCGGAACAGGATGACATTACCTCCGTTGAAGCGCCCTCCCTTCTCAATGCACAGCAATCGATGGCGCGGCTGCAGGAAGGAAGGATTTACTATCCCGTCAGCGAACCACGGCTCGTGAATGGATGGGTCACGCTTGAATTCCGCGGCGTCACGGCTTCCTCGTTTCCAACAGTGACCATTTCGTCAGATTCCACTACTCCCTGGATGGAAAACATGGCGGTTGCAGTGTTCCTGAGCGGCGACCAGACTGATTTCGGCCTTGAATACGGACAAGAGGCATTCTCTCAGCATTACAACGGCATCGAAATCAGGAAAGATGTTCACGGAAACGAAATCAAGAAAGACGTTCGCTATGAACAGAATCTGCGTTCATCCTGGCTGGTGGGGACGCTGCGACATCGTCTGACTCCGCTGCAAGTGCTTGGCGGCATCGAACCTTACGCTACGCTAAGCGCGGGCGCGACCTTCGAAATCTGGCCGCTGTTCAAGGGTGGGCTTGGCATTATGTACATGCCCGACCGCAGAGTTCGCTTCCACGCCGGAATCGAGGGCGCTCTGCTCGCCTATCCGTATCAGAGGACGTGGTTTACTTCAAAACGAGCCGGCGTGACGTATGGTTTGTCCGTATTATTTTAAAACAGGAGAACACGCACGATGAATCGGCACATACTCTACGTGGCCCTCCTGGCTGCCATCGCATTCGGCTGCGCCTCGCCAACCGATCCCCACACCCCGCGTCTAATATTCACGGATCCGACGAAATACTTCCTGCGCACCTTGCACTTGAGCGAGTACGACGAGGGGTTCGACGTGGCGGAACTTCCGGATGGAGGATTTATTTTCGCGGGCAGCACCTGGATGGCTCAGACTGCCTCGACAGACGTGCTGCTGGTTCGCACGGATGTGGAAGGAATCGTTCTGTGGACCAAGTCGTTCGGTGGCGTGTACAAGGACGAAGCATTCGCCGTCGAGTCTACTTCAGATGACGGGTTCATCATAACGGGAAGCACGGAATCCTATACGAATGGCTTCAATGATGTGTGGCTGATTAAAACCGATGCGGACGGCGCCATGCAATGGAGCAATTCCTTCGGTGGAACGAGCGTTGATTACGGACTCGATGTAAAAGAATGTGTTAGTGGCGGATTCATCATTGCAGGCGTAACGGAACATTCCATAACAGGCGGCAGGTATGCCTGGCTGATCCGCACCGACGAGGTGGGAAATGAAATCTGGAACAGGCGCTATGGCGGATTTGAGCGCGACTTTGCTTCATCTGTGGCGCAGACCAGTGATGGCGGTTTTATGGTGACCGGCGCGACCGGCGCGACAAGTACGGGTAGCGCGGCGCTGTGGTTGTTCAAAGTCGGACCGAACGGCGATGCTGTGTGGGAACGTATTGTCAACGACGTCGTGAGCACCTCAGGCTCCCGGCTTGTAATCCCCGACGACGGAAGCATCGCCGTGATTGGAAACGCCATGCCGGATGCGATCCAGACATCGAACATGATCTTCGTGCGTATCGATCCCACAGGCGATGTGTTGGTGAACACCGTCTTGCAGGAAAACGCATTCGGGACTGGAATCAGCGCAACATCCGACGGTTCGTTCATCGTCTGCGGCTATACGAATCCCTACGGCAGCGATGGTTCGGATATCGTACTCAGCAAGATCGGACGTGAGGGAAATACTATCTGGAAAAAACTCATTGGAGGCAGCAGGCTGGATCGGGCGAGGGCAGTCATAACAACGCGCGACAACGGTTATATGATCACGGGCAACACTCGCTCGTTCGGTCATGGAGATCTCGACATGCTGATGCTGAAGACCGACGATCTCGGCCAATACGCGGAGTAACACTGCTCTCGAACACCGTTTTTTAGTATCTTGCGGTAATGAAGTTCGATGCAGCAGAAACCGCGGATATCTCCGTTATCATTATCGCCGGTGCGGAAGAGCACAACATTGCAGCGTGCCTTGAATCGGTCTCCTGGGCGGCGGAAAGAATCGTCGTATGTTCATCCCGCGCGGACAGGACCGAAGAAATAGCCCGCACCTTCACAAGTAATGTCGTGTTTCGCGAATTCACCGGTTTTGCTTCACAAAAACAATTCGCTCTCGAGCTTGCCGCCTGTCCTTGGGTGCTCAGCCTTGATGCCGACGAGCGGGCCACCCCTGAACTGCAAGCCGAAATCATGCACGCGCTGTCGTCATCCCTTCACAACGGATACTATATCCCCAGAAAAAATTTTTTTCGGGGCCGCTGGCTCCGTCACGGGGGTTGGTATCCGGATAAACAACTCCGGCTATTCCGTCGCTCAACCACACAGGTCACCGACAGACTGGTCCACGAAGGATTTATCGTTGAGGGAACTTGCGGCGATTTGACCTCTCCCATGCTACATTTCACGCTGCCCCGGGTGCGTCACCTGCTGAAAAAAAACCTGGATTATTCGTTGTATGAAGCAAGGGAGAAATCGATGCGACGCCGCGTCGGGGTGCTGGATTTTCTGTTTCGCCCTCACCTCGAGTTTTTGAAAAAATATATTTTCCAGCGCGGCTTTCTCGATGGGTGGGAAGGTTTCATTGTCGCGCTTATCCATTCGAGCAACAAACTCTCCGTGCTGATTTACCTTTGGGAAATGCAGTATCGCAACGGTGACGGAGGCGAGAACTAATGCGCCGTCCCCGACGCATTCTTGTCATTCGACCTGATCGGATCGGAGATGTGGTCGTCGCGACGCCGGTGTTCCGCGCGCTCCGAATGCACTTCCCGGATGCTTTCCTCGCGGCGCTTGTGCGTCCCGTAACCGAACCGATCCTCCGACATAATCCTCGCCTCGACACGGTGCTCGTCGATGATTACGAAGGCGCTCATGCCGGTCGTGCGGGTTTCCTGGACCGTCTTCGCCTGCTGCGGTCGCTCCGCTTCGATACCGCGTTGATGCTTCTCCCGACCGAACGACATGCATGGATGACCTTTCTCGCGGGAATTCCTCATCGCATCGGAGTCGGTACGAAGCTCTATCAGGCGTTGACCTTCACGCGCAGCGTGAGCAGAAACAAATACATTCCGCTACGTCACGAAGCGGACTACAACCTGGACCTCGCTCGCAGACTGGGCGTAAACTCCGACGATCTTTCCGCGGAATTGTTTTTGACTGAAGAGGAGCTGTCACACGCCGAGGGACTACTTGCGGCCCGTGGACGCGATATCTCCCGTCCACTGGTCACGCTGCACCCCGAGAATGGTGGATCCGCTCCCAACTGGACTGCGGGCGTGTATGTCGATCTCGCTCGCAACCTGATCGATACACTGCCTGACGCGCAAATACTCGTCCTTCTCTCCCCGGCCGGACGAGCGCTCGGTGAAATGTTCACGGGGATATCCTCCGAGCGTATATTGTCACCTCTGGTTGAGAGTGATCTCCGCATGGTGATGGGATGCATTGGAGCCTCTGACGTCACCGTAAGCGCAAGTACAGGCCCCATGCATCTCGCAGCCGGACTGAAAATCCCGACAGTCAACATGTTCTGTCCTCTCACGGCCTGCTCTCCGTTCCTCTGGGGACCGAAAGGGAATCGTGCAGAAATCATTCTCCCTCCGGAACACTACTGCCGGCGCCAATGCCCAGGCGATCCGAAGCTCTGCACGTTCGAAGGCGGTATCGGCGTGGAGGATGTCGCGAGAGCTGTGGCGAACAGCCTCTCGAAAATCCGTGCCTGACCACCACGCTTCACACGATAGCCCTGTCCGACATTTTGCATCAACGCCCCTGCGTTCTTCGCTCCAATATCATTGATGTTCCTATCGCACCAACGACGTGTATCCGCTTTTTATGCCGCGCTCGATTCGGGTAACCTCAGCACGCACACGAGCGGCACGATGCTGAATCCGTGATCTCCATATCATGCAGAGATGGAGAAGATGCGTCGTGGATGGAGGGGATTTTGTGGGGTTAGCTATGCGAAGAGGGGGTGTATTTCATGAGAAACGTAACACGGGCGATACATGAATCGCCCGGTTTCCTGTTTCGGTCACCGTAGCTCCAAAAATCCCTTATCGATCGCACCAAAGCATTACCGGATACCCTCCCCATGACTCTCCAACGAAGCCGCCTCCCCTTTCCGCGGCGCGCTTCCCACCAACGACTGCCCCACTATCGACCACCGCCCGGACAATCATCAGAGGCTATACCACTTGACAACCTCAACCGCATCGTGCTTCCTCGATGCACGACGAAATCGGATGACAACCGGCGACGACATTTCTCTTGGAGCATGAACCAGTGGATTGTCGCAACAAAAGAGCCATCTGCCGCTGTTCAGTCGGGATCCTTGTCGTGTTTCGAAATTTCGTAGAGTTTGCGGAGGCGCTGCTGGACGCGTCCGAATACGCTGCCATCGCTGAACTTTCCGTTCTTGTCCGCTTCACCCGCCGGCGTACCGGTAAGAAGCTCCACGCCCTCGCGAACATTCGAGATCGCCCAAATGTGGAAGCGCCCTCCGCGTACGGCCTCGACGATTTCCGTCCTGAGCATCAGATCGGAAACATTCTGTCGGGGGATAATCACACCTTCAGATCCTGTAAGACCGCGACGTCTGCACACATCGAAGTACCCCTCTATTTTCTCGTTCACACCGCCGATTGGCTGGATATCGCCCTTTTGATTTACCGAGCCGGTAACGGCGATCGATTGGCGGATAGGAATGCCGGACAGCGCGGACAGCAGCACATACATTTCGGTTGAGGATGCGCTGTCGCCATCCACGCCGCTATAGGATTGCTCGAACGATACGGCTGCAGAAAACGAAAGGGGATAGTCCTGCGCGAATTGTTCGCGAAGATACCCCGACAATATCAGTACCCCTTTGTCATGCGTGCTTCCGCTCATACGAGCTTCACGCTCGATATTAATGATGCCAGCCTTGCCTGCGCTGACGCTGGCGGTGATACGCGAAGGTTTTCCGAAAGAGAATCGCTCCCCACCGTAGACGGCAAGGCCGTTGATCTGTCCGACGCGCTCACCTCCGGTATCGATAAGAATGACAGACTCATCGATGAGTTCCTGCAGTTTTTCCTCGTAAAGCGAGTGTCGGTTGTAGGTCTCCTCTATCGCCTTGTCTACATGGTCCGAGGTGACGTATTTGTTGCTGTTTTGCCTGCACCAGTAGTCCGCTTCCCTGACAATGTCGGCGATCTCGCTGAACTGTGTCGTCACTTTTTTCTTGCTGCCCACTAGTCGGGCTCCGTACTCGACGATGGAGGCGATGGCGGTCTTGTCGAAATGTTTCAAACCTTCGTCCGTGATGAGTTTTCTGATGAGCGCCGTGTATTGCTGCACCGCGAGTTCACTGTTGGGCATTTCATAGTCGAAATCGGCTTTTACCTTGAAAATTTTCTTGAAATCGCGCTCGTATTCACTGAGCATCCCATAAATCTCGTTATTCCCGATAAGGATGACTTTGAGATTGACCTCGATGGCCTGGGGTTTCATGGCGGAAACCGATTGTTGCGTAAACATTTCCGGACTCTGGATTTCCAGCTTGCGATACAACAGCACGCGTTGCAGGTTCTTCCAGACACCGGGTTCGGAAAGCGCGTCTGCGGCATTCAGCACGAGGAATCCTCCGTCGGCGCCCAGGACCGCCCCTGATTTGATCATGGTGAAATCGGAGTAAAAAAAACCGTTCGCATCCTGTTGCCGATCGATGGTTCCGAAGAGATTCCTGAAGGTCGGAGCAGTCTCGATGATCACCGGACACACAGCCGTTCCGCTGTTATCCAGCACGAGGTTCACTTCGTAGTCCGTGGGGACGCTCATATCCTCCCTGGATTTGAACTGCTCCAGATTGTCGAGGATGCTCTCGATCATGGCGTTCAGATAATGCTGCACAGTGTCGGCGGTGTACGCAAGGAGCAGGTCTCTGAACATCGGCAGGATGTAAAACGCCGCGGTTGTACGCTCATGTTCGTTGATGATGCGCTGGTACTCCCTGTTCAATTGCAACCCTTGCCGGAACACCTCCTGCAATGCGTTTCTGTGTTCACGGTATTTTTCCATCACGGCTTCGGCGGCTTTTTTCGATATCAACTTCTCCACGACGGCGGCGGGAAGATCTGCGATCATCACTGCCTTGTCCTTCAGCTTGACGAGCAGTTCCGGATGCACCGCCTGCCCCTCCTGGATGCGGCCAAGTACAAAGCCATCGGGTGCGATGACCTTCTCGAAACCGGCGAACAGTTCAGCCTCCTTCCTGGTGTAGTCCTCCACGAAGCCCTGCCTTATGCGCTGGTACTCCGCTTCCTCGAACACGCCAGGGATCCGCTCCCGTGCCATCCGCATGACTTCGGCGACCTCGGTCTTGAAGCGAATACCCTTGCCGCGATCGAAAACGAGCAACATAGGCTGATCTGGATCATCGAAGTTGTTCACGTAACAAAGATCGCGAGACTCGCATCGCTGCGGCTGAATGTGCTCCAGAATCGTCTTTATCGTCGTTGCTTTTCCGGTACCGGATAAACCACAGACGAAAATATTGTATCCGGGACTGAATAATTCCACACCGAGTTTCAAGGCTTTAAGCGCACGATCCTGTCCAATGATTCCCTCTATCGGATCGACCTCCTCCGTCGTTTCAGCAGGAATATGCTCCTGTGTGCAGTACCAGCGCAAGTCTTCGGCAGGAAGTTCCGGATGGACGGGGGAAGAGGAGAGGTGCGGTTGTTTTTTCATGATGGAATCCAAAGTGGAATACGGTCCGGAAAGGTAGGCAGAAGGCAAGAAAGGAAAAAGCCGGCGGTCTTGGGTAGACCGCCGGCCACGATTCTGAAGCGACTACTCGCGGACCGTACCCGGCTCTATGGCGGGACGGCCAAGCAGTCTGCGGATCCTCTTACCGATTTTCGCGCCAGTGCTCTCCATTAAGGCATATACCGTCGGGACAATAACAAGGGTGAGAAATGTGGAAATCGTCAACCCGGATATTATTGCGATGCCCAGCGGACGCCAGAAATCACTGGATTCAGCGCCAATCACAAGAGTTAGTTGTCTCCAGTCAATATCCACACCAGTCGCGAGCGGTACCACGCCAAGGACTGTAGTCACAGCGGTGAGCATGACTGGTCGCAGACGCGTACGCCCTGCCTCAAGCAAGGCCTGCTCCAGCGGCATGCCTTCGCGGATTTTTTCCTTTGCGAAATCAAGCAATACGATGGCGTTCTTCACGACGATACCCGCAAGTGCGATAACACCGACGCCTGTCATGATGATGCCGAAGGGCGTCCCCGTGATCAACAATCCAAGAAGTACGCCGATGAGCGAGAGCAAAACGGAAATCAGGATCACGAACGGCACCGTGATCGAATTGAATTCGCTCACCATCAACATGAAGATCAGCATGATGGTGATGAACAGCGCCTTCATGAGGAAGGCTGCCGCTTCGGCCTGCTCCTCCTGTTCGCCGGAAAATTTGAAGGTGTAACCGGCCGGCAGCTCGAACGAAGCAAGCTGTGACTGAACGTCGGCCAGCACATCGTTGGCCAGGCGTCCCTGCGCATCCCCGGTTATGGTGATGACGCGTTTGTAATCCTTGCGGCGAATGTCGGTAACCCCGGTCGTGCGAACGACCCGCGCTACGGTGCTCAAAGGCACGGACATCAGGGTGCCGCGGCGGTTCATGAAGGTGATATTCAGATTCTCTATGTCTTCAATAGAGCGTCGCTGTTCTTCACTGAGTCTCACGGTGATTTTGTACTCGTCTTCGCCGACGCGGTATTTCGCCGCTTCGGCACCGTTGATCGCCGAGCGCACCGTGCCGCCGATCTGCGATGTACTTATTTCAAGCAGGGCGGCCTTTTCCCGGTCGACGATCACCTGGATTTCGGGTTTGCCGGTATTGTAATCGTCGTCGAGGTCGACGAGACCTGGTGTGCGCTTGATCATCGAACGGATTCTTTCGGAGAGCGCATGAAGCTGCGTGTAATCCTCACCCGCGATCTCGATACTCACCGCTTTACCGACCGGCGGGCCCATCTGCTCAAGCTCCACTGTAACGTCTGCTCCGGGAATCTCCGGGATGAGTCCCCGGATTTGTTCGACGGTGGTGAAGGAACTCTGCTTCCGCTCGTCCTTATCGTAAAAACTGAGCGCGTAATTCGCCTTGTTCGATATGCTCGAGCCCCCGAAATCGAACGGATTGTTGGAAGCGCCGACATTCGTGACGCGAAACTCTATATCGCCGTACCCCTTGATCTTTCGTAAATTCCGTTCCGCCAACTTCACTGCTTCGTTCGTCACCTCCAGAGGTGTCCCGGGAGGAGTGCTGATCTGCATCGTGACATTCGACGGCGCCGTATTCGGGAAAAATTCCACGCCCTTGTTGAACATGCCAAATAAAATGAACACGAGAACAAGAAGTCCGAACGCGGCGCTGACTGTTATACCTTTGTGCTTCATCGTCCACCCCAGCACGTTGACGTAGTTCGACTGCGCTGCCGGAAAGAACTTGTGGTCCACCCAGTGAAAAATAATGGTGAAAGGATTATACTTCCGCCACACCGAGGGATGCTCCAGGGAGAGCTTCGCTCTGGCGATTTCCTTCCTGTAGTTAATGAACTTCGAACCCTGCACGGGACTGATGACGAACGCGACGACGAGGGACGACAGCATGGTCGCGATAAGCGTGATCGGAAGGTAGCTCATGAAATCACCGACAATGCCCGGCCAGAACAGCAGTGGCAGAAACGCGGCGATGGTCGTCAACGTCGCAGTGGTGACCGGAATCGCAACTTCCTGGGTTGCTTTTTTCGCTGCGACGATAAGATTCTCGCCATACTCCTGCTGATGCCGGTATATATTCTCGATCACCACGATCGCATCGTCCACGACAATACCCAACACCAGCACCAGTGCGAACAACACGACGAAATTCAATGTTACGCCCATGATCGAGAGAATGATGAAACCCATGAACATGGAAAGTGGAATCGCCGTGCTGATGAGTATCGCGTTCTTCAATCCAAAAAACATGAAGAGGACGATGATTACCAGGAACATACCGGTCATGATACTGTTTTCCAGTTCGTATACGTGCTCTTCGATCATGATGGACATGTCGTTCGTGATGCTCATCGACACGCCGTGCGGCAGCTTTTTTTCCATCTCCCCGGTCAGATTCTTCACATCGCCCGCGATGCGAACCAGATTCTCACCGGCCCGCTTCTTTACGGGAAGGGTGATCACCTGCTCATCGTTCAGTCGCGCGTAGCTCTTGCGATCTTCGAAAGAGAAACGCACGTTCGCCACGTCGCGAATATAAATAGGCTTGCCATTCCGCATCCTGACCACGATGTCCTCGATCGGTCCGGGCGTCTTGTATTCTCCCGGAATGCGTACGGTGAAATCAGTCTGTCCGTTCTCGAGTGTACCCCCGGGTACGGTGATGTGCTCTCCCCTGATGGCGTCGGTGATATCGTTGAAGCTTATCTGGTAACCTTTCATGCGGTTGACGTCGACGCTGACCTGGACTTCGGGCTCCAACGCGCCGGTGATATCGGCGCTCAGCACACCCGGTACGGCCTCTATCTTGTCCTGGAGGTCCTTCGCGATGTTCTTCAATCTCGGCAGCCCGACCGATCCGCCGATGTTGACATACATGATCGGGAACTCGGAAAAATTGATCTCTGAAATGATAGGCTCGAGGATCTCCGCCGGAAGATTGGGTCGTGTAGAATTCACCTTGTCCCGCACGCGTCGCAATGCCTCATCGACGTCGACGCCGGTTTCAAACTCCACAAAAATCGTGGCCAGTCCCTCCTTGGATGACGAGCTCATCTGTTTGACATCCTTGAGGGTCTTGAATTCCTTCTCGAGGGGTTGCGTGATCAAGCCTTCCATATCGGTCGGACTGACGCCGATGTATGGCACGGAAACGATCACATAAGGGATAGTGATATCCGGAGCGGCTTCGCGCGGCATTCCCATATAGGATTGAAAGCCAAGCACGATGATGATTAGAAGGAGGATGTACACCGCGACGGCGTTGTCGACGGCGATATTCCAGATTTTCATATTCGTTGTTTCCTTTTCAGCGTTCGCTGTCAGTTCTTCACGAGGACGGGTTGCCCATCCGCGACATTCTGGAATCCGAGTGTGATCAGTTTGTCCCCGATGTCAAGGCCATCCGTAATCACGACCCGGCCTTCGCTGCTGCCGCCAAGCGTCACGCGCCTCTCGCGCGCGACATCGCCGTCAAGCACGAAGACGGAGAATTCATCGATGTTCGTCTTGACGACGTAATCTTCCGGAATCGCGATCACGTTCTTGCTCGAACTAAGCGTGATGCGCATGGCCGCGATCATCTCGGGTTTCAGTTTGCCGCCTGCGTTGCGGATCAACACCTCGATGGGGATGCTGCGATTGTCCTTGTTCACCGCCGCGCCGATAAAACTCACAGTTCCGGAGAAGTTCTGTCCACTGAATGCATCGACCGTAAAGGAAACCTTATCGCCCCTGGAGAAATTTCCGGCATAGCGTTCCGGAACGCCTCCATCGATTTTCAGTGCCGCGGTATTCACCACGTGCGCGATCGGAGCGCCGGGCGCGCTCATTTCTCCAGCGTCAACATAGCGGATATTGAGAACACCGTTGATGGGACTCTTGATCCTCGTGCGCTCCAGACGCTCGCGACTCATGTCCATCTGGGCTTTGGCTGCGTCGCGCTGATACTGCAAGGTTTTAAGCTGCAGTTCGGAGATGCCCTGCTGATCGAACACGCGCTTCTGCTTCTCGTAATTCGTCTGGGCGATATTGTACCCCGCAAGTGCCGCATCGTATGTCGCCCGCGCGATAGCGCTGTCGAGTTGTGCAATCACTTGGCCCTTGCGCACCGAAGCGCCTCGCTGCACAAACCATCGGAGGACGCGACCGCCTTCGTCCGCCGGGACGTTCACGTCCTCGAACGACGCGATGGAGCCCGTCAATTGAAGCACTTCCGAGAAATCACTCGGAGCGATGTCAATGACGCTGACCGTCACGGCGCTGCTGCGGCTGTCGGTTTCCGCTTTCTGCGCGGACTCTGCTTTATCATCACCGCATGATGTCAACAAACCGGTTGCGGTCAGGATCAGGAGAAGGAGTGAGATAAACAAGCGTCGTTTCATTTCGAATACTCTGTCTGAATGTGGCTGTTTCATTAACATCATGGATGGTGGAGACTGAGCGTCTGTTCAAAATCGGCTTCCGCGACAAGGTAATCGTACACAGCCTGCACGCGGTTCACCTTTGCACGCATCAATGCAAGATCCGCGTCATTGACTTCCAGCTGCGTGCCCGAGCCGTCCTGGTAGCGCACGGTCGCGATGGCATACCCCTTCTCGGCCTGCTCGACGGTGCTCGTCTGCGTCTCGACGCGCTTCCTGGCCTCGTCCAGACGGAAACGAATGTTCTGGATATTGGTAACCATTCCATCTTTCGCCGCGCTGAGCTGCTGTTGCGTCTGCATGTAATTCACCCGTGCCTGATCGACACGTGAAGTTGTCTGCAGACCGTTGAACAGGTTGAGACTGAGCTGCACACCGACCTGCGACGACCTGACGAAATCGTTGGTGGAAATGCTCCCCAGATGCTCGTTCTGAGCCTGCCATTGATAGTCGCCAAATGCCGCGAGCGTCGGCAGCGACTCGGAGCGATAGATCGTGACAAGTTTTTCATTGACGCGCATCTGATCCTCGAGCGCGCGGAGTCCTGAATTCTTTTCCATCGCGATGGACGTGGCATTCTCCATAATTACCGGATCCACTGCTTCATAGCGAAGCTCTCCCTCAATCTCAATCGTTTCTGACGGAGCGATGCCGAGGAGCATCTTCATACCGTTGAGTGCGAGGTTGACGTTGCGCTCCGCTTCGATGACGTTGGGACGGATATTACCGGTCTGCACTTGTGCGCGGATCAGGTCGTATTCCGATACGATGCCCTGATCGAAGAGCAGTTGCACGTTCGCGAGATTTTTCTCCGCATTTGACAGGCTGGCCTGGACCATGCGTACCACATCCTTGACGAACAACACTCCGTAGAAGGCCTTTTTAACGTCGGCGACGGTTTTGTTGTATGCCTCGTTGTACATATGTCGGGTGGCCTGCTGATAGATTTTCGCTGTTCCGACGCCAGTGAACACCGCCGCATTGAACAGGATCTGCGATGCGGAAAAACCAAATTGATAGGAATTGTCCGATCCGATTTCAATGGGGATGATTCTTCCGCTTTCGAGGTCGGAGAAATCGGGGAGAAAAAACACCGGCTTTTTGAGTGCGCGTGTGTAGGTGCCCGCAGCGGATATGGTGGGGAGAGCGGTTCCGTATGCCTCATTGACGCGGTAATCCGCTTTCTCCATTTCCAGCCTGGCGATTTCGAGTTCACGATTATGTTCCGCCGCGATTCGTATCGCTTCATCGAGCGTCACGTGGCGCGGCTGCGCGATGACGACAAATGAACCGAGAAACGCGAGAGCGATGATGCCTACGGCTCGTCGAAGATTCATTGAACATCCCTTGAGGATATGATAGTTTCGGTGCATCAGACTGCTTTTCCCTGGATTGTCGTTTTTTTCCGCAGCACACCATTAAAAAATGTGCGGTCGATAATGGACAGATTTCTTTCGATTATTACATCAATTTCCTCTTCATTCAGCGTCAATCGCACTACGCCGTCCACGCACACATGGTCGGAGTTCATATAAATCGTCGACTTGAACAGAGAAAAAATGGTTGTCATAAAGATAAAACCGACCTGCGCTTCAGGCAATGGTTCGATTTCGCCACTGGCCGTCGCCCGCTTGAGCGGTTCCTGGACGATGAGGATGAGATTGGGAAACATGGCGGCAAGGTGCGTATTCTGATCCATGCGATGCATCTCGCGCATCAACAGATTGTACATGCCGATATTGCCGAACAGATGCCGCATCACCTGCCGCGCGAGGGCTTGAAAACTTTCCTGCAGCGATCGTTCGGGTGAGGAGCAGGTCGTAACGGCGATCTCCACGAATTCGTCGAAAATATCGGCGAGCACCGTCTCGAACAGTTCGTCCTTGCTCTGGAAATAGTTGTAGATCGTTCCCTTCCCGAACTCCGCTCTTTCAGCTATCTCATCGAGCGTGGCGGCGTTGAATCCACGCGCGGCGAACACGACGCGTGCGGCGTTCACAATTTCCTGTCGCTTGAATAACCGCTCTCGCTCTTTTCTGCTCAATTTCTGGTGTTCCTTGTTCATGACCCGACAACACTCGCGACGGACTGGTTGGTTCCATTGCCGAATTACAAGTCAATAAAATGACCGATAAGTCAGTTCTACGATGAAACTAGAGCTTTGTTGCATCAGTCGCAAATGCCGGCAGCGAAAAGCATGGCGCGGCATGGAGCCTGGAATGTGGCGTTTTGATGAGTGCGGAGTGCGGGGAGAGACTGCCGGGAAAAACAGGTAAGGAGAAGGGAGCGTGGAACGCGCTACCTCCTGTCTTGAGCATCATGATCACCGCGATTGAGACGCGATACTCCGCGTTCAAATTCATGACCCCGGATGTGCCTCACACGGATGTGAAGTATCGGGGTTTCTACCGCCAACGGAAGGTCAGACGCAGTTCGTCCACCTTGCCAGCACGGCTGATGAGCTGCGTGTCAAGCGACGGCATCAGAGCGGATTGCTGCTCGAGCGCCGCGTTATGGTGGCGGACGAAGGCTGCGCTTTGGATAGCGCTCCATATACGGTTGGCCACCATGCCGAGGACGAAAAACGAGACGGCGTTGTGCATCTTGTCGGAGAGGATGCGTCGGTCCTTGTAATACCGCCGGTTGTCATCGGTATCCCAGTCCCAGGCCCACATAGGTTCATCGGGATACAATTCGTTGAGACGCCGTTCGATAAGGCGCTGATTGTTGTAGTCGTAGATATCGGAATAGTTTTCGATGTGTACATAATATTCATCCGACTTGCCCGAGGGATCGATTCCGGCGTGCTGACGAGCGAACGTGCGAGCGTCGTTCTCCACCCATGTCCCGTAAGTGTTGACGCCGATCAGACCCAGCCATAGCGCCGCCTCCGTTGCCAGGGGATACACTCCTCTGTCGAAACGGTCCGCATACAGCTCACCCATACCCGGAAGGATAACAGAGTACAACACCGCGAGCGAACCGGATTTCCTTTCCATGGAGGTCTGCGGCGATGGCGGGGTTGACGCCACGTTTTCTGCTGGCTCAGCAAGCACTCTTGCGTGGAAGGCGAGAAAAGAGACCTCCGCATCCGCGGAGCGTTTCTGCGCCGTCGCGAAACCGGAGCATACCATGCCCATTATTACGAGCGGCCATATCAGGAAAAAAAAACGCACGAAAACTCCAGCTATTGACGAAAGTATTTAATGTACGTGGAAGCACCGCGGTGCGCAATCACAATCGACAGGTACGCACCGCTACATGCACCCATCGTTTCGTACCGCGTGGACGCGGTGCTTGCCTATTTTACGGTCGCGCTGCCGAGCCGCACGAAACTGAAACCCTTTTTCCGAAGCAGGCCCATCTCGCTTTCCAGAAATGCGAGGATGTCGGGACGCAGCTCGACAACCCCGACGGCCACACCTTCCCTGATAGCGAGCGAGGCGATGTCGTTCATTCGCGTGCTCATCACATTGGGCTGCGAGGACCGATCGATGTACGTCAGCACGGAGCTTTCCAGCTTTCGCAGGCCCTGCGAGCGCATTTCCTCCTCCACAAGGCGAGCGTACGATCCCGGAGCACGCTCGGACGTCATGTACCAGGAATGACATCCGGGAAAATTCCTCAAGATGTACCGCATGTGACTCGAAAGCTCTTCTGCGTTGAGATCCTCTGAAAGTTCGAACCTCGATTCGAGTTCTCGCACGGGCTTGAAATGAAGATGAAGAACAATTTCTCGGCCGGCTTTGCGCAGGCGCGTGTGCAATGGAACGGCGTCCTTCGTCGGTTCGATGATGCAGGCGATAGGTTCCCTGCTTTGTAGAAGTCGATCCAGGTCGGAGTCGGACGCACCCGCCAAACCATCGACCAGCAGCACGATCTTCCCGGCTTCGCGCCGAACCTCATTCCCGGGATGGAAAATCAGCGAATAACGAATCGTTTTTCTGAAGGTGATGTGCACCGCGATCTGCGCTTCCTTGACGTTTTCCACAGCGAACGCCTTGCCCTGATACTGTTCCGCGACGCGCTTCAGATCGAGATTCAGGGAAGCGAACGGCAGGTCCCGCGGGACTTTCAGCAGCCACAAATCGCGTATGTGTCCCTTGCTGCCAATTTCGACGGTACGGCGGCGGATCCACTCCGGTCGAATGCCGTAGTTGTCCAGTATCCGCTCGACATCCTGCTGCAGGCTTTCAACGGAAGCGAGATCCCTCCGATTCTGCATTTTGTCGAGATTCGGCTGAACAAGAGTCACGAAGCGCTCCGCGACGAAAAGAATGACGACCAGGGCCGCAAGCAATCCCGCGATCCACATGCGGACGCGGAGGCCTCGTCCGGTTTCCTCGTCTTTCACGAAGGACCGCGGCGCTCCGTCCTGTTCGTCCTCTTCGCCATGAAGGCTGTCGAAACTCATTTCCCTGTGAAATTCGGTGCCCGTTTTTCAAGGAATGCGCTTGTACCTTCGCGAAAATCATCGGCTCCGCACGCGAGACCGAACAACGCCGCTTCGGTTGCGAGTCCTTCGCGCAGGCCCATCTGCGGTACGCAGCGCAACGCCTGAAGCGCCAGACGCACCGCAGGTTGAGCTTTACCGCGGATTGTCGAGGCCATGGCGAGCGCGGTCTGCAATGCTTCGCCTTTGGGTACGACCCGATTAGCGAGTCCGATGCGTAACGCCTCCGCCGCATCGATCATGTCTCCGGTGAGCACCAGTTCCGCGGCTTTGCCCCATCCTACGACGCGTGCGAGCCGCTGCGTTCCGCCATAGCCGGGAATGACCCCGAGATTCACTTCCGGTTGCCCGAATTTGGCGTTTTCTGCAGCGATGCGAATGTGGCACGCAAGTGAGAGTTCGCATCCGCCGCCGAGTGCGAATCCGTTGACCGCCGCGATCACGGGCTTCAGGCTCTGCTCGATTGTATTGAATACGTTCTGACCAAAAAGTGCGAAGCGTTGGCCCGCCACGGGGTCCAACTGCGACAGTTCACCGATATCGGCGCCCGCGACGAAGGCTTTCTCCCCGGCACCGGTAAGGACGATCACATCCACCCCGGCGTCGGCGTTCGCATTGCGCACCGCATCGCCGAGATCGACCAGCGTGTCGTGATTCAACGCATTGAGCTTGTCGGGTCTGTTCATCGTGATCACCGCGACAGCGTCGGTGACCTCATAAAGCAGCGTGGTGAATTGCATTCGTTTTCTCCATGGAATAGGTGGACTTCTCCGTCTACGACGAACGGGTAGAAAATAAAATACCAGCTTTACGGTTGAAACCCAATGGAGAACATGTGCGTGCCGTCCAGATCAGGGTGCCAGCGAAACGCGTAATCGAAAGCGAGTCCACCATAGACCAGTCCGAATCCCGAGGACATCGTCCAGGGCTGCATTGTTGCCCCGACTCTTAGCGCAAGACTCCTCACGGGTACATACTCGATACCTGCACGCGTCGTCACCGGCCAACGGATATCCTTGTCGAATTCCATCTGCACAGCTACGCTGCTGTCGGGACTCCAACGCGCACCCAGACGCAGTCCCGAAGGGAGCCGATCATCTATGACGCCATGGATGGATGCCCGGGTTAGGTTGGTTGCGCACACGCCGACACTCAGCGAGCGGTGCACGGAGAACACACTTCCGGCATCCACGACCGGGACGCTTGTGCTACCATAGCGGTCGATCGCTACGCACAACAATCCGGCGCGCAGACCGAGGGACACCCCTTCTCCAACGTCTATGGCCGCGCCGACGGACGGCGTTATCTCACGATACAGCACTCCTCCCAGATGTGTCAGGCCGAAGCCCGCGCCCACCGCTCCAATGCGATGCAGCAATGCGATGCCCGCCCCGCCAAGCTCGCTGAATCCATAGCGGGCCGGAGTCCAGCTCACACTCCCGCAGGAGGGCATCAGATTCAGAAGCGCGGGATTGCGCATCGCGGACCAGATATCTCCGGGCAAGGCCACTCCCGCCGAGCCCTGCGCCATCGAACGGGGACCGGCCTCGCGGATTTCTCCTCCGGCCTGGATTTCAGGACATGTAACGAGCAGCAGAAAAAGGAGCACCGGGAGTGCCTTGCCGCGCCAGTACGTTTTTTCTATCTTGGTTTGTTTATGCGTCGCAACGAATTGGAACCTGTTATGCGAATTCTTGTCCTGACGATTGCCGCGGTGATGCTGTGTATGTTCCCCGTGCGTGCGCAGGAGATCGACCTCTCCGTTGATATCACCATGGACGCGCTCTCGCCGTCGCAAAAGGATTATCTCTCTGAATTTCAGCAGAAAATGCTCGATTACGTCAACGACAACCGATGGACCGAGGTGGATTTTTACGGCGACCGTATTCCTGTGCGCATGAGCGTGAATTTCAACTCCGGCACCGACGGCGGCGAGTTCGTCGCCCAGGTCGTGATCGATGCCCAGCGACGTACGTGGAAGGATGGCCGACCAACGCAGGCGACATCCCTGACACTGCGCATCCTCGACCAGAAATGGTCCTTCAGCTACATCAAAGGGCAGCCACTTATTCACGACGAGTATCAGTACAACGAAATCGCGAGTTTCATCGATTTCTACATCTACCTGATTCTCGGTGTGGATTTCGACAGCTACGAACCCCTGCAGGGATCCGACTACTATCAAAAGGCGTTGACCGTCGCGCAACGCAGCCAGACTGCCCAGCGTGCGCAGGAGTGGCGCGGGCAGACGAATCAGTACAGCAGGCTGAACTTCATCGCTGAACTCCTTAACGCGCAGTATGAGGGTTTCAGAACCGGCCTGTACTGGTACTACTACGAAGGCCTCGACTTCATTGAAACGGAAAAAGATATCGCGCAGCAGTCCCTCGCCAAGGCGCTCGAGAATGTCGCCGATGTAATGACGCGCACCAGCGGTCGCTCCCTGCTGCTCACGATGTGGCTCGATGCGAAAAGCAGCGAGTTCTGCAGACTGCTGGACGGCTATGCGAACCGCGGAAAAGTGATGAGCGCGATGGTCACCGCCGATCCGGCAAGGTCGGAGGTTTACCGTCAGTGCATGTTTTGACATGATGTCTCCCTGAAAATGTTGTTCCCCGGAATCCCGCCGACGCGGGGTTCATTCGTTATGTACCTTCAAACATCGTTGCCAGTCGTTCCCGATCCCTTGTGACCGCAAGGGCAAGCATCAGCTTGATGCGCGCCTTCTGTCCGTTGAGGTAGCGCGCGAATATAACGCCAGCGGCGTGAAGATTTCTGCCCGCGCCGTAATACCCGTACACATCGTCCGTATTGCCCCGCGGACAGCGCGAAACGAGCACCACCGGGATCCCCGCCGCCATCGCTTCGACGATGCCATCGAACGCTCTCGGAGGCACATTTCCCGTGCCCATGGCCTCGACCACCAGTCCCCGCACATTGTGCTGAATACAGGTCCGGAAGGGCGTGATGTCCATACCGGCGTAGCATTTCAGAATATGCACAGGTTCCGCAGCCTCCACCAGACCGAGATGATCGTGGATGAACGGGTGGCGCAGGAATACGGCCTTGCCCTCGAATATCCGCCCCAGCGGTCCGAAATCGAAACTCATGAACGTATCCCGCTGTAGGGTGTGCGTCTTGGTTACTTCACTCGCCGCGTTGATTTCACCACTGAGACAGGTCATCACGCCGAGTCCCTTGAACTGACCTGAGACGATGGTCATAACCGCGTCCCTGATATTGCCGGGACCGTCCCAGTCGGGATCCTCCGAATGATTCATCGAGCCGACGAGGATCACCGGTTTTTCGGAACTGAGCGCGAGATCGAGAAAGTACGCTGTCTCTTCCAGCGTATCCGTGCCATGCGTAATCACTACGCCATCCACATCCCTGCGTTCGACCTCGGCCTGCGTCAATTGCGCGATATCGTACATCATCGTCGGAGTGACGTGCGGACCCGGATATTTCCCGAATTCGATACAGCGCATCTCCGCCAGCGAATGAACGTCGAGCATGCGTCCAAGTATCTGCTCGCCGGTGAGTGAAGGGACAGCCCCGCCGGTAACGGGATCGATCGTCATCGAGATCGTGCCACCGGTAAAAATGATGGAGACGGTGTTCATGAGATAGCGTGGTTTCCGGATGATTGATTTTTTTTACGTACAGCCAACGGCGCAGCGATGTGAAATTCGGCGAGCAGCGGAAAAGGCCAGTCAGGGATCCGGATCCGGAGAGTCACTGAGCCCACTCCGCCGATGCATCGAATGAACAGCGTCGTGCTGTCCTCGTTGCAGCTGAGTTCTACGAGGTCGCCGCCTTCGACGAGTTCACACTGCATGGCCTGTTCCGACCACGGCGTCTTGCCGCCGAGACGACTGACGCCATACACCTGGAGTCGAGCCCTTGCGCCCGGCTCGCCTGACAACGTACCGGGCCGCAGGTCAACTTCATAGCGTACGGAAACAAACAGCATGCTGTACATTGCCGTCCCGCCCGCAACGATAGCGAGAACAAGGGCAAGATAAAATGTTGACCGCAGTGAACTGTGCTGTGTCGCGTTCCGCGACGGTTCGGATGGTTTCACGGTGCTGCTTCAATCGTCGATGATGCCATGATTCGTTCCCTGTCGCCAGGCTTGGTTAAACCGAACGCCTGACATACGTGTCATACTCACGAAACTAGCATACATTTTTCCAGCAAACAAGGAATACCGCTATGACCCGCTTACTTTTTCCCCTCCTCGCCGCGTTGTTGATTTTCGCGTCCGCGGCATCGGCGCAGCCCGGCAGGCGGTCGGATACTCCGGGTTTCCGGCGCTTGGAAAAACTTGGATTGAGTGCGGATCAGAAATCCGCCCTGAAAGACGCCATGCGCAATCACCGGAAGAACATGATCGACCTCCGTGCCAGCGCATCAAAAAAACGCCTGGACATCGTAGCATTGATGGAGAAGGAATCACCGGACCGCCAGTCGTTTGAAAAATTCAGCAAGGAAATGGCGGATGTGCAACTTCAGCAACGCATGCTCCTTTTCGATATGCGGCAAAGCCTGATGAACGTCCTGACGCCCGAGCAAAGAAAAATCTGGATTGAATCCCGCGGGAAAGGAATGAAGCACGGTCGCGGCCGTGAAGGAATGCGCCGGGGACCGCGTGGAGATGACGATGATCACGAGAACGACGAGGATTGAGAACGCTGCGCATGGGGATCACACCCGCATGATGCTGAAGCAACCGCCAATACGTTGAACTCTGCTCCCATCCCTTAAAAATTAAAGCACACTCAATAGAACACCCCTCTCCGGGAAAGCGGAAACCAGCGGCCGCGACACCGGAGGGGGGTGTCGCTATTCGTTCAACGCTTTGCACAGAGCGGCCGCCACGCGCTCGCGCACAGATGCGATATCCTCTCCCTGCACGCGTCCGCCGGCCGCAAGACGATGGCCGCCCCCATTGAAGCCATGTGCGATATCATTGACTGCGATCCTGCCGCTGGATCGAAAACTGATTTTTACTGCGTCGTCCAGTTCCGTCAACAGCGCGGCGGCTTCCACCCCCCGGATGCTCAATCCGTAGTTCACGGTATTCTCGACGTGCTCCGCAGTGGTTCCCGTCATATCGAACATCGCTTTCGTCACGGTCAACAACGTGACGCGTCCCTCGCACTCCACGCGCATGCCGCTGAGGATATGGCCAAGCAGCATGGTGCGATTGATGGGATAGTCGTCGTATACCCTTCGGTGCGTGTCGGACGGATCGACGCCTGCCTCGAGCATCGCGGCGGCCTTTCGATGAACCGCGGGTGTTGTTTTGTCGAATCGGAACGAACCTGTGTCGGTCACCATGCCAACGTACAAGGGAAGCGCCAAGTCCTTTGTCAGGGCGACTCCGGCCTCCGCGATAAGGTCGAATACGATCTCGGCGGAGGACGACGCCTCGGTGAGGTTCAGGTACAGATGCGCGAACGGCCGTGGATCAAGGTGATGGTCGATGACGGCGATGCGAGCCCTCGTCGATTCCAGTGCCGGGCTCATTGAGCGTACGCGGCTCCTTTCATTGAAATCGAGACAGACAACCAATCCTGCATCCCGTAGCAGCGTCGCATGTCTGGATGGATCCCAGGTCTGGAGATCACCGTGAGGATCGAGAAATCGCAGCGTCTCGGGTACAGGATCGCAATTCACAGCCGTCACGGTGCGTCCCTCGGCGCGGAGGAAGCGGAGCAAGGCCAGCTGGCTACCAAGTGCATCGCCGTCAGGCGTCGTGTGCACAGTGAGAACGATGGATCGATCGACACGGAGTTCCGCCAACATGCCGGCGATGTCTGTAAAATGGAGCTGTTGATCCGTCATTCGATCTCCTCCAGTTCCTCGGCGAGGAGCTGTTTTTGGTAGAGGTCGGCGTACATGCCGCCGAGGTTGAGCAGTTCCTCGTGCGTCCCGGACTCTGCGATGCGTCCATCGTGAAGCACGACGATGCGATGCGCCAGCTGAACGGTGGATATCCTGTGGCTGATCAGGATGTTGGTGCGCTGGGCCATGACGCCCCGGAGCTGCCGCAAAATATCTTCTTCCGTGTGCGTATCGACTGCGGACAAGGCGTCGTCGAGAAGCAGGATGGTTGGTTCGCGGAGCAAGGCGCGGGCCAGGCTCACCCTCTGCTTCTGTCCGCCGGAAAGCGTGATGCCGCGCTCTCCAAGCATGGTCTGATACCCTTTCGGGAAATCCGCAACATCCTTATCCAACTGCGCGAGCGATGCGGCACGAAGGATCTCCTCGTCGCTTGCATGTTCGGCGCCATAGGCGATGTTGTTGCGCAGAGTATCGGAAAAGAGGAAGGTCTCTTGCGTCACACAGGAAATGTGCCTGCGCAGCACCTCGATCGGAATTGTACGAATGTCGTGCCCGTCGATGCGAAGCACTCCGCCCGTTACATCGTGCAGCCGGGGGATGAGATTCACCAACGTGCTCTTCCCCGCTCCAGTCAGACCGATGAGTCCAAGCGTCTCACCTTCCCTGAGTTCGAGATCCAGACAATCCAGCACGTCCGGCATCGCGTCCCCGTAACGGAAGGACACCTTTTCGAAATGAATGTTCCCGCGAATGCTGGTGATCGATGTGTCCGTGTCCGGACCGTCGGCGATTTCCGGTTGCTGGAGCAACACCTGATCCAGACGCTTCATGGAGGCGGCCGCGCGCTGGACGAGGTTTACGACCCAGCCGATAGCAGCCATCGGCCATATCAGCATGCCGAGGTAGATGATGAACTGCATGAGAGCGCCGAGCGACAACTCTTCCGCGATCACTTCCCTGCCGCCCAACCATATTATCAGAATGACGGACAATCCGACAAGCAGTCCCAGCATCGGCATGAACAACGCCTGGATTTTCGCCATGCGCATGTTTTTTACGAAATATTCTTCGCTCAGTGTACGAAACACACCGATTTCGTAGCGCTCCCTGAGGTACGCCTTTACGACGCGGATCCCCGAGATGTTTTCCGTCGCACGACTGGTAAGGATGCCGTAATGCTCCTGAATTTCCTCGTACCGCTTATGGATGAGCGTGCCCAGGCGGTTTACCGCCCAGGAAAGAACGGGCAGAGGAATAAGAGCATACAGCGTAAGCATCGGGTGGATGGCGATCATCACGCCGACGATGATGAGAAAGCTGAACACGGTATTCGCGGCGTACATCACGGCCGGCCCCACGAACATGCGGACGGCGGAAATATCGTTCGTGGCGTAGGCCATGATATCGCCCGTGCTCCTGGTCATGAAATACCGCTGTGACAATCGCTGAAGATGCTCGAGGAAGTCATTGCGAAGATCGAACTCGATGCGACGCGAAACAACGATGATCGTCTGCCTGGTCAAATAAAGGAATACACCACTGAGCACGGAAACGAGGATAAGAAGTCCGGCATATTCCGCGAGAGCCGCGGCGCTCAGATTTTCCTGCACGCCGTCGATCGCGCGCCTGATCAACACCGGCGCGATGACCGCGAACACCGTGCTGAGGAAGATGTGGAAAATTCCCCACAGCATGGTGGAACGGTATTTGCGGAAATACGGGAGCAGTCTGTAGAGCGATTTCATGCGTTTCCTTTCAATGCGTCTTCGCCGCCCTGGCTTTGCGCCATCCATTCCTCGAGGATGGAGAGCACGTCTGCCCAGGAATGCGCGGTGGCATTGGCCGCAGTGCGACCTGCTTCCTGTTCGCGGTGATAGCGACCCGTCTCATCACCGCGAAACAGGATCGCGCGCATACCGAGCGCCGCTGCGCCCGCGATATCCGTTCTCTCGATGTCGCCGATGTGCACGGCGTTCGCGGGCTCTACACCAAGCAGCGACAACGCAGTGTTGAACGCCTTCGGATGCGGCTTGGAGACACCCGTTTCGTCCGAAAACACCATGGCGTCGAAATAGCCCGCGATGGCATGACGTTCCAGCACGGAACGCAATACGCTCCCCGGCGACATGGCGGTGTCGGAGATCAACGCAATCTTGCATGTTTCGGCCAGACGAGGAAGGGCATCCGTGACTCCGGGAAGCAGCGCGGGCATTCCGTCGAGTATACTCAATTCCACCTTGCGCACGACGTCGTCATGCATCGCTTTGGGAACCTCGAGATCGAGATGGTCCCACAGCACCTGCACGCATTCCGACGCGCTCATGGTGCGTTGCTCGCCATACCAGAGGCGTTCGAATGCCACATACGATACGCGGAACGCCTCGGTGACGGCCTCCTCGTCCCATTCCCTGTCCAATGCGCTGAATACCTCTTGCATAGCGCTGTTGCGCGCCTGCCTGCGAAGCGCGCCGTTGCTGGAATCGACGAGCGTATTCCAAAAATCGATGGTAATTGCCTGGATAGTTTCCATATAACAAATGATAACACGCGGACGAAACGAAAAGCTCCCCGGGTTGCGAGCCAGGGAGCTTTGCCGGGGAATCGGAATCACCCGATTACCGCGAATCCCGTGTAGGCCTGAAGCACCTTCGGTACGATCACCTTACCCTCGGGAGTCTGGTAATTCTCCAACAGCGCCACCATGAGCCGCGAGGTGGCCAGACCCGATCCATTGAGGGTGTGGACAAACTCCGGTTTGCTTTTCTGTCCGCCGGGACGCCACCGGATGTTTGCGCGACGCGCCTGAAAATCCTCGAAGTTGCTGCATGACGAAGCTTCGAGCCAGTTGTGCTCGGCCGGCGACCAGACTTCGATATCGTAGGTCTTCGCCGAGGCGAAGGAGGTGTCGCCGGTACAAAGCTGGAGCACCCGGTAGGGGATTTCGAGTTTCCGGAGAATATTCTCCACATTGACGACAAGCGCCTCCAATTCCTCGTAGGACTTCGATGGCGGAACGAATTTCACCAGCTCGACCTTGTTGAACTGATGCACGCGAAGAAATCCTTTGGTCTGCTTTCCATACGAACCGGCTTCGCGGCGGAAGCAGGCCGAATACCCGCAGTAGTACGCCGGAACATCCTCGGGCCCCAAAATCTCATCGCGAAACATGTTGGTGATGGGGACTTCGGCGGTCGGAATGAGGTACAAGTCGTCATCGGCGCAGCGGTACATGTCCTCGGCCATCTTCGGCAGCTGCCCGGTGCCGCGCATGGATTCGGCATTGACGGCAAAAGGAGGAAACACCTCGCGATATCCGTGCTCCCGCAGATGCACGTCGAGCATGAAATTGATCAGCGCACGTTCCAGGGTAGCGCCGCGACCGAGATACAAGGGAAAGCCGCTTCCGCTGAGCTTCGAGCCCCTGTCGAAATCCAGGATGCCAAGTTTCTTCCCGAGTTCCACATGATCGAGCATCGTGTAATCGGCTTCTTCGTCGATGCCGACGGTGTGCGCCGGAATCCAGTCGCGTACAACGACGTTCTCCGCCGCACCGCGCCCGACGGGAACGTCGGGATGACAGAGATTGGGGAGGTAGAGCAGTTTCTGCTCGAGTTCAGCCTCGACGCCGCGGAGTTCCACGTCCATGTCCTTGATGCGATCCGAAACGGTCTTCATTTCAGCGATCTTGTCATCGGCATCGCGTTTCTCTTTCTTGAATTGCGCGATTTCCTGAGAAACGACATTGCGGGTATTTTTCAGCTGTTCAACTTCCGCGATGATCTCGCGGCGCCGCCGGTCGGAAGCGAGAACGGCGTCAAGATCCCCCTTTTCATTTTTATTTGCGATTCCCCGACGCACTTCGTCGGGCTGTTCACGAATTTTCTTGATGTCAAGCATTGACGCGCTACCCTGAATAATGAATTACTGAAATCTGGGATCTGAAAGCAGGCCTGTGTGTTCCACACCGTCCCGGATCTGAAATCGAAGCCGTTCGAGTCCTTGCACCGTGTTGCTGAGCCGCCAATTGCACTCGGCTTCGAATTTCAGGGTGATGAAGGTACTGTCTTGCGGCCTGTTCGCCGACTGCCCGATCTCGGCAGAGGTAGTTCCGGACAAAAGTCCATGATCGAAGCTGAAAATGTCGGCAATTCTACTTGCAAATGAAAGCCGGCTCAGCGCCTCGGGACCACTGACGTGATAGATGCCTTTGCAACGGCGATCGATGAGCTTGAGAATTCCGTAGGCGAGATCGTCCGCCATTGTGGGATTTCCGATCTGATCGTCCACGACCTGGAAAGGAAGGTTTTTCTCGAACTGCGACAGCACCCAGGAAACGAAATTAGGCCGCACTTCATAGCCGGCGCCGTACAGCACCTGGGTCCTCACAATGAGTCCTTCCACCGGACTGCTGAGCAGCGCGTTCTCGGCGGCAAGTTTGGATTTACCGTAATAGCTCAGAGGCGCCGGACGCGACTGCTCGTCGTAGGGACCAGACCGGCCATCGAACACATAGTCTGTGGAAATCTGCACGATGCGGCAGCCTTCGATACGTCGTGCGGCGATGATCATGTTTTTCAGGCCGTCGACATTGATGCCGTACGCCAGAACCTTGTCGGTTTCGCAGCCGTCGACATCGGTCATCGCGGCGGTATTGATAATAACGTCCGGTCTGTACGCGGCTACGAGACTTTTGACGTCCGAGCGGGCGGTTATGTCGAGTTGTTGATAGTCGAAGCGCTGATTGATGAAGAACGTCTTTGCAGCGAGGTCCGTCAGGAGCAGTTTCCATTGTGTTTCGGCACCCAGAACAAGTGCTATTTTCTGGCCGAGCAGGCCGTGCGCGCCGGTGATCAGGATCTTCACGATCTTACCTCCGAGATCATGCCGCGCAATCCCGCCATTCCCCTGGATCCGGGAAGGGACGCTACGAAGGATGCTGCGCGGGCAGCACGCCGGGCGGTGGTTTCGAGTTCCTCGCCATGTACCAGTCCCAGCGCAATCACGCTTCCGAACGTATCTCCGCAGCCGGTCGTGTCGACAAGCCTTTCCGCAGGCCACGCGGGGATGTGGACCGCCCTATTGACGGAACGGTAGATATCCGCTCCGCGCTCACCCCGGGTGATGATCAGATAATGCAAATCCGGAGCTGCGTCGAACAGCAGCCTGCGCCGTTCATTTTCGTCATGTCCGTGCGCGAGAAAGGCGTTGAATTCCCGCTCATTACACTGGAGCACGTCCGGAACCTGCGCCCAGCTCCGCCAGTTGCCCGACGGTGCCGGCTCGCGATACCCGTCATCCCGCACTTTGTAGGCGATCATGTGCAGATCGAGATACACCAATCTCCCCTTGCCGCGAAGGAGCAACGCATCCTCCACAAGGACGTCGTCGCCCGTCATCATATTCAGATACACCAGGTCGGCGTGAGGCAGCGCGTGCCGGAGATCCTCGCGCGAGATGGAACCAAGGCTGCTGACAAGCTGCGTGTTATACCCGGCATGCGCATCGTGATAGAGTCGAACGCGGGTGTTCCGTTCGGGTACGCGCCGACAATAGCCGGGATCGATATTCGGATACGTGCTGAGCAACTGCCGCAAGGTTTCCGCGGCGTCATCTCCATACGGAAACATGGGCAGCAAGGTATCGCACTCATCCGCGACCGCGCTGAACGCCGAGAGAGGGAAGGTTATACCGCCGGCACTTTCGATCACTTCGCCGCTGAAGGTGTGTATTTCATCCAGGACGAGATGGCCGAGAATTAAAATGTTCATCGGTTCTTTGGGACGCCCGTGTCCACTTCGCGGTTACGCAGCGCCTCTTCCCGTCGTTCGAGTTCACTCATCCGCCGCTGGAGTTCGTGCATTTTCCTTGTATAGGCGGACTGCATCGGCTCCTCATTTTCAAAATCATCGCCTGCGAACACGCGCCCGAGCAGCCAATGTCCACGCATGGCGTGAATGCTTCGCGCGGTCTGCGTCGCCGCGTTCCCGGCTTCCCAGGTTACATCAGTAAGCGCGCCCAGGAGGCTGGAAAGCGAGTCGTAGAGTTTTCTGTCCTTGAGCAGCAAGCCGACGGTTCCCTTACCTGAGTTGAGGTCTTCCATGATCATCGCGGCTTCGCCAGTGATGCGGCTCGTGTGTATCATCGCCGTATCCGCGCTCAGTGCGATGCGCTCAACCACCTTCATGGAGTTCGCCAAAAGCCTGGAAAGTTCGTCCAGTTGCTTGCTTGTTTTCTTGAGCCCCGCCTCGGTCTCGTCCGCGACCGCAACCAATTGAAGATACAATTCGTCATCATGAAGCAGGTGTCCCAACGTCCCCTTGCCGGCATTCAAATTTTGCAGCATGGTGTTGAGTTGTACGCTGACCTGTTTCGCGGTATCCATCATGGAGCCAAAATTATCAGCGAGGGCGGAGAGAGCAAAAGGCGGCACACCCTGAATAAAGCCGTAATTACTGACTCTCGGAGTTTTGTCGCCGCCTATGGTGATGTTGATGAACTTGTTGCCGACAAGTCCCTCCTGTTTAATCTCCGCCTTTGAATCCGTCTTGATGAACGGATTGATGTCGCTGTCGATACGCAGGAGCAAGCGAACCGAATCGGCTTCGGGCGTCAGGATGATATCGGATACGGTACCGATATTGTATCCCGAGAGCACGACGTAGGCGCCGGGTTTCACGCCTTCGGCATTAGGGAAATTCACGCGGACATAGAATACGGAGCTGAATATCTGGCTCTTCTCGCCAACGACAAAAATGGCAACGGTAAAGGTCAGCACTCCGACGAAAATCAGGAAGCCGACACGGGCACGGGAAATGTTTTTCTTTATCATTGGACGACCTTGAAGAATGCTCGAGTAGTGGGGTCAGTAGAGGCCTTGAGTTCATCGAATGTGCCGCTGCGCTGAAACACACCGTCTTCGAGAATGTAAATCATATTTGCGATAGTCTGGGTACACTCCAGATCGTGCGTTACGGTAATGGACGTAATGCCGAATTGCTCTTCGAGATTGACGATCAGTTCGCTGATCTCACGTGCGGTGATAGGATCGAGACCGGCGGTGGGCTCGTCGTAGAGCACGATCGAGGGTCGATTGATGATTGCCCGTGCAAGGCCAATACGCTTTTTCATTCCTCCACTTAGATCGGCGGGCATCTTGTCGATCGAGTCCTCGAGCCCGACGAGTGCAAGCTGCTCGACCACACGATCCGCGATTTCGGCTTCGCCGAGATTCGAATGTTTCCTTAGCGGAAACTCCAGATTCTCGCGCACCGTGAGGGAGTCGTACAGCGCCGCATATTGAAAAACGTACCCGATGTCTTTACGGATCAGATTGAGTTCATGTACTTTCATTCCGATAATATCCTTGCCCATCACCAGAATGTTACCACCATCGGGCGGGAGTAATCCGACGATGCTCTTGAGCAGGACGCTTTTCCCGATGCCGCTGCGGCCGAGGATCACGTCGCTGGAACCCTTTGCAACCTGCATTGAGACGCCCTTCAGAACGGCGCGTTCTCCGAAACTCTTCCACACTTCCTGAACGTCGATCAATATTTCATCTGGTGTTGTCACGAACCCGAACCGAAAATCAAAAGGGTGAGTTGGATGATCACAAGATCCAGAAAAATGATGTTGAGCGACGCAAGGACAACAGCCGTTGTAGCAGCACGACCGACGCCTTCCGTCCCTTCGGTGGTGTTGAATCCCTGATATGCTCCGATCATGCCGATGATATATCCGAACGCGAGAGTTTTTCCGATGCTTGGAAGAATATCGTAAAAATTCAATGACTGGATTACCTCGGTAAAGTACAATTGCATGCTCGAATTACTGGCGATCCACTCGGCAAGATACCCACCCGCGATCGCGAGGAAGTCGACGTACGCGGTAAGTAGCGGCAGAATGATGATGCACGCAAGCACCCGTGTGACGACGAGGTAATTATATGGATCGACCGCGCTGACCTCGAGCGCATCGATTTGTTCCGTCACCTTCATTGAACCGACCTCCGCGCCGATGCCGGAACTCACACGCCCGGCGACGATAAGCGCCGTGATAACCGGCCCCATTTCGCGGACGATCGTCAGGGCGAGCATGGCCGGAAGGAAGCCTCCGGCCCCGAAACGATCCAATGTCGGCCGAGATTGCAGCGCCAAAATAAGGCCCATGATCACACCCACAACGGTTAGCAGTGGAATGGACAACGCTCCGAGCTCGTCGAGATGCTTACGGACCTGACCAAATTCATACGGAGGCTTCAGTACATATCTGAAAAATCGCAGTCCGAAAACCGTAATATTGTACACCTCTTCCATCGACTTCCGTATTTGGGCAGACGCAAACAAGAAGTAGGTTTTCTTCGTGGGTTTCTTGTCGGTTTCCATGTGTGGTCATTCTTTCATACGGGATTCATTAAAACTAGAAAATAAAGCAGGGATTTCCAATGACATCGTCGATGCGGGCCCGTTCTCACGACTTTCTGTCCGATGTCTCGCCGAATGCCTGAAGCCAGAAAGAGATTTCATTGGCTGAAACGGTTCGGTTTTTGAGATACTGTTCAAGATTTTCTTCACGATCAATAGCGTTTCCGTCTTCAATAAATTCCTGCGACGAAAGGATTTCGGCTCCGCAGGCCAAAGCGTGCGCCCGAACTTCGTTATCGGAAGAGACTACGAGCACGGCACGCGGCTGCCGTTCATTTTCAAGATTCCGCCGTATCCAGGAATCCGCCGTACGTGTCAGGGAATACACCGTCGTGATCATCGATCCGCTGCCGGGCGATTCACCATGTCCGTCGAACACGATGACGATATGGCCTCGATTCTTCGAACGACGGCGGACAAAATCCAGAAATCCCCTCCGGGCGGCATCGGCATTGGATTTCATCAGACGATCGAGTCTCGATATTTTCCGCAAGACGTTGTACCCGTCAATATACGTTTTTTTATACTGCATCGCTCAAGTATACGAAAAGGTCCGGAATTATTGGAGCGTTTCCGCCGGGAGAGAAAAGAAGAAAGCCGTTTCCACGGGGAAACGGCTTTCATCATGCCTCGATACGCGTCTTAGAGATTGCCGCGCCGCTCCTGTTCACGTTCGATGGAAACGAACAGCGCCTTGAAATTGCCCTTGCCGAAACTCTCTCCCCCCTTGCGCTGAATGATTTCGATGAACAACGTCGGCCGGTCTTCCACCGGTTTCGTGAAGATCTGCAGCATGTAGCCCTTGTCGTCGCGATCCACGAGAATGTTCAGCGCCTTGAGTTTTTCCATGTCCTCATCGATGGGACCGATGCGGTCAAGAAGATCGTCGTAATAGCTCATGGGAATGTCGAGAAACTCCACACCCTGAGTACGCATCCGCGCGATGGTTGCGATGATGTCATCGGTTTCGATGGCGATGTGCTGCACGCCGGGACCATTGTGGAAATTGATATACTCCTCGATCTGCGATTTCCTCATACCCTCGGCAGGCTCGTTGATCGGGAATTTAATCCATTTGTTCTGGTTCGAGACGACCGTGGAACGCAGCGCCGAATACTCCGTGGAAATATCGTCATCGTCGAAAGAGACAAAGCGCGAGAAGCCAAAGACGTCGGTGTAAAATTTTACCCAGGATTCCATCTCGTTCCAACCCACGTTCCCGACGATGTGATCGATATGCTTGAGTCCGACCGGGCGGGCGATCGTGTCGGGCGGCATCGCGACGAAGCCGGGGAGGAAAGGACCGGCGTATCCCATATTCTCAACGAAGGTGTGCACGGTGTCGCCGTACGCGGCAACTGTCGCTATCTTGCAGCGACCGTTCGCATCCTCGATTATCCTCGGTTCCCGGACGTTCGCCGCGCCGCGGGCCACGGTAGTGTTGAAGCAGAATTCCGCGTCGCTCGTCTCCAGAGCGATGTCGCGCACGCTATCTCCGTGTTTGCCGAGGAAGGGAACGATGCCGTCTCCGAGGATGGGAGTGGTCAGAATAAAGCGGACCTTATCCTGCTGCAGCGCGTACGATACACGATCGCGCACACCCGTTTCGGGACCGAGATACCCGACCAACGAAAATCCGAAGGCCTGTCGATAATAATACGCGGCCTGCTTGGCGTTACCGCAGTAGATTTCTACGTGATTCACCGCGCGCAACGGAAGCAAGTCGGGCTGCAATTCCTTGGTGTCTGTCTCCATGCTCTCTCCAATCAATAAATGAACGCCGATTACAGTTCGTGTTGAAGGACGCGCCCGAACAGCTCGGCCACATCCTTTTCGAGTATCGTGCAGCGGATCTTCCGCAGCGATGATTCCCGGGTTTGACAAAAGATACGAATTGTCCGGATTATGACACCAGCGGCATGGGCGGGTGGATAAGAGAAAATTCCACAGCTTATCGCTGGTATGGACAAACTTTCCAGACCGAGTTCGGTCGCCCTGATCAGGCAATTCCGCACCGCTGTGACAAGCTGCTCCTCTTCGCCGAAGCTGCCGCCTCGCCACACCGGACCGACCACGTGAATGATGAAGCGAACCGGCAGTTTTCCGGGACCTGTGACGACGGCTTCTCCCACGGCGACCGGTGCGAGGCGGTCGCTCTCGATCTGTATGATTTCCCCGCCCGCTTCAACGATCGCCGCTGCGAGTCCGCCAAAGTGTTTCAGCGCTTCGTTCGCTGGGTTGACGATGGCATCGGTGGTTTCCTCAGTCATATCTCCGTGAACGATTTCAAAAATGACGGGACCATACTCCCGAAAGTACAGAACCCCGGGAGGCAGGTTGGGTCGAAGTGGATTGATCATCTGAATTGCGTTCCTGTTGTTGCCGTTCCTTCTCGAGCGCTATCCGCTGACACCGTTGCCTCCTCCAGGCCAGGAATTCATCCAGCTCAGGAACAGCTCCCGCGTCGCGCGCAAATCACGCTCGTTATATTCCGCAATTTCGCGAAATCGTCCCGCAGCAACAAATGCATTGATGTCGTGCCCCGTCACACCGTGACGTTTCGGACTGTCGATGCCGAATGAAGTACAAAGGAAGTCTAGACTGAATCTGCGTGTCGCATGGAAAAATGTCAACTGTTCCATCAAATCGAAATGCGTCGCGGAGTGATACCTTGGCGGCATCAGGGAACGTGAGGCCCTCACCCCAAGCATCGCGGATCTGATATGAAGAAATGGAGCGTCGAACATCCTGCCGTTGAACGTGATAATCTGCTCGTAGGCATCCACGTCTTTCCAGAAGCATTCGAGCATACGACACTCGTCGCAGGGAACGAACTGCGAGCGTCCGTCCTCCGATGTCCAATCGGTCTCGTCGTCGGGAGAGGCGGTATAGTAGACTCTGGAGGCGAGCGTATCGACGTTCAGCATACCGATGGCGACGATGCTCGCGGTGTACGGATACAGATTGATTTTCCGGCGTTCTTCTTCCCTGTCCTCCTCGGAGTACGCAAATTTGAGCAGGTAGTCCTGCCGGGACTGGTCCAGTGTTTCAAAAGGTACACCGGAGGTTTCGATGTCGAGAACAACACGTGAGCGCATGAGGTAACTCCCATAACCTGTTGCGAATAAAGCATCAATATGCACCTCCCCTCATCCCGCTTCCATGCCTTTCGGCGTCCGGTATCGCCGGGTGACCTGCAGCGGCACTCCCCGGTCCGAGACGGCGCACAAACGAAAAGCGCGGAGAAATTACTCTCCGCGCTCGAGATCCGATCGAACCGCGCTTATTTCTGCAGCAGCAGCTTGATGCTTCCCATCTGCGTAGAGGTCTCCACGGTGGCAAAGTACACACCGCTCGGAAGATTGTCAGCGTGGAAGTTCAGATTGTGCACGCCTTCCGGGAGTAGCTCCCCGTTGAGGAGCGTGGCGACGATACGGCCGCTTGCATCGGCTACGCGAACCGTGACGCGATCGTCCTGCGCAAGTCGCACGGAGAACGTGGTGGAAGGATTGAAAGGATTCGGAAAGGCCGGCTGAACGGAGAAACTGCTGCTCGCATCCAGGGTGATCTCAACGATGGAAGAGTATTCGGACGTACCGTCACGATCGATCTGGCGCAATCGGTAATACACGCGTTGGCGATTACTGCGCAGGACGCTTCCATCACGGAAGGAATAGGCGCGTGGGCTGTTGACCGTGCCATGTCCGGACACAAAATCCAGCACGTCCCAAAGCTTCTTATCGAAAGAGCGCTCGACCTCGAAGCCGTAGTTGTTCAGTTCCGTCGCGGTGTTCCAGCGCAGTTCGACGGCATCCGCACGCCTCAACGCGGAAAACGAAACCAGTTCCACCGGCAATGCCGTGATGGCACCGTTAAAAATCGTCATGGATCCCAATGTCACGAAGTCGCCGCCGCTTCCGTCCAGCATCCGGCCGATGGTAAAATCGGTCACGCCGGTCCAGACGAGATTCCTGCTTGCGCTTCCCTGCCAGGAATCAACAAGCGTCGTATTGACGAACAATGCGGCGTAACCCGTCGTCGCGTCGTACGAGGCTCTGAGCTGGTGAAAGACTCCGGAGGCGCTCATTGGAAGCCCGCTGTATTGAAGGGTAATAATCTCCGGATTATTGTCGTTATTCGGATTTCGCTGAACGGCGAACGTGAATCGCAGCACACCCCCTTCGAGCCTCAGGGAGTTCAATCCCCCCTCGAAAAGAAAGGCCTGACTCTCGTTGCGAGCGTATTCAACATGGAGACCCATGCTGGATAATGACCCTAGAAGCGACGCTGCGGGGACGATCAAATCAACGCCGACGTCGCTTCCGCTGGTCGAAAAACGTACGCCCGTTCCGTCCGTGGTCGCGTTGGAATTAATTGAGGTTCCATTCGGTCCCGTCGTGGCGTTTGTCAAAGGAGACGCGTTGAAATCGAATTTGCTCAATATCACCTGCGACGAAGCTGTTCCAGTCATGGAGGCGAGAAGGAAGAGGGCGAAGATCGTGGTCGTAAAGCGCGTTGTCATCGAAGGACTCCTGATGGTATCGTAACTGTTCAAGAAGCATCACAAACCATGCCAATTACGCCTTCGTAATATTTATCAATAAGTTAACAGCATTCCCTTATGTCGTTTATGAAATAGTTCATTCGGAATCCGGATTCGAAACAGTTTCATTTCGGTACACAGGTTGCGGCTGCCCGGACATGCTCGCACTCTCCTTTTGCTCATGACATCCAGTTTCCCGGATGAACAATCCATTGAAATCGAATTCAGACGTACGATTGAACGAAGCTTGAGCATCGGCATTCATCCGTAACACCCGCGCTATTCCTCCAAGGGAGGGGTGTCGCTGTGTCGCCCAGTTCCATTACTGCGCTGATGGCGCAGGGATTACCGATATCCGAGCCTTATCCCTCTCGCGTTCGGTTACGCGATCTGCATCTGCAGCGCTGCGAAAGAATGCGAAAAACGACTTCCGCGAGCGTACCGTGACATTCAATGCGGTACGCCTCACGCTGTATATCCGTATCCCTGCGATGAACAAGGCACGACTATGGAGGACAGGTCGGCTCGACACGTCAGTGTATCCGCCCTTGAATAGGATACAGGGAAATCATGGAGGGGAAAGAACTGGGACGGACGGGCCGCTCGAAGGATCAGGTGAATGTTGCGGAGGCGCAGCGCACTCCTTTGTGAAGCAACGGACAGAAAAAAAATCCCCGCGTACTGGATCCAGTCCGCGGGGATGGAGGGAAATATGAGGTAAGAGAGAGAGGTTCTTTGTCAGAGTGACAACGGGTAGAATAACGAGAACGTGCTCCCTTTTCCCGATTTGGATTCGAGAGTGACGGACCCGTTGTTAATAGCCGCATAATTGCGAACGAGAGCCAACCCCAGGCCAAGTCCCTCATAGGGTCGGGAATATCCCTCGATTTCTTGTGTAAACTTGGAGAATGCATTCTGAGTGAAATCGAGCGACATTCCTTTTCCGGTGTCGTGGATATCTATACGGAGGCGTTCGGCGTCGACGCTTGTACGGACAGATACTCCACCGACTGTCGTGAATTTCAGGGCATTGTCAATCAGGTTTCTCATAGCCTGTTCGAACCCGAATCGATCAAGACGCACCATCAGTGATTTCTCATGCCGGATAAGTTCCAGATTGAGCCCCTTGTCGGTCGCCTTCTGTTGGTATTTTTTCAGCATGCACTCCAAGCTATCGAGCACATCGAATCTCTCGATGACCGGAGTATAGGATCCGGCTCCGAATACCGACGCCGCGATGATCTGATCCACCGTGCGCATCAGTCGATGCCCCGCATCCTCGATCGATTCGAACATGAAACGATCATCCGGATCAATGAGTTCTTCGTACATCTCCTTGATGAGCCCCGCGTAGCCGAAAATGATGTTCAGCGGTGTTCGTATTTCATGCGAAATCATGGCAATGAAGTTATCCTTGAGTTTTGCGGCTCGCTCCGCCTCCCTCCGTGCGGCGATCAGCGCTTTCTCCGTGGCGATGGACTCGGAAACATCTTCCCCTGTTGAGACGAAGCTCACGATAGTGCCTTTTTGGTCGCTCACCGGCGAAATGGACACGGATTCCCAGAACACCTGCCCATTCTTCCTCTTGTTTTTCATTGTTCCTTTCCATTCGCGACCTTCGAGGATGGTGGACCAAAGTTGTTCATACAACATAGGCGATGTCTCTCCTGATTGGAGCAAGTTCATTCCCCTTCCAAGCACTTCTTCCTTTCTGTACCCCGTCATTTCCAGCATCCTGGGATTGGCGTATCCGATGATTCCCTTCGTATCCGTGACTGTTATTGAAACGGGACTCTTTTCAACCGCCTGCCAGAGTTTCTTCCGTTCGATTGTGCCACGCAGATGTTTGAGCATCCTCCACAGTTCAACCATCATCAGTTGAAGCACACCTACGTCACCCTCGTCGTAAGGATCGATCTTGTTTTCGACACCCGCGAGCATTACCACCTTGCCTTCGACGATGATCGGAACGACGATATGCCGTCCAAAAAGTGCGTGTCCACCAGGTTCGGCGAGCGTCACCCCTGTAACCTCCACATCATTCTTAATGACGGATTTTCGCCGATGCAAACATTCAGACCAGCTGCCTCCTGCTTCAAACATGAAATGGTCCGATCCCTTGAGATCGCAGTTTGTCGCGGACTTGCCCGACCAGACCGAGCCCTTGATGGCATTCTCTTTATCGGAGATAAAATGCACAGAGCCGAAATCGCTCGCCGTGAGGGTTACGGCGCTTGCGAGCATCTGGTCAATCAACACCGCTTCATCATTGTATTCCATGGATGCGAGCTGGTGCAATTTTTCGAGTCGCGCCTTGTTCAGCTCCGATTCGATTTCCCTGAGTTTTCTTTCCGTGATGTCGATGATGATGCCGTCCGCGGTGAGCACCGCATTGCGGGCATCTCTCGTTACAGTTGTGTGTTCTTCGACCCAGACAATATCGCCGTTCTTTTTCAGGATGCGGTATTCAAGCTTCATTTCCGTTGACTCCACGGCACGGAACGCATCAACCGCTTCTACAGTCCGCTGCAAATCGTCCGGGTGAATAATCGCTGCGTATGGCAGACGGTCGCGCAGGAAATCATCCGGATGGTATCCGAATTGCGCGACATTGTCGGAAACGAAGGAAACAGGCCATCCTGCTTCAGGTATCCATGAGAATGCTACGACGGGACTGCTGGCGACAATGCTCGCCACGCGGCTCGCCCACCGATGCAGCGCGAGAATTTCCTCTTCGGCCTTCCTGCGTTTCTTCGATTCCTGTTCCTCCGCGAGCACGCGTCGGATCGCAGGACCGAGGCGGTACATGCTCTGCTTCAGTACGAAATCCCTCGCACCGTGGAGAAGGGATTCAATTGCGGTGTCTTCGCCCATCGTTCCTGAAAGGAAGATGAACGGGATGTGTGGATAGTGATCACGCACTATGGTCAGAGCCTCCATCCCATCAAAACGGGACAGTGTCAATTCCGACAGAACGACATCGATCGGCTCACCCTCGAGAGCATAGATAAACTCTTGACGATCGGTCACGTGAGTGATACTGCAATCAAGTCCAGCGCGTCGCAGCAATGCGATTGTGAGATCGGCATCATCCTGATTGTCCTCGAGATGCACGATTCTGACTGGCCGCGAATTAACCGGCGCCTTGAGTTCGGGTTTTCGGATCGGATGCGTTCCATTGCCGTTCAAAACCGTCGTTCCTTTACTATGTTCCACTTTGCGGTGCATTATATCCACCATCCTGCTAATTGATCGTGTCGTCGGGACGCCAGATGTTTTCGCCTGCTTCCCGTATTCCTATTGGGGTGCTTCGCGTGCACGGTCCTCACAACGCAAACTCCTGGCCACAAACCGTAAGGGTCGTGAATAGTGAACACAGGTTGATAGCTACAGGCGCGAGGGAGTCCATCCACGACCCGCGAATCCGTTATTCCCACCGTCACGGCAGACCGCTGAAGCTTCACCTCTTCAACGACGGAACGGGTCATAGCATGAGTACGGAGCATACCCTCGCGCCCGATGCGAAGCACGCCCGAAATCGCGGCGGTACGGCTGTATTGGAACGTCGCGGCCAGGTTGCCCGTCGTTACGTTGTGCGATTGAGCACGCGATGTGGCGTTTAAGCTGATCATCTCAGTTCGGCCTCGCTTCATCGGCGATGCGGCTCATCTTCGTCTCGTACATCGAACCCACCATATCAAGCAAGGTGTCGAGATCGCGGGACTTGTCGAGCAAGGCATCGACGGGGAAGCTCTTGTACGGCTCGATTTCCAGAGAATCGGCGTACGCTGAAAACACAAGGATGTGAACCGTATCCGATAATATTCCCGCATTGCGAAGGATGTCGAGTCCTTTTCCGTCAGGGAAGTGATGATCGAGAATCAGCAAGTCGGGCTGCATGGACATGAGCCCGGTGATCGCGGCATCAATCGTTGGCGAGACGACCACCGAGGACACAAAGGGCAGCTCCAGTAAAAGACGCTGCAGGCGTCGGGCTATTTCCATTGAATCGTCGGCAATCATGATACGCATAGTCGGTGCTCATACTCGTGAAATTCATGGTCAAAGTTCACAAGTAATATGCTCTCCGGCCGGTCGGCTCCACGTACGCCGAGATGCTATTCCCGTCGTGCGAATTACCGAATGTTCGGTACGCGGAGTGCGCCGCTGCGCGTACGCACTCCGCGTACATTCAAACGGTCATGAGGTTATGCTGGATAACGTAATGGACGATGTCGGCAGTGGTTTTGAGATGTAGTTTTTCAAGAATACGTCGGCGATAGGTGCCGACTGTCCGTTCCCCGATATGCAGAATTTCGCCGATCTCCCTTGGTTGTCTGCCGCCGGCGATATGCAGCATCACTTCGAATTCGCGCTGTGAAAGCCGCTGATGCTCGAACGGAACTTCCGGTTTCCCAAGATCGTCCGCCATGCGCTCGGCGAGCAATGGCGAGATGTATTTCCGACCCGCGGCGATGCGACGCAGTGCGGCGGGCAGTTGATCGGGCAGAGCATCTTTCCCGAGGTACCCTGCCGCTCCTGATTTCAGGGCGCGAATACCGTAAGACTCCTCGGGATACATACTCAGCACCAGGACCTTGACGTCGGGATAACGCTGTTGAAGATCGACGAGTAAATCGATTCCACTCCTGCCCGGCAACGATACATCGAGCAACATGATGTCCGGATGCACTGCTCCCAGGATTTCAAGCGCGCTTTCGGCGTCGCCGGCCTCACCGACCACCTCCACATCCGATTCTTCCGCGAGGAGTTTTTTCAATCCCTCCCGTACCAAACTGTGATCGTCCACGATCATGACACGAATCATGGCGTTGACACCCCTCCTTCCCCGTTATCCGCCAACGCTGAAGGAAACGTGGCGCATACTCTCGTTCCCTTTCCGGGAAGCGCGTGTACGTGCAGCCGTCCATTGAATTGCTCGACCCGCTCGCGCATCCCTGCGATTCCCAGGGCACCGGGCCTCCAGTGCGACTGGGATTCGATTCCGATGCCGTCGTCGTCTATTTCCATCACGGTTTCATCGGCCGCCGAGACCAATCGTACCGATACTTTGCTCGCCGAGGCATGGCGGATGATATTCGTCAGCGCTTCCTGGGCAATGCGATAGCACGCAAGCACTTGCGCGTGATCGAGGCGGATTGCTTCTTCAGGCAAAACAATTTCGTTCACCAACCCGGCCTTCGCGCTCATCTCTGAAAGTAAGGTCTCGAGAGCATGCCCCAATCCAGTTTCCTCAAGGAGCGCAGGGCGCAGATCGCGCGCCAGAGAACGCGTCATGTGCAGGGAATCGTCAACGAGGCTGTTCATCGACACTGCCGTCTCGATCTGCTCGGTCGGTGCGTTGGAGCTTGTAAGGAGACGTTTCAACAACGCTATATCGATTTTCAGCGCCGTGAGTATCTGTCCGAGACCGTCATGAAGTTCCCGCGAAAGTTCCTTCCTCTCCTCCTCGCGTACGGCATCCAGTCGGGCGGTCAATGCGCGCAGCTTTTCACGCGAGCTGCGCAGGTGTCCCTCTACCGCCTTTCGTTCCGTAATATCGCGCCAGAAACACAGCAGGCTGGGCTCGTCCTCGAATTGCACGCGCCCGAGACTGACTTCAATGGTGGTGGTGCCGCCGTCGGCGCGGAAATGTACCCATTCAAACACAAGAACTTCCCCCGCGAGAGCCCGGTCGGTGTACATCGTCGCAAGATCCGCGGACCGTATGTCGTTCGGTTGAAATTCGGGCGACAACTCCTGCGGCGTATGCCCCACGATGTCCTCGATCGTCATGCCGAGGATATCCGCGGCTTTCTGATTACACGACGTGAATCTGGAATGGTCGATGGTCAGGATCCCCTCGCTGGCACGTTCGATGAGGACCCTGAAGCGTTCTTCGCTGCGGCGGAGTTCGTCCTCCGCGTTCACCCTCTCGGTCACGTCCTGGATCATGGAAATCAGGTACTGGAATTCCCCGTCATCGGAAAGAATCGGCGTGTTGAACCATTCGCAATAAATCGCGCCTCGATCCTTGGTCAGGTTCATCGTTGTCCCATTGGCGGAATGATCTCCACGCTGCCATTGGCTTCGTTTCTCATCGATGTAGGCGCGCATCGACTCGGGAATGATGATGCCGTACGGCTTCTTGCCGTGGAGTTCCCCACTGCTGAAGCCGTAGATGCGTTCCGCCGTCGGATTAAGATATTGGAATCTGAATTCCGCATCCGTGATGATATAGCCTATGGGCAAGCGGTCAATATGCATCTGCAACCGCGCCAGCGTCTCCGCGCGCTCACGAATCAGTTCCTCCTCACGCAGCGCCGCGTTTTTACGGTCGCTGATGTTGTCGAGAAAGATACCCATGCCATCCGGGAATGGTATAAGCTGCACATGCCACCATTCGCCGGGACCGAGATTCATTTCATGTTCCGCGGTTCCGCTCCTGCCGTCCATGCTGTTTTCGCCAACGCTGACAGCCAGATCGCGCAGTACATGCACCATCGCTGCGGGCAGCAAACCCCATACCCTCCTCCCCTCGACCTCGCTATCCTGCCGTCTGCGAAGAAGTTCAAGCGCAGCCTGGTTGCAGAGGGTTATATTCCATTCAATGTCGACAGCGATGAAACTCCGCCTCATTCCCGCGAATATGGATGTTTGAATAGCGATGAGTTTCCCGATCTCGCGAACCCGTTCCTGGTCCCTCCGTATGTCGCGCCGGATCAATAAAAAGAGAACCACGGTCACAGCCGTGATGAAAAACAGACCTTTCGCCGTCTGAAGCTGATGCTGGAGTTGAAGCTCAGGAAAAAACAGAATGACGACAGAGTCCGATGCGACAATCCACGTCGCGGCGAGCACCGCGAAAATCGCCGGGATACGTATTTCTGAACGTGACAAGAGACTCTGCATCGCGTCGGCAGGAGCTGTGTAAAAAGTTCGACGGTGACCTGAGTGCTGCCGCTTCAACACTTTTGAATTGATGGTAGATAGTACGGACTCCACGGCATAGTTACAAGAATGCAGACCTTGATTACCTGGCTGAGGGGAATGGGAACAGGCGAAAAATCGGGAATCAGGCGAATTCACGAAATATTCTGTACCTGGTGCTACGATGTTCACAGCGTTGATTGGTGCACGCGGGGATCGTGGATCGGTGTCGCGGAGCGGCAAGTCTATTATTCCCTTATTCCACGTATTTCCCTCTCACGCCGCGCTGCGATTTGCACCAATGGCTCCCGTCCCTTATTTTAGAAAGGTTGTAGGGACGCATAGCTCAGTTGGTTCAGAGCGCACGCTTCACACGCGTGAGGTCGTAGGTTCAACTCCTACTGCGTCCACAAGAAAAAACCCCCGGCATCGGATGTGCCGGGGGTTTTTTCCTATATCGCATCGGCAGGTGCGGTGTGGGACGTCGTATTATCTATGTCCCCTGCCGCGATTTCCCCTTCCTGGCTTCCCTGCGCGCTCGTGCTTGTTCCAGTTACCGCGGTTTGGGTGCGACCGCTGCTCGATACGCCGGTGGTCACGGTCGCGGCCGCGGTAGTTGCGGTTGTCGCGGTGGTCACGGTCGCGGTAGTAGTTGTGACGTGAATCGCCGCGGCGCGAGACGTATTTCTCGCGGTAATGGCGGTGTTTATTCCATGGATGCGGCTCATTGATCACGACCTTGCGGACGTGGTACAAATCGACGTCGTGATACCGTGGTGGGAGACTCGTGTGATAGAGCCAATGTCCTCCGTCGAAGTAGTAGAACCGCCGCATGGGTACGTGGTAGTACACTTCGATCTCAGGTATGTAGTAGTATTCTACGTACCCGTATCCAGGAGGCCCCCATGCCGGTTGCATACCGATATTGAACCGCACATCAACATGCACCTGCGCCGAAAGTCCCGCGTGCAGAAACGCGGCTACGATGAGAGCGAGAATGGTTCGCATGGCTTTACTCCTTCTTGAGAGTGCATCGATCTCTTATCAACGCACCAATCCTGATTTAGGATCCCGCATATCCGCTTTCGAGTATTCGAACGTTCTCAAAACTTGCGATTTCGTGTGGAAACGTAATTAAATCGCTGCGTCCTTCAGCTCTGGGGTAAAAATTTCTCCGCTTCTACCAGTATCCGACTATATTCCAGCTTTCATGGAAGCGGTGCTCTTGCCTCCATCTGGATTTCTTTGCCTTGTGATGAGAGAAAAATTGCCGCGGATCCAGGATGGATCGTAGTATGCGACTTTGTGCTGTAAATGCAGATTCTTATCCCCCGCACTGCTCCGCCGCCGCGATGCGTGACGCACAATCCCGACCCCGACGACCGGTGGAATTGCTACCGAGCGCTTTCATTTCCCATTGCCCTCGGAACAATCGAGAATGGGCAGAAATCAAAGGAGGCGGCATTTCTATGAGAAATCGAAGACACACCCGGGTTGACCCGGGTTGACCCGGGTTGATCCGTCCTGCGGGATTCGAACTGAAGCTTTCCGATTCAGATGTACGCCCTGTTCTCCCACGCGAAGCGAAGGAGGGAAAAACTGCCGCTGAGATTGAGTTTTGTACTGATGTGCGTCCGGTGGCTGATGACCGTCTTCGGGCTGACGGAAAGTTCCTCGGCGATTTCCTTGGTAGACTTGTCCAGTGCGATGAGGCGCAGAATGCGGCGCTCGCACGCCGTCAGCAAATCAATCCCCATCCGGCGCTCCGCCTGGTTAGCGAACGAGTACGACGATTTCATAAGTCCGTTGGTGAGCGCGGGACTGAGAAAGTAATCGCCTATGGCCACACACTTGATTCCGCGGATGATGTCCAGCACCATGCTGTCCTTGAGAATGTACCCCCTCACACCAATGTCGATCGCTTTGTGGAAAATGTCCTCATCGTCAAACATTGTGAGAATTATGACTGCGGTGGAGAGCCCCTCGTCTCTCAGTTTCTGTGTGATATCAAGTCCCGACATCCCGGGCATTCTAACGTCGAGTACGGCCACCTGAGGATTGTGCCGACGAATCAATGTCAGGGCCATACCTCCATTCGTCGCCTCACCGAGAATGAGCAGTTCCGGATGCTCCTCTATTTCCTCGCGAAGGCCTTTGAGGACGATTGGATGATCGTCGGCGATGACGAGGGTGATATGTCCGTTCTGTGCCAACATCTCTCCAACAAGGTTCGGGTATCCCTCTCTTCCCAGCTGAATCTCGGGAGTGAGGGGTTTGAGTAACGTCTCTTCCTCGTGGGGGTGCGATACTCGGTGTAGGTACTGGATACATCGATTCGTATCCACTTATCTTGCCCGACAACCGCCGAAGAAGTGGAAAATAAACGCCCATGAGTGCGTGGACAACGTCAATTGACCTCACCAAGGACTCATGCAGGCGCAGGTAGCCGCAACGCGGCGGTTTTTCTTTATTAATGCCGACAGAAGGTGCTTCAGGATCATTGCGGGACCAGAACATGCCGCAACGGTGATGACGAGGGTACTGGTGAACATATCGAAGGAATATGAGAAAGTCAATACTTGCCTCTAGCAACTAATTTGGAAGTGGGATGTCCTGAATCAACAATGCAGGGTCGGAGTGGTATTCCAATCCGGGAAGTTTCTCATCGAGTGTCCGGGAATCATTCCGCTGTGTTATCACGTCAAGCGAGTCACGGCGTCAATCCGATATGGCTTCCCAAAGTTCAACGACACAAGGTATTGAAAATTCGGGGATCAAATGCGATTATCGGTTGCGAGGATTCGCGCAGATAATAATTCATGAAGCCTGGATGGGGATTGAAGGCCCAACCGGCGGTACAACAAAAAGACCGCTGTTGAAGCGGTCATTTTCAATAATTATGATGCTGTATTGTCTTGATATTACACGTCCGACGTCATGCGCATATAGCGGATGGATTGCTCTCTCCTGTTACCACCTCAAGTGCGTGGGCTGGGTTACTATCGGCGCGTGCGTAAAGCATGAAAACAGCAACACAGAGTCAGGCCGGGCGGTCGTACGTGATGTAATATTGCTCCATATTCGGAAAGTGCCGGCGTGGCGTTCGTTTTGCTATAAATCCGGGAACGGCCGGCCGGAAAGCTGAACTGGAATTTTGATATAACAGCCGACTTCCTGCAGATTCTCGTGGTCGGCGCCTCTGATGGTATAGCCGAAGTATGGATAAAGATATGCTCCCGTAAAGAATATAGAGCTGATTCCCAAATCGCTCCCTGAGTGCCCAAACGTGAGGGTGGGACCAATACACATACCGACAAAGATAAGCTGCGCTTCCACGCCAAGATGTACCCTTACCTTATTATTCCATCCATCGATATCCAGTACAATTCCATAGATACCCTTATCCGTGAATCCCAATGTATAGCTCAGCTCAAGTCCAAGCGTAAATCCGCCCCCCTCTCCAAACGTATATCCGGCTTTCATCCCGGGATTGAAAAAAGTGACCGCGCTCGACTGCGCCTTCAAACAACCGGACGCACCGAGAGTGATACAGATTATCAGGTAAATGCGCAGGCCAGTCATATCATTCTCCTGTTTGAGTTCAATCTTCTTTCCATCATGTGACGATTCTGGATACAGACATCTCGTCGTATCGCTTGTCAATTTTGTCTGATTGCTTCCATCCGTATTCATCGTGTAAAGCAAAATACGATCGAGCTGGAAATCCATTGTGTTGTATGCAATCTTGTATTGTCCTTGTGGACCAGGTGTAACCGGAGGAGCGGTTGAGTTATCCTTGCATCAGACGATGCCTACGGATACCGTGAAAAATATAAATGCGGCGGTTCTGAGATTGAGAAATTAAACTGACAATTTGGCTCTCAGGTATGATTGATTGTAATGATGCATGCATTACTGCATGGACTCTTATTTCATGACTCATCTATGTGAGCTTGTCGATCATGTGAATACAAATACGCCTTAGAAAACTGTATCTCTCGTCATAACTAACGACCCACACTGCCACTGAGTTCAATCCCGACCGAGAAATGAAAGCGATTTGCATTTTCAACGATTGCTTACTGGTTGCATCCGATGTACTGGTATTGGAAGTTTGATCCAGCTTTTCGACGTATCTCCGGTCGGAGTGCAATGCAGAACCACGGGAGAGGATTCCACTTCAGAAGTCCATACACTGAGCCAGCTCCATATGCGCCCCAGATTGGGATGCCAATGCCGAGATCGATGCTTTGTTTCCAGTCGAGTCGACGCCGGTAGCGAAGCTCAATGCCGAGACTAAACGCCTGATCGTACGATGCAAGAGCGGAAGCTCCAACAGCGTCATGTTCGCCAACAATCACAACTGCGCCGAAATCAGCTACACTTCGAATCGTCGAATTATCGGAGGGCAAAGCGAGATAGGACATTCCAATGTCTGTGAGCAACAGTAAGTTATGAAGTTGCATCGATCGCTCGTCCCAAATGCTGGGGAATGATTAGCTCCAAATAAGAGAATCGGGTTTCATCATCGGTGTTTCGTGAACGCTTACCGATGGTGTCGTACTCAACGAGTCGGTTTTATTATGAAGTGATTTCAATGAGTCGATTCCGGATACATTTCGTTCGTCCAACAGGAACTCATCGTAAAAAGTAAAACCCGATATCGCTCCGGCTATCAATCCGATTGCGCCGCCGATAGAACCAAAGAATATTGGCCCAAGAATCCATGGTAGTTCATGCGACCCGCCGTCAGAAGAAAGCGCGAATATGGGTATAGTAAGAGGAAAAGGTCCCGCAAAACCAATTCCCAATCCTTCGAGTGCACCAAGAACATGATCATTCTTGATCGCGGTTATTTTGTGTAGCTGCTTCATTGACATCTGGGATTCCATGTCCGTATCCTGGTTAAACCATGACACCGAATCAGCGGAGACGTTCACTTCCTTCACACTCAATTCCGTTCTGTCTTTCAGTTTGACGATTGCATTTCGTCCTTTCAATTGTTCATTCATCTCGTTGTTGCTTGTCGGATGCATCAACGATGTATACGAACATTTACTCCACATCAAAGCGCAAAGAACGACAGCAATGCAGCATGAGACTGCCCGTGTTTTGAGTATCAGAGAAGGCCGTGGCACGTAGAACCCGTGTTGTGATTGATGAAAATATCACTGATGAATTGTGCATCAAATGTGTAGAGTCGAGATACTGTGTTCTACTGGTACTTATTTTTGGAAATGAGATCTGATGTCTATGCACAACTTACAGAATCGTTTTTCTTCTCACAAAAAGCGTGAGATATATAGACACATCAATCCACCTGAGTCGTGATGTACTTTAACACCTCAATAGAAAAGGATGGAGTCAAGGACGTTCATCGCTGCGACACTGTATAATCGGCTCGATAGATAATTCACGATCAGTGCCGTCGACGCATTTGTAACAATCGATTCAAGATGTACAAGGACTATCATGAATTACGGTTGAGGGAGCGATATCTCCGAGATTTTGCTATTACGTTGATAATACATGGAGAGGAGCTTTTTATCGGGAGCAAACTCCCGACGAACAAGGACAAAGCCCGCATGCACGAAATCATTTATGAGATTTAAAAAGCATATCCAATGCTTACCTGGAGAGGTGTACCAAACCAATAGACACATGTAAGACCGACGCGATAGACGAAACCTCCGCTTACGGGTTGATACCTGTAGCCTATCGATATCGCCGGAATAATACCCCCACCCCCCCCCAAGTCTCTACTATAAACCAACGAAGCTCCTAACCCTGCTTCTAAACGGTTATTACTTAATGGAGTGATGTAATTAAACATCGCAGTAAGACCAGTACCTCTCTGAGAGTCCATCAAACTTGACGTGTATCCAACCCCAACGCCTACCCGAAAAGAAAAAGAATTCGTGAGTGCATGTTCGTAGTTCAGCGATACGCTACCCAAAACCAAGAACCCAGCGTACTCGAGATAGATCACGTGTTGGAGAGGAACGGTACTGCTATCGGTGGTTTGAGCATGCAGATTCGTCATCGAGAAAATGAGAAATACGGTGAGCGTGAGTAGTGTTTTCATATGATTGCTTTGATTAAAACTGAATTGAGAAAGTCATTGGTGAGTGGCCTCCTTCGAGCAATACTGCTCCGCAGAAGAGAAGGAGTTATAATGTGATTAACGGTACTGGCGGCGCTGCGCTTGGTCTTCGCGCATCAATCGCCGCGGCGCACGGGAATCCGCCTACCCGCGGCAGCACCGTCGAGCGGATTAATTCTGAAATCAATCAGACGTCAATGGGCTCACCATTCTCCGGTCCTTCCGGGAATCTTGTGGGATAGTTTAGGGCTTCTTGTGGGATAGTTTGGGACTTCGTAACGTATAGACCTCTGATTTTTCAGCGTTATGGAGGTCCAATGTCGTTGAATCCTGCCCTCGCCGCTCACTACCGTCAGTTGTTGGGATTGCCCACCCCTTGGAAGATCCTCGACGTCAACATGAATATCCAGGAACAACGTATCGACATCACGATCAGTTGGCCCGACGGACGATCCGTTCGCTGCCCCGAGTGCTCGAAGTTGTGCGGGATGAAGGACCATCGTGAAGAACGACTCTGGCGTCATCTCGACACGATGCAGTTCAAAACATTTCTGCGCTTTCGTGTCCCGCGTTGTGAGTGTCCTGTTCATGGAGCAAAGAACATCGCAACTCCCTGGAGCGCTCCCGGTTCGCGTTGGACGCTGCTGTTTGAAGCGTTCGCTTTGGAGGTGATGCTGCATGTTTCGTCGATATCGAAAGCCACGACATTGCTTGGTTTGTCGTGGGATGAGGCCCATGCATTGCGGAAACGAGCTGTTAATCGAGGATTGGATCGAAGAGACATTGAAGGGATTGAATACCTTGGTCTCGACGAAAAGAGCTTCGGTCGCAAGGAACGCTTCATCACCGTTCTGAACGATCTGTCCGGGAAACGGGTATTGGAGGTGGCTCCCTCGAAGTCGACAGAGGCGGCGCGCATGGTCCTTGCTGTATTGCCATCGAGCGCGCGGGAGACGGTGCAGGCTGTCGCCATGGATATGGCTGCGGCCTTTGAGAAAGCAGTCAACACGGAGATTCCAGAAGCAGAGATTGTGTATGACAAATACCATGTTGAAAATACTCTTTCGACGGCGATGGATACTGTCCGACGAATGGAGCAGAAAAAACTGCTGATGGAAGGGGTGACGATCTTGACCAAGAAGCGATATATATTTCTTCGCAGGCCGGAACGATTGAGTGAGAAGCAGCGAGAACAGTTTCGCGACATCAAGCGAGAGTTCGGTGCCGTTCGTTTCGCGCAGTCGCGTATTGGTCGGGCATGGGTGCTGAAAGAGAGCTTCCGTACATTCTGGAATTATGTCACTGTTACCTGGGGATTGAAGTTTTTTGATAGCTGGTATTTCTGGGCGACACATAGCCGGATTGATCCAATGATTCGTGCGGCACGAACGCTCAAGAACCATCTTGATGGCTTGCTCGCCTATTTCAGTCATGGTATCACCAACGCCTATACTGAAGGAACGAACTCACGCATTCAAGAGATTAAAGCTGCGGCGCGAGGATTTCGGAACTTTGAGAACTACCGAATTGCTATACTTTTCTACTGTGGTAAGCTCAAAATGAAGCCACAATGATGCCGGAAGAACCGGAAAGATAGGGCATAGGATCAAATGGAGGATTTAGGAATTGAGTGAAGGAAACCGTACTTGAGAGATGAATGAAGAAGGCGGTGAGAAATAGTGTTTTCACGAGAATCTCCTCATGTTTGAATTGCTGTTCGGATGATCTTGCGCTGAGAGTTACATTACTGCGACGAATTGTAAAATATTACCTATATTGTATTTCATTATCATATAAAGATAAAACAAAATCAACACTCCACCGAAAGCAATAAAAAGCCAGAATAACGGCGCAAGCCCGACTCTTGGATCCTTGGGTTCTACGAGTTTTATCAAAAAGCCCGCTAAACCATCATTATGTACGTCGTTTAGCTTACACGCGTCGGGTACGAGGGCGTCCAAATCGTGATCACGCGCTATTTTGTCAGCTTTGGCCCAGTTCCAATTCGCATAACCTGCATAGAGAAGTATTACAAAAATCCCTATCAGCGATACGACGAGACCGCCAACGGTAATAAAGGTCATTGTTGCACGTTCTTCTAGTGCATTATTGCTTGTAACGAGATAACTCATGATTGCTACTGCAAATCCGAAAACCCCGGTGGCAATAGTAACCATCCTGTCCTTGTCTTTTCCTCCAGTATCGGCATAATGCTTCCAGATTTCCAACGCCTCCGCCGCTTTCAATCGCTTTTCAGATTCCATAGCAGTCACCTGATTAGATTCATTTGTCTTGATTAATTAATACCGGTAATTACAAGAGATAAACCCTAAGCGGCAAGAACCAGGAAGTATACTATTTCTGTGTCGAAAGGAGTCAAGAAATAATTCCTCTCATTTGCATGAAAATCATCAATAAATGCATTGGTATCAGCGTTAGTTTTTGTCGTTCCATCAGGTGATTAGAATTTGTAATATGGCCACAGGCCAATGTTACACACTAATCGCGTGTCAACACTTTGCTTTATTGAAACATCATTTGTTCCCTGAGCCAGATTACACCATACAGTCCGTTGATTGAATGAGCCAAGCAGGGAGTATCAGGATCGATAGTTTTCATGAAATCCTTGGTATCCGCTCGTATTGCTGTCCCCGTCCGCGCTGCGAACAGGGTACCGGTAATCATAACGCGCGGAAGCAGCTCCGGCTCGTTGTCGTTTTTTACTCCGAGGAAGCTCTGTGGGAGCCAGGTATCGGGGTCCATGCTGCACGTCATTCCGAGAATTACATTGAACAGCCCGTTTCTGATCGAAACGTTGGAATGAGTTCCCATCCAGATTGGCGTTCCAGCAACAGAGTCCGGGTAGACTATGGATGTTATTTTCGTCAGCAACGTGTCAGGCCAAATTATTCCTTTTATATCGGTGAGGAAGCCCTGGTAGGAGAGGAAAGGGAACGGATCGTTAGGAGTAATACGTTGCCGATTATTGGTCTGAGCAATGGTACTTGTTGTCATTAGGATAGAAAAACAACTGTTGCAAGTAATGTTTTCATATGTGTCGACTGCTGGATTGAATGTTTTCTTGAAACGTATATTTATAAAGGTTAATACCTCGAACAATCCGGATTCGGTGTTCCGCTTGGAATTCCTGATCCGCAAGTTCCTCCAGATTGCTCGGGGAGTGGTGATCCATCACCATTATCAGTTGAAGGTGGTGTAAGCCCTCCATCAGGAGCACCTCCCAGAATACCTCCGCTGATTACACCATCAGGTGGTGGATCGGTGTATCCCAAAGATGGATCAGTAAAATCACCTCCAGCTCCCGGACCCATAATGCCCCATTCTGGATCGGGTGAGGGATCCCACGTGTTGATCCGATTATTATTTAGAATAAGAGCGGGATTCATCCCTCCAATACCAAACAGGTAAGAGTTACTATGTCCATTCCCGCAGCTTCTTGGATTATCATCTTGGTGTCTTCCAATACTTCCAAGACCTGAAATCTCACCATTACATCCTCCAACTGTATGCGCAAGTAGACCGCTCATATTTCCAGGGAGCCCCGGACCACAGTCACTATAACCCTTAGCACGATCTTCTATCGATTGACCATTATTCGGATCTTCGCCACCACCATCGGGATCGGGATAACCCGATTCACATTCACATCCATCATCTCCATCTTGTTCACCATCATTACCACCTTCACCACCATCTTCACCACCATACCCGCCCACTCCACCATTACCTTCTCCTTCATCCTCGCTAACTTCGGTTTTATTATTGTTTCGCAACGTTGTATCATCAGTACAACAACCGCCAGACGGAGTTCCAGCATCCGGTGGCTCTGAATAACCCGCACCTTCTGGTGATTGGGTATCAGGTTCGACAGCAGCTTTTCCTACTGCATCGCCGATTTTCTCCCCCAATTCTATTAGCCCACCAACTGCATAATTAACTAATCCATATGCGGTGGCCCACGCACCATCGGGCTGGTTTCCTTCTTCATTGTTTTTTAGTGCATTCTCCATTGATCTAGCTCCGGACTCGTAATATGGAGTTGCCCAACTGTTGTCATCTGATCTCATTCCAGGATCATGTCGTGAGTCAACCATTGTGAAATCATCACCGAAAGGATTAGGTGTGCAATTTCCGTGTCCGCCAATTGATCCATCACTTAGATGATCTAATTTCCCCGAGAATCGATCGAAAGAACTACCATTCGGACCGTAGAGGTTTTCGGTCACATCGTCGGAAATTGTTCCGGCAATAAAGATCGAATTCGCATACGATGATTTCCGTTGTGCGACTTCTGTTGGCACTCGTTTTCCATTGCTCTCACTAACCGAATGTTGGCGTGAGAACTCATAACGATATCTTTCCAATACATTTCCGGCATCATCCAATAGCGCGGTTACGTATCCGCGACCATTATATGCGTAGTAGTAGTCTTTACCCTTGGATGAATAGCGTCTCATCACAAGCGGTTCATCAGTGTGCGCACCATATAAGTAACTCTTCACGAGTTTTCCATTTTGCCTCTCTTCAATAAGTTGACGACCATTCCATATTCGTGTGAACTCATTAGATCCTTGATCGTCTGTGATGCGCAGTCGTATCTGTCGTCCAAATACATCATATTTATATTCAACGGTTTTTATGACGTGCCCCTCTGAATCCAATAATTCAATATTGGTTATTCTGTTGGAGTAGTTGAACGTGCATTTTTTCTCAGTAAATTCATCTTGGGACTCTCGATCCTCACGTATGCGATTGCCGTTCCGATCATATTCATACTTACGATCTCCAAGTGATAAGTAATTATTTATGTCACTTTCAACTCCGCCCTGGCTTGACAGTATCTTTCCGTTGCCGTCACGTGTAATTATCCTTTTCAGTAAACCAGAAGGATTCAAATCGAATTCTACTTCACGTCCAAATTTGCTTGCAGGGTCATCCACGTCCTCAACATCATACTTAACTTTAACGAGACGGTCAGCTGAATCGAAATAGTAACACTCTCCATACCTCTCACCACGATACAGTTGCACTTCAGACTCGGGTTTGCATGCATCAGTATATCTGTATCTCGTTCCTTCAAGAATGTCTCCATCCTTCGTCCGATAGATTAGTTCACGCAAACTGTTTTTGCACGGATTATATGCGTAATCTACTTCCATTACATCCGCAATTACTTGTTTTTGAAGATTCCTTCCAGATCGGTAAACATAGCTTGAAATAAGTTTATTCTGTCCATCCCATACTTCGGTAATCCTTCCGCGTATATCGTATGTTTTGCGAACCACTTCACCACTTGGATATGTAATTTTGGTTCGGTTCCCCGGTGCATCGTACGCATACTCAAGAATGGAGCCGTTTTGATTTTCAAGAAGAATCCGGGAAAGAGAATCGTGTTGTCTTAAGATTGTTACACCGTTCGAAGTTGCAGATACAAGTCTGTTAAGGCCATCATAATGATACCGCTCAACATGCTCTTCTCCTGAATAGGATTGAACTCTGCGCTCGGTTAACCGGCTGTGATTATCAAATGAATGAGAAATGATATTTCCATTAGGATCGACAATCCGGGCGATCTTTCCATTACCATCCCTTTCAAAGGTCTTCTTTTGTTTATTCGGATATATAATAGTGGAAAGACGATTTAGTGAATCATATTGATAGTCAGTGCGGGAACCAATTGCGTTAATTCGCGCTGTGATAAGACTATTGTTATTATAATTTACATGGCGTGTAAGACGCTGAGTATTTCCACCGTTTTTAATAGTCGCCATCATTGTTTGTCCGATGAATCTTCCAAAACCATCATGCAGAAAATCGGTCTGGACGCCAGCTCTTTTTTTATGCGTCGTTCTTAATCCTAAGGCGTTGTAAGTATAAGATTCAGGAAGCTCTCCGTTAACGGATCGCCACACAACTCGATCAAGTTCGTCGTATCCTAGAGCAACAATATTCTGAAAACGTTCTGCATTGTCATGCTCTTCCGGACCCAGTCTTTCAATTCTAACGACATTTCCATTTTCATCGTATCGCATTGATATTGACTCGCCATTCGCATCACTCGACGATATTACTCGATTTGCTCCATCATATTGAAGTGTAACTATGTTCCCAGTCTCATACCATATCTTCGATGGTCTATGGTTGTCATCGTATTCTGCAATAGCGGATACGATACCATTTGTCCTGTCCCAGTTACTCTTCCCCAACGACTTACCGGTTCTGGTATCCCTCCATGACCTGTCTGTTCTGACCCGCCTGTTCAATTCATCGTAATGAAACCATGATTGAAGTAATTGTAGCGAGTTGGATTTTATTGGTTTTCCTTCCTTCGTTACAAACCCGGGATCACCAGTCACATCGATCCGCGTAATGCGGTTAACTTCATTGTACCATTGCTTCCTCGAAGTTCCACCTGGGTTTGAATATCCGAGATAGCGGTGAAACCCGTCGTACTGATAACTAATAGTTTTGCCGGTGCCATTTGTCTTAGAGCTTCTACGCCCATTTTTCGTATACGTGTATTGAATGGAGGTTTCTTCCTTCGACCCGACTCCAAATCGCTTTTCAACAACTTGGTTCCGTGCATCAAATATATATTCTGTTTTATTCCCCATAGGTTGAACCTTGCAAATAATATTTTCGCTGGCATCGCGTTCGATAGATTGCAAGATTGTCTGGCCGTCAGAAAGAGTTGTGATACGAACAACGTTATTCAGAGCGTTGTATTCATACTTTTGTTGAATCATTGATGTTTGACTGATAACAGCACCATCTGGAGCCAATACATTGTGATCAAAACTTCGTTTCACTTCGATTGGGTTCATGTTTCTGTCGTAACGAAACGTTGCTTCGTATTGAAACGGCTTAGATGAGATTGTTTTCACCAATCTATTATGTTGATTGAAGATAAACTTTTTTGGATTTCCCTTGCTATCCCATATGGTCGTTACATTGCCGAACGAATTATATCCTAGTTCAGTGATAAGATTTGCAGCGATTCCATTTTGTTTTCGACCTTTTCTCAGAGGATCGCGAATTATCTTTGCCAAGTAACCTCCTTTCTTATTACTATCACAGTGAATTCCCTTTCTGTTTTTCACTCCCGTGGGATCATTTTGAGCAAAGTACCAATATTCATTAACAGCATTTCGTGTATCGATAGTACGAATCAATTGACCGGACTGATTATATTCGAAGTTTTCGACCAACTGTTTTTTCTTTGTTTTCCTGTCGGTTGTTTTTAATCCAATGGATTGAACTGTTACTGGTGGATACAGCTTCTGAATAAGATTTCCATGGGCATCGTACCTGAATCTGATTGTCTGCCCGCTTGCATTCGTGATTGATGAGCGTCTCTGAAACTTTGGTTCGTAAGTATATAGCGTGGCGATCTCCTTTTGATCGCTTTGTATATTCCTATTTGGTTTGCGAATGACCTGAAGTAGATTTCCTCGTGCTCTAGGGTCCTTATGGTTATCGTCAAACGACCAACAAGTTATATCTCCTGCTGGGAAAATCCGTTCAATCAATTCTCCATGTTGGTTGAACTTCGACTTAGTTGTAAGCGAAATATATTTGCTCTTGGATCCGCTTCGATCTTCTTTGGTCAGGGATGATGCCTCAACCATAAGAGTCCGCTCAATTACTTGACCAGAGGCATTATGAGTTAGACTGAGATGGGATCCATTCTTCTGGCGTATGTCGGTGCGAAAGACTGGCACATTACCAACGATAGAGATCTGCTTATATTTAAACTCGAAATAACCATTACCATGCTCTTGTTTCTCTACTCGATCTTGCTGATCGTAATAATTCCGAAGGAAGGTATTACCATTTGGGTCAGTGACTGAAATCAATCTAAAGGTTTTATCATAGACATATTTGATAGACAATCCATTGGGATAATCTTCTGTTGCAGGTTGAATTACCTCTACCAAACAATCATTGTGGTCATAGCGATAACTCCAGACACGACCAGCTGAATCTTGAATCTGTTTAACTTTATTCTCGTCGTATGTAATTACAAGCTGGCGATTAAAAGAATCCGTAACATGTATAACCTTCTTTAAGTACTTAAACTGCAAAGTGTTACCATTTCTATCTTCCATAGACAATAATCTTCCCCCATTTGCAGGTGATTCGAAAGTGAATACATTTCCATGTCGATGCTGCAACAAAAAATTTTCATTGTTCGATATTAGGATTGCATACAATCCATCTGGCGATGAAAACATTTTTGTTCCAACTCTCTTGAATCGATACATTTGACCTAATCCGTCATGATAGACGATATCATTACTAACAAGTTCAATATGTTTTGCATAAGAAAATATCCATCCTCTACCAACAGGTCCAATAACATTCGCAAGTCCAGATCGATACTTGCGAATGAACTGTAAAGAGAAACCTCGTCCTGGCAACTCAAAGTCAATTATGCGAAATGTAAATTCGCCGCTATGACTGTAAACGTGTGACCCAACGAGACTTGCGTTTCTTAGAGGATAAGGAATTATTTTCGGAGGTAATGTTTCCACAGTTGTTACTTCTCGTTTCAAACTTCGACTGGAGTTCGAGTTATTTCCTGTTTTTCTTTCTGGAAATTTCTGATTATTATTAAGATTGGTATTCATTGTTGTTCTCCTTTTGAGTTTATTTTTATTCGGTCCTTTAGAGGTTCAATAATATTCCAATCTCACTCTAATTATTTTGTGGTTAGCGCTTAAATCTTGATTAGCGGTTAAGAGCTATTTCTTCGTGGCATAAAATCCAAGCAATTGTATGTGCTTCCGAGAATGATAGACCAATAGAAACGATGGCCAGGATACTTATCACTCCCGAATAGATTGTACCATTCGTGATAACGATTCCAACGAAAAAGTATCTGCGTCGACTGTCCATTGCCTGGAAAAGTACCCGTAGCAGTTGATTCATTCCTTACATGGCGGTTCCAATTTATGGTTACTGTCACCAAGGATTGAGCTGGAGTAACAATCAACGAATCTATGTCATCGACCTCCGCAACGTGCGGGCATGCCATGGATGTTCCATTAAAATAGCTGTATTCATTATTACGAACTGTCGAAAGAATATTGACTCCCGGTGCTGCGAGATCCACCCATGCGGTACCGTAATTCGATAAGGAAACAAGAGCATCGTTATGGTCGGTGGCTGCAACGGAGATGACATTTTCGAGCGAATACCCCGCCGGGTACATCTTTGTACTTGATCCGCTGTTTCCTGCGGCAGCTACGAAGAGCGCGCCTGAGTTCCTTATCGCGTCTTCCAAAGCCCTCGATTTGTTACCTCCACCCCAACTGTTGCTCGTGATTCGGACTCCAAACATCGCCGCATACTGGACCGCATTGATGGCATTATCAGTGGAACCGGAACCACCGTCATTGAGAAACTTGATCGGCATGAGCTTGACGTTCCAGTTTACGCCTGCGACTCCAATTCCATTGTTTCCTTTTGCCGCGATCGTTCCCGCTGTGTGCGTACCGTGATTGTTATCGTCCATCGGGTCGTTGTCGTTGTTGACGAAGTCCCAGCCGTGCCAATCGTCGACGTGGCCGTTTCCGTCGTCGTCGATGCCGTTGGATCGTTTGTCGTTCCCCGCTCCGTCGAGTCCCATCTCTTCTGCATTCTCCCAGATGTTTCCGTGCAGGTCTTCGTGGAGGTAGTCTATCCCGGAGTCGATATCACCGACGACAACTTCCCCCGATCCGTGGGTCGTCTGCCACGCTTCAAGCGCGTCGATATCGGCGTCGGCCATCCCTCCAGTCTGACCGATGTTGTGCATCCCGTAAAGATCGCTTCTCCGCGCATCGTTCGGGATGACGAACGCGTGATAGATATAATTCGGCTCGGCGTATTCGATGGCGTCCTTGAATGGAGTTCTCGACAGAATATCCAGCGCCTGTTCGACGAGGATACCGTTTCCGAGACACCAGTGTTCGGCGCCGATGAACGGCAGATCCGAGACCTTGTCTGCCTTGACGGCGTTCTTCGCGTTTTGCCGGTGAGCCTGTGAACTTGATGCAGTGAACTTAATGATGAGCTCACCCGAGACATACTCCTGGCTTTCCTCCTGTCCATGCTGGAACGTGACAAAGCCCAAAAAGCCAAACGCAATAGTGAGTGTGGCCGCGACAACTTTTGTTCTGTACTGTTTCATGGCAGTCAGGATTGAGATTCTTGGAGTTGACGGGTCTCGGTAACGATGGAAGCTACTTCATCGCAAGGCCAAAGGATATAGGGAGAGAACCCTATTTTTATAGGGAGAGATACTGATGCCGTTTTAATGCGCGTTGTGAACCTGCACGTCCCAATCGATTGTTATTATTTGAGTTACGGTGATTATCATGGTTTTCACCGTTTTATCGCGATCACGGGCCAGAGGACAGAGAATGAGAACACTACGCTCCTCCGCAGCTACTGCTCAACTGGATTTACAGCCTAGGACCTGCCAGCACATAGCGGCTGCTTATGTCAAGAATACATACATAATTCTCCCTGAGTATATATAAATTGTCCCGATATTGTTAATACACGTTGCTCAGACGGCCATGCAACTCCCTACGGGATGCGATGGATTCTATACTACTATGGAAGCCGAACGCGGTGCGCAGAGCCTAGCGTGTGGCCACAGAACGTGAATACCAGGCTTCGCGCACACAGCTCAATCCTCTATCATTACCCTAGCAACTTCGATACCCTATTTCCGTCCTGCTTCGATTTCCTTGAGCTTTTCGGCTGCCCAGTTCAGGATTGCGGTTTTGTCGGATTCCTTCGGGACGCTTATGCCATCGGGGAAGGCGAGGATGGCGCGGAGGTGAAGTTCGGCGTCCTGTATGCGCGGCGGCTGGAGCTTGAGTTCGGCTTCGGCCAGGTGCCGACGGCCTTGGCAATGATGCGGCTGACTTCGGACGGGGTGTAGAACTCGCCCTTTGCTCTGCCGCTTTCGGTGGCGAAGTGCCGCTTGAGATACTCGTAGGCGTCGCCGAGGATGTGGTCGTTCTCGGCGCGGTTCCTGGAGAAATCGAGCGCCGCCGTTCCGGCATGATGCGAATTCCTGATAGTCACTTGCGAACCTCCCAATAGCCTCCTTTGGCGGGACCTATTCTCTGAATGTAGCCTTGCGACTTAAGGATTTGGATATTCTTGTCCGCTGCGGTTCTGCTCATCCCAAGCTTTTCAGCGATTTCGCTGACGGTGATTCTGGGGTTGGATCGCATCAGACGCAGGACGGTCGCCCGATTTACTCCCAACTTTTCATCCAACTTTTCATCCAACTTTTCATCCAACCGTTCACCTTCGCCCGGCGGTAGCGCAAACTCCACCCAGAGGCCGGAAGGCTCGTGGCGGAGCTTCGGCGCCGGCGCATTGGCGGCGCGGCACGCTTCCATGATGCGCTCGATCCCGCGGCCCCAAGCCTCGATCATTCCCGCACGGAAAAAGGCGTTGGCCACATCGGGATTGAAGGGGTGCGAAGGATGTTTGCCCTTGAGCTTGGCCATGGTCCAGGCGGGTGGCAGTTCACCGGGGTTCCACAGCATCAGCTTGTCGGGATAAACGCTGATCTGGATCGGCGTCCCCGCGGAATAATCCTTGTGGATGATCGCGTTCAGCACCGCTTCGCGTAACGCCGCCTCCGGTATCGGAAACGTCTCGAGCCGCTGGAGACCATGATAGCTGAGTCCCGCCTTGAGATACTTCGTGAGCAACAGATCCATCGTCTTCTCCACCTGCGTGAAGAGATCGCCATGGATCTCATCGTGGAAGAGCAAATCCGTGTTCGTGCGAAAGAAGCCGATCTTCACAAACGCCCCGGTGACGAAGCGCTCGGGATCGGGATGGAAGAGCAGCACCGCCGCCCGCTTGAGGTACGCGGCATCTCGCAGCCGCAGCTTCTCGATCAGCGCGGGCGCGGATTCACGGAGGATCGCGGAATCCAGACGCTCGCTCTGCCGCGCCAGCTTTCGGAACTGATCAATGGCCGCCTTGGACAAATCCTTCACCCCCACATGCGGCACCGGCACACAGTCCCAATGCCGGCCCTGTTTGCGCAAGAGAAACCTGTCCAGCGCCGCGCCCTTCAGTTCCTGCTTCGTGCTGCCGCTGCGCAGGTGATACTCGCCTTTGTAGCTGACGGGATACGGGTAAGGCTCGACGACGATCTCCAGATACTCACGACCGCCTTCCTCCCGCAGGTTCACCTCCACAATGATGCCCAGGATGTCTCGCACCTTGTTTGGAATTTCTTCCATCAGCCTGGCCGCATTCGGCACATCCACGATCACGCCCTTGTCATTCCGACCGATGTGCAGCACGCCACCCTCGGCGTTGGCAAAGCCGCAGATCCATTTCAGGGACTCGTCCCGCCACGTCTCCTTCCACTCGATCTGCTGATTTTCTTTCATACGAGCCGCGTCCTTCCGGTGAGGAGTTTCTGCATCATGGCCTTCTTGAGGGCGCGACTCTTATCCCGCCGCTGCTCCAACCCCGCCAGGTCAGTGTCAATCTCCATCAGCATTCTGGCAACACCGTCTTGCCAACCCCTTGCAGCCCGGTTAAAAGAATACTTTTTTCCGGGCGCTTCAGCTTGACCCGACCGAGCAAGACCTTTGCCTGCTCCAGCACCGAGTCGCGGCCAGCTGGTTCCGGCGGGGGTGATCCCGCTCCCGGCGAGAATGGATTCTTGATTCTTTCCATGAGCGTTTTCCTGTTTATAGCACTTTATTCGGGATTATGCGGTCGGTACCGTATAAATTAATAAACTTCATTATACCAACCTTGTCTTTCCGGTGAGGAGTTTCTACATCATAGCCTGCTTGAGGGTGCGGGTCCTATCCCCGATCTACTCCAACCCCGCCAGTGCCGCCGCGCGCTTCGCGCACTCAACCCAATCCCCTTTCATCACTACAGCAACTTCTATCCCCTACTTCCGACCTGCTTCGATTTCCTTGAGCTTTTCGGCTGCCCAGTTCAGGATTGCGGTTTTGTCGGATTCCTTCGGGACGCTCACGCCTTCGGGGAAGGCGAGGATGGCGCGGAGGTGACGCTCGGCGTCAAGGGTTCGGGGCGGTTGGAGCTTGAGTTCGGCTTCGGCCAGGTAGAAGGCGAGGAGTGTGGCTTCGGGATTTCGTGTGAAGGAACGCTGCAGTACGTCGATCGCTACCTCCAGCTTGCCGATGTTGATCATTACGGACGCGATTCCAATGGCGAGTTTGGGACTCTGGTACAACCCTTTCGCCGCGGCTTCCACAACCTCATTGGGAATAACGACCTTTGTGCGTTCGGACTCCAGATAACTCTCCAATAATTTGAACACCGGCGATCCGGCCGCACGCTTCCGCAACCACGCAAGTTGCTCATCGACATATTGAGGCGAAAATCCCGTACCGGAAGAGCGATAGTACGTGGCGAGCACGAATTCGTAGTACCGTTCGAGAAGATCGTCCCTGTGACCGGCGTAGAGCGTATCGACATTGCGTCGCTCCATCTCTCCGATCTTCGTTCGAAGCCGTCCGATGGCGAAGTCGAACGCGTCGCGCACGTCACGGTCATCCTTCAGCTTCATCGCGTCGGTGAGCCAGGCCGAGTAATCGGATCGGTAGCCGACCATTTCGATCTTCTTCCCGACCGACCACATAATCCCTTCGGTGTCGCCGATGGTGCGGTAATGTTTGCGCAAATGTTCGTACCCGTTCAGCGCAAAATCCCCTGTCACATGCGTGTCGTCCAGCGCCATGATGTCGCGGAAACGCTCCACGGAGCTATCGGTGGTGGTGTTCACCGCGATCCAGGGGAGCGTGGCGGTGATTGCGGCGCCGGCGGCGAGATAGAACCTGTATCGCCATTGCTCGGGACGCGCATCGCGGAGGACAGCGGCGAGAACAAACAGCAAAGCGAGCGCCCAGAGTGTGTTCACATCCCAGTCACGCGCCATGCCGAAACAGGTGTAACCGAAAAAAAGCAGAAAGGAAAAGAACAGCAGATTGGTGATTGCGATCAATGCCTCCGCATCCTTCACTTTCTCCTTCCAGCCGACGAATGCGAGCAGCACGATAACGGGTGCGCCGAGAAGGAACAGCAGATTCAGCACATCGGCGAGATGCCACGAGGAAAGCAGCGAGTACTGCTGTATGGCGCCTTCGGTACCGAAAGGCTGGATTGCGAGCGCGACGCGGCTTCCTTCCCAGGCGATGCCGGAAGCGAAATAATAGACGCCCCCGAGCAGCAGTACGACGCCGATCCCGCCGAATACCACAGCCGGCCTCACTAACCTGCTTCCGGCGGCGCCGCCGTATCGGGAAACAAGCAGCAGTATGAGCGATGGCAGCGCGAGCAGTCCCATATAATGCAACGAGCACAGGATCACGAACATTGCGACAGGCCACACGATACCGATCGTTTTTCGCACTGCAAGCGTCAACGTGATGAACCATGCCAGCCCTGCGACAAAAAACAACGTGTAATACTCCACGTAGCCGAAAAAGAACAGCAGCGCCGGTGTGAACAGAAGCAGCAGCAGAAAACCGAATCTCAGCTCGGCGTCCTTGAACAACGACCGCGCCGCCGCCACGCTCAGTGCGATATACACCATGCCCGCCGCGACTCCGCTGATCCAGAACGCGGATTGAGAAAACAGCAACAACGAATCGGGACCGGATGCGAGACTTCGCAGGTAGTTCGCGAGCATCGCGATCGTCAATCCTGTAAGCGGTGCCGAGCCCGTTGAAAACAACACATCCTCGGCAAACGATGATCCCCCGGTGTATCGATAGATCTGGGAGAGATAGACGGCGCCGTCACCGAGGAAATACGTCTCCATGCGAAACATCCAGAACAGCGCTCCCCCGATCAGGACGAGGAACAATGGCCAAAGCCACGAGGGAAACTTCGATGAGTCCGCGAATAACCACCGCGATTTCCATGCGAAGATGCCGTACATCACCGGACTGGCAAATAAAAGACCCGCGGCGCCCAATATCACCGCGGCCCAGAGCGGCATATACGCCAATGCATGCAAACCCCAGAGACGTGTTTCCGGAAAAAACGCCGCGCCGATACGCAGCACCGCCAAAAGAAGGAATGGCAACGCGGCTATCCACGCCTCTTCCGGCGGCTTGGGTAATGTAGGCTGCTGCTTACCTGAACTCTGAGGTGTGGTACGAGGTATTGGTGCGCTCTTTTTACGGCTTCCCATGTGCTATCCTGTAAGTATCGTTCAACGTGTACCGTACAACTGTGTCCTGCAATGCCTCAACCACATACTGCTGCCGCGTTTGCCGGATGTCGAGCTCCCAAATGGAAGCGCAACCCGGCGTCGCGACGCACGCAGGATCGATCAACACTAAACATGGAAAAAGATAGCGGAAAATCCAACATCGCATTCGATAACCTTGGGACGGGCCGGGGGGCGGAGGGGGAGGTAACGCAAAGGCGGAAAGGCGCAAAGAGAATTTTTTAGTAGATTTTTTAGCGAAGCCTGTCGTCGTACTTAGGGTAAGATTTCTTTTTGAGGCAACGGGACGGGGCCCGGACGAATAGACACGTACGTGCACGGAATTCAGAGCGTCGCACTGCCCGGTTTGCGCTCCCAGACAACATCCCCGAGGGCACCATTCTTGCGGTTTTGCGCACGTATCTACCGTGCGCCTCGAGCTGCCTGAACGTGTCTTTCAGGGTCATTGATTCTATTGTCTTCTCCTGAGTGGGATTACACTCAGGGCCAGCAACGGTGAATACGGCGTCCGCTTTAATCGGTCTTCAGGCGCCTCGGGCAATGGAATTATTTGTTTTCCATCAGGTAGCTGATTAGCCGCCAAATCTTGCCATCCCGCATCTCGAATACGTCGCAGAATACCAGGTCCAGATACGTGTCATCCTGTCTCCGAGCTCGGATGGAACCTTCAACCGCTACCACATCGTCGGCCTCGGTCATGCGCGTGACGGTGATGGACGGGCTTCCGAGAAAACCTTCGCCGACAATTTGCCCGGCGAACTCTTCCTTGCCGTGAACATGGAATACGCCAGGAAGCCACCATTCGACGTCATCGGTCAGGCACGCCAGGATCGCTGGCCGATCGGTCAGCCTGAATCCCTCCATGTACGTCTCGATCATTCGCTTATTCGAAGTCATATAATTCCTCGGTTTTAGGTTTATTACCGTTCAACTGCGGACTTGACATCGTTCAGATCTTGCAGGAGTGCCTTTTGCGCCACGCCCTTGAAGAGAAGCCCCATTGGAATCGACATTAATCTTGCAACGAAACTTTGAGGCCTGGAATCATGAACACTAGTCAATATAATGCCGCCACTGCTCTCTGAAATACGCATGGTGGATAAAAATACAAATCCATCACTTTCCGCTCTGGTTTCGTAAAACTCGTTCTCGGCAGCATCGGTGATCCACTTGTCTGCGGTAGCTTGCTTGCCGAACAGCTTTCGGGTCTCCCGCCACTTTAATCCTACGAGCCCGTTTGCCGGTTTTTCGAGAACCTCAATATTTTCGATTCCGCTGATGGTTTCCGGGGCATTCTCGATGTTGGTGATTGCGGCCCAGATCGCCGCCTTGGATCCGTTGATGCTTACCTGTACTTCTACGAGCATGGGGTTTCTCCTGGAGTTCGAGTGTTGGTCTGTGGCCCATGGGCGACACGGGGCGGCGACATCGGCGGTGAAGCGCGTCTGACCAAACGCCTGAGCTCAGAGACGCCATGATAGCGGCACTCCCATGGAGTGCGTTGTTAGCGCGCATACTTTAGTAGACAACAAATTCACCACGAATCCGTGGCCATCCTGGCGCGCCGGGTCAATTCTTTCGCGCTTGGTTCGGTTTGGCTAAGCGACCCTGGCGAAATATCTCCGGCTGGAACATAGGTGCTCATCACGACGCCGGTTGTTGAAACCCTGGAAGTCACGAGCCGCAGTGCACAAGGCCTTGCACCATGTTCAAACAATCGCTTTCCGCGTCCAAGAATTACCGGGAACGCCCATACGTTGTATTCGTCAATGAGCGATGCGGCTTGTAGCGTCTGAATCAGATTGCCGCTGCCTATGATTTGAAGGTCGTGCCCGGGCTGAAGCTTGAGCGCGGTTATGGCTGCAACAATGTCGCCGCCAAGTACCGCTGAGTTGTTCCAATCCAATGACTTCAACGTGCGGGACGCCACATGCTTTTTCGCCGCATTGAGCGTCCTCGCAATCGGATTACCCTCTGGTTGGTAAGGCCAATACGCCTCGAATATTTCGTAGGTTTTACGACCGAGTACAAGCTCTCGATTGTCACCATCAAAACCTGACTCGGAAAGATCCACCCCCTCATCCATGAAAGCGAACAACCAACCACCTAACGTAAAATTTCCAGTGGGATCTTCGGTCGGTCCCCCTGGCGCCTGCATGACACCATCCAGCGATGTAAATGTGGACGCAATGAGTTTCCTCATATCACTCTCCTACTATGGCATGACGGTGTGCGCGCTAACGCCTCGCCGATATGCTGCGGGTGCCGTAAGCACCCGTCAGCGTCATCGGCTGGAGAGGCGTGGCTTGGATGTTCCGGGTCAAGCGACCGTCGGCTGAATGTTCTGGTTGACCCGGAAGAGGTTTTTCGGATCGTACTTCGCTTTCACGGACGCGAGACGTTTGTAGTTGTCGCCGTAGGTCGCTTGAACACGCCCCTCGGCCTCGTCGTCCATCATGAAGTTGATGTAAACCCCTTCGAGGTTGAACGGGTGAATCGCCTTCCAGTAGGCGCGCCCCCACGTCTTCAAGGCTTCAGCTTGCTTCGGGTCGGAGTCGATCCCCGCAATGACCATGGACCAGGTCGCCTCGCGTGCACCCCACGGTGTTGCGTCATTCGGGACGCGATGAACGGCTCCGTTGATGGGGTAGAGATGCATGAGCGACAGCTCGCTCGGCGCTTTGGCGGCCTGTGCGATGTGCGTATCAATCGCCTCGTCCGGCAAGGACTTCACGAAGTCGCCCTTCCAATACCACTGCATGCCCGTTGGCAAGAGCGGGTCGAAAAGCGCTTGGATCGCCGGGAAGGGCATCGCACTCATCCAGTTGAAAATGGGCGGCGGCGCAGCTTTGAGCAGTGGTGCCATCACTTTTTCGCCGTCCTCGGCGGAACCGTTGTAACTGGAAATGACAGCACATACACGCTTACCCCAGTGCTCCTTCGGAAACGGGTCCATGGAGGGCACGGTCTTGAGGCCGACGAAGGCGCCCAGTTCCTCGGGTGCGGTCGGCAGAAAATCGCGATAGGCGCGCATGACATCCTTGGCGTTGGCAGCGTCCCAGAAGATTGGGCCCGCGTAGACGATGCTGACTGGATGTGCCTGGAATAGAAAGCTGGTCACAACGCCGAAGTTACCACCTCCTCCGCGAAGGGCCCAAAACAAATCGGGGTGCTGGCTCTCATTGGCTGTGACAAAACTGCCATCGGCCAGGACAATGTCCGCTTCGAGCAGGTTATCGATCGTCAGGCCGTACTTGCGCGTAAGGTACCCGATGCCCCCGCCGAGGGTGAGGCCCCCGACGCCTGTGGTCGAGACGATGCCAAAGGGGACGGCCAGGCCGAATGCGTGGGTGGCATGATCGACGTCGCCCGACGTGCAGCCTGGATCCACGCGAGCGGTTCCAGTCGCCGGATCTACGCGGACGCCCTTCATCATCGACAGGTCGATGACCAGACCGTCATCGCAGCTGCCGAGCCCAGGGCCGTTGTGACCACCGCCCCGGATCGCGATGAGCAGGCCTTCGTCGCGGCCGAAGTTCACAGCAGTGATGACATCGGCGACGCCAACGCAACGCGCAATCAGAAGCGGCCGCTTGTCGATCATGCCATTGTATAACTTGCGTGCCTCCTCATAACGCTCATCGCTACGTTGGATCAGCTCACCGCGCAAGTTCGCCTTGAATTTCTCTATGGTTGCTTCACTAGGCATCATATCCTCCTTGCAGGTATCTGCATTTAACAATGAATATTTTGATTCTTCATATCACGTCTGAGCCGTGAGGACGCTAGATAACACCCCCTACCTACGGTGTTGTCGCTGTTGAAGTAGAACCCGTACTGCAAGCTCCCGGCGTTTTTTTTTTGCGCATCAGTACCGCTCGTTCCGCGGCGGGCGCTTAAACTCGTCGAGGTTGTCTTGATGGATTTTGAGTCTGGCGACACGTTGAATTTCGCTCACTGCTCGTTCGTCCTACTCATACCTCAACACATTGGATATCCGGCAATGCGGCCCAAACGACTCAGCTCAGCCGCACGTGCGGGTGCGCGATGCTTGCCCGCACGTGACGGCTGTAACCGCTAGCGTACCGCCTAAAGCTGCGATGGTTTCGCATACTTGTCGGCGCTCATCACTTCGATTCCAACGAAGGGCTGCTCGCCTTCAACCCAGGCATCGTGTCCGGGTGGGATCGTGTAAGACTCGCCGGCGCGAATCGTTTGTTCGCTACCGTCTTTCAACCGGACCGTGATTCGCCCAGAGACAGCGTACCCGACATGCGAGAGCTGACAATGCTCCGTCTTCACGACCGGCTTAATGCATTCCGACCAGCGCCACCCGGGCTCGAAATTGAATCTTCCCAATGTGAATCCGTCGAGCTGCACGACTTCGATCCGGCTCTTATCCGGACTGCGAACCTCGTCGGGCGAGTTGTGGGACTTCACTTTGAATTCCTGTATGGAAACTGGCGTTGCCATGTTTTCCTCCTTGGTTTTGTTAAAGATTTGACAGGTCAATATCTGGATACAACATCTCACATGCAAGGGACTGGACATAAAAATCTGATCTGCCTTTTTTTGATTTGGAGAGGCGCCGATGTCGTGTTAGTGCACGTTGTGAACCTGCTTGCCCCAATCCATTGTTATTCTCTGAGTTACGATGATTCTCATGGCTTCCATTGAATCACATCGATCGCCACCCTGTTTACCGGAGGCGAGAATCGGCTCCTCCGTGGCTATTGCTCAAATGGATGTACGTCCCGGGATTAGTCAGCAAAGAGCGGTTGTACGTCGTACATACGCGTATATTTCTCCCTGATTATATATAATTATTCCATTATTGTTATTACGCGTTGCTCAAACGGCCACGCAGCTCCCTACGACATGCGAAGGATTCTATATTGCTAAGGTGTTCGCACCCGCCCACCGAAGCCATTCCACCGAGCTACCGAATATCGATGATCCGCCTTGGCGCAGACGGGGGATACGGAACGTTGAACACGAGGATATGTGGTGGCGGGTCAACGCTCTATCCTTACCTCGGGAGGTTCGATCTCCTATTTTCCGGAGGGCTTCAAGTTCCTTGAGCTTCCTGAAGGCGCAATCCTGCATTTCAGCTTTGTCGGATTCGCTGGGGACGTTGACGCCGTCGGGCCCGCGACGACTCCATGCGCTTGTCATGCCGCTTTCTGATTATAGTCGTACACGGGAGTCTCGACGACGCGGTCCGGCCTTCGTTTTCCATGAATCACCTCGTGCAATCGTTCTACCGTTGCCGGTGCAAAAAACTGTTCTCCGGTTTCTTCGTCCACACGAGCGGGCACGTTTTCCACGATATACACTTGCCCTTCATACTCCAGTGTGTATGTCACACGCTTTGCGACTAATCGTTCTTCATTCATCACCGCCTCCGTATTCTAAAGTCGATCCATCGTTCCGCTTCGGGTTCATAGACCGTAACGATTTTCAGCAATGGCCGCGAAGGATAGCTGCATTGGATGTGAACCGCTCTTCCTTCGTCGGTCTTTCCATAGGAAAAGCACGTTAGCCCAATTTTGTCATCTGGATAGTCCTGGCAAAACTCACGCCCTATTTCCTGTCAGCCTCAAGTTCCTTCAACTTCTTCCTGGCCCAATCCAGCAGTTCGGCTTTGTCGGATTCGCTGGGGACGGTCACTCCTTCCGGGAAGGCGAGGAGGGCGCGGAGGTGCCGTGCGGCGGCGTCAATGAGGGGCGGTTGCATCTTTAATTCAGTCTCGGCCAGGTAAAACGCCAGGAGCGTGGCTTCGGGATTGAGCGTAAATGAGCGCTGTAATACGTCAATGGCGAGTTCCGGTTTGCCTCCTCTCACCAGCACGGCTGCGATGCCGACGGCGAGCGTGGGACTCTGATGGAAACTGCGCGCAGAGATTTCGACGACTTCAAAGGGTATCTCGGTCCTCTTTCTGTCGGATGCGATGAACTCTTCGACCAGCCGAAAGACAGGCTCCCCTCCCGCACGCTTCCGCAGCCATTCCATCTGTTGATCAACGTAGTCAGGCGAGAATCCCGGGCCGGCGGAACGATTGTGACCCTCAAGCACGAATTCATAGTAGCGCTCCAGCACATCGCTGCGATGTCCGGCGTAGAGTGAGTCCACACCCCGGCGGTCCATTTCTTCGATCGTCCCGCGGAGCCGTCCGATAGCGAAATCGAATGCCGTGCGAACTCTTTCCCCGTCCTGCAGATTCATGGCTTCGCTGAGGTAGGCGGCGTAATCATACCGGTAGCCGACCATGTCGATTTTTTTTCCGATGGCCCATAGCAATCCTTCCGAATCTCCGCTGGCCCAGTATTTCTTGCGCAAATGCTCGTACCCGTTCAGAGCGAAATCCCCGGTCACATGCGTGTCGTCCAGTGCCATGATGTGGCGGAAGCGCTGCACCGAGCTGTCGGTGGTCACGTTAATCGCAATCCATGGCAGCGTGGCCGTCATCGCCGCACCTGCGGCGAGATAGAACCTGTACCGCCATTGTTCCGGACGCGCGTCGCGTGCCACAGCGGCGAGAACAAACAACAACGCGAGCGCCCAGAGTGCGTTGACGTCCCAGTCGCGCGCCATGCCGAAACACGTGTAACCGAAAAACAGCAGGAAGGAAAAAAACAGCAGATTGGTGACCGCGATAAGGGTTTCGGTATCGCGCAACTGCTCTTTCCAGCGAACGAACGAGAGCAGCACGATGACGGGCGCACCCAGAAGAAACAGCAAGTTCAGCACATCGGCGAGATGCCAGGAAGAAAGCAACGTGTACTGCTGCACGGCGCCTTCCTCGCCAAACGGTTGCAACGCGAGAGCGATGCGGCTTCCTTCCCAGGCGATGCCGGAGGCGAAATAATACACGCCCGCGGCAACAAGCACGACACCGATTGCGCTAAACACGACAGCAGGACGGACAAACCTGCTTCCTTTATCGCCGCCGTCTCGGGAAACAAGCAACAGCACGAGCGACGGAAGCGCCACCAGACCCATGAAATGTAGAGAACACATGAGCACGAACATGGCGACCGGCCAGACGATGCTGATCGTGCGCCGCACGGCGAGGGTCAGGGTGGTGAACCATGCCAATCCCGCGATGAAAAACAACGTGTAGTATTCGACGTAGCCGAAAAAAAACAACAGCGCGGGAGTAAACAGAAGCAGCAGCAGAAACCCGAATCTCAGCTCGGCGTCCTTGAACAACGACCGCGCCGCCGCCACGCTCAGTGCGATATACACCATGCCCGCCGCGACTCCGCTGATCCAGAACGCGGATTGAGACGATGCCATGAGCGATCCGGGTTCGGCAACGACGTCGAACAGAAATCGTGCGATCCCTGCGATGATCATCCCGGTAAGCGGCGCGGAAGACGTTGAAAAAAGGACATCCGCGGCGAAATTCGATCCGCCTGTATACCGGAAGATTTCGGAAAGATAGACCGCTCCATCACCGAGAAAATACGTCTCCATGCGGAAGAACCAGAAGAACGCGCCGCCGATGAGAACCATGAACGCGGTCAGCAACCATCCCGGCAGTTTCGGTGTGGCGGCGAAAAATGTGCGGGCTTTCCATGCGAAGATGCCGTACATCAGCGGGCTCGCAAACAGTACACCGGCGGCGCCCAGCAGAACGGCCGCCCAAAGCGGGAGATACGCCAACGCATGCAGCCCCCAGAGACGCGCCTCGGGCATAAACGACGCGCCGATGCGCAGCAGCGCGAGCAGAGAAAACGGCAGCGCAACAATCATCGATCCCTTCGGCGCCCGGGGAGCGGGAGTCGGCGGAGGACCGCTCTTTTTGGTCTTTCCCATATTCTGTCCTGAGTGTCTTGTCATTATGTCGTGTGCTATTTCATCATGCCGTGCCCGACCTCGATCGACCTTCGGGCCTATGGAAGGCCAAACCACTCGGCGATGCTATTCGGCACAATGGTTCACGCTTGATCGATCAATGATTAACATGGAAAAAGACATCGGGAAATCCAACCGCGAAGTGTCATCCGATGAGGACAGAACTGCCATGCGGCGCATGCCGCATTCGTGAATGGCATCCAAAGCTTAGGTATATGAAGGGCCCGAATTCGCGGACTGCGTCGCGCCCGGTTCTTATTCGAGCGTTGCGGGTTTACGGCGTATATGCTCTTACGCCACTGTTCCCATAAAACGACACATGGGGTAAGATATTCCGACCGCGGCCGCATTCCTGCATCCAGCTGCGCAGGGACAACGAATATTACTGGAGTTTATACTCCGTATATTCGATTCCGGGTACGACCGGAATGCGGAGCGATGTTCGGGCGTGGAGACTCGATAATAGAGGAAGTGGTCCGAAGAAATTCCCTAGGTCCGACCTAGATTCCGGTCCAGCCGCAAATAAAAAGAGCCAACCGAAGCTGAGGAGGTGACTGTCGGCTGGCTCACGGAAACAGTGAATGCACTTCAAAGATACATAAGGGATTTTCTTAAAGCAAGGGTTTATGAAAATATTTTAAATCGTTGCCATTACACGAGTTACGGGGATTTGATCATTTCTTCCCCATTTTCTCGAAAAAATAATCTAGGAATTGAGGAGCTTGAGCGCCCTTTTTACGACATCACCTGGAGTGGTGGCTTCACCGTCGCGGAGGATCCCGGCAACGGCCTTCTCGGCATGCTGACGCGCATACCCGAGGGCCTGCAGGGCGAGAAGGGCCTCGTCCCGCAGCGAAGCAGCCGCGCTCCCCTCCCCTCCCGAAGGCGGAGAAGTTCGCGAAAACACGTCGCGTAGCTCGACGATGATGCGTTCGGCGGTTTTACGACCGATTCCGGGAATGCGAGTGAGTGCGGGGACGTCGCCGGAGAGCACACGTCCGCGCAATTCCGCCGGATTGATACCGGAGAGGATGGTCAGCGCCGTCCGGGCGCCGATACCGCTGATGGTCTGGAGCTGCCTGAACAGCGCGCGCTCCTCCGCGCTGGAGAAACCGAAAAGCTGCATGGCGTCTTCGCGAACATGGAAATGCGTCAGCAGACGCACCTCCTCGCCCGGCTTTGGAAGCGCGTCGTACGTCGAGAGCGAGATATTGACGGTGTATCCGATCCCGTGTACGTCTATCACGACGGAAACGGGTTCCTTGGAAACGAGAATGCCGTGGAGATATTCGATCATCGCTTAACTCGATCGGGATGTTCGCGGATAAAGGCCTCCCAGGTGTTGCCGCCGCTTCGTGGAGTGCGTATGTGCATCGCGTGACATACCGCCAGCGCCAGACCGTCGGCTTCATCGGAACGTTTGAAGTCATCTTTGATATTGAGCAAGACCTTGATCATGTATTCGACCTGCTGTTTAGCCGCCGCTCCGCTGCCCGTCACGGCGCGTTTGACCTCACGCGGGGAGTATTCGGAAATCGCGAGTTCGCGGTGCACGGCGGCGAGCAGCGCCACCCCACGCACCTGTCCCAGTTTCAGCGTCGATTGAACGTTTTTTCCATAAAATGCCGTCTCGATGCAGAACTCATCCGGATTCCAGGCGTCGATAACCGCGATGAGTCCGTCGTAAATAGTCCGGAGCCGTACGGGCACGGAATCCGAGGGACGCATCGAGATGACGCCTGAAGTCAATCGACGGAATTTTTTTCCGGGCGCTTCGATAACACCATATCCGGTAATGAGCGATCCCGGGTCGACGCCGAGGATGAGCATGCGTGTGAGATTACATTGACGCCATCACGTCGGCGTCGATATCGAAGTCGGCGTACACGTTCTGCACGTCGTCGTGTTCTTCCAGCAGTTCAAGCAGCCTCAGCACGCCTTCCGCTTCCTTGCCGTCGATTTTGACGGTGTTCTGAGGCACCATCTGCATGCCTTGCTCAGTTATTTCGATATTGTTCGCCTCGAGAGAGGCCTTCACGGCTTCGAATTGCATGGGATCGCAGACAATTTCGAAACCATCCTCCTCCACCGTCATGTCATCCGCGCCGGCCTCGATGGCGATCATCATGAGATCATCCTCGTTGTATTTATTCGGGATGCTGATGACGCCTTTGCGATTGAATTTCCATCCTACGGCGCCGTTTTCGGCGAGGTTGCCGTTGTTCTTCGTGAACATGTGACGAATCTCGGCGACGGTGCGGTTTTTGTTGTCCGTGATCGTTTCCACGAAAAAGGCGACACCGCCGGGACCGTACCCCTCATAGGTGATTTCTTCGTAATTCACGCCGTCGAGTTCGCCCATACCACGCTGGATGGCGCGCTTGATGTTGTCCTGGGGCATGTTCGAGGCCTTCGCCTTGTCGATGGCGAGACGAAGGCGCGGGTTGCCATTGGGATCGCCGCCGCCACGCGCGGCGATTGATATTTCCTTGATGATACGGCCGAAGAGCTTACCGCGTGCGGAATCTTTTGCGCCCTTGGCTCGCTTGATGGTGGCCCATTTTGAGTGACCAGACATTGTTTCCTCCGGGAATACTATGAGAACTGCGTTACACTGAATTCATTGATGTTGCACGGACAAGAATCTCCGTCTGCGTCCGCGGTAGATTGGCGGGTCGTACATCGCGAAGCTTCAGCTGCGGAAATACATTGCCGTTCCAGGAATTTTCCTCGATGGTGAACAGGATGTCCACCAAACCGCCCGCGAGCTTGAGATCGTCAATTTTCGATCCGAGCCCGAAACCGATGCAATCGAAGACGATGGCGTCCTGGCGCACCTTGAGTTTCAGATGATCGCGTCCGACAACTCTCGGCGCGCCGAACACCTCCACCTCATGCGAAAAAAAGATCGGCCGCATGTTTCCGGGGCCGAACGGCGCGAACTGCTTCAGAATGCGGAAGAAGCGCGGAGTGATCTCCGCGAGACGGATCATGGCGTCGGCTATGATTTCATGCGTCAACATTTCCTCATCGAGCATCTCGGCTGCGACTGCGTTGAAGCAGGTCCGGAACTCGTCGATTTTACTGATCTCGAGGGCGAGGCCGGCGGCGTATTTATGGCCGCCGAATTGCAGAAGCAAATGTTCGCAGCGGCGAAGAGCCTCATAAATGTTGAAGTTCAGGATACTGCGCGCGGAGCCTTTCGCAACGCCGTCGATGGTCGTCAGCAACACGGTGGGCCGGTAAAATTTCTCGACGAGACGCGAAGCGACGATACCGATTACACCGGGATGCCACTCGCCGCCATGCAGAACAATCGGCCGCTGCTCGTCGCCGTCGAGATATTTCTCGGCCACCGCGGAGGCGTGGAGAAAGGTTTCCTCGTCGATGACGCGTCGGTTACGATTTTCTTCCTCGAGAATCTGCGCACACTCCCGCGCCCGGACCTCTTCATCGCAACACAGTAGTTCGACCGCGCGCGTGGCGTCCCCCAGGCGTCCTACCGCATTGATGCGCGGCGCCATGACGAAGACGATCTGCTGCGCGGTGAGATCGCCGAATCGCAGATTGGAAGATTCCATAAGCGCCTTGATACCGGCGCGAGGAGTGTCGTTGATTATTTTAAGGCCGTAGTGTACCAGGATGCGGTTTTCGCCAACCATCGGCACGATATCCGCCGCGGCGGCGATTGCGACAAAATCGAGGTATTCGTACGGCGCTTCGCGGTCGGAATAATATTCGCCGAGTCCCTGAATGAGTTTGAACCCCACTCCGGCGCCGGAAAGATATTTGAAAGGATAATTATCCTTCGGTTTAAGCGGATCGAGGACCGCGAAAGCATTGGGGATTTCGTTGCCCGGCTCGTGGTGATCGCAGATGATGACATCGATGGCGCGGGTCTTGGCGTATTCGACCTGCGATACAGCGGTGATCCCGCAATCGATGGAAATAAGCAGCGTTGTCCCGATGCTGGCGGCATAGTCGATGCCGGCCTCGGAGATACCGTACCCCTCGCTCATGCGGTCGGGTATATACACTTCCACGTTACAGCCGATCCGGCGAAGGTACAGGTACAGAAGGCTCGCGCTATTCGTTCCGTCCACGTCGTAGTCGCCGTAGACAAGGATATTCTCCTGTTTATCCTTCGCGGCAACTACACGGGAGACCGCCTTCTCCATGTCGTGCATGAGGAAGGGATTGTGCAGTTGATCGAGCGAGGGACGGAAGAATGTTTTTGCCGTCTCGTAATCCTCGATCTCTCGCGAGATCAGGATCGAAGCGATGACTTCTGGTACATGAATCTCCTCAACCAGCCGACGGATCTTGGCAGGCTCCCCGGGGGGCCTGATACTCCATCTGGCGTCCATGATTGTTTCCTTTTTTTTACATGATTTATAAACATTTTCTCAACTCAAATTTCGAATTTCATAATAAAACAGGGTCTCACGCCTGTCTGTAAGCCGAATTCTGTCTATCCCGCAAGCGGGACGAGGCAGCCATCTATCTGGATCCAGCGTCGCCGCTGGATTCGTGCGACCTACCCGAGCACCGGTTCGCCGAGGCGATCGCCGCACGGGCCGCGCAGCTCTTCCGACGGTACTCCTACATGGTCTTGCTCCGGGTGGGGTTTGCCAGGCAGGACTGTCACCAGCCTGCCGGTGCGCTCTTACCGCACCATTTCAACCTTACCCCGACGAATCAGGGCGGTGTGTTTTCTGTTGCACTTTCCGTCGCCTTTCAGCGCCCGGATGTTATCCGGCACCCTGCCCTGTGGAGTTCGGACTTTCCTCCCCTGCCTGAAGCAGAGGCGACTGCCCGACAGACATGAGACCCACGATCTCAACGTTTGGTATCGAGCCCGATTGCTTCGGACACGAGTATCCGTCCGCAGTGTTCGCAAATGAACATCCTGTCGTTCTTCTTGATCTCCAGGATGCGCTGCGGAGGAACAATATTATAGCAGCCGCTGCACGACCCGCGGCGAATGGGCGAGACGGCTTTACCGTTTTTCGCGCCACGAATGCGGGAATAGAGGATGAATTCATCATCATCAAGTTGCGTCAACGCGGACTCACGCTCCTTTACGAGCCTTGTTTCTTCCTGTCCGGTTGTGGCGAGAATTTCACGGAGTTCATCGCGCTTCTCGGTCAGACTCACGAGCAGTTCGTCACGCTGCTGCTCGAACTTGGCCTTGGTCGCTTTCAGTTGTTCCGATTGGTCGACATAGGCTTCGATTTCAGCTTCGTAGGTCGAGATCGTATGTTCCGCGACTTCCATTTCGCGGGTCAACGCATCGTATTCCTTGTTGTTGTGAACTTCGAGCTGTTGAGTACGATATTTCTCAATTTTCGCGATAAGATCCAGGGAGACCTGCTCCTTCATGGCGCGCTCGAGAGTCCCTTTTTTCAAGGCGGCATCGCACTCCTCGATTCGTTGCTCAAAAAAGCGGAGCTGCTCTTCCATCTGATTGACGGTGTCCGGAAGGTCACCGCGCAATTCGCGCAATTCATCGAGTTCAGTATCGAGAATCTGAAGCAGATACAAAGATTGAAGCTTGCTTTTCAAGGGGACTCCTATTGTTCATTTACACGAACCGCACGGGATTCGTATTGATTCGCACAGGAAAGATATCAATTTTTTGGTTGTCTTGGAAGACGCTCTTTTCGAGCACCTCGCAACAGATGCGCACAAAGATATTTTCGGTCTCAAAATGCCCGGCGTCGACGAGCAGTATATCGCGCCCGTAATCAAGAAACGTGTGATGCGTCAGATCGCCGGTGACTAGGCACTGCGCCCCTGAGGCGATGGCAGCCTGGATATACGAGGTACCCGCGCCGCTGCATACCGCCACCCGTTTGATCCGCGTCTCCTCGTCGAAGGGAGTCACGCGCATCATGGCACATCCAAGTTTTTCCTTGAGGATCGCGAGAAATCCTGGCGCATCCATCGCCTTCGGCAGATCGCCGACCACACCGATACCGCTGTTTTCGAGCGGGTCCTCTAGCGAAAAAGTCCGCATTTCGGTGCCCATCGAAGCAAAAGCAACGCGCAGGGCCGTCCGCAACGCTGTCGCCTTGTCGGTTGTTACATCCACACCTAGCAGATACCCGCCATCTCCCAGGGTCTGCGCATGCCAGGCTGCGAGTTCCGCGTCCTTTACGAACGCAGCGATGCGTGCGGGTAGATCATCGGCGCCGCTCAGCCGCAGTTCGAGGCGCAGTAGTTGTTCGCGCGCGGGATCAAGGGGCACCGCGGCAACGAGGCCGAGGAGTTCAGCAAGCGCGTGATTGAGGCCGGTTTCCGCCGCATCCGCATTCGTGTGCATGGCGATGACGGCGATGTCATGCCGGAGTAATTTCGCCAGGATGCGCCCCTGCGTGGAATCCGTCCTGAGCGACGACAGAGGATGAAATATCACGGGGTGGTGAGCGACGATCAGTTCCGCGCGACGTTCGATGGCTTCGTCGACGACAGCCTCCGTCACATCGAGACAAACGAGCACCCGTTCCACTCCCGCGACGGGCGAACCCACGAGCAGACCGATATTGTCCTTCTCCCAGGCGAGGGAAGCCGGTGCCCATCGGAACAGCGAATCAAGTATGGAAGCGACGCGGAGCATAAAAAAAGTGCACCTGCTCGATGCACTTAACGCAGTGTGTACGACGCTGGCGTCTTCCGTGATCCCGTAATACAGCGGTGTGTTTTCACTTGTGATCAACCAGAACGTTCAACGAGAAATTTGTGGAGCAGAAGGGAATCGAACCCTCGACCTCTACAATGCGAATGTAGCGCTCTCCCAACTGAGCTACTGCCCCAGACTTTCTAAAGTACCACACCCCTCCTGAAAATGCAAGGACCCCCTCACGGAGCGCTGGTCTTCTCCCCTCTCCCTACTGGGAGAGGGGCCGGGGGAGAGGGCGGCTGTTGGAGGAGCGTCCCGCGCATGACATCCTTTTCAATGGTATCGCAGCGAACGGGGAGGACGGTGTTTTCCAGTCCCGGCTGCCAAGGCAGTTCAACGCGGATATAGTTTTCCGAGAAACCGCTGATAGCGCCGTGCTCCCCAGCTTCGAAAAGCACCTGCAGGGTGCGGCCAAGCTGGCGCTCGTAAAATGCGCGGCGCTTGCGCAGACTGAGGGTGCGCAGCATCTGGCTGCGCCGGGCACGTTCCGCGGGCGGCACCTTGGCCCCAAACGCGGCGGCCTCCGTTCCGGGACGTTCGCTGTAACTGAACACGTGCAGGTAGGAAAAGGGCAGTTCGACGAGGAACTGATACGTCTCGCGGAACAGCTCCTCCGTCTCTCCGGGCATGCCGACGATAATATCGATGCCGATGGCGGCATCGGGCAGGGACGCATGGATTGCTTCGATTCGCTCGCGATATGTGCGGGTATTGTATCGGCGGCGCATCAGTCTCAGCACCGCGTCGCTGCCGCTCTGTAACGGAACGTGGAAATGCGGAACGAGTTTCGGATTGGAAGCCGCGAGCGCGATGATGTCGTCGCCAAGCAGATTAGGCTCGATGGAACTGATGCGCACCCGAAAATCACCCGACAACGCAAGCAGGCACACGAGCAGATCGTACAGCGTCGTATCCGTTCCTGTGCCATAATCACCCACATTGACGCCGCTGAGCACGATTTCGTGAAAACCCTGTCCGATGATGTCCCGCGCATGTTCCAGCGTGCGTTCTATCCGTTCGCTGCGGCTTCCTCCGCGCGCCATGGGTATGGTGCAGTACGAGCAGGAGTAGTCGCAGCCATCCTGTACTTTGAGGAAGGCGCGTGTTCGTTCACTGCTTTCGGCCGAATACGCGATGCCGAAGTTATTCGCCTCGGCGATATCCCCCACGGCGACACGCACCTGATCCTTCCGCCATTCCGGATCGACATGATCCATGATGTGGAATTTCTCCTCCGCCCCGAGGACAAGGTCAACACCGGGGATCGTGGCCAACTCGTCGGGACGCAGTTGCGCATAGCATCCAACGACCATCACGTACGCCGAGGGCGAGCGACGCAATGCCTGCCGCACGGCCTTGCGGGCATCGCTGTCCGCGTTGGCAGTCACCGAGCAGGTGTTGATAAGCACGACGTCGCTTTCCTCGCGGAAATCCACCGTCGCGAACCCACGCTCCGCGAACTGCCGCTGGAACGTGGCCGTCTCGGCGAAATTGAGCTTGCAGCCCAGCGTATGGAATGAAACGCGTTTCATAGTCTTGTAAAAAAAGCAATTTTCGCGGCAATTGAAAGGCAGAACGGTTTGCGGCCCCCCCGAGCATATTGGATCAGAACTAAACCGTACCTAGCGTCTCGTTACCCATAGCCCGAGCGACTCAAGGCCTCACCGACAGCATCGACCTGGAGATCGCGTCGGATGCATCAGCGATCACCGTTGTTTTCGAATCGACTATCAACAATGGACGCAGATTTGTCGATCACACCACCATTTCTGTACCAGCTGCATCCACCACGGGAACCGTGCCACTCGCATCGCTACCGACCCGGATCGTACTCGATCCGAATTATCCGAATCCATTCCATGCAAGCACTACCATTCGTTTCACAATTCCGCGCGAAAGTCCGGTGGTCGTGAAAATTCGGAATATCCTCGGGATGGAGATTGCCACGCTCATGGAAGGTGTCCATTCCGCCGGGACGTATACCCTTCCCTTCCAACCTCTCGGCCTTGAGAGCGGCGTATATATTTGCGACGTGACCGTAGCTGATAAACGACTATCGAGGAGAATGTTGTACTTGAGACGATAGCTCGAGCAGCTTCTTTTATCGGACTGAAGCAAAAAGACAGAAAGCCCTGTGTTCGCAGAGCTTTCTGTCTTTCCGGCGAGAGCCGACCCCCGTCGCTGTCGCCGTGTCATCGGATTTTCGACGTGCATACGTACGCATCCCGGCCGCGATGCGACACTACACTACACCAAGCTGCTGCATCATGGTCATGAGGTCGAAGTAATGGCGCACCGTCTTGACTTTACCATCCTCAACATCTACGATCTGGCATGCGCGAAGCTCGATATTCTTACCCGTGGGCGGAATAACGCTTCCATCCGGTGTCTGGAGGGGGCCCGTCTGCTTCCCTCTCCAGGTAATCTCAAGTACGACCTTACCACCGCTCGCGTATTCATTGTCGAAGCTGGCGCGGGAATCCGGGATCGATTCCGCCCAGGCCTTCCATGTCTCGGTAACCTGATCGCTGCCTTGTACTCTACGATTTGTCGCAACTTCGTCGTACACGCAGTCATTTGTAATGGACGACCGTACCTTGTCCCAGTCTTTTTGGTTGTATGCGGTAAGCGACTCTTTGGCTGCTTCGATGGATTGCTGCTCTGTCATGGCGTGACCTCATGTATGTTAAATTGACCTCTCTTTTTGAGGGGGCTAGATGCGCTATTGGTCTGAGCGGGATCAATCAATCCGAACGGCTCGGCGGACGGCTTCGCTCAACGGTTATTTCTGATCCATATTATCGTGAATTAACATTGAGGAGTGATTATAGGAATTTTCCGAAAACAATGCAAGAGTTTTTTCTTCTTTCGCGAAACGACCATACGAGCTTTGGAATTACGGGGCAGGTCGGAAATGTCCGCGGCAGAGTCCCACCAACTTCGGTTTCGAAGCCGTCCCCCGCAGTACGTCTACATGCAGAAAAAGTCTCTCTGTACCGTTTCCCACGTTGTGCCGTTCCACCTCGCCGCGGCGAGTCTTCGGCCTGCGGCCTGCGGCCTGCGACTTTTTACGATTTCCCGATCTACGATTAACGATTTCAAATTATCCATTATCAATTATCAATTGTCCATTATCCATTATCATTTGTAACAAACCCTACCCCGGCGTGTCTTTCTCCTGTACGCGGCCTCGCAGGGCATCATACCAATCCACAAATACAATGTATCAGGGGTACAACTATGAAAAGCATCCTTTTCATCGCGGCCGCGCTGTGCTTGATCAGCGCAATCGCCCAAACGCAACAGTTCGACCGATCGGAAGCCGCTACCGGCACACCGGTTTTCAGCAGCGCATCGCCATTGCGGGCAAGTAACGATTCAGGAGGGGCGGATACGGAATTCACCTGGAGTCTCGGCACGGGTTATGCCATGAACTTTATCCGTCAGTACGATGCGTCGGAAGACAATTCCATCGCCGTGTTGCTCGGAGCCGAGATTCCGCTCGTGGACATCGGCGAGTCGCTGACGGCGGCATTGCGGCCTGCGTTTCTTTACGTCGCGGAGGCGGCGCTCGTTGACGTTGGCGTATCGCTGCGCTACGGGGCACTTCCGGTGCTTTTCGCCGGTATCGGCGTCGATATACTCGGCGAATCCAACATCCAATACCGGCACGACGACGACTACTGGAATTTCGTGCTTGAGCGGGATGCGTTCATGAAACGGCTTTTCGCCCAAATCGGACTGCGTTACACGCATTCGAAGCTGTTCATCGAATTGCAACATCGTACGGCACTGAAGAAAGGCATTCGCACATACTGGAATCCGCCCACAAACAGTGCGGGCAGAGAGCATCCCACAGGCTACAGACGGCAATTCGTCGTAGCGCTACTGCTCGGCGTAACGCTGTAGGCATGAGCATCCTTCAGGGTTGCAGCGGCAATTCAGACGGTTGCATCCGATTGAATATCGTGGACCTCGGGCCAGCTCCGATGTGTCGAAACACCGTGCGGATACGATTGAGCCGGCTGACGAAATGACGCTGTCCGAGCACCAGGACTGGTGTTATTGATCTGCGATCTTCGCCATGTCGACGCGATCGGTGCCGACATCAAGAGGCATTCCCGGCTATGTGACGTCCTATCTTCTATAGCTTCACGAGCCTGCCCGTGTAGGTCTTCAATTCACCCCGGTCATCTTTGCCCTTGAACGTGTAGATGTAGGTACCGGCGGAAAGACGCGCATCCTGCCAAGGGATTTCATGCCTTCCGATGTCGCTGGGCGGATGCTCCAACCGGCCGATTTCGCGGCCATCGAGAGCGTACAGCGTGACCGTGAGTTCGTCAACCTCCCGGGGCAGGATATAGGAAATCACGGTCGCATCGCGCATGGGATTCGGGAAATTGCCGACATCGAGGATCCAGTCCAGACCGCGCAGCGGCAGCTTGAGCGACATGACGTTGTTGAATTCGCAGAATTCACCGACGCTGTTCCCGTCGTCTACGCGGGCGAACATCTCGATGCAGATCGCTGAATCGGGGACCCGCACTTCCGACGAAACGATGGTGTACGATTGCTGATCGAGGACAGGGAGCGTTTGAACTGCAAGAAGCAGCGTGTCGACGGAGTTGACAACGGCGTAAAATCCGACGGAGATATTCTGTGCCGGGACAGTGCCGTTGGCGACTTTCACATACAATGACACGTTCTCACCGGGTGCAGCTTCGAGCTGTGAACACACCAGGCGCTCGGATTGGAAATCGTAGGCCGGGAGGTCGAGTCTGCTCTTATCGGGAACCGTGAACACCTCCTTCGCCAGTTTTCCTGCAAGCGCGTAGGTCCCGCTGTACTCGGCGGACATCGCGCTGACGACGGCGGACGAATCGTAGATTATGGCGCAGGCCAGATCCACCGAACGGTAACGAACAACGACTTCGCGCGCCTCGCCGGGGGTCAGCGTTGCGCAGGATGCTTCGATGCCGCCGCGCACCAGGCGGCAATTCGGAGGCAGCAGCTCGGGAATCGGTTCGAACAGCGGTCCGGATGTACTAAGCAGCGTGACGTTCTCCGCCACCGATGAGCCCTGATTTGTCAGCGTGTACTGGACGTTCAGCTCTTTTTTCTCGCCCGGCAGAAATTCACGAATGCACTGATCGTCGTATGTCAGCCCGTTCACATCCGTCACGGTTTTCCCGAGCACAACCTTCGGTCCCACGGTTGCGATTGTCAACGGTTTCCCCGCTGTGCTCGACGCGCCGAAGGGGTCGTACGAGTAATGGAGGGCTTCACCACTCGTCACGCTTAACATGTCGATCGACGTCCCGCTCTGGACCTCGGCTTGTTCGAGCACGTACAGTTTCGCCCCGGCAGTTGTCGGGAAGGGTGAGAATCGGGAGAGGTCGATAGTTTCAACACCGGTCGAGGGTGTGTACACGGTCGGCAGCGTGGCGACCAACGTATCGAAATCAACGGCGTTCACGTCCTTCGACGACCAGCGGGCATTGCCCAAGCCCTTCATCGCGGATGGACGCATGCTCGTGGCGATATCGCTGAGGGAACCTTGCCCGATCACGAGCTTCTGGTATGCGACGACATTGCCGCGCGCATCCCGCGGCGCAACGCTGAACATGCACGAAGGAACCTCATAGTTGAGCGAGCTCACGTGCGTACCGTCGTAATGCCGCATTTCTCCATTCATACTGAATTCGATGTCATAGACCCCATTGGCGAGCGTTGGATCCACCTCAAAAAGGAACACAAAATACGCGCGACGCGAAGGCTGGAGAAGGTTCAGCACACTCCCCATTTTCACAAGCACTTCACCTTCGGGTTGATTGAAGCGCCAACCGGTGCGGAACGCGCGCGGATCATCTCCACCGCGAAGCACGGCGCCCGTAGCGGGATCAACCTGTGCCGGAACAAGGGGACGCGGATACGACACATAGCTCATCACGGGGTGCGTCGCCCCGCTATGCGCCGGGATATGCGGCGTTATGCGCGTCGCAGTCCAGTTGTGATCGGTCCCGTTGGACACCTCGATGCGCACCTCCAGGAAGACGCCGTTGACATTCTTCGGATACTCGACCAGATCCGGATTTTTCTGGTCGGCGTCGGGCACGAGAATAAGCTGCCGCGCGTCCCGCTTCGGATCGATGATCGTCGAGAGATTCGGCGCCGGTTCGATGAGTCCGCATGGATCCTTCCCGCCGGCGTAGGTGGTGATGGTGGTTTCGCCGTAACCGTACGACACCTGGTACGGATCGAAATTACCATCGAAGTAATGCGGCTCACCCTTGTCCTCGATCACGTGCTTTACGCAGACCGTATCGAGGCCATAGCGCGCAACGGAAGGATTGATAGTGGACGTAAGCGAATAGTTCACGCCTTCGGCGAAGCCGCAAAGCGTATGCGAAAAGAGCACCCAGGGCGATCCACCGAAGATTTCTTCAACAACAAGCCAGCCGCCCTTGCTGATATCCACGGAACCTTCCCTGCCAAGGCCTTCGTATTGCGCTTTAATGGTGAAATGCGTCTTGCCCAGCGTTTCGAAGTAATCGTCGCCGTACGTGTTGTCGGCGCCGCCGTACCAGCCGGAGGTGACCCATCCGTAGATGTCGTCCTTGAAGGATTCTGGAGGATATTCCGGATATGCTTCCCCGTTTTCTTTCATGAAACCATCATGCAGGAAGCCCGTGGACGACTGAAAACGATCGCCGCGGTCGTCGACCCAATCGTCGACACCGTCGAAATTATCATCATCGAGCGCCGGCGGAATCAGCAATTGCGGAATGTGGACGTGGTACATGAACGGATCCTCGAGGATGCGCACTTCGTTTCCGGTGTGCGCGTTGGAAAGCCATGACCGGTACGGCTTACCGTCGACCTGCACAATTTTGTCCAGATCGTAGCTTCCGTCCGGTTTTTTCGGGAGCGTGATTTTGTAACCGCCCATGCCCTTGGGAATGTCGTACAGCATGTAGCCGAAGACGCCGTCGCCAAGCTTCTCCACTCCATCGATCGCGAGTGATGGATCGTCGAAATCGACATCGTGACCGGCGTTGCGGATCCAGTAATACGAGTATTCCGTCGAGGCGTCGATATCGAATGTGAGGTTGGCCTTGCCATAGGCGGGAAGCTCACGCAGCACCGAACCGTCCGTGGCGCTGGTTATGGTGAAATTGTTCGTGAGATATTCGAATTGCAGGGGATTCGGCAGAGGGGCGTAGTAGGTGTAGGTTGTACGGATGGGCGTGTTACGGCGCTCTCCGAAGATGGTTTCGTACTCGATGTTGGAGTATTGCGACTTCGACGGCGTGTAATTGTTCATGTCGATTTCCTCGCCGCCAAGCGAGAGCACCGCGATAAACTCGCGATGCGGCTGCGGAACGGTGCCCGCACAACGATCGGTCGCCTTGATCTTGTACCCTGAGCTGAGTGTATCGATGAATGTGAAACCCTCGTAATTTCCGATCTTCTGGTAGATCAGCTGTTTCCAGAGCACCGAACCCTGCTCATCCCTCTCCATCCAGTTCGTCCAGGAGGTGTCGGTGAGATCGGGCGCGTGGACATCGGGCGAATATGGATAAAACATCCCGCCTACGTCCTGGTCGAGTTTATTGAAAGCGCTGCCGACTCCGGCGGCCATGGGTACAAGGTCGGGAGGATCGACCCAGATCTCGTAGTAGCAGTACGGATCGAAAAACTGATAACCAGCCACTTTTCCGATATCCCAGGTCACTTTCCAGACGCGGATTTTGTCACCCGGTTCCTCGACGTCGACAATTCCGTCTCCATCGGTGTCCTGTGCCCGAACGCCGTCGTGATCGATATCCTCGTAGTACGTCGTGTTACCGCTGCGGAGGTGTTCCCAGGGATTGAGCCAATACACCTCGGTTTCCTCGAGACGGTAATTCTTCGGACTGATCGAGGCCGTGTCGAGCCAGGCATCGGGATGACCGTCGTTGTCCATGTCGAATTCCGGTGATGCTTCGTTCGAACTACCACGCAGTACGTCGACGAATTTCCCGCCCGGGGTTTTCAGGATTGGTATATCGATGGATTTGTCGGTCCAATAAAACGGGACGTCCTTCGGTATGTACTGCACGTAGCGTGTATCCATCGCCGCTGTACGTTCTTTGTTCTCCATGAGCATGAACACCTTGAACGGCTGATAATACAGTCCGAGGAAATTCTTCCAGTTGAGGTCGGTATCGGCGACGATACGTGCCGAGAACAGCAAATCAACGTAATTCCGGTACTTCCGGTACGACGAGGCGCCGTCCACATCTTGATAGGATATGGTGGCATAGGAGGCATAGATATACGACGCCCAGGAAATGTAGTTGTTCACCTTCTCATGCACAGGATCCTGCGGATCGGGTGTGGCGATACGATAGGTAATGATCGTTTCGGAATGCGGAGGCAGGGAAATTCCGCTGAGTTTCAGATTGGGCTTCTTATACTCCCACGTGACATCCGGCGTCGATACATCGACAAACGTGAAGAAATCACGCACCGATTCCAGAATCTCGATTCCCGTGACGGCAGTGCCCGAAACATTCCGCACCTTGACCCGAATCTCGAGCGTATCCCGGCGGTCGAAGGAGGCGGCATTGCGTCCCGCGGTGATCGAATCCGGGATGGCGTTGTCCACGGACCGCGTCACGTCAATCCTGGCCGCGAAAGCCGAGAAGATCGCGTTGAGCGCCCATTGCAGCTGGCGGCTCTCATGCGTCATTTCACCCGGCTGCATGGCATTCGATCCGCCAACCGTCGGCAACGCGGTATTGCATATGATACGGCCGTTGTTTGCGGCGCTTCCATGTAAGGCGAACACCACGGGGATTGAGGTACCCTCCGCCCGGGCGATAATTTCCGCACCGCCGCATTCCACATGAGGGATGCCGCCGGCGTAGATTCGGGTGCCAGCAGCGGGCAATGTTAACGCCACCGGATGATTGGATGCGGTGACGTCCAGCAAAATACTGCTGTTGGTGGTGTCCGGCTGCAGGGCATTTGTGTAATCGACCGCTCCCGCTGTAAGCAGGCCAAGTTTTTCAATGAAATAAACCGCGTTGCCTTCGGTATAAATGGTGCCTCCGCGGGACAGGAACGAAAGCAGCTTATCCTTGAGGTTCGGTGCCGCGGTGAACATGCTGTCAACATGAAATTTCCAGTTTGTGCCTCGCACCGTGAAAGCGGGGACAATCAGCAGTTGGGTTGTCCAGGGGAGACCGGCCGAATCGATCTCCTTTTCGTTCACGTAGCTTGAAATGCCGCCCAGAATGTACGATTCGACGAGATTCTGGAAATACACCGCCTCCCAATTTACGCTGTTGTTGTTCTTGCGAATGCCGCTTTTCAGTATGGCAATCGATTTTGCATTGGCCTTGAAGGAGATCGCCAGATGGTCGGCGGACTTCCAGTTGTACTTGTCGTATCGCACAGCCTGCACGGAAGAGTAGCTCGATGGCAGCACATCCGGAAACACGAAGCTCCCTTTGTCCGGTCCGGATGTGGCCCAATAAACCGAGAACTCGCCCCACTTCGGAAACAAGACCGTATCCATCGTCGCATTGCTAAAGCGGTAATCGGAGGACGACTGGTTCAGCACGAATTTGTACGCGCGGAGCGCGTCGGTCTGTTTTTCGTCGCTGGGAATGATCACACCCTGAGCTCGGACTATCAGCGTAGAAGACGCGGATATGAAAAAATAGAACAACACCTTGAGTACTGTTACAAGTTTCATGGAGGCTCCGGGAATGTGACTGTCAGAAGCGGAAAAGGTCGGGCAGACGTGGCGATCAGGTTTTAATGTCGGTATATATCGAATTATCCTGCGAATGTCAAGCGTATTGCCCTGATGTGCCGTGAATACAGGCATGTTTTTTTTCGTTTTCCCGACCACGGGCACAGCCAATCGTTGCCTTACCAGCCTGTCGGCTGAAGCGAGGCGATGGGTAACCGGTCTGGTTACTGCGTCACCGGCTCTGGGGGAAATCATGCAGGTATGAGGATATTCAGGCGGGCTTGTATGGGTAGCCCGCCTGAGTCGTATGATGCGCGAGTCGAGGAACTCCGCGAGACACGTTGTGTGCCCGAAATGCTGACTGCAATCGGGAACTCAGATAAGAACTACCGGGCTGGTTTCATCAAACACACGCGCGGCGAGCGTATGCGTATGATCACGAATATCATCCGGCCATCCGGCAGTTTCCTGGGTGAAGCGCTCGCGATTGTTTGCGTATAGTGCGCGGAGAGCTTCCTGAAATCCGGGAAGATCTCCCGCCACGGAATTCATAAAACGGTATGCTGCTTCCTGCGCCTGACGGACACGATCGCGGCCCGCGCTGCTTTTTCTTGTTTCGTCGATAAGCTTCCTGAGCGTGACTGAGGCGCCGCCGGGTTGACCTTCCAGCCATTCCCAATGACGTGGAAGCAGGGTGATTTCTCGCGCAACGACTCCCAGCCTGGGGCGCCCGACTTTACGCGGTTCCTCCTGCTGCTCAGGGAGGAGTATTCCTGCCGCAGCCAGCCGGGCCTGAATCCGTGCTGTGACTTCAGCCATACTCCCTCTTAAATCCATCTCGACGATGCGCGAACTCTCGGTGTCGAAAATGAGGATGGATGCTCCCTGATTACTATCGATGTGTGATTTCACCAGCTGTGCCACATGAAGCGTATCTCCTTTTGCGATACAGCGGGGTCCTTCGAAAGCGATGCAGGATTCTGCAATGTGTGTGTACATGTTATCTCCTACGTTTTGTGTACACACAAATATACCCGGGTATTATTTAAGAAGCAATATTACCCGGATATAATTAAGCATCTGGTCACTCCCGGGATTTCGCCTCGTCCCAATAGACATCCATTTCGTCGAGCGTCGCCTCGCGCGGGGAACGGCCCTCTTCCTTCAATCTTTTCTCCACGTGCCTGAAGCGCCGGTCGAATTTCTGAATGGTCCTGCGCAGTGCGTTTTCCGGATTGACATCGATGAAGCGGCAATAATTCACGATGGAGAACAGCACATCTCCCACCTCGTTCTCCATTTCATCCTTATCCTTGCGTTCGGCGGCGGCATGTAGTTCCTCGATTTCCTCGCGGACCTTGTTCCAGACATCGTCCCTCTTTTCCCAGTCAAATCCTATCTTGGCGGCTTTGTCCTGCATGCGATGCGCTTTGAGCAACGCCGGGAGCGTCGCCGGAAGGCCATCGATCACCGATTCACGCCCTTCCTCCATTTTTATCTGTTCCCAGTTCTTCAACACATCGCCGCTGCCATTCACTTCCACATCTCCGAAGATATGCGGATGACGTCGGACAAGTTTATCGATAATCGCGCGCAGTACATCGTCTATGGAGAAGCGGCCTTCATCCTCGGCTATCCGGGAATGAAAGACGACGTGCAGCAGCAGATCGCCGAGTTCGCTTTTCAACTCCTCGTCATTTCCATGATCGATCGCCTCCACCACTTCGTAGGCCTCCTCGATGGTGTGGGCTTTGATGGAGTCGTTGGTCTGTTCACGATCCCACGGACACTCCACCCTCAGCCGCTTCATCACCGCGAGGAGCTCATCAAATGTATACTCATGCATAATTGACTCTGCAATGTTCCGAATCCTTCAAGGTACGAAGCATCGCTACCACATCACAATGAAAGGATTTACGATTTACGATTTTCGATTTTCGATTTTCGATTTTCGATTCCTACTCCCCTCTCCCGGTCTGGGAGAGGGGTTGGGGGTGAGGGCGACGATTGACGATCACCGCCAAACTCAACAGCGACAAGGAAGGTCAGTTCGTCACCACCGATTTCCCGAAAGCGGCTCTGGGCAACCTCCCCGCCGTCAGCACAGGCAAGACCACCGGCGCCGAGATTCTCAAGGTCCGCATTGATTCCATCCTCGCCGCAGGATACTCGAAATGCTCAATTGACGCGGCGACGGTCTTTACGAACCTGAGCCAGTACTACATCGTCAACTACTGGCAGGCAGCCGACTATTCGGCGATCGGTCACATTCCCGGAGCGGTCCAGTACACACCGAAGGCCGATCTGAAACTCGCTGCCTTTCTCAAGACTCTCCCGACCAACAAGACCATCGTCGTGTACTGCTACACAGGTCAGACCAGCGCCAACGTCGCCACTATCCTCCGCGTGATGGGCTACGATGCGAAGAGTCTCGCCTTCGGAACGAACGGGATGATCTGGCAACGTATGAAAGACGCCAGCAAAACGCATTACAACAATGCCGTCGACTGCAAGAACTTCGATTACGTGAAGTAATCCTGCACACCTCTCTTGAATGAACGCCCCGGTTTCCGGGGCGTTTTTTTATGTTCCACTCTTTTATAATGCGTTCTGCCTCCACTCGTCAACGGGTGATACTCGGAGATACGAGCGGGTAACGCGGAAATACGCGGATTACACTGTGGAGTACCATCCGCGCTGCGCAATCGGTGAGTCCCGATCAAGCTGGAGAGGTATAGAATCCGACCCGGAGTTGAAAAAAAAAGACGTCCCGCGACCGGGACGTCTTTGTACTGCCGGGATTTACACTCAGAATGCGGCGAACATCGAAAGGCCCAGAATACTGAACATGATGCTGGTCAGGATGCCCGCGAGCACGAAGTATACAACCATGAGAATGATGAAGGTCACGACCATATAAATGACGACCTTGTCCTGCGGAGTTTTCATGGTGTGCGGGAAACCGAGATACATGAGGTAGATGCCGTACAAACCGAAGAGACTACCGATCCAGGCGATTGCGGGGAAGACGCCCAGTAGCCCACCGATCCATGCCGGGGTGTATCCATAGGCCACAAGTTGCATCGCACGACCCAGGTCCTTTTCCGACCCGAAGCTTGCTGCGAGCGCATTGACGACGAACGCGGTCACTCCGACCGATACCAGTGATGTGAGCAGTGTAATGACGGCATAGGCAATACCCCATGTTATTCCACTGAGTGGCCCCATTCCAACGAAGCCCCAGCCGATGAAACTCGCGATAGCGGCAAGGATTGCCAGCGGCAGGACATACCCCGTGAAAATGCCTGCGGTATCCGGTGTTTCGTTGGCGATCACCTCCCACTCCGTTTTCGGCGAGACGATGATATTTTTCGCACGATCAACGAGACTCATGAAACCTCCTGCTGTAATGATAGAAAAGACCTGTGTCGGAATTAGTGAGATTGCGCTGATTTCCGGGCATTGTGAACGGCACACATACAAATGAATGTTCCAATCTCCGCTAAATCGGCGTGAAAGTCAACAGGTGCGCTTCTGGTTCTTCCGCAACAAGGCGTCCCGCACAAACCCATCGCGTCAGAAATGAGCATCGTATAACCCACGTCGGCGCAACACCCGCCCGGAGGCGCCTCGCCCGATTATGGTTGCCGGGAAGGCGCTGGATCGCGGATGCATCAGAAAAGAGAGATATTTGTAGTGAATTCACCGTTGATGATGATGTTGCTCAGACTGTCGAGTTTCCCCAGCATGGAATCGAATCTACGAACGAGATTGGTGTCGAACACTGCTGTGTGCAAGAGGCCGCGGCTGTCGCGGATTTCAGTGATGAGTTCGCGAACACCTGTGATGAGCGTATCCGCATTCCCGAGCAGACGGTCTGTTTTACCGAGCGTGGACGATACCCTCGGCTGAAGCTCGGCAAGCATGGTGTCGGCGCGTGTCGTGAGTGCTGCGAGATTAATTGTGATCCGCTCGATATTCCCCTCATTGCGCGAAACGTACCGCCTCAAGTCGCCGGACAGCGTATGCAGGTTGCCGACGGTTTCCTTCAGGGACGCAATGAACCGCTTGTCCCCCATCACACCGTTGATGCTCCGGAGTAAAGAATCGGCCTGTATACCGATGTTTTGAATATTCCCCTGCATATCGCCGAGCGCGCCGAGCGCGCCTGCGATATCGGGCTCGACTTTCCCCTGCATGATGAAACCTGCATCAGCCGGCACGCCCTCACCCAGCTGACGAATATCGATTTTCTTTCCGCCCATCAGCTCGAGCATCTGTATGACTGGAAGGCCTTCGCGATACACAGCGAAATTCTGATCGATCATGGCGGTGACCATTACGCCGGCGTCCTCCAGTGTAACGGTCGAAACCGCACCCGCGCGGACACCATTGACGGAGACCTGGTCGCCGGTCTGCAGGCCGGAGGACGTCGGGAAATGCATCCGTATCTCGTACTGCGCCTTGCCGAGCGTCCAGTTCTTGAATACCGAGAAACCGAACAACAGAATCAAAAGACCCGCAACGACGGTCAGGCCTACCTTTATCTCGTTTTTCCGATGGTCCTTCACGCGATTTCCCCGCCTTTCAACTCGTGCGAAAAATGTGCGTCATTAACAACGCAGTGCATTGAATAAAATTACTCAAAGGCGCCTTGCGGTACAATGCAGTCAGAATTTCCCTCCAAACAGCGCGTCGAGGGGATTGCCCTTGGGTCGGGAGGCTACAACGTACTTGTCATGCAGTTCGACAAGCTTTTTCCTGGAAATGGTATCGAGGTCCTCGTCATCCTTGTCCCGTTTTCTGAACATATCGAAAGCTTCCGACTCCGCGCGCGTCATTTTCATTTCGTGATCGCGTAGTTCCACAACGAGTTTGTGCTGTTCGGATTTTGTCATGACTGCTCCTCTGGAATAACGATTGACGATTGACGAATGACGAATGACGAATGACGATTTACGATTGACGATTGACGATTTACGAATGACGGTTTACGAATGACGAGCTGCGAATTTATGCTGAAAGGCTTTTGAAAGACGATCTAGGGATACTGCTCAAATCTGGTACTCGGAGGTTGACACAAAGAGCTGGTGGGCGCGTCAGCACGGAGCCCACCTTCAGATTCCAGTTATTTCATCCTTGCTCTCTCTGGCCTCAGTGCTTTCAAGGAATCAAGTCCGCAGAAACGCTCACCGCAACATGCGTACACCATCATCATTCTAAAACTACACGTCGTCAATTTCGATAGTCATGCACACGTCAACAATTCGTAAATCGTAAATCGTAAGTCGTAAATCGTAAGTCACCATTCGTTCCTCTCGTTCACCCATGCCGTTCATTCGTGAGCATGGGATCGAAGGCGTCGCGCAATCCGTCGCCGATGAGATTGAAACTGACAACGACTATCACGATCGCGAAGCCGGGCAGCGTGCTGATCCACCACGCATGCGACATGAAATCCTTGCCTTCGAAAATGATGTTGCCCCAACTCGCTGTTGGAGGCTGCACACCGACATTAAGGTAGCTCAATGCCGCCTCAACAAGAATGATGCCCCCGATGCGCAGCGTCGCGTTGACGATGATGGGCGAGAGCGCGTTCGGGAGAATATGCTTGAACATGATGCGCATATGACTTAATCCGAGCGCCCGACCGGCCAGCACAAACTCGCGCTCCTTGATCGAGAGCACCTCTCCCCTCACAAGCCGGGCGATCCCCATCCAGGACGTCAGCCCCAGCACAACGACAATCAGGAGGATGCGTGGGACCGCAACCGTCTCAAACGCTGCGATAATAATCAGGATGAGGAACAACGTCGGAAACGCCAGCAGAACGTCCACTCCGCGCATGAGGAGGGTTTCGGTCCACTTTCCGAAATATCCGGCCAGTAATCCGATAAGCGTGCCGAACGTCACGGATAGCAGCACCGCAATAAGCCCAAGGGAGAGAGATATCCGAGAACCATATATGATGCGGCTCAGCAAATCCCGGCCGTAACTGTCCGTGCCCAAAAGATACATTCGCGAACCAACGAACTCCTCGGGTTCGGCGCTCGCGAGCGTGGAAATGGGAATAACGGCGAGATCGTTCCCCTCGGTCGCGAGCACGTTCGATTCCTCAATGCGGAAGGCTTCGACAGCGCGTTCGCGCTTCAACCCGTGATCCTCGAGATTCTTGTTGATCGTCAGGAGTTCTCTCGCAATATGCGGGTACCCGGTATGGATGCCCTGCATGGACCATTGGGGCGAAGAGTCGCGGTCCTTATTGAGGTAGAGAATCGTGACCGAAGAAAGCGGAGGACGAAATTGGGTCACGATGCCGTCCTGAAAGACGTTCGGATCGAAGGGTGCGATGAAGGGACAGAGGAAGGCGCTGGTGTAGATCAGTATTACGAATAACATCGCCGTGATCGCGACCGGTTTTTTCCCGAATTCTCTCCACGCGATGGCCCACTGGCTCAGCTCGGCGTCGCCGTCCACCATTTTCTGATGATGGAGATACCTGCGGTGTAGGCGCCATAAGACGAAGGGCATGACAATGACGAATACCGCCGCGAGCCAATGCTCAACTGCATCCTCACGAAACAACAGGGATGAATCGATATCGTCGAAAACCAGCAACACCATCGTCAGAACAAGTGAAATGATACTATCGACGAAGTACCCGAATCGCGTCAGTATCACGAGCGGAAACACAGCGGTGTAGAGAAGCAACAGCGAGCCCCAGAGGCGCTTTCCCGAGCGAATCTGTGCGATGCCCGGAACATGCATCTGGAGTAGATGCACCAGTTTGGAGGCCGCCGTCGGATCATTCATAGCGAATCCTGGGGTCGGCCAACGCGTAAAGCACATCGGCGATGAGATTGCCAAGGATGACCATTACACCCGAGACGAGCGTACAGGCGATGATAACGGGATAATCTCTGGAGAAAATCGCGTCGATCGTCAATTTACCCATCCCGGGCCAGGAAAACACAGACTCGACGATCACGGCACCACCGAGAAGAAACGGCAGCGACAATCCGAGCAGGGTGATGATGGGGAGTAGCGCATTGCGGAACGCATGCTTGCCGATAACCAGCACTTCGCTTAATCCTTTGGCTCTCGCTGTGCGAATGTAGTCCTGGTGCACCACCTCGAGAAGACTGCTGCGCATGTAGCGGCCGGTCGCGGCGGCGGAGGCGACACCGAGAACGAACACCGGCAGAATCATATGCTGAACCACGTCCCAGGCATATTCCCAGAAAGGAAGAAATTTGGCGAGGGGCGCGTGCATGCCTGAGGCCGGCAGAAGGTCAAGGTTAAGACTTACACCGAGGATCAGCATCAACCCCAACCAGAACTCGGGAATGGAATAGAGGAACAGCGTGACGACGTTGATGAGGTGGTCGAGTACGCGTCCGCGCAGTAACGCGGAAGTGATCCCGATTACGATTCCCAGAGCAAAGTTGAGGATCAGTGCGAAAGAAGTGAGGAGGAGGGTGTTGGGGATCGTACGCGCGAGGATGTTGGTGACCTCATCGTGCATGCTGAAAGACGCACCGAGTTCACCGCTGAGAACGCCCTTGAGCCACTTCACGTATTGCACAGGCAGCGGGTCGTTCAATCCTAGTGTCGCGCGTAAATTCTCCGCGTACTGCGGATCGATATCGGAGCTGATGTAGAGAGCGACGGGATCGCCCGGCGCGAGGTGCACAATGAAAAACGTAAATGTCAGCAACCCGAACAACAACGGGACTGCTGACATCATACGTCGTAAAATGAATCGATACACGGGGACCTGCCGCCGGAGTGTTCGATGTATGGATCAGGGCGTCATGGAGGAGTTCGGATCTCCGATGGTCCAATCCCAGATACTATCCGTCACGCCGAGTGTGTTGATATTCGTGCCTTTCAATCGCCTGTTGACTCCAACGATATCCTTGATCCAGTACAGGAAAGTGACCGGTTGTTCCTGATGCAGGATCGACTGAATCTCCATCCAGAATGGGCCGGCGTCTTTCTCGTTGGCCACGTGAAGTCCGAGCTTCAGCAATTCGGATACACGGATATTTTGGAAGCCGACGGTATTGAACGGGCTCGATATTTCGCCCCAGCGATCCGAGGGATCGATTGCGAGACCGATGGAGAACCCACCCACAAACGCGTCGTACCGTTTCTGATCGATATTCTGGAAAAGAACAGTGTTCTCCACAGCCTGCAGATTCGCCTTGATTCCGACTCGCTTGAGATTTTCCTGAACGACGGTTGCGACATATTCGCGACGTTTGTTCCCCACGTTGTAGTACAGCGTGAACTCGAAATTCTTGCCGTCCCGGTCGAGAATTCCATCACCGTTGCCATCTATCCATCCAGCTGAACGCAGGAGTTGCCGGGCTTTGTCGGGATCATAGGGGTAGGGTACGAGGCCTTTGTTCGAAGCCCAACGGAAAATCGGCGAGAAATCGGTGACGGCCGGCTCACCGTATGCCTGGAGTTTTTCGCGGATGATACTTCGGCGATCGATTGCATACGTGAGCGCCTGGCGCACGCGGCGGTCGCCAAAAAGTGGATGCGGTTTGATCGTCTTATTGTTGTGGTATGCATCGACGTCGATATTCATCCACCCGATGTAGTCATGCACACGCGGAGGCAGCGTGACAAGCTTGATATTCGGATTGTTCTGCTGGATATCCTGCACATCCTCCGGATAGACTGGCCACATCAAATCGACCGTTCCTTTTTTCAATTCGGTCAGCCGCGTGGTAGGCTCGGTGATGACGCGGAAAATCACACGATCGAGTTTCGCCGGGTACGGGAGGGTGGATCTGGAATTGCGAACCAGTGTGACCTGCTGCTGTCTGATCCATTCCTCAAGTTTGAAGGGACCGGCGCCGATCGGTTGCGAATTCGCGGGATTGGTGCGCAGCGTTTTCCGGTCCGCGTTCTGGTACACGTGTCTCGGGACCGGAGAAAGATTCAGATGGAACATCTGCAGCGGATATGTCTTCGAGAAATGGAATACCATCGTCGTATCATCGATGATCTCAATACTCTTGTTGGCGTCGAACTTGCCATCCGTGAATATCATGCTTTCGACATAGTGCCTTCGAGGACTGGCTACCTCGGGATCTCCGTAAAGCTCATAACTGAACTTGATGTCGGCGGAGGTGATCGGCATTCCGTCTTCCCATTTAACGTTAGGACGCAGATGCAGGACGACGTCCCGTCCGTCGTTCTGAAATTCCGAGGAAGTGACCAGCCCGGGCTCGAATACCAGCTTCCCTTCGCGCAGATCAAATGATACATTGAACATCATCGGATGAATCGAGCCACCGATATCCGATGCCATGGATGAATTAGCGACGACAGGGTTCAGGTTGTCCGCATCGCCGGAAAGCGCCACGACAGCGGTACTGGCCATCGGGTCTTTATCTCCGGATTTTTTGCCGCATGCGCTAACGAGAACACAACACAGGAATAACAGGAGCAGGAAACGTGGAGACATGGTACCTCCGTCTCAATTGGTATGTGCGCGGATATCGCTGAATGAAACGCGAATTGGAGCTGCAGATTCCTTATTGAAAAAACAGAAAAGTGTCGTAAAAGTCAACAGCGACGATCGAACGGTGCCTGCTTTCAAGGTGTCGATTGAATCCATCCTTACTCAAAGTCGTGCTCGAAGTAATCGATCGCCCGTCGTTCAGGACCGTTGCGTGCTTTTTCTTCCAGACGTTCCTTAAGCATTCTCGAAAATTCATTGGCGGCATCGTAACCATAATGCTTCAGAAGATAATTCAGAGCGATCACCTCGGTGATAACAGTGACGTTTTTGCCCGGGTAAATCGGCAGGCGCACATGCGGCACCATCACATCGAGAATCGCCACTTCCTGGGTGTCCAGCCCGGTCCGTTCGTATTCTATCCGATCGCTCCATTCCTCGAGCTGCACCGCTATCTCGACACGTTTCTGGAAACGAATGGCGCGGATTCCGAACATCGCTCGTATATCGATGAGACCGAGACCGCGTATTTCCATGAAATGCTTGACCATATCGGTTCCCGCCCCCATGAGGATGCCCTCTCCTTTCTGCGTCACCATAACAACATCATCCGCCACAAGCCGATGCCCACGTTCGATCAGATCGAGCGCAATCTCGCTTTTACCGATGCCCGAACGACCGATCAGCAGCACTCCGACGCCGTACACATCCACAAACGCGCCATGGATGGCCGTATGAGGAGCGAACTGGTCATCAAGAAAATCACTCATGAAATAGGCGGCTTTCGTCGTCTCGTATTGAGAATAGAACACAGGCACGCCATGCTCCCTGGCCAGATCGAGGAGATCCTGATCCAGGGTGATGCCGTTCGTCACGACGATACAGGGGATCTCGAACTCAAGAAGATTGTGAAGTGAAGCGTTTCTCTCATCACCATGCAAGGATTTGAGATAATTGATCTCGGTATTGCCGAAGACCTGCACCCGCTGGTACGTAAACAAGCCGACGAAACCCGCGAGAGCCAGGCCAGGGCGGTGAAGATTCTTTTCGACGATGTGCCGGTCGGACAACTCCAGCCCGTTCGCTGAAGTCAATTTGATCCTGCTCTTGTTCAGTTCGAAAAACTCACGAACAGTAAGGCTCTCCTTTTGCAGCGGCTTGAGATTCTTCAGCGGATCGTTTGATGACGGCATGATGAAGTAAATAAAAATGGGCGGAACACATCCGCCCATAAAATAGCGCCTCGCGCTCCCGGAATCAATCAGATACCGCGGCGCTTACCTTTGTATTTCAGAAGCTGCCGTTCCAGCTTTTCCACGGCAGTGTCGATGGATTTATAAAAATCGGGGGATTTTTCGATCGCAACGAGGTTCGTCCCATGCACGGTAAGATTGATTTCGGCAATCTTCATGGAATCTCTGGCCTTTTCGAAACGAAGCACGACATTTCCCGTGACGATGCCGTCGTAGAATTTTTTGAGCGTAGACACCTGCGACAGGGCGTAATGCTTGAGGCCTTCGTGCGCCTTGAAGTGCCGAGCGGTGAATTGGACGTTCATAACAACGCTCCTTGGAAAAAGAGGTGAGTGATTAGGCTCGCGGATGCGCTTTCGCGTATTCGCGTTTCAGGTGATCCGTGCTGACATGAGCATAGATCTGCGTTGTGGAGAGGCTCTCATGGCCGAGAAGTTCACGAACGGCTTCGAGATCAGCGCCGCGATTCATAAGATGCGTCGCGAAACTGTGGCGAAGGACGTGAGGGGAACAAACGACCTGCTCCGACACCGCTCTGAGATAGCGATGAACGATAGAGTAGACTGAGCGGCCGGAAAGACGCGTACCGCGGTTATTGACAAACACGGCATCGGGATCGCTCGCCCTGCCTGCCGTATCGCGCATGGCGAGATACCTTCCAACCGCGTTGAGCGCCGGCACTCCGGCCGGTACGATGCGCTCCTTGCGACGCTTACCCATCACACGAATTGTGCCGGTGTGCGTCAACACATTGCGCCGATCAAGAGATACGAGTTCACTGCGACGTATACCTGTACTGTACAATAGCTCAAGGACGGCTGCGTCGCGTGACCCTTCGAGCGTGGAAATGTCCGGTAAATGAAGCATGATTTCCATTGCCTGCTCCTCGACGAACGAGGGCAGTTTCTTCTCAATTTTCATCGATCTGAGATTCGTCGTCGGGTCGGACGCGAGCAACTGTCGTCGTACTGCAAACTTGAAGTACGAACGCAGGGACGTAAGTTTCCTGCTGATGCTGCGTTTTGTGAGGCCCTGCTCCACCAAAGCACCAATGTAGGTTCGGACGGTGAGTCGATCCACGGCATCAGGATCGAGATCGGAACCTTCGGCGAGGATTTCGAGCCAGGACAGAAAGCTCTCAATATCACTGCAATATCCGAGCACAGTGTGAGCGGAGGCATTCCTCTCAACAATGAGATATTCCCGGAATCGCTTCAGAGCTGTACGCATCGGCATCCTGTCAGGCCGCTACCTGCATTGGATCAAACGGATCGAGGTCCTTCGTGAATTCTTCCTTGCACGCAGGACATTTCAGGAATTCGCCTTTCTTTTGAGTGTACTTTGCGACAAGATACGGATTATTACATGAAGGGCAAATTTTTGGTACCGGACGATCCCACGAGGTAAAATCACAATCCGGATAGCTGGTGCATCCGTAAAACGTGCGCTTGGTTTTCGTCGTACGCTCCACCACCTCGCCCTTCGCGCATTTCGGACAGCTGAAGCCAAGAGTGATCGGTCTTGTGAACTTGCATTCCGGATAATTTCTGCAGCCGATAAATTTTCCGTAACGGCTCTGTTTGAGAACAAGTTCGCCACCGCAGGTCGGGCAGTTTTCGTTGATTTTCATCTTCTCGGCATCTTCGGGCAGAGGTTTCGCGTTCTTGCATTCCGGATAACCACTGCAGGCAAGGAATTTGCCGTTACGGCCCCAGCGCCTGATCATTGGCCGGTTGCATTTTTCGCAGACCTCGTCCGTCTCCTCCTGCAAACGGGCGTCCTCCACGGAAACCGAATTCAGCAGAGCCATGAAGGGTACGTAGAAATCGTTCATCACTTTCAGGTACGAGACTTCACCCGACGCGATTGTATCGAGTTCAGCTTCCATTTTCGACGTAAAATCCACATTGAACAGTGTATCGAAATGCCGCGTCAGCAAGCGGTTGACGTCCATCCCCAATGTCGTGGCATGGAGGCGGCGGTTTTTTTGCTCAACATATCCGCGATCCTGAATCGTGCTCACGATAAGCGCATAGGTGCTCGGGCGGCCGACTCCGTTCGCTTCCAGCTCGCGGACAAGACTACTCTCACTGTATCGCGGCGGCGGCTTGGTGAAATGCTGATGTGGATCGATGCTCTTGATATCGACCGCGTCGTGCTCCGTAAGACCCTCGGGGATGAGCGTCTCTTCCTCGTCCACTTCCTGGGCGGTGTCGCCGGCGAAGTCATCGTACACCTGCAGGAAACCACGAAACGCGTACACCGAGCCCACACCTTTGAACTGGAACGGCCCGCCATCCACCAGCACCGTCGTTTGCAACATTTTCGCGGGCGCCATTTGACTGGCTACGAATCGCTTCCATATCAATTCGTACAGAGCGTACTGTTCAGGGCTGAGGTACTGTCTGACGCGTTGAGGTGTATATTCCATCGAAGTCGGTCGAATGGCCTCATGGGCGTCCTGTGCGCTGGCTTTGATCTTGAACGTTCGGGGAGCGTCAGGCAGGTACTCGGGTCCATACTGGTCACGGATGAATTCGCGCAGGCTCAACGTCGCCTCGTTGCTGATGCGGGTGGAATCCGTACGCATGTAGGTGATCAAACCCATCGCGCCTTCAGGGCCCAATTCCACACCTTCGTACAGTTGCTGTGCGACCATCATTGCACGCTTCGCGCTGAAGCGCAGGCGATTTGACGCCTCTTGCTGCATCGAACTCGTGATAAACGGAGGCAAGGGAGAGCGGAGAACTTCGCGGGACTGCACGTCCGTTATCGCGAACGATTCGCGGCGAAGACGGTCGAGCAGCGAAGCCGCTGTGGCTTCATCCGGAATCACCGGTGCCTGCCCATCCACTTTGACCAGCTTCGTGTGGAAGCTGCCATCGCCGGGCTTGTTGAATTCACCGGTGATAGTCCAGTATTCCTCGACGATGAATTTTGCGATCTCATCCTCGCGCTCACAGATGAGGCGCAGCGCTACGGACTGCACGCGGCCCGCGGAGAGTCCCTTGAAGATGGTTTTCCAGAGAAACGGGCTGACCTTGTACCCCACCAATCTATCCATGACACGTCGCGCCTGCTGCGCGCGAACCATGCGATCATCAATGTGGCGGGGATGCTTCATCGCCTCTTCGATACCGGATTTTGTAATCTCGGTAAAGAGGACGCGATAGAGGTTCTTCCCTTTGGTCTGTTTTGCAAGCTCCACGGCTATGTGATGCGCGATAGCCTCGCCTTCGCGATCAGGGTCAGTCGCGATATAGATATCATCGGCGGCGGCGGCTTTTTTCTGCAAATCCTTAATGATCTGCGCCTTGCCGCGAATGGTGACATATTTCGGCTCGAAGCCATTCTCGATATCGACGCCGATCTCTTTGGACGGAAGGTTCTTCAGGTGTCCGACAGAAGCCTCGACGACGAATTTTTTTCCGAGATATTTATTGATCGTTTTCGCCTTGGAAGGAGACTCTACAATGATCAACGATTTGGACATGGTACTCGCAGATGGATAAGAGAATTCAGAATTACGCAAGAATAAAGACCGACAGCCCGTATGAGCACCCGATCGCCAGAGCCCGGACATGTCGTCAGTGGATGGTGTCCTTGCTGTTCAGCATCAGCCTGCTGCCGATGCGGTTTGAGTCGTCGTAATCGAAAATGACGGAGGCGACCACGGATTTCATCTCGATGATGGAGACAGTCCCGAATCCGGCCATCATGATTCGATCGATAGTGACTTCGATATCCATATCATCGAGCAACCCAAGTTCGCGCAATTCCAAGAGATACCCGTACGCTTCGGGCGTGATGACGGCACGTTCGGATTCATGAAGGACGCGATGCGAGTGTGGCAACCTCCTGCTTCCCTCGGAAAGGATGTTGTCCCCTAAATGGATTTTATCGAAGAGCCAGCTGAAGGCCGTGCTGATTTCGTTCTGCGTGTACCCTTTTTCAGACAACACTCTGAGATCGATCTCGCCGAGCCGTTTGTCCGTCTGCATCTCATGGATGAGGTACACGATTATTTCTACGATGCGTTCTTGCATTATGGTATCAATGTGAAAAAGAGCATACCACGAAAATGTAGAGCATCGCGGTCCGAATGTCAAGTCAGAGCTTTTTCCGGTCAGGTCGGATGAACCGGGCGATGAGGTGGTCCTCTCGCTCCTTCATCAGGTTTCGCGCTTCCTCAGTTGTGTCGTCGTACCCGGACAGGTGAAGGATGCCATGGATTACCAGCCGCGCGAGTTCATTACGCATCGATACCCTGTACTCACCGCTCTGGCGCCGTGCCGAATCAGCACTGATCACCAGTTCCGCCTCGAGCGGATCGGTTTCGAGCGGGAACGTAATAATATCGGTCGGATAGTCGTGGTTGAGCCAGTGCTTGTTGAGATGATGAATTTCTTCGTCACTCACGACAGAAATGGTGATTGTCGCGCTCCGGACATGCTCGTTTCGCAATGTGAACGTCGCTGCGTTCCGCAGCAGGTTCGCGCCTATCGGCCCAAGCGAGGTGCGGAACACAGTCGCGATTTCATGTCTCCGAGGTGTTGTTCTGCTCATCCAGGCCCTCGTCGAACAGCATCTCTTCAGTCAGAGAGAGAGCGATGCCGGACAGCATCACCTCCGGACCGAGTTTTGTGAAATCGCCAGAGAGAAGCTCACGATCGACGTTCGCATACATCGAGCAGCCGCCTTCACGCTCGATGATCAATCCTGAGAGCTTGCCTCCGCCTTCGGCGAAAAACGTGACCTCGCCCATCAGTTCACTGATAACCATGCCTGCGCAGTGCTGGATCTGGAGATTGGCGTTCGGCGTGAACACGCTTACCAGCGCGCCTTCCGTCTCACCGATCGAGATTTGCGGATAGACTTCAAGCGACAATCGCCGATCGGAATCTACGCCTGCAAGTTCGAATCGGAAGTGATTTCCATAGTGCCGCGCTTCTACGCCCAGAATGGCGGCGATCTGATTGATATGTTCCGTCGTGAATTCGAAGCTCATGGCTGCTCCATCCTCTGAATAACATCAAACATCCGGCTTGGTACGGGACATCGCGGATTTATTTCAAAATAGCCCACATGCGCATGGAATTCAAGACAAGAACGATTTAGTACGGACGGGTGGGAGGGGATTGTCGCATCAGGTGAGCGATTCATGGATCAACCGATTACCCCCGACTGTTGCGGATTGGGGATGGCGGATTCCGGGTATTTCGGATTTCGGAGATGACGTGCATCGACCCGTCCACTTTCATCACACAGCGGCAGGGTTGCGTTACGTGGGCGATTCATGAATCGCCCAGATACCCCGGACCATTGCGGTTTGCGGATTCGAAGGATTGCGGAGAGGACGGGCGGTCGCACTATCATCAAAGAGCAGTAGGTCCCGCATCGAATTGTCATCACAATGATCCGCTCCCCGGTGCAAGGAAATGTGTCTCCGCAATCCGCAATTCCACGGTGGGCTATCCAATGACTCTCCGCAATCCCAAATCCCCAATCCGAAATCCCTCACCCCCGATTCCTGCGTTTTCCGTATATTGAACCTCCTGTTCATTTTCCATCATTACCCAGATGACATCAGAACAAATCAGAGTCCGATTCGCTCCAAGTCCTACAGGATTCCTTCACGTCGGAGGTCTGAGGACTGCGCTGTACAATCATCTCTTTGCGCGGCGGCATGGTGGAACAACCGTCCTCCGCATCGAGGATACGGACCGTACCCGCTTTGTGGAAGGAGCAGTGGACAACCTTCTCCGAACGCTCGAGTGGGCCGGAATCACCTTCGACGAAGGACCCGTCACAGGCGGTCCCTACGGTCCGTACGTGCAATCGGAGCGTACCGCGCTCTACCGTTCGCACGCATTGCGGCTGCTGGAGGACGGAAAAGCCTACCGCTGCTTCTGTACACAACTCGAGCTGGATACATCAAGGCAGCAACAAGCTGAAAAAAAACAGGATCCCGCCTACGACCGACGATGCAGAACCTTGTCCGCGGAAGAAATCGCGGCGAAACTCGGTGCTAATCTTCCCTTTACCATCCGATTGAAGGTTCCTCTGGTCGGAACGCGGCAATTCACCGACCTCGTGCGTGGAGATATTTCAGTCCATTACGATGTAATAGACGATCAGGTGCTCATGAAATCGGATGGCTTCCCCACATATCATCTCGCAAACGTCGTGGATGACCATCTGATGAAGATTACGCACGTCATCCGCGGGGAGGAATGGCTTCCGTCCACGACAAAGCACATGCTGCTTTATGAAAGCTTCGGTTGGGAGCCCCCGCGTTTCGCGCATTTGCCGCTGCTGCTTAATGCGGATCGCAGCAAACTGAGTAAACGGCAAGGCGACGTCGCCGTTGAAGATTTCAAGGAGAAGGGATTCCTTCCCCAAGCCTTGATAAATTTCGTCGCCTTGCTTGGCTGGAATCCCGGCGACGAACGCGAACTCTTTACCCTCGGCGAGCTTTGTCAGGTCTTCGGCATCGATCGCGTGAGCAAAGCTGGTGCGGTGTTCGATTTCGAAAAGCTGCGTTGGTTCAACAGCCAGTATCTTCATGCGTTGCCGAAGGAAAGGTTGCTCGAACTCTGCACGCCGTATCTGACTGCGGCAGGCATCGATACGGCCGATACTGCGCGTTGCGGCGCCATCATCGGTTTGCTTGCCAACTACCTCACGGTTCCCGCCGACATCACACCCCTGCTGCGTCCGTTCACGTTAAACGACATCGAAGCCGGCAGCGACGAAGCGCGGGCTGTTCTTGCAACCGAGCAGACCCCGATTGTGCTGAAGGCATTTCTCCGACATGCGCGAGAACTCGCGACATGGAATACCGCGGATATCAAAGCCATGATTTCCATGATTCAACAGGAGACCGGCATCAAGGGTAAACTACTGTTTATGCCCATCCGCTTCGCACTGACGGGCGAAGGTCACGGGCCGGATCTGGGCGCGACGGCGGAGATCCTCGGACGCGACATCTGCATGGCGCGTGTGTCGGCGCTACTGCGCTGACAGGACATCGCCATGGACGTTTCGGCAATCGTAATTCATTTTGGCGACGAACAGTTCACAAGGCATGTGGTGGACTGTCTCCGGGAGCGGCATGACGGACTCGCACTCGAAATCATCGTCGTGGATAACGCATCTCACACCCCGCTCGATTTTGCGATGAATGCAACCGAAATCCCTCTGCGGATGATCCGTGTTGACGCCGATCGCGGATACGGCGCCGCATGCAATTCCGGTGCGTCCGAAGCACGCGGACGCCACATCCTCATACTGAATAATGACCTGGACATTCCCGAGAACGCACTTGGACCGCTTGTGACCGCGCTCGATTCCGATCCCTCCATCGGTGCGGCTGGACCGATGCTGCGTTTCCCGGACGGGCGCTTCCAGTTATCCTGGGGTGACGATCCGACACTTCGCAGCGAAGTCAGGGAGCGCGATCGGCAACGCGAAAGCCGAAGCGGCGGGATCCCCGATCGTGCGAATGAATCGATGGCTCCTCGCGATGTCGATTGGATCACCGGCGCGGTGATGATGATTCCGCACAGCGCCTGGAATAAGGTCGGCGGCTTTGACGAGGGATTTTTCTTTTATTTCGAGGACGCCGATCTGTGCAGACGCCTGCGGATGGAGGGGTATCGCATTCGCTATGTTCCGGCAACGTCAATCGTCCACTTCGGCGGCGGCTCAAATCCGTTGTCAAATCCTCGTATCATACGTGCGTATCGACGTGAGCAGCTCCGTTACTACGCACGGTACAATTCCCTGCTTGAATTCTCCTTGCTGAAACTGTATCTGCTCGCGAAATTCATGATCATCGCCGCCTTCGGACCTCTCGACCGTGCGACGTCCAGGACATTGCTTACGGATATCCTGAGGTTCCGCAGACGCGATGGCGCGCTACCCGACACGGGAGTTCGAATATGAACATCGGAATTTATGGAGGGACGTTCAATCCTCCCCATCTCGGGCACCTTGTGCTCGCACAGAGCGCTCTTGACGCGCTTGATCTTGATCTTGTGTTGTTCGTGCCGGCGTATGTGTCCCCTTTTAAAACACAGCGGGACGTGTTGTCCGCGGAGCTTCGCTGCGAGATGGTGGAGCTGGCGTTATCCGATAATCGGAAATTCCGCGGGGAGTACTGGGAAGCGCTGCGTCGGAAGACGTCCTACTCGGTTGATACGCTGCGCTATCTTTCACGAATATTTCCGGACGACACGCTGCACCTCCTGATGGGCGCCGATACATTCAGGGAATTTCATTTATGGAAAGATCCGGATGATATCGTCCGGCTTGCCCGGATCTGCGTCGCGGAGCGGCTCCATCACCGGTTTGTGGACGCTTCGCACGAGTACATGGAGAATGTCATCTCCTTTCCTATGCCGCTGCTCGACATCTCATCCTCCGACATCCGCCGCCGCGTAGCGGAGGGTCGCCCGATCCAGTACCTCGTCCCGTGGGCGGTACAGGTATTCATCGAAGCACAAGGGCTATACCGCGACTGAAAAGTGCATGAAGAATCGGTGATGCGCAGGCTTTCCGATCCGGGTGGCCTATCCTGCCAGGCTCAACGTGTGGCCGAGCAACTTTTCCCCACCTCTGGATCTATCTCGCCTTCTTCCCAAGCCAGCCGTGTTCGCGGTACCACTCGACGGTGTTTCGTACGCCCTCTTCTATCGAAAGCTGCTGCCTGTAACCGAGTTCTCGCATCGCCTTCGAAATATCACAGGTCCAATATCGCTGGGTGATGTCGCGCGCCTTTTCGAGATTGAGCGTCGCTGCTTTTTTCTGTATTGCTGCGATCGTCTGCGCGACCGCGGCGACGCCGTAAACAAGGGTGTGAGGCAGTCGAAGTGTGATGTATCGCTTGTCCAATACCGTCGCAGTGATGCGCCCGACCTGTGGCCAGGAATAAAATGCTTCGCTCGCGATGAAGTACGTTTCACCAACACTGTTAGGAGCCTCGGCCGCAAGTATGATGCCTCGGATGAGATCGTCTGAATGAAGAAGGCTCAGACGCTTGTCGTCAAGACCGATCATGGAATTGAGCCCACGAGCAATGGTCTGAAAGTAGATGAAGATTTCGGTGTCGCGCGGACCATAGATGGCAGGTGGACGCACGATGGTCCAGGGCAGTCTGTCGCGCCAGGTATGCACGAGCTGTTCGGCGGCCCATTTGCTTTCGCCATAGGTGGTGATGGGATGTGGTGCGTCATCCTCGCTGACAGGGCGATCAAGCGATTCCGAAGGCCCGGCGGCAGTCTGACTGCTGACATACAGGAAGCGTTGCAAATTCGGGGCGAAGCGGACGGCGGCTTCCAGCATGTTCCCGGTCGCGCTTACATTTCCATCGAAATAGCCTGCCCGATCACGCGCCTTGACCACGCCTGCGATATGATAGACCATGTCCGCATTGCTGAGCAGATCGCCTAGCGATGACGCGTCGCGTACATCGCCTTCAACGAGACGAACAGGCTTGCCATCCAGCCATCGTAAATTACTGCTGCGTCTGACAAGGACACGGACTTCGTGACCCTGCTCAAGCAGCCTGTCGACCAGATGACTTCCTATGAATCCTGTGCCGCCTGTAACTGAAATAATCATGATTCAGATGAGATTATTGGGTATTGAAAAGCCGGAATTCCCGGCGGGCCGCAAAGAGCGTAGACAGACCCGATGTCCATAACATTAAAACGATGTGATGTGGAACCTTTGTCCTGCGCGCGTCCAGCTGGGCCGACGTTGCGTGAGTTTGAGAGAATCAGTCCTATCCGTAAGGAAGTGCATGGCGACAAAAAAATAATCCTCTGCGCTTGCCTCACTCCAACCTGCTAACTGTCCATTACCCATTCTGGACAATCTTCGCCCAGGTGTCGCGCAGCGTCACGGTACGGTTGAAAACCGGGGCGCCTGGTTTGGAGTGTTTACTGTCGACACAAAAATAGCCGACACGCTCGAATTGGAATCGATCGCCAGGCTTCGCGAGAGCGAGACCAGGTTCAAGAAGTCCGTGCACGACCCGGTGAGAATCCCGATCAAGATTGGACAGGAAATCCTGACCTTCGGGTACGTCGTCGGGATGTTCGACGGGGAACAAGGGATCGTATAGATGCACCTCCGCCTGTATTGCGTGTGCCGCGGAAACCCAATGAATGGTGCCCTTCACCTTTCTTCCGCTCTGAGCGGAACCGCTCCTGGTCTCGACGTCATAGGAGCAGTGCAGTTCGATGATGTTGCCTTCGTCATCCTTTATCACTTCATCACAGCGTATGATATACGCATAGCGGAGTCGCACCTCGTTACCGGGCGAGAGACGGAAAAATTTCCTGGGTGGATCCTCCATGAAGTCCTCACGCTCGATATAAATCTCGCGTGAAAATGGCACCTCGCGCACACCATGCTCAGGATTCTCAGGATTGTTGACCGCCTCGAGATACTCGACTTCCTGTTCCGGATAATTGGTGATAACCACCTTCAATGGGTTCAGTACCGCCATCACGCGTGCCGCATGTGCATTGAGGTCCTCCCGCAGACAATGTTCAAGCAGCGCCACATCGATGGTGCTCTCCTTTTTCGCCACGCCGATGCGATCGGCAAAATCGCGGAGGGAAGCCGGCGTAAATCCTCGGCGACGCAATCCCGAGATGGTCGGCATACGCGGATCGTCCCAATCGTCCACAATGCCTTCCTGCACCAACCGAAGCAATTTGCGTTTGCTCATGACGGTATAGGTAAGGTTCAGTCGTGCGAATTCGATCTGTTGCGGATGATGGATGTCGAGCTGCTCGACAAACCAATCGTAGAGTGGTCGATGATCCTCAAACTCGAGAGTGCAGATGGAATGCGTGATGCCTTCGATGGAATCGCTTTGACCATGAGCCCAGTCGTACGTCGGATAAATGCACCATGTATTTCCTGTCCGATGATGCTCGGCGCGCAGAATCCGGTACATCACCGGGTCACGCATATTCAGGTTTGGAGACGCCATATCGATTTTCGCCCGCAGTGTTCGCATGGCGTCGGGGAATTCCCCCGCCCTCATCCGGGCGAAAAGATCGAGATTTTCTTCAATTCCACGGTCGCGATATGGGCTATTGCGTCCAGCTTCAGTGAGCGTTCCGCGGTGCTGACGAATTTCATCGGCCGTGAGATCGCAGACGTACGCTTTGCCTGCTTGAATCAAGGTTACCGCATACCCGTACAGTGTTTCGAAATAATCGGACGCGTAGTATTCGCGGTCCTCCCAATCAAACCCCAGCCAGCGAATATCTTCCTTGATGGAATCCACATACTCCATTTCCTCCTTCGTAGGATTCGTATCATCGAAACGAAGATTGCAGAGGCCTCCAAATTCCCGCGCGATACCGAAATTCAGACAGATGGATTTCGCGTGTCCGATATGAAGGTACCCGTTCGGTTCGGGTGGAAAACGTGTGTGCACCCTCGCCCCGAAACGCCCGCTCCGCTCGTGCTCGTTGATGATCTGCTTGATGAAGTTGCTTGTGGTAGGAGTATCGTTTTGTTCCATGACCTGGTTCCGCGAAAGTGTAGTCTGTCTTCGTGTCCTGCGATGCAGAACATTCTTGTTTCGAAACAACCATTAAGATAGCACTTTTTTACTCGCGGAAGGAGAACGCCCCTGCTGCGCACGGTCCATTTCGTATACGACATGTGGTTTGTGGGTATCGTAAACAAGTACCGTCACTTTGCCGCGGCGAGTCTGCGACCTGAGTGTGCTCAGTGATCTGGCCAAGGTGTGAATGAAATTTTACGGCAGGAATTGTCGAAATTAAATAGAGTAGCAGCGGACCTCCGCGGATGAATACGTGCACGGATTTTCGCGGATCCGCCTTCGCCCTGATC
>CAYJMN010000005.1:0-126969 GCA_964371045.1 uncultured Chromatiales bacterium | reverse complement strand
AATCGCCCATTTGTTGTGAAAGAGGGCGCAACCGTGGCGATACATGAATCGCCCACATTCCGCTGGTATACCCCTGATATCGCCCTCCGGTCTCCCGATGTCGATGAAATTCGATTCCGTATCAACCTCCCCGAACCCACCACCCTCGCAACAGACGCCCCCGTCGCCCAAATTTCAATACCCCTCCCATGCTCCGCCCGCTCCGCCGGACCAATCGAGGTCCCGGAGTACCCGTTCAACAAAACGTTCGTACTTCGTCAGTGAATCACTTCTACTCTGACCTATCGGGTCAGGAAAATCTGATCCTGTCCGACCGACCGGATCGATGGGCCGTTCCTGGCCGCCATTCCTCCCGCACCGCCTCCGACGGTTTTCCCCGAACGCGAGGTCTTCATGTTCCGCGCAATCCTCTGCGTTCCCGTCAGAAGCAGCACACGCCCGAGAAACATCGTATCGCGTAACATTTCCGAGTCCACGCCGAAAGCATCCGACCGCCCAAAACCACTCCCGGCAGTATCGAACCGCAGCGACAGCACGTCCGTCAGCGACGGGTTCCGCTTCTCCTTGCTCCGCTGCTTGGGCATGACAACCACATGGCGCCATTTCTCATCAAGCTCCACTGTCAGACGCTTGCTCTCTTCCTCATCCGTCAACACCCTCGCCCTGTAGCGCCGCGTCCATACAACCCCTCCCGCCGTGCCGCGAAGAGTATTGATGCGAAGCCCGCTGTTCATCTTCAGATAACCCATAAACATCGGCAGCGTCATGACGCGTCGGTAGTAGTTCCATTCATCGGTTCCGATTGTCGGGACTTCGTGACGATTCCGCCATTCGGTAATGACGATCTTGAGATCCACGGCGGAAGGTCGGATGTTGATGCCGTCGATGCGGATGCATGGAAAATTCTGAAGCGCCATACCGAGCTCATCCAGAAATGCCCGGCCCGCATCGCTCAGCGTGGTGATACCTTCAGTGCAGCTTCCGAAGAGTTCAGCGTCACCCTTCGTTTCGAGAACGACATGATGCACTCCCGGTTGAGAGTAGTCGTAGTCCCGCACACGCCGCGTACTGAGTCCTTTCATTCTTTTCATTCTAATTCTCCCTGAATTAGTGATACTATGAGACCGGAAATGTATAAAAATACTGTGGAATCGGACAAGCCAAAAAATCGGTTACGATTGATTGCCCGTGCGTCTAATGTAGGCCAACTTGGAGGTTCCACGACCACGCTCTATCTTTTGGGGATACATTCAGGAAGTTTGATGAATATTATTCATGCGGATCAGATTACGAAGGTGTTCGAAGGCAAGCGGAAGGGAGCGATAACGGCACTCGCGGGCTTGTCGCTCGATATACACGATGGCGAGATTTTCGGTCTCCTCGGTCCCAACGGCGCGGGCAAAACCACCTTCATCAAAGTGCTGCTGGAAATCGTGTTCCCGACGTCGGGAAGCGCGACGCTGCTCGGTGAGCCAATCGGCAATCCGAACACCAAAAGCGGAGTCGGCTATCTTCCCGAAAACCATCGCTACCCGGACTTCCTCACCGGCGAACAGGTGTTGCGGTATTTCGGCAGACTGAGCGGCATCGAATCCACGAGGCTCGAACAACGCATCGACGAAGTGCTCGGTCTCGTGGACATGGTGAAGTGGAGAAAAACCAAAATCCGGAAATATTCCAAGGGCATGCTGCAGCGGATCGGTCTCGCGCAGGCGTTGATCAACGATCCGCGCCTGGTGATGCTGGACGAACCGACCGACGGCGTCGATCCCATCGGACGCAAACAGATTCGCGATATTCTTCTCCGCCTCAAAAACGAGGGGAAATCGGTATTCCTCAATTCGCATCTTCTTAGCGAGGTCGAGATGATTTGCGACCGTGTCGCCATTCTCAACAAGGGCAAACTTGTGCGCCTCGGCTCGGTGGAGGAATTGACCACCCGGCAGGAGTTGTATGAAATCGGCATCGTCGGCGCCATCCCGGATCGCCTCCGCAAGCAGTGGGAGGCCACTCTTTTACGAGCGGACCTGACCGACGGCTATCTACAACTCGAGTGTGGCGATGTCGCGACGCTGAACACCGTCATCGATCAACTTCGCGGCGAAGGCATACAGATCACAGCCATTCAGCAGAAGCGGCAAAGTCTGGAAGACATGTTCATCGAAGTGATATCAGGGGAGAACAAGGAATGAAACTCTGGGCTATCATCGGCTTCACGTTCCGCGAGGGACTCGCCCGAAAAACGATCATCAGCTTCGCCGCGATCTCCACATTTTTTCTGTTGATCGGCGTCGCCGTGGCGGTGTTCGCACCCGACAGCATCAATGTCACCGCGCAGGGAAAGCAGCAAAGCGTGAACTTCTCGACAATGCATGAGGTGGTCGGTCAGATGCAGGCCATGCTCACGGGCTTCATCACGTTCATCGCACTGGTGCTGGCCGTGTTTGCGACGGCGAGCATCCTGCCGCATGCGATGGAAAAAGGCAGCATCGATTTATTGTTATCGAAACCCGTGAGCCGCGGCACGATCCTTCTCGGCACCACTATCGGCGCCGCGCTGATTGTGGCCGCGAATGTCGGTTACTACATCGCGGGCATGTGGATCATCAGCGGTATACGCACCGGCTACTGGAACTGGGGCTTCCTCGGCGTCGTGCTCCCGATCACATTCACCTTTCTCGTGTTGTACTCGGCCATGATGGTGATGAGCATCGCCTCGCGCAGTTCCGCCCTGAGCATCATTATCGTGTACGGCTTCGTGTTCCTCATCGGACCCATTCTCGAGAATCGCCAGGTCATCGCGGATCTCGTGGGCAATGATACGGTAAAAACCGTCCTCGATTTCTTTTATTACCCGCTCCCCAAACCCGATGCCCTGTCCAAGGTCTCAACATCCATGGTCCTGCACCTGGACATCCTCTGGGAGCCGATCTGGACCAGCGCCCTCTTCGCCTGCGCGATGTTCACCCTCGCCTGGTGGATGTTCAAGAAAAAGGATTTTTAGCCGAGTAGGCGTTACCAGCGCTCCGCGCAAGTCCATCCCAGGATGACGGCATGATCTGACCGTATCGCACTTCCTCGCCTATGCCCTCTCCAAAGGGGACAGCGTCTGAGATGTAATAAAAAGCCGGCACCGAATTACATGCTTCGGTCGCCAGCTTGTCCGCATCCTTACAATCTTCCCGGCAGTCGATTGTTCAGTATCCCGCGCCCGGATTGATCACCGGCATCTTCTTCGTCTCGATACCCGCACCTGCCCGCAGCACACAGAAATACAGTCCGCGCGGCAAGCCCGAAGTATGCCACGTCGGTGTGTGCGTTCCGGGGTCCTTCCTCTCATCCACCAGCACCGCCACCCTCCTGCCAAGCAGGTTGTACACGCTCAGCGTCACATGCTCCGGTTTTGTGATCGTAAATGGGATAGTGGTGCTCGCGGTGACGGGATTGGGATAATTTTGCCCGAGATGGAAAAGAGAGGGGGCGGGCTTCGCTTCCTCGACCCAGGTCACGCCGCCGGTGGTGGTGCGGAGGATGGTGCCGTTATCGCCGACTGCGGTTCCGGTGGAGGGATTGACCCAAGAGACCGAGTAAAGATTATTGTTCGTCCCACTCGCTTGGGCACGCCAATTTATGCCCGCATTGCTCGTATGGTATATCGATCCACCAGTTCCGACCGCCGTTCCTGAAGATTCGTCTGAGAAACAGACGCTAAAGAACGCTTCTTCATACGCACCGCGTCGACCGATCCTCCAGTTGTCGCCGCCATCAGTAGTGAAAAAAATTCCCATATAAATACCGACTGCCACAGCCGTATTTGTTGCGATGTAGGCGATATCGAAAATATGGTACTGGGGATCTATGCTACAGTTCTCCCAGTGCTCACCTCCATCGCTGGTTCGTATGATTACACCATCATGCCCGACGGCCATGATATGTTGTGCATCCAGATGCGAAACTCCAGTCAGATATTCCGAAACACCACTGACCCGTGGCACCCAGGTTTGTCCTCCATCAGATGTGGTGAAAATACTTCCAGCCACCCCAACAGCTGCTCCTATGCTTCTGTCAAAAAACGACATATCCCTCAGATTTATCCGGGGTCCGTTTTGCAGGGGATCCCACGTCAATCCTCCATCCGACGTCCGGAGTATGACCCCATCGCCACCGATGATGGTTGCGTGTTGTTGATCGGAAAAGTAGACATCATTGAGATAAGAAGATGTTCCGCTTTCTCGTGCCACCCAGTTTCTCCCCCCATCCGTAGTCATGAGAATGGTGCCATCTTTGCCAACGACGAGTCCGTTGTCCGTGTCGGCGAAATCAACGCCAAGAAGCTGGGGGTTTCGATCACCTGAAAGTTTTTCCCACGCAGCTCCTCCGTTGGTGGTACGGTAAATGACCCCATTTGAACCGACAGCCATCCCGGTGTCTGCCCCGGCGAATGAGACGCTGGTGAGGTCACCACTATTGTATGTATATTGATGACCCCAGGTCGCGCCGCCATCAATGGTGCGGCGGACCATGCCTGATGGACCAACGATTGTCCCGTGTTGCGAATCACTGAAAACCACAGCGCGGGCTACATCATCCACTGCCGTATTCATCCAGCTCTGTCCGCCGTCTGTCGTTTTTATGCAACCATCAACGCCCACGACATAACATGTGGAAGTATCTATCATCTCGATGCCGTAGAAATTATTCGTGCTTGGACTGTTCAGTTGCTCCCAGTTGAGACCTCCATCCACCGTCCCGTATATCACCCCGAACTGTCCCGTAGCCATTCCATGATTCGCATCAATAAATGAGACGGCATTCAGCCAGTTCGACGATTCTGATCGTGATTGAATGAACCATGACGCTCCTCCATCTGTCGTGCGATAAATGGAATATTGTGTTCCGACAGCCGTTCCAGTCCACTGATTGATGAAGACGATACTTTTAAACTCGCTCTCCGATTTGCTCTTTTGCGTCATCCAAGTCTCTCCGCTATCGGTAGTTCTCAAGATCTTTCCGCGTTCACCGACAACCGTACCTGTGTTTGCGTCGCTGAAAGAGACCCCTCGAAGAGCGTAGGATTTCCCGAATGACTGCTGCACCCAGTGTTTTCCACAGTCCGTTGTACGCAGAATAATCCCACCGTCACCTACGGCGACGGCAGTACTTGCGTTAATAAGCTGCACGCCCCACAAAGTAGCTCCCGTCGGCAGTGGACGCTGCCAAGACCAGCCGGACTGAGCTTCGCAGAGGCCGCAATTGAGAAGGGTTCCAACATAGACGCAAAAAAATACTACACGCTTAATCATCGCAGATCCTTTCATCAAATACCTGCATTCATCATTACCATTGGTAGACACTTCAGCAGGGTGATTCATTCCCCTTCCAGGAAAAAAACTTCAAAAAGTTGCATGCGTATTCGTCAACAGCAGCTTCCTTGTCTCAACCGCCGATCCGATTCTCAGCACATAGAAGTACACACCCGACGGCAGGCTCGCGCCATCAAATCGCGCAGTGTACGTTCCCGCATCCCGCCATTCATCCACCAACACCGCCACCTCGCGTCCCAGCATGTCGTACACGCCGAGCGTCACATGCTCCGGCTTCGTGAGCGTGAAGGGGATGGTGGTGCTCGCGTTGACGGGATTGGGATAATTCTGTCCGAGATGGAAGAGGGTGGGGGCGGGACGTTCATCCTCGACCCACAGCACGCCACCGTCCGTGGTGCGGAGAATGATATCGAAATCGCCAACGATAGTCCCGTTCTCGCGATCAACGTATGATATCGAGTTCAATCGGTGATATCCCCGTCTGTAACGTGGGATCTCTGGATTATATTGCGGTGACCACGTTACACCTCCATCGATGGTACGGAGAATGACTCCGGAATCGCCCACCGCGGTCGCAATATTGTTTTCAATGTATGAGATGTCATAGAGTGAACTCGAGACGCCACTATTCAGCATCGTCCAATTCCGACCCCCATCTGAAGTCTGAACAACGGTTCCACCATCTCCAACAGCAATTCCATTGTTTTTGTCTGCAAAGGAAACACCTCGTAGCGTGACACCTGTACCGCTCGCCTCAGACACCCAGTTCCCACCTCCATCGCTCGTGCGGAGTACTGTACCTGAATCGCCAACGACGATGACGCTAAGTGAATCGATCATCGATACCCGAGTGAGCATTGAGGATGTCCCACTCGTTTGATCATTCCACCTCGCTCCTCCGTCCAACGTCCGCAGGATACTTCCATGATCCCCGACGACAGTCCCGTTTCTCTCATCACTGAATGCGATGCCATTGAGCGTTGTCCCTGCTGCTTCGCGTTTCTTCAGCCATGTCGTTCCACCGTCGGTGGTATTCAGGATAATGCCATCCTCTCCAATCACGGTGCCACTTTCGCTGCCAACGAAAGCTACACCGTAAATATCACAGGCTGTTTCACAGGATTGTGCGGTCCGTTGTTGCCATCCATCGTTTGTGCGAATGATGGTTCCATACCGCCCCACCGCAGTTTCCACACCGTTCCCCGAGATGGATATACCCGTGAGATCTGTATCCGAAAAACGGCTCTGAGCCACCCACGTCTGTCCATTATCCGTTGAGCGGAGAATCGTCCGAATTCCTACGATGGCCCATGAATCGGCGGTGAGATAAGAAACCCCGAGGAGGTTTATTGTTGAGTCAATCTGTTGGGTTGTCCAGGTTGAACCGCCGTCGTATGTAACGTGGATTGTGCCCCAGCCTCCAACTGCGATCACGGTTGTACTATCCTTGATTGCGACGTCCCATAATATCATGTTTGCTCTGGCGTCAATTGTCTGTTTCGCCCACGTCATGCCGCCATCGGTAGTTCGAAGGATCGTGGCGTCCCACCCTGCAGCGGTTCCGATCATGCTGTCTGCGAAGCTTACGCTACTCAGAGTACTTGAAGTGCCTGATGGGACGGAAAACCAGTCTTCGCCGCCGTTTGTCGTACGGAGTATGGTTCCTCCCTCACCGACGGTAACGCCGGTAAGGTTGTTCAAGAACACAATCTTGCCGAGTCCCATGGATGTCCCACTCGACCTGGGAATCCAGGACATGCCTTCGTCAGTCGTTTTAAGAAGAATCCCATCCCTTCCAACGGCAATACCTGTACCGTCGGGATTCATACATACGCTGAACAGATCGTTTGTTGTGCCACTGTTCATGGCGATCCAATGTGCCCCGCCATCGGAGGTTCGGAGAATCACTCCATCCCACCCAACCGCGACACCTGTTTCCGATGTGATGAAATTGACCTCGTAGAGAAGCGTGCCTATTCCGCTCACCTGCGGTCTCCAACGCCTCCCTCCATCAGTTGTTCGTAATATCACACCCGATTGTCCTACAACTGTCGCGGTGTCACTGCCGGTACATGATATATGGAGAAATGAATTGAAATCATAGGGAGGTGTATAGGACCGCCAGCCATCTTTCGATTGTGCATTGCCCATGGTGACCGTCAGGATCAGCAGGATCAGGGGTTGAACGATGAGGACGATGCGGTTTCTCATGCTACGTGCTCCTTGATTGGTCAATTCGTGTAATGACAACGACACATGGGAGCATGCATTGTTCCCACGATGAAAGGGTTAAGAGACCGGCTTCACGTCGCGGAATGAGGCCGGACTCGGTAGCTGTAGGGGAAAGAAGGAGCCGGTACCATCGCGGATCACTTCGATCAGGACACCTGTTATCATATGAAGCTCATTCTATCCATGTGGTAGACACCTCAGCAGCGGCATTCATTCCCCTTGCTGAAAAAAAACTTCAATAATCTGACTGCATAGTCGTCAACAGCAGCTTTCTTGTCTCGACGCTCGATCCGTTTCTCAGCACATAGAAGTACATACCCGACGGCATGCCCACGCCATCGAAACGAACGCTGTGCAACCCCGCATCCCGCCTCTCATCAACCAACACCGCCACCTCCCGGCCGAGCATGTCGTACACGCCGAGCGTCACATGCTCCTGCTTGGTGAGTGAGAAGGGGATGGTGGTAGAGGTGCTGACGGGATTGGGATAATTCTGGCCGAGGTGGAAGAGGGAAGGGGTGAGCTTTTCATCCCCGACCCAGGTCACGCCGCCGGTGGTGGTGCGGAGGATGGTGCCGTAGGAGCCGACGATGGTACCGGTGTACTTGTCGGTAAATGCGACTCCGGTGAGCCCCTCGCGTGTTATACCGGACAGGAGTACCCAGGCGGAACCTGCGTCAGTCGTATGGAGAATCGTCCCGCTTCCTCCGACTGCAAAAGCAGTGTGTGCGTCGGTGAAGAAGATCTCACTTAGAGGAGAAATGACCCCGCTTTGCTGCGGGAGCCAGGTTGCCCCTGCGTCGGTTGTTCGCAGTATTGTGCCGTGATCCCCGACGATCGATCCGTTCGAACTGTCCGTGAAGAAGACGGATCGCAAATGCCGGTTTGTTCCGCTCACTTGCGCGGTCCAGCTCTCACCGGCATCGGTGCTGCGGAGAATTGTACCGTAGGTCCCTACTACGGTCCCATTCCTGACATCTGTGAAAAACACATCCCACAGGTAACCGCTCATGCCAGCACGCTGCCGCACCCAAGATGCGCCACCATCAGAACTACGGAGAATTGTGCCGGACTCTCCAACTATATTGCCGTGCAGCTCGTCAATAAAGAACACACCAATCAGATGAGCATCAGCGTCAATCTCCTGAAGAAACCATGTTTCTCCTCCATCCGTTGTGCGCAGCAGGCCTGCTTCGCCAACCGCAAATCCGTTGGTTTTATCAGCGAACGATATGTCAAGCAGCGGGACTCCATCACCGATTTTACGCTCAGACCAAGTCGTGCCTCCATCGGTAGTGTGATATATCCCACCGAGGTAACCGATGGCGACGGCGCTGTTTGCATCACTGAATGCAACGGCCTGCAAGAAATCCAGAAGATCGCTCGATTGCTTTTCCCATGTCTCACCGCCATCAGTTGTCCGGAGAATGGTCCCAACGTAGCCCACCGCGGCGCCCGTCATTCCATCGGCGAATGTGACGGCGTGCAGATGTGCCGGCGCCCGCAGATTCGTCCAGGTACTACCGCCGTTGGTGGTATGGAGAAGGGTACCCATATCTCCGACCGCGCAGCCGTTGTCCACGGTTGTGAAATAAACGCCTTTTAGATTGCCTGTCGGCCCGCTTGTCTGCTGTGTCCACGATATTCCGGCATCCGTGGTTTTGAGGATGAGACCATTCCAACCGACCGCGATCGCGGTTTGAGGATTAGACAAGGCCACGCCATTCAGCGGGAGAACTGTGCCGCTCGTCTGAATTTCCCAGGCGACGCCGCCGTCGCTGCTGTGGAGTATTGTCCCTCCTTGCCCGACGACGAATCCCGCACCGGATTCCGTGAACGCAACGCCGAACAGCGGCCAGGTCGTGCCGCTCGCCTGCTGCGCCCAGCTGGCCCCGCCGTCGGTACTGCGGAGGATTGTTCCGCCGTTTCCGACAATGGTTCCGGTGCCAGCGTCGGTAAAAGCGACGGCGTTTAAAGTGAGAGACGTCCCGCTGGTAAGGGCGGTCCATGTGGCTCCGCCATCGGTTGTCCGGAGAATCATACCTCCCTGCCCGATAACGATCCCGGTGTTCATATCGGTGAAGTACACACCCTTGAGAGTGTCCTTCGTCCCGCTGTTCTGCACAGTCCAGTGAATACCGCCGTCCATGGTGCGGATGATCGCACCGAAGTCTCCGACAGCAGTACCCGTCTGCGTATCCACGTAGGACACAGCGTTCAGGTGGTTTCCCTGCGGCATAGGATTCTGATGGAACCAGCCCGACTGAGCTTCGCAGAGACTGCAGTTCAGGAGAAGAATACCGACATAAAGGCAACAAAGTACTGTACTCTTGATCATCGCTCATCCTCTCATTAATTACCTGGATTCATCATAACCAAGGTGGACACTTCAGCAGGGGCATTCATTCCCCGTCCTGAAAAAAAACTTCAATAGGCCGCAGGTGCATTCGTCAACAGCAACTTCCTTGTCTCGATGCTTGATCCACTTCTCAGCACATAGAAATACACGCCCGAAAGCAGACTCATGCCATCGAAATGTACGCTGTACGATCCCGCATCCCGCCTCTCATCCACCAGCACCGCCACCTGCCGTCCGAGCATGTCGTATACACTCAACGTTACATGCTCGGGCTTCGTGAGCAAGAAGGGGATGGTGGTGGAAGCGGTTGCCGGATTGGGATAGTTCTGTCCGAGATGGAAGAGAGAGGGGGCTGGCTTTTCGTCTTCGACCCAGGTCACGCCGCCGGTGGTGGTGCGGAGGATGGTGCCGCCATCACCGACTACGATAGCCGTACGATCATTCAGCATGGCGATTCCATGGAATGTGGTGCACGTACCGTACATCTGCTCATACCAATCATGCCCGCCGTTTTCTGTTCTCAGTATCGTCCCGGCAACGCCGACCGCCATGCCAGTGTCGGCATTAAGAAATGCAACAGCGCGTAATGAACTCCGGGTCCAAATCAGACGCAGCGTCCAGCTTGCACCGCCGTCGGTTGTGCGCAACATCACATTATCTCCGATCACCAACCCGTTACGGTCGTCGCTGAATTGCATGCAATAGAGCGTGCTGGAGGTGCCGCTTGTCTGGTATCTCCAGGTCAAGCCGGCATCGGTGGAGCGGAGAATGGTCCCATCCGTACCCACCGCGATGTAGATATCAATCGTGATCAGATGAACAGCGAGAAGGGAATTGAGCGTGCCGGTTTGCAAATAGTTCCATGATTCTCCTCCATCGCTTGTGCGGAGTATTTTGCCTTTGTCTCCGACGACGAGGCCCACATTCCTATCCACGAATGAGATAGCATTGAAGCCGACCTGGACGCCGTCCATAATCAGATACCACGTCGTACCACCGTCATCGGTCCGCATAATTGTTCCGTCTTGTCCGGCAGCGAAGCCCAACATGGAATCGAAGAAGTACACGGTGTTCAACAGATTTCGACCCTCACCGTTCTGATAGCTCCAGGTCGCCCCCTTATCCGTGGTCTGCATGATCACTCCACCACCACCGACCACCGTCCCTGTATTTGTATTGACGAATGCGATGTCCATAAGATGGTTCTTTGTGCCGACGTCCTGTGACGTCCAGGTCCCTCCACCGTCGGTTGTGCGGAGAATCGTACCGGCATCGCCCACAACGACACCGATACGCCCATCGATGAAATCCACCGCTTGCAACGAGTATGATACTCCGCTGGTTTGATTCTCCCAAGTCGCACCATGGTCTGTGCTGCGCTGTATCTCTCCCATGAAGCCGACAGTGGTGATGAGACCATCCGGAGTGGCGTCGATATCGTACGCCGAGCTTTTCCCCATATATCCGCTCACTGCTGTCTCCCAGGTTATCCCCGCATCGCTGCTTCTCAACACGGCTCCCTGCCAACCCACAGCTATAATGTTGAACTGGTCGATATACGTTATGTGGTTGAGGGTGCTGTTCAGTCCAAGCATGGCCATACTCCAACTATCACCGGCGTCCGTTGTCCGGAGTACTACTCCATCGGTTCCGGTAATGATGCCATGCATATCATCGATGAAGCGTACGTTGTAGAGATTCGCTACCGATCCGGATGAGAGAAGCGTCCATGTGTCGCCCCCATCGAGCGAGCGCAGAATTGTGGCCGCATCTCCGACTGCGAAACCGGTCCGATTGCTCGTGAAGCAGACGCTATGCAGATGGTAGATGCCGGTGTTGGCTCGGGGAAGCCAGGACATTCCGGCATCGGTTGTCCGTACTATTGTTCCGCCTTCGCCAACGGCAATGCTTGTATTTTTATCGATGACGGCGACTGCATTGAGATTTGCTACAACACCGCTCGCTTGCACGGTCCAAAGCGCACCGCCGTTATCGGTGCGGATTATCGTTCCGCAATCCCCGACCGCAACGGCTGTGACATCATCAAGAAGGGAGACGTCCAGGAGACGATGTCCCTGTGGAAGCGGATTCAGCAAGGTCCAGGCGGATTGTGCTTGGCATTGGTCGCACAGCAACATGCCGGCAAAAAACAGGCTGTAGAAAAAAATAGCTCTTGCGGACATAGCTACCTCGGTACGGAATATGAGACAATGTTTTTTTATCAGTCGCGGCGTGGAGATAGATCCACTGCCTTCGCGCGGCGTCATTGCTGCTGCATGTCGATCAGCACCAATTTTCGTATTTCATATTTCAGCCCTGTGCGGAGGACGGCGTAATACACCCCCGCCGGCACACCCAGCGCTTCCCAGGTAAGCGTATGCATGCCTGCTTCCATGCTCCCATCGGTGAGGGTTGCAATGGCACGTCCGAACGCATCGAAAATGCGGAGGGAGACATAATCCGACTTTTCCAATGTGATGGGAATTGTGGTTCCGGCCGCGAAGGGATTTGGATAATTCGGTTGCAGGGCGGACTGGACAGGCACCGGGCGGTCATCAGGTATCCAGGTTGCGCCACCGGTGGTCGTCCTGAGTATCGTCGCTTTGTCGCCAACGGCGGTTCCTGTGTATCGATCGGTGAAACAGACATCGTACAGGTCGCTCGTGACGCCGCTGGTACTCCTCTCCCACGTAGCCCCGCCGTTTGTGGTGCAGACAATAGTACCGCGCGCACCCACGGCCGTTCCGTGGTCGGGGTCGGAGAAGGAAACGCCATACAGGCTTACGGACGTTCCGCTCTGCTGTTCATCCCGGCTCATGCCTCCGTCCGTAGTGCGAAGTATCATTCCTGGTGACCCGACTATAAAACCGTTGTACCTGTCGACAAAACTCATGTCCAGGAAATCCCGTCCACATAACTGGGCGTGCCAACCGAACCAACTTGCGCCTCCATCCAACGTGAGGTATATAGACTCACAGGGACCAACTACTATGGCATTGTCCGCGTCAAATACATGAACCGCATTGAACGCAATCGCCGGTGCGGACAAGCGTGTCCAATGGGCACCGCCATCGCTCGTACGATAAATCTCGCCACTTACCGCCTGTTTGGACAAGGCCATGCCGATGAGCGTGTCGGCAAAGGACACATCTGTGAAATCGACGGCATCCCGAAAACCCAGGTCTCTCCAGGTTTCTCCGCCATCGCTGGTGTGAAGCATGGTTCCACGTTCTCCGACGGCAAACCCGTCATTGTTATCGATGAATTGCACCGCGGTCAATGAAAATGGGATTTCTCCCTGCGTCCTCATCCAATTCGTCCCACCGTCAGTCGTTCGGATTCTGGTTGCCTCATCTCCGACCACAACTCCGTGATCGCGGGATGTGAAATGAACCCCGCGAAGTCTCTTTTGAGGCCACCACTCGGGCAGGCCGGCATCCTGTTTGTACCAGTCGTACTGGGCTTCGCAGCGATTATCCGGCAGGAACAGCAACGGCAGCGCGATGCAGCAGAAGAGTAATCGAAACCTCATAACAATCTCCGGTAACGGTGTCGGGGAATGGTGGGGCACTATGAAAATAACCATACATGCCAATAATAGCTTTAATTTGCACCCGGAACGGCGGGAACAAGCGGACTACCGCAGAGCGCGGGCTCGTGTAGATCTGTGACATTGTTCGCTCGTCACTAAAAAAGGCGATTCAGCTGCTAAAGTACTTCGGTTTGAAGAAAGATGCAATGTGTGAATCGACGCACGTAACAGGCAAAGGGCAGGGGGAAGGGAAGGTAACGCAAAGACGGAAAGGCGCAAAGACGCAAAGAGAATTTTTTGAGGGGAGGGGGAGGTAACGCAAAGACGGAACGGCACAAAGTCGCCAAGAGAATCTTTTGGAAGACCGGTCGTCGAACCTCGAGTAATATTTCTTTTTGAGGCAAGAACGTGACGTTGTATCGCTCCGCTGCAACGGTCATAACGCGGTTTTTTCGAAGTACCCGACACCCTCTGGATCGTGAATGGAGCGAAGGCATCGTCAGAAGCTCTTTGCCGCGTTCGTCGCCATCAGTTTCCTGGTCTCCATCCAAGCACCGCTTTTCAGGACATAGAAGTACATACCCGACGGCAGGTCCATGCCATCGAAATGCACGCTGTACGATCCCGCCTCCCGCCATTCATCCAGCAGCAGAGCCACCTCCCGGCCGAGCATGTCGTACACACTGAGCCTCACATGCTCCGGCTTCGTGAGCGTAAATGGGATGGTGGTGCTCGCGGTTACGGGATTCGGGTAGTTTTGTCCGAGATGGAAAAAGGCGGGCGCAGATTGTTCTTCCTCGACCCAGGTCACGCCGCCGGTGGTGGTGCGGAGAATGGTGCCAGATTCCCCGACGATTGTACCATTCATTGTATCGGAAAATGCGACGCGTATGAATTCCTTTGCGGTAGGACTGGGCTGAATAAACCAATTCCGGCCACCATCCGTTGTTCGAAGTATTGTGCCTTTCCTTCCGACTGCAGTCCCATTGTTCAAATCAGTAAAGCAGAGGCCGTTGAGAATCTCTTGTGTCGCACTCATCTGTGTCGCCCAAGAGACACCGCCATCCGTAGTCCGGAGTATGATTCCGTTGACCCCGCATGCGGATCCATGAGTTGCATCAGTGAATGAGACGGAGAGCAGTGAGCTTACACCATCGATGCGTTGAGAAGTCCAGTGTTCGCCCGCATCTGTTGTACGGAGTATCAAACCTCCGTATGCATCCAAAGTAGACCAAACCCCGACCGCAACTGCGGTGAAAGTATCGATAACAGAAATCGTACGAACAGTGCTCATGTAGTCTTGTGACTGGTCGATCCATTGGGTTCCACCATTCGTGGTTCGCAGGATCGAGCCATTGGAGCCAACGACTATTCCGATATTATGATCGAGAAAAGCAACATCAAAAAACGTCGTTGTTTTATTGCTTTGCTGACTGTTCCAAGTCATACCGCCGTCGGATGTCCTGCGAATAATTCCAGAATCGCCCACGGCTGTTCCAGTGTTGGCATCGGTGAAATGGACACCCCAAAGGCGTTGGAACGTCCATCGAGGTTGTTGAATCCAGGCGCCACCAGCGTTGGTGCTTCGAAAAATCGCTCCATCATCTCCAACGACGACGCCAACGTTTAAGTCAACGAGGGAGACATCCATGAACGGATAAGTAAATGCTGCGCCGGTCCAACTGATGCCACCATTGGCGGTCGTGTATATGACGCCGTTCTGCCCTACCGCCAATCCATTGCTGTGATTAGAATACGCTATTCCTCGTAAGAATGGTATGAGGCTAACGGACTCCTCGATCACTCGCTCGACCCATGAGATCCCGCCATCGGTGGTTTCAGCGATCGTTCCAAGCGAACCGACAGCTGTTCCTCGTTTGGTGTCCTTGAATTCGACATCGTACAGCCAGTTCGTGCTGATGGGTTGATCATCCCACCGACGACCACCATTTGTCGATCTCAGTGATGATGAACCGACTACAATGACATTACTGTCATCAATGAACCTGACGGCAAAATATGGTGCGATGGTAAAAAGGGAATTCTGTTCCCAGCTGTATCCACCGTCTGTCGTCTGGGTGATCGCCCCATTGTCCCCCACAGCAATCCCGGTTTGTGAGTTTAAGAAGTCTACTGCATTCAAATTATCGCCCTTTAGATCGCTATCCTGTTTCGTCCAACTGACTCCACCATCGCTGGTGTGGAGGATTGTCGAATACTTCCCTACAGCCACGCCTGAAAATCGATCGGTGAGTGTCACGCCAAAGAGATCCACAGGGACTCCACTTGTTTGCTTGCTCCATGTTATCCCGCCGTCTGTTGAGCGGAGGATAGTGCCGTTGCTCCCGACAGCCGTACCGATCTCGCTATCGATAAAGGAAACATCGAATAATCGTCCAGTCGAATCGATTGTTTGAAGCTCCCAGCTATTTCCTCCGTTCGTAGTTCGGAGGATAGTCCCGAAATCTCCGACAGCAAAGCCGAGATTCGCAGTGACCAAAATAACAGAGTAAAGGTTGTTGCCCTGCGGCAACGGATTCTGCCAGAACCATCCGGATTGGGCTCCACAGGGATTGCTGCAAAGAATAAGTATCCCGACAGAAAGGCAACAACGTACTGCACGCTTGATCATGGCTCATCCTCTCATCAAATACCTGAATTCATCATTACCATGGGTAGACACTTCAGCAGGGGTATTCATTCCTCTTTCTGAAAATAAAATTCAAAATCCTGCGTGCGTGCCCGTCAGCAGCAGCTTCCTTGTCTCAACGCCCGTGCTTGATCTTAGCACATAAAAATACATCCCCGCCGTCAATCCGTTCGCATTGAGGGAAACAGTATACGTTCCCGCATCCCGCCACTCATCCACCAACACCCCCACCTCTCGTCCGAGCATATCGTACACGCTGAGCGTTACATGCTCAGGCTTCGTGAGCGTGAAGGGGATGGAAGTGGAGGTGGAGACGGGATTGGGATAATTCTGTCCGAGATGGAAAAGGGAGGGGGAGGGTTTTTGCTCCTCGACCCAGGTCACACCGCCGGTGGTGGTGCGGAGGATGGTGGCGCCACCACCGGTGATTAATCCATTGTCAACATCAATAAACGCCGCCCGACCGAGACCGTTTGATGTCCCGCTGGCCTGCCGCGTCCAGGAAATCCCGCCGTCGTTGCTGCGAAGTATCGTCCCGTTACTTCCGAGTACAACGCAGTTGTTCCGGTCGATGAAGGTGATTGACGACAAATACGCGGGAGCGGGTTTGGGTTGCTCTATCCAATGCAGTCCACCGTCTGTGCTTCGAAAGATCGTACCCGAAACAGCAATGCCGAGTTTGTCATCCGCAAAGGAAACGTCGGAGAAGTATTGCTCCGTCCCGACGTTCTGACTGCTCCAGCTCGTCCCTCCGTCGGTGGAGCGGAGTATCGTTCCTCCGTAGCCGACCACGATCACCACATCGGGACTGAGCATGTGAACGCTGCTCAGGCGCTCTGCCGTCCCGCTTGCCCGTGGGGTCCACGTCGCTCCGCCGTCCGAGGTGCCAAGTATCGTTCCTTCATCGCCAACGGCAATGCCGACTCGGGTATTGGCGAAGAATACGCCGTGGAGTTGCACAGTGGTGGAGGTCGTTTGCCTATTCCAGGTAAGACCACCATCTGTTGTGCGGGTGATTGTCCCGCTGGTCCCCACCGCCGTGCCGTTCATCGCGTCAGGGAAGTGTACACGTTGGAGATAATTCGGAAGGACGCTCTTCTGCTTCGACCATTGAACGCCACCGTCTGTGGTCCGAAGAATGCTGCCTTCAATCCCCAGAGCAATGCCGGTGGTGCCTTCGGTGAACACGAAGTCGGTGAGCGAGTTTGCGATTCCCCGTCTCATGTTTTGCCAGGTGATACCACCATCCGTCGAGCGGTATATGGAGCTCGAGCCACTAACGGCAAAGCCATCGGCCGCATTCGCGAAAGCCATGTCCCCGAACGACGGTTCCGATCCCTCCGGAGCCATCGCCCACGTTGAGCCGCCATCCTGAGAGCGGAGCGTGGTTCTGCACCCGCTGATGAAGACGTTTTCGTGATCAATGAAGGTGACCATTGAGAGATGGTTCTTATGGGCCACGTCGAGCGACAGCCAGTGTGCTCCACCGTCGATGGTGCGAAGCAGGGTTCCAAAGATCCCGACCGCGATCCCGATATCGGCGTTGAGAAAGTCGACCCCATACAGTGGCCAGATTGCTGGGTAATCCTGCGCACACCAGTGTGCCCCACCGTCCGTCGTTCGTAAAATGAATCCCATCTCACCAACGGCGGTCCCCGTATTGTGATCGGTGAAGCATACGCTCAGAATTTTTTCAGTCGTGCCGCTGTTCTGAGCCACCCACGTTTCCCCGCCGTCCATTGTGCGAAGTATCGTACCGCCGTATCCGGTAACAGTCCCCATGTTTGGACTGTCGAAAGAAATACCCCGCAGATGTTCCTTCGTACCACTGGGCCGACGCTCCCAATGGTTGCCTCCGTCTGTGGTGCGAAAAATGGTGCCGCTGTCACCGATCGCGATTCCTCTCTCATTATCTGTAAAAAAAGCCGCTTTGAGATTGATGGTCGAACCGCATTTCTGAATCGACCATGTCACACCGGCATCGCTGGTACGAATAATCGTCCCATGAGCTCCGACGAGGGTCGCCGTCGACACATCACAATGAGCAACCCCATACAGCGAGTTCCCCTGCGGCAGCGGGTTTTGCCAGAACCAGCCCGACTGCGCTTCGCAGAGACTGCTGTTGAGGAGAAGGATACCGACATAAAGGCAACAAAGTACTGTACTCTTGATCATGGCTCATCCTCTCATCAAATACCTGGATACATCATTACCATAGGTAGACACTTCAGCAGGGGCATTCATCCCCTTCCTGAAAAATAAATCAATAGGGCGCAGGTGCATTCGTCTGCAGCAGCTTCCTTGTCTCGAGGCTCGATCCGGTTCTTAAAACATAGATGTACATCCCCGGCGCGAGCCCTTCCGTATCGTAGGGAACGGCATGGGGCCCAGCTGGTCTGAGCTCATCCACCAGCACCGCCACCCTCCTGCCAAGCAGGTTGTACACGCTCAGCATCACATGCTCCGGCTTCGTGATCGTAAATGGAATAGTGGTGCTCGCGGTGACGGGATTGGGATAATTTTGTCCGAGATGGAAAAAGGCGGGCGCGGATTCTTCTTCCTCGACCCAGGTCACGCCGCCGGTGGTGGTGCGGAGGATGGTGCCGTATCCTCCTACGATGGTTCCGTTGTACTTGTCGGTAAAAGCGACTCCGGTGAGTCCCACGCGGGTAATGCCCGAGAGCAACACCCAGGTCGAACCTCCGTCGGTGGTACGGAGAATCGCTCCGCTTCCGCCTACCGCAAACGCCGTGCGCTCATCGGTGAAGACGAGATCAAGCAGGGGAGAAATAACGCCACTCTGCCGGGCTGTCCAGGTCGCTCCGGCATCGGTCGTGCGCAGTATCGTGCCATGATCGCCGACGATCGATCCGTTCATACTGTCAATGAAGAAGACGGATCGCAAATGGCGGGTTGTTCCGCTCAACTGCGCGGTCCAGCTCTCTCCCGCATCCGTGCTTCGAAGGATCGTGCCGTTGCCCCCCACAACAGTCCCGTTCCTGAGATCCGTGAAAAGCACATCCCACAGATATTCGTTCGTCCCGCTCACCTGATTCACCCACGTCGTCCCGCCATCGTCGCTGCGGAGAATGGTACCTGACCTGCCGACGATGGTCCCGTGCATCTCGTCGACAAAGGAAACACCATAGAGCGCTGGATTGGGAGCCATCTGCTGAACGCTCCACGTCGCGCCTCCATCCGTTGTTCGCAGCAGACCTTCTTCGCCAACGATAAATCCGTTGCTTTTATCGGCGAAATCGATGTCGAAGAGCAGGATTCCGTCAGTGCTTCTGCGTTTAGCCCATGTCGCGCCACCGTCGGTAGTCTGGTGGAGGTCTCCCAAGGGGCCGACGACTACTGCCGTGCTTGCATCACTGAATGCGACAGCCTGCAGCGGATCCCGTGGTCCGCTCGATTGCTCTTCCCATGTTTCACCGCCATCCGTTGTATGGAGAATCATTCCGATGTACCCCACCGCGGTGCCGGTGTTCGCATCGGCGAAGGTGACGGCCTGCAGATGAGCAGGCGACTGCAGCCTCGTCCATGTGCTTCCTCCGTCGGTGGTACGAAGTAGCGTCGTCATGTCTCCCACTGCGCAGCCAATATCCGCAGTTGTGAAATACACCCCTTTCAGGTTGCCCGCCGGCCCGCTTGCCTGCTGTGTCCAGGAGACTCCCGCGTCCGTTGTCCGTAGTATAAGACCATTCCATCCGACAGCTGTCGCGTTTTGAGGATCGGAAATCGCCACGCCATTCAGCGGGTGGACTGTACCGCTCGTCTGAATTTCCCAACTACCGCCGCCGTCGCCGGTGCGGAGTATGGTTCCTGCCTGGCCTACGGCGAATCCCGCCCCGGATGCCGTAAACGCAACGCTGAACAACGGCCAGGTCGTGCCACTCGGCTGCTGTACCCAGGTTATGCCTCCGTCGGTGCTGCGGAGCATTGTTCCGCCGTTTCCGACAATCGTACCGGTGTGGACGTCTGTAAATGCGACTGCGTTCAGCATCGGAGCAACCCCGCTGGATACCCCGGCCCAGCTAGCCCCGCCATCGTTTGTCCGCAGAATCAGTCCATCTTGCCCGACCGCGATTCCGGTATTCGCATCGGTGAGGCACACACCCTTGAGCGAGTCCTTCGTCCCGCTGTTCTGAACGGTCCAGTGTACACCGCCATCCGTAGTGCGGATGATGGCACCGAAATTACCGACAGCGGTTCCTGTCTGCGCATCGATAAAAGACACAGCGTTCAGATCGTTCCCCTGCGGGAGCGGATTCTGATGGAACCAGCCGAATTGCGCTTCGCAAGGATTATTCAGGAATAAAAGCAGAACTATCGGGAGACAACAAGGTACTGCACGACTGCTCATGGCCGCTCCTTTTTCATGTGCGCAGGATAATTCGGTTCATCGGACAGACAACCGATCGGCGATGTTCTTTCCTCTCTTCGAGACTAACGGGTCTGCCCTGGGTCAACTATAAAAGATCATTCTATCGTGAATGTAAACCGAATCGAGGAGAGATGCAATGAAATCTTCGGAGAATGAGCCGGTCTGAATCGCCGCCCCGCCGTCCTCCTCCCCCGCATTGCTTCCGTGAAACACCTGGACGTGAACAGTCTGCGCCTCTATCACACTGTCCGACGCATTTTTTTTCGGGGCAGGAAAAGAAAAGCGTTCCGCCTACTTGCGTCAAGGCAAATCGGTGAGTATTTTAGGGCAAAAATACATCCCCTACCAAGGAGTATCCCGGAACCTGAATCCGCATCGCGCGCGGATCGACGTACGCACCAACAATGTTCGGTGCGGAATGAAAGCGAAAGTCTGTCAGTCTTCCCCCACCGTTTGTTCAAGGAGGCAGCATGGAACAAGGTGTCGTCAAGTGGTTCAACAACGCGAAAGGATTCGGCTTCATCAAGCCATCCGATGGCGGAGACGTGTTCGTGCATTACAAGGTCATCGAAGGCGATGGCTACAAAAAGCTCAAAGGCGGCGAACTTGTCGATTATGAAGCGCAGTCAGGGCCGAAAGGCATGCAGGCGGTCGTCGTCCGAAGGCAGGCGACGGAAGATGCATCGTAACCCCGGCGCCCTCGCTTATACCTCTCCGAACGGAGAGGTTTTTTTTATGCCGTAAATATGCCATTTTCCGACGAACCGTATCCCGTTTCGGCGGCGGTTAGCCTCCGGATTCCCGTAACTCGTCACCATACGACATGGCTTCGACACTCCCGAATTATCTTAGCATCGCGCGACTGGTGCTCTCGCCGGTATTCTTCCTGCTCATCATCGCGGATGATCCGGTCAGTCGGCGGATTTCCATCGTCGTGTTCATGATCGCGGCCCTCACGGACTGGTACGACGGAGAAATCGCGCGGCGCTACGGTTCAATCACCAACCTCGGAAAATTTCTCGATCCGCTCGCAGATAAGTTTCTTACATCGGCGGCCTTCGCGGGCTTCGCCGTCCTCGGATACGTGCACTGGTGGATGGTTATCGTGATCATCGTACGGGATATGCTCATCACCGTGCTGCGTTCTATCGCTCAAAGCCGCGACGACCATATCGTCACAAGCAAACTCGCCCAGACAAAAACCTTCATTCAGATGACCGTCCTGTATTATCTGCTGCTGCTCATCGTCGGACGCGACGTCGCCTGGGTGAGATCGGCATTGGGAGACCTCCTCCCCACCCTGCTGCATGCGGACCTCGTCTATGCATTGATGCTTGCGGTGACCGTGCTCACCTTGTGGACCGGGGTTCAATATGTGATCGACAACCGGCGGATCATCGCGAGGCTCTTCGGCAGCCCAAGGCAGGTGCTTTGAGCATGGACGCGGTGAATCCCGTTACCCTCGGCAGCCGCTCGCTGCTGTGGCTGGCCCGGATCTGGGGCAGTTTTTTCTTTACGGGATACGCACCGTTCGCATCGGGCACGGTCGGTTCGCTGGCCGCGGTCGCCGTGTATTGGTTTCTTCCGTTTACCGGCAACGGCGTCATTCTTTTTCTACTGGCATGCACGGTGCTGCTTACAGGGCTGCCGGCGGCGACGCTGCTGGAGAAGCACCACGGCCAGGATCCGTCCATCGTCGTTATCGACGAAGTCGCGGGAATGTGGTTTTCCCTGGCCTTTCTCCCGAAAACCTGGATCGCCGTGCTCGCGGCGTTTCTGCTGTTCCGACTGTTCGACATTATCAAACCATCGCCTGCCAGAGAAATCGACAGGTGGCACGGCGGAGCGGGAATCATGCTCGACGACGTCGTGGCCGGGATCTACGCCAACATCGCTACCCAGGCGCTGCTCTTATTCATCTGACGGTATCCCGTTTGCATTGGTGGGGCTACCTTCCGATCTTCAATAAACTTCTGCAACAACACCGGATCTTCGTTATGAAATACGGAATTGCGATTCTCGTCCTCCTGCTTTCATTGTCCAGTGTCGTCCTCGCTCAGGAGGAGGAAGATGAAACGCCGTCGAACCGACGTGAACGCCGCGGCGGCATTGTCGGCGGAGGCGGTGGCGTCAACGCTGGCTGGTCCTTCCTCAACGCCACGGTATTGAACAGTGAACTCGCGCTGAAAGGGCTTCCGCAGCTGAACGACGGCGGCATGTTCCTCTTCGGCGGCCACGGTTACGCGTATGTCATGTTCATTCCCAATCTCCGCGTCGGTGGCATGGGATACGGCGGGAGCCTGGAAACACGCCGCGACAACAACGGCAGATATCAGAGCACACGGCTTGATGTCAGCGCGGGCGGCGTCACGCTCGAATACGTTGTGCCGATCGGCCGGCTGCATTTCGTCATCGGAGCTCTGTTGGGTGGAGGCAGCTATACGCTCACGTTGACTGAAACCGACAACGTCGCCAAAACCTGGGACGGCCTTTTTCCAACATCGCCTGTCTCCGCCACGGACAGCAGGCACGAACTTGTCAACAATTATTTCGCCATGCAGCCAACGTTCTCCGCAGAATACGAAATTCCTCCTTTCATGATGGTTGGCCTGACGGCAGGGTACTTCGGCGCCTTTGGCGACGCCTGGAAGATGGACGACAACTTCGAAATGCTGAACATGCCGGACTTCGCGATGAACGGGCCCTTCGCCCGGCTGACGCTGACGTTCGGATTATTTCTCGGAGAAAATTGAGCGCCGTGACCGTCCGATCATACGCCAAAATCAACCTGGGTTTGCGCATTCTCGGCAAGCGTCCGGATGGTTACCACGATCTGCTAACGATATTCCATTACATCGACCTGTATGATACGTTGATGCTTGCATCCGCCGACGTGGGCGCGAGCATGCGTTGCAACCGCGCCGACCTCCCCAGCGATGACAGGAATCTCTGCATCATGGCTGCGAAAGCAGTCCTCGCATTGTCCGGCGGCGGTGGAGTGCGAATCGAGTTGGAGAAACGTATTCCCGCGGGTGCGGGACTCGGCGGCGGAAGTTCCAACGCCGCGGCGGTACTGCGCGCGCTTCCATCCCTGCTCGGAATGAGTATCCCGCCGGAACGGCTGCATATCCTCGCCGCCGAAATCGGATCCGATGTACCATTTTTTTTACAGGACAGCAGCGCAGAAGCAGCCGGTCGCGGCGAAATCCTTCACCCCATTTCTCTCTCCTTACCCTGGTGGATTGTGACCACGACCCCACCAATCCACGTGTCGACGGCATGGGCGTACGCATCGCTGCGCCGCGCGGGCGTTCCATCGGCAATCGACCTCGCCGCACCGCGACGACACAACTTCATGGACGAGGCCCTGCTCCCGCACGCTCTGACGAATGATTTCGAACCGACAGTGATGACGGCGCACCCTGAAATCGCCGCGCTCCGCGATCAGATGCTTGCGTCCGGCGCCGTCGCTTCAGCTATGAGCGGGAGCGGGTCGTCGGTCTTCGGCCTGTACAGGGACGGCGCGGCCGCGCGATCCGCGGGTGACCGATTCGCCTCCAGGATGACGGTCTCGATCACAGCGCCGGATTTTTCCCCTGCTTTCCATGGTTCCGGGGTGTAACTTCCATAGGTCTGTGGTGTTTTTCTACTCATGACCCATTCAATGACGCACGATCCCGGATTACTCATCCAGCGACAAAGCTCCTTCTGGCTTCGGGTCGGTGCGATCTCCGCTATGCTCATGGTCGCATTGGGCGCGTTCGGTGCGCATGCATTGCGGGCCGATATGGACGACCGGGCGCTTGAGGTGTATCGGACGGCGGTGCAATATCACGCCATTCATGCGCTCGCCATCCTTGTCTGCGGCGTGGCGATGCGCTTCGGTCATCTCCGGCGCCTTCGCCTTGCCGCATGGCTGTTTCTCGCCGGCATCATTTTGTTTTCAGGCAGTCTCTATTTGCTCGCCGTGTTCGATGTACGTTGGCTGGGCGCGGTCACGCCGTTCGGCGGGCTGGCTTTTCTGGGCGGTTGGGTCATGTTGGCCTTTGCCGTACCTTTCGATGTACATACCTCCAAAGGAAATTGACGGATACACGCATGAAACGATTTTCCGCCTTCTTGCTCCCCTTTCTCACCTTCACGTTGCTCGTTCTTCCGGCTTGCTCGGACGATGATCCCACGACGTATGAACATTTCTTCGATCCCGTATGGTCGCCGGATGGCGAAACCATCGTGGCCGGATATATAGGTGGGAACCTCACGGAGGACGGGGCGATGATCGGGCCGGGTTTACCTGCGTCGCCGAGCACGCGACTCGCCATCATGACCGTCTCGACACGCGCGATACGCGTTATCGATCTGGTCGATCTCCGCACGCAGCACGCGTTGTATTCTTTCGACCCATCCGGCGCGGTGCTGATGTTCCTGCAGGACGGCCGCATTTCGATGGTGGATCTCAACGGGGTCGTGCGCGGTACGTACACCGCACCCGGGGCGGTTAAGCCGGCGGCGGCGCAATTCATGAGCGAGAGTGGCTCCGTGGCGCTTTGCGCAGGCGTATCCAATTCGGTGCTCGAAGTCCGCCGACTGATATTCGATCCTGCCGACTGGAGGGTCATCGACGATTCCCTCCTCGTGTCCGACAGCGCTCCGGGTTCCGTTTCCGCCATCACGTCCGCTGGACGAGATGCTCTCGTTGTGCGCTTCAGCACAGGCGAGGTGCGTCATTACGCCACCGACGGAACGCTGCTGCACACCTTCACCAGCGTTCCCTTCACATCCGATAATCCCTGGCATCAGCGTCTTATATATTTCCAACGCCCCCCTCTCGTCAATCCCGGGGTGTACATGCTGGAAAGTGCGGCTATCGTATTTCTCGACCTGATCACGGGCGGTAAAAACACCCTCGTCACCGGCGACGTCATCGACATCGACGTTTCAGACGAGCGCAACTCGATGGTGTACGAGACCAAGACGGGCGATGTCTGGCTGGCTTCATCACAGGGGCTGCCGCTGAGCCGCATCGCTCCGCAGAACATCATGCCTCGTTTCAATGTCGACGGCAAGAATCTGGTGATGGTGGAGCGCATCAATCGAACGACGGATTCACTTCACGTGCTTCGTTTCTTCTGACACTTTTCGTTTCCATACGCAGCGCTGGCGCCAATCCTCCAGCATGCGCGCCGTAGCGGGAACATCATCCCGCGCCCGCGAAAAGCAGTATTCTGCGCGGGCCCAGAGATCGCGGCGATAGTACAGCGTTCCCAGCACACGCCACATCAGCGGACTTCGCCGTTCAGGGCTGATACGCTCCAGCATCTGTCGCGCAGTATCCCGCCATTGCTTCTCCGCGCCGAGTCTGAGGACAGCCTCTTCAAGCAGCGCACCCTCCGCTCCTTTTGACCGCGCCAGGTTGAACAATTTTTCCGCCAGGACCGATCGCAGACTATCCGGATTCGTTACGATATGCAGATTGGCAAGCATGGCCTCGCGGAACTCGCCGTCCCTCGCATATTCCCTCAAAACCCGGCGGTAGCGCCGCGCCCGTTCACCGGTCCATCCCGGAATCCCCGCATCGATCAAACGAGAAAAACTTGCATCCGCTTGTGCGGAATCGTCCATGCTCCAGAACGAAGCACCTTGCCACAGAAGCATCGGTACGACGGAAAAGGCCCTGACCGTATCGCCGAGAAGGCGCGTTGAAACCGCGATGACGGAATCGTGTCCACCGAGATTGAACTGTGCCTGCACAACGCCGAATGCCGAGCCGGCGCCTGGCGCGAGTCTTTCGAGCGCTTCGTACGATCGAAGCGCGGCTACCCATTTCCCCCGCCGCATCAGTGCCGCCGCCGCTTTCGTGCGATCGCCTACGGTGCGTGGACAGACCGCCGTGAACAGCGATGGCCTCCTGAACAGGTATGCCGTCGCAAGGCTGTCCGCACGACCCGGCGGCACACTCCGTAAAAACTCATGCCAACCGCGTTCGAGTCGGTCATAGCTCTCTCCATATACGCCAGTGATATCATCGGATGCGTATGCCTTTTTCATACGTTCGAGGCCATGGCGATCGATCAGCCAGCGCGTGAACGATCCGCCCGCGACGTATCCGACCGAAGATGTACCGCCCGCGAATCCGAACGTCGTGATCAGGCGCCGCAACGGCGGCATCAGCCCATACCGCAGCATTCCCGCCGCGTATTCGTGAAGGCTGCGGTCGCCGTAATCCCATTCGATGGCCATGGCGAGTCCTTCCGTGAGTCCGAGCACGCGAACGAAGGGCACGCCGATATAGTTTGGTCCGAATTCCCTGGCCAGGACATGGACGAGTTCGTGTTTCAGCGATTCCGACCAGGAGTCCAGCGAGAGATGGATTTCCGCCTTCCACGGCCTCGCTACCTCGGACGTGCGCGTACCGAGAAGTTCGCCCTTGACCTCGCTGTCCGGATAGAGCACGGAGACGATTCTCCGGGACCAGTCGATGTCGAGCTCCTCGCGGACTTGGTGCAGGCGGAATTCGTGCTCGTCGGCGATAATACGGAGTTCATCCTCCGTTACCGCCGATGTATCGTATATGATCGTAAAATTCGGGGTATGCAGCGTGCCCGACAGGCGGCTGCGCAAATGGCGCATGCTGTTGGAAAATCCCAGCTCGTCGCTGTAGAACGTAAGGAGCAACGCGGCGGCCAGCGCAGGGATGAACACCGATACAAGCTGTTTTCGTATCCGTACGGAAATCCTGCCGTCCTTGCGGAGGGCTTTGAGCGCGACTGCGGTGGAAAGAAGGAGCCCGATGTACGCCAGGGTCAGGATGCGGTAGAGGGCCAGCGTTTCCAGTGGAGGCTGCTGCTGATCCCACGACAAGCCGACAAACATGCCGAACACGTGGTTGTAAGAGTAGAGTTGGGGGCGTGCCAGAATTTCCAGAAACGGTTGCGCCAGGAGAGCCAGCAGAAGTGTGAGCAGCGCGGGCCACGCGCGCTTCGGAAACAGCACACTGAAAAACACGGCGATCGCGGCCGCGAACAACACAGTGCCGGCGGGAATAAGCAGATACAGCAGCAGACCCTCGAGCGGAGCGCAATTGCGAACGAACAACGCATTGAACGCCATGACCGACGCAGGGGGAAGCAGAAGCAGTAACCCGACCCCGGCGATCAAACCCCAAATCCTGACTGCATCCGACAGAAGCGACGAACCTTGCAAGCGGTTGAGCCGGCGAGAGAGCGTCAGAAAGACCGGAGCGCCGGTCCAGGCGACGGCCAGTCCCATCACCATCGAGAATTCGTACCCCAGCGTCTGAACGAGCGGCAGTTGCGTGCAACACAACGCCACAGCGATCCAGAACGTCCCGAGAAGCCAGATGGATCGCTCCCGGAGCAGACGAAGTACGCCGATATGCGCTGATTTCATGTTACCACCTTGCGGCGTGAGCCGCGAGAACGATATGGCTACGGGTGTTCACAAGAGCAGGTTTATCCACGTCAACGTAATCCGGAACTTTGGCGTCGAGGGGCGAGGCCACCGAAGAATTCTCAAGCGCCTGCACGAACGGCGGTAGCATGGCTCGCGTGCAAGGATAGCATAACACAGCGCATCCTGACTGCGAGCGGGAAACGCGCCGCATGCGAGGGTGATGCTTCATCGCGTTCGGGGACTGCCGCTGCTTGTCGGCGATACTGCGGGAAACGACGCCGCGACGATGTAGCGCCGCGTGGTCACGACAATGCGGAATCCATCGGGAAGGACATCGCCAGGAGAACGGTAGATTCCCTTGGCGATTTCGACCCGTTCGATCACGGCCAGCGTGCGGTGTTCTCGTGCCAGGTGCCGCAGTCGCTCGACGATGGCCGCGTTGCCCCTGGTATGAGGTTCCAGCCGCTCGTACGATTTCACGTTGGCACCCCAGCCGATATCGGCTCCATTCAGATACCACGTCAGCTGGGGATTATCGCCGTTACCGATCAACGCGACGTAAGAAGCGTCGCTGGATCGCACGAACGCCGCAGTCGATTCCGCACCATCGCGCATCGCATCGGGCCGCACCACGATAAAATTCCAGACACAGACAACTGCAAGTATCAGCGCCAGGCCGTAGAGCGTGCTGCTGCTGAACACACGTTTCGCCGGCGTCGATCCGGCGACGCGCCATGCGAGAGCGATGCCGGAAGCGGCTACCGCAATCAGCATCGCGGCATCGAGGAGTACATCGCCGTCCACCGCCCCGCGTTGCGCGACGCCAAGCAGGGATTTTACGGCGAAGCGCCAGCTCTGCGACAACGACCACGCGAAGCACAGGGCCGAGGCCATCAACAATGCACGTCTTTGGGTCACGGAAGTCCTGCGCGTCAGCTGCACCCCCTTGACGCCGAAGATCGCGAGCGGAGCAACTAGTGGAATAAGGTAGACCTCGAAGGCGCTTCCGGCGACAAGCAGCGCCGCTGTCTGGACCAGCATCCACACGCCAAGCACCGTGAGAAGAATGGACGTACTCCCGCGCAGCGATCGCCACAGAGCGAACACGGTGAATGGCAGCAGCGCCGAGCCGTGTACCATGAGCTGGTTTGCGTAGAAAAAGAAGCCCGTATCCTTCACCGTACCCTCCTGTCCGGCCAGCGTGGCTCCAAGAGGCGTCGCGGAAGAAAACAGGTACAGCAGATTTCCTTGTCCGTGTTGAAGAGAGAAGGAAACAAGCCACGGCACCCAGAGCGGAAGAGAAATCGCCGTCGCGGCCAATGCGAACACTCCGGCCCGCTTCCTGTGATCTCCGCGCAGCAACAGACACGCCGCCGCCATCGCAACCGAGATGGTCAACGCGAAGAGCATTTTCGTCATCAGGGCTGCCCCAAGAAGCAGTCCTCCCCAAGCGAGATACCTGGAGCGTCCCGTGCGGACGTAGTGCGCCCCGAATGCGAGCGCAACGAACATGCACAGCGCCAGCAGCATGTCGAGCTGTCCCAGGACGGAATATTCAGCGAGCAAGGGCGACCAAGCGACGAAGAATGCGACGGCGAGTGACAAACTCACTGGCAGAGCCTTCCGGGAGACGCGGTACGAAAGAAACACCAGTCCCGCTCCGGCCAGCGCCGATGTAAGGCGATGGGTCCACATGACGTCGCCGAGGAGCAGGGTCCAGAACGTCGACAACCATACGTACAATGGCGGATGCGCACTGTAGTAGCTGCCCGCGAGCATGTGCGCCGACTGATCCCATAGTTCGCCGAATTGCAGGACGACTCTCACCCGGAGCGCATAGATCGCTTCATCCCATTGCCGCATCTCGCCAGCGCCGAGGAACAGGAAACGCCACAGCGCCGCCACGGTGAGCAGCAGCGTCTGATTGCGTCGCAGTCCGGCATCGGCGACGCGCATCCAGCTGCCGGAGAAGCGGCGGCGAGGATGTGATTCGGTATCGATGTAGGTAAGTCGTGTCATGATTGGACCAGTCAAGTTCCATCAAAAGAGAACCAGAATCAAGCGTTATACCTGTCTGTGCGTACACGCCACGGTATTTATAGCGGCACCGTGTACGAGGCCATTTCGGGAGGGACGCTGCTTATGACATCTTCGTGTGCTCAGTGATCTTGCCATGGTGTGGATGAAATTACACAGCAGGAATTGTCGAAATTAACGACTGTAGCAACGAACCCCCGCGGTTAAATACGTGCACGCTTGTCACTCCGCGGGATTTTCGCGGATTGAATACGTACGCGGATCAACGCGGATTTAGGCGGATGAACGCGGATAAAAGTTTTTGAAACCCCGATACGAGAGACTTCAGGATTTGGAGACAGAAAATTTCTTCTCCGTGCGTATCCGTGTTCATCCGTGGAATCCGCGCACGCATTCACGTCCGCCCTCACTTCGATGCCCAGACAATCGATGGCTGCGCTGACGAACTTCGGCGGACAGGTAAAGCGGAGTTTCGCGGATTTTCAATGAAACGCGCCTGTCCCCCGGGGGATACAAGCAATATCCACACCATCCACGTGTCATGTCCGAAATGAACGGTCACGCTGTACCGAATGCGGGAAGCAAGGCGCCGATACCGCACGGAAGAGGCTATCGGTTACCATCCGATGTCGTATGGAGTTTCCGACGTTCCCGCCTTTATTGTACGGAGAAGGGGTCGCGAAAAAATGCGTTGATTTTAAGGTGATAAAAAAATAAATTACATCGTTGTTTGTGATCATTCATTCACACCTTTGCCATGTATCTACTCAGTCTCATCATAATTCTCAGCTACGTCGTCGGTTCCATTCCAACCGGTTTGCTCGTATCCCGATTTTTCAAGGGCATCGACATCCGCGATCATGGTAGCGGCAATATCGGCAGCACCAACGTGATGCGCATGCTGGGCTGGAAGCTGGGGCTGCTCGTGCAGGCCGGGGACCTCGTGAAAGGCCTCCTCGCCGTGCTCGTCATCGCGCGACTGCATTACGGGGATTTCCCCTTCAACAACCGGACGCCCTTCGACGACATTACGATCGTCCAGATCATCGCTGGCCTTTCTGCGGTGTTCGGGCACATTTTTTCAGTGTTCCTGAATTTCAAGGGCGGCAAGGGAATCAACACGGCAGCAGGCATGCTGGTCGGTATCGCACCGATCGATATTTCGATAGCCATCATCGTGTTTGCCCTTGTGCTCCTCTCCACGGGCTACGTTTCGCTTGGATCGCTCAGCGCGGCGACCGCGTTTCCGTCCACCCTGTTCATCCGATACAACGTTTTTAACGTCGATATTCCGAGCTACCATACGCTGATCCTGTTCAGCATCGCCACAACGTTGCTCCTGTTCTATGCCCACCGGGCCAATATCAAACGCCTGCTTCTGGGGCAGGAGAGCCGCTTCAATCGGCTGAAGCTATTGGGACGGAAGATGGGCTCGTCGATGAAAATGTTCACATTCTGATCCCGGCGCCCACCGGGCGTTCCGACCGACGGTACACAAGCGGTCCACTCACCACCAGCGTTTTCACGGGGCATGTATGAGAATCGGCATCCTGGGTGCCGGGAGCTGGGGTACCACGCTCGCCGTCCTCCTCGTCAGCAATAATCATTCGGTCACACTCTGGTCCTGGTCTGCGGATGACGTCGAAGCGATGCGGTCCACCGGACGCAACGCCGTGTATCTGCCCGATCTGGAACTTCCATCCGCCTTGTCGATAACTGGGGATATTGAAGAAGCTTGCCGGAGCAAGGACATGCTCGTAATCGCCACCCCATCGCAGCATGTCCGATCCGTTCTCAGCGAAGCGCCCGCGAGGGAACTGACACATCCGTACATCGTCAACGTCGCGAAAGGGATCGAAACGGAAACCTTGCTACGCATGTCGCAGGTAGCGGCGGATGCGATTCCGGGCTTCGACGCAAGTCATTATGCGATACTGTCGGGTCCCAGCCACGCCGAAGAAGTCGCGCTTCAGCGACCGACAACCGTCGTCGCCGCCTCCGTCAATCCCCGTACAACCGAGCTGGTAAGCCAGGTATTCATGACCGACTCCTTCCGCGTGTATGCAAGCACCGATGTTATCGGAGTCGAACTTGGCGGCGCCCTGAAGAACGTCATCGCCATCGGGGCGGGAATTTGCGACGGCTCGAATTTCGGAGACAACACGAAAGCCGCGCTTATCACCCGGGGCATCGCCGAAATCCGACGACTGGGCGTGCATCTCAAAGCGGACCCGCATACGTTTGCAGGTCTCTCCGGACTTGGCGATCTTATTGTTACAACAATGAGCCGCCACAGCAGGAACCGGTATGTCGGCGAACAGATCGGCAAAGGGCGCGAGCTTCACGAGATACTTGCGGAGATGCGCATGATTGCCGAGGGTGTGGACACCACGCGCTCAGCGCACGGACTCGCGCTGCGTCACGGCGTCGAAATGCCCATCGTCGCGCAAATGTACGAGATTCTGTTCAACGGAAAAGATCCGATACTCGCAACGCAGGAACTGATGACACGACAGGCGAAAAACGAAGTGTGGTCATGATGACCGGGATCGAGGAGTTGGATCCGGTCATACCAGGCTATCGCATCGAACACCGCGTGGGTTCAGGCGGGTCCGGTGTGGTGTATCGCGCGCACGACCAGCAGCGTGATGCCACCGTCGCCGTGAAAGTGCTCAAGGCGCGCGACGCCGTGCAGACCCTGCACATGAAATCGGAGTTCCGCATCCTCAGCGGGCTCGATCATCCCTGTCTCGCGCGCGTCCACGACTTCGGCTATTTTCCGGACGGGCGCGCGTGGTTCGTGATGGATTGGGTGGACGGCGAAGCGCTCTCACCGGCGCATGTCCGCGCCTCGGACGGATCCTTCGACGCGATGCGCTTCACCGAGCTTGTTGCGGACATCAGCGCGGCACTCGAGTATATCCATTCGCAGCACGTCATTCACGGCGATCTGAAACCGGAGAATATCCTCATTTCCATCGGGGAGAATGGTCTGGCCGTGCGCATCATGGATTTCGGCCTGAGCATTCCTTCAGGCAGCCTGCGCGAGGGTCTCAGCGGCACGCTGGCCTACATGCCCCCGGAAATCATCCGCGGAGAATCCGCCGGCGAGGCTTCCGATCTTTACGCGCTTGGATGCGTGCTCTTTGAAACCGTGAGCGGACATCCCCCCTACATCGCCGACAGCCCCGTCGCGCTGCTGCGCATGCATCTGGACGCGGACACTCCTCCGCTTCCCGCCGACGTCCCTCCGGAACTGGCGGGCTGGATTCGGACGCTCATGGAAAAGCAGCCGCAGCTGCGCTTCCGCACCGCGTTCCAACTGCACAAGGCCGCCTCCGATGTTCTGGGACGGACGCCTCAGCTCCAGGGACACGAAAGTTTGCGCGGCATCAGACTTCCAGACATTCCGCGCGAGCAGGAATGGGCTCGCATCGCCGAGTTGCGAAGCGAGGCGATGAAGCGGCCTGTCGTCCTGTGCATCAGCGGACCCGAAGGATCCGGCGTTTCGCGCTTGCTACGATCGATCGCGACGGAGCTGCAATTCGAGGGCGTCCACCTTTTCCGCGCGGTCTCAACGGCGGACAGCGGCAGCTTCGCTCCCGTGCTGAATATTGTCGCGGCGTTATCCGCATCCCATCCCGCAGCCGGGGAGGACCCGCGATTCGGCATCATCGCAGCGGCATTTCCTGAAGCGTTGCCGGACGTTGAAGCTGCGGATCTCCCTGAACTCACGCCGGAAAGCGCCAGGATTCGGGTGTTCCACGCCGCGGCCGAGCTGCTTGTCGATGCCGGCGCTCCCTCGGCACTCGTTCTTGATGTCGCTGACCAGGTGGACAGCTTTACGCTGGAATTTCTGGAATTCCTGGCTTCGTACCTCGATACGATCGAAGACCGCGGATTTTTGCTTCTGCTCGGGGCCGACGAGACACGCATGGACGCGCTGGAGTATCTCGCAGGAACGCCGCTCTGGAAAGTGATCCACCTGGCGCCTGTAAGCCGGCAGGAAACAACTGCGGCATTGCAGGCGCTTTTCGGCAGTGTGTCCCCGTCGTTCATCGACGTGATACAGCGTCAGAGCAAAGGCCTTCCGGGACGGATGGAGGATCTGCTCAATTATTGCGAGGCAGAGGGGATTCTCGAAGCGACCGGACACGGATGGCTCATTCACGAACGCGACAATTTAGGTGAGATCTTTCCCTCCACCTTGGCGCAGACGTATCAGCGTGCGATACAGCGGCTGGACGACGAAACCCGCCGCATCCTCGACTGCATCACCGCGGCGGTAATTCCTCTCGCACCTGAAGCGATCGAATACGCGACCGGTCTTGCGCACGAGGCGATCCGCGCGGGTATATCGAAACTACAGCGGACGCGTCTGATCGATACGATCGATGGAGGCTACTTCCCAGCGCACCCGGCGGTGCGATCGGCGATTCCGAAAGCGGACAACACCGCGCATCGGGCGATGTACGATTGGTACATGGAGCATCCTCCAGGCCGCGACACCTCCGTCGTGCTGGGAAGGCACGCGCTTGGCGCCGGTTTGCGTGATGAGGCCATGCCGCTGCTGCTCGCCGCCGCCAGTGAGCGCGAGATCCGCTTCGACTACGCCGGCGCCGTGACGCTGCTTCGCGACGCCCTCCCCCTCTCGACCGGATCAGCGGACCGTCGTTTTGACATCCTCGATGCGCTCGCGCGGTTATGCAACATACTGGGCCGGCGAGAAGACGAGCAGGAATATCTCGAGGAAATGCTCCTCCTCGCCGCGAGGGGTAATTCCCCGTCGAATCTGGCGAAAGTTTACAAAAATCAGACGGAGTACTATCTCGCCAACGGCGAATACGACCGCGCGCGCCGCAGCACCGAGAAAGCCTTGGGGCAGTGCATCGAAACGGGCGATATAGCCGGGCAAGCATTCTGCCACCAGAAGCTCGGCATGATCGAATATCGCACGCATCCGGGAGAAGCCGTGCTGCGCCACTACGAACGCGCGAGGGAACTGTACGCCACTTCGGGGGCGGCTATCGACGAAGGCAACATCATCGTTGATATCGGGCTTGTGTATTACTCCATACTTGAAGCACCCGAAAAAGCGCTCGATTGTTTTAACCAGGCACGGGAAATCTTCGAGCGTATCGACAATCCGCGCGGTTTGACCCGGGTCTTCGGCAACATCGGGATGCAGTACTTTTACCTTGGCAGATATGAGGAGTCGCTCGCCTATCATGCCCGGGCGAATGAATTGGCCAAGGCCTCCGGCGACCGCCGCCTGGTGGCGATATCCTGTGGTTCCATGGGACAATGTGAAATCGCCATCTGTCGCTACTCCCCTGCGGTGCTGCACCTGCAGGAAGAACTACGGATCGCACGCGAACTCAACGATCAGTACCTCATCGGGAAGTGTTTTCAGAATCTCGGCACTCTTTACTTGACGCTCGGCGCCTTCGATGCGGCGGTCGACGCCCTGACGGAAGCGCAACGGATCGCGGCCGCCGCCGGCGATCAGGTCGGTCAGGCCAGCGCGGCGAACGATATCGCGATGTGCCACATCGAACGGCGAGATTTCGACAACGCCCAGAAGCAGATCGTGCGAGCCGAACAAATGTTGGGCGAAGCGCAGGACGTCAACGTCGCCGCCATGCTGCTTTACCGGCAAGGTATTCTCATGCTTGCGCGCGGCGAGGCGGTGGATTTCGAAAAAGCGATGCACCTGTTCGGCAAACTCGGAGATCTCGCCGACAAACACGGCTTCGATTCGCACAGCATCCTGGCGCGCTCATATTCCGCCATGGCGCAACTGCGGCTCGGTCGCGCGGCCGTGGCCCTCGACCTCTCCACCGAGGCGATGCAATTGCTTGCCGGACACGGCGTGCTCCATGGCGGATCGCACGACATCCTCTTCAACCACGCGCAGGTGCTGCGCGCCAACAAGATGTTAGCCGAGTCGACGGAAATGATCGAGCTGGCGCATGCGGAACTCATGCGCGGCGCCGAGAGCATTTCCGATCCGCAGCTCTATCGCAGCTATCTCGAACAGGTGCGTACCAACGCGGGCATCGTCCGCGAATTCGCCCTCACCCACCGCTCCGACGCCCTGGGTTCCCTTACCGCGGTGCGAGAACAGAATCTGCGCACGCTGTACGAGGTCGCCAGAAAGATCAACTCCGTACTCGATCTCAACGCCCTGCTCGACAGCATCATGGACAGCGCGCTGGAGGCGATGAACGGCGAACGTGGGATGATTTTTCTGATAGAGGACGATCAGCTCTCGTTGAAGGTGTCCAGGAATGTCGAGAAGGAAACGATCCGGGATGCGACGGAGATCAGCCTGAGCATTCTGCGTGATGTTCTGCACGGCGGTAAACCGATCATCGTATCCGACACATCGCAGGACGAGTCGTTCAGCCGCAGGGACTCGGTCGTGAACTTCAACATTCATTCCCTGATCTGCGTACCGATGCGACTGAAGGAGAAGGTGATAGGAACGGTGTATGTGGATTCGCGTTCCGATGCGGTGTCGGCCATGTCCTTTTCTGAAATCGACGCCGAATTCCTTGAGGCCTTCGCCAATCTCGCCACGATCGCGATAGAAAATGCGCGCTTGCATCTCAAACTGAAGCAGGAGAATCTTTACCTGCGCCGCGAAGTGCAGCAGCGCTTCGGTTTCGAAAGCGTGGTCGGCGGCAGCGCACCGATGCTACGGCTGTTCAGTGAAACGCAGGTCGCCATCAAGAGCGAGGGCAGCGTACTCATTTACGGCGAAAGCGGGACCGGGAAGGAGCTGATCGCCAAGGCCATCCATTACAACGGCTCGAGAAAGGACCATCGTTTCGTCGCCGTGGACTGCGGCGCTCTGCCGGACACTCTTCTTGAGAGCGAGCTGTTCGGCTACAAGCGCGGCGCCTTCACAGGAGCGGTGGCGGACAAGGCCGGTCTGTTCGAGGAAGCGGATAACGGCACCCTGTTTCTGGACGAAATTTCCAATACCTCCCTCGCCTTCCAGGCCAAGCTGTTGCGTGTTTTGCAGGAGGGCGAGTTCAGGCGCGTCGGTGACCCGGGCATACGCATGGTGAATGTGCGCATCATCTGCGCGACAAACACCGACCTTCAGGAGGAAATCGCGAAAAGCAATTTCCGCCAGGATCTGTTCTACAGGCTGAATGTGATTCCGATAACGATCCCTCCCCTGCGGGAGCGTCTGGTGGACATTCCCGAGCTGGTCCAGCATTTCATTGCGAAATACAATCAGCATCACCCTTCAGCCGTCAGCGGGGCATCGTCCGAACTCGTTGAGCATCTCCAGCGCCTGCCCTGGAAAGGCAATGTGCGTGAGCTTGAAAACCTGATCAACAGGCTGATCGCCCAGGGGAACGAAGCCGTTCTTACGACGAAAATGCTTCCACAGGAATATGCGACCGCCGGAAAGGATGGCGACACGCAAGGCACAGGGGAGCTTGGCGTATCCCTCCGCGCTCCCCAGCGGTTGATGACCCTTGTCGATCTCGAGAAAGAGCATATCTCATTCGTGCTCAAACACAGCGACGGCAACAAGACCGAAGCCGCGCGGATACTTGGGCTCAAGCGAACAACACTCGTGGAAAAAATGAAGAAGCTCGGCATGATGTGACGGCGGCATGCTGACATCGCGCCCAATTCTGGCGTCAACATACCGTCACTAGTTTCATTCTACCCCAATTTGCTCCGGTTTCGAGTCTGCAAAGCTGGCACGACATTCGCATGTAACATTAATGTAATTGTAATGTGAAAAAAGGCCCCGACCGTTGCTTTCCTCGGAGCAAAGGAGTAATTTTATCAGAGGCATCATTAAGAGAGTTTCCATCGATTAAAGAGTTTCCATCGTTGACACACCGGATTTCCATATTTCTTGTCTCGTTGTTGTTGCTGACGACAGCCGTACAGGCGCAGAATCCGCCTCCTGAAAATCTGGCGGCCGCAGTGAACAGCGACGGACATGTTGTACTCCAATGGAAAACACCCGCAGGTTTTGTGGCATCCCAGTACATTATTCGACGGGGCGCAATTACACCTGACCTCACGATCGCGAATATTCATGGTCCGTCCGAGCAGTTTACGGACTACAACGTAAAAGCCAGCGATACGTGGGAGTACTCTGTTACTATCGTTTATAGCCCGGGCAAATATGGCACCGCCTATACTTCGATCAAGGTTCTCCCTCCGTCCGGCGATCTGCATATCACCTCAATACCACGCTCTACCGCCGTTGTTGGTGTCGATTATTTCTACCTTCCGGAAGTCGATAAACCTGACCGCCTCGATATCTCTTACATGCTGATCGGCGCCGTACCCGACGGCATGCGTTCCGAGCGGTTGTTCGACGGCACCGCATGGCTATATTGGATTCCCGACAAAATCGGCCAGTACAATATCACGCTCCAGGCCACCGATCAGAAAACTGGTGCGCAGGCATATCAGGAGTTCACCATCACAGTGGCGGACAAACCGGGGACCATCCGCGGATCCGTGAAGAACACTATTGGCGATGCACTTGAGAATGCTATTGTCCGTTTCTGGACAACAAGTCCCGGTTATTACCTGGGCTATGAAACCACAACTGATTCGAGTGGTGATTTCGTCCTTGACAACGTTCAGGCGGGTCAGATTATCGCGTATGCATTCGAATCCTCCGGGAAATACGCCGCCCAGTTTTACATCAACGCATCGTCCCCCTATAGCGCCATCCCGCGCCCGCTCGAGGAAGGCGAAACACTTGTATATCCATTTTATTTGCTTTCCAATCCGGGAACCCTGACGCCGGTCTCCGGTACCGTGGTCGATCCCGATAAAGACGCTGTCGCGAACGCTCGCGTGTCGTTCATTCGGAAAGAAAATTTCATCCACATCGGCGACACCACACAGATCGCCGCCCTGTGGCAAGGCAATAGCGTGGAATGGCGCGAATCACTGGTCGACACCGCGTTGACCACCGGTTTAAGGGGTGAATTTGTCGCGAATCTTCCTGTCGGCAGGGATTATTACACTATCGTCGAGAAGGATGGACATATTCGTTCCTTCCAGGGCAAACAGACCAACGCCATGGAAGCGCGGGCGATCCGTATCGAGAACAATCTCATGCTCGACTATGAGATCTCTTCCGTATCCGCCACCGATAACAAGGTGATCGGAAAGGTGTTGAGCCAGGTCACCGGCGTAAGCAAGCAGGCGACCATCGTGCTGATCGACTCCGAACTGAAGCGAGGTACCGGTGGCGGACATACGTACCGCAAATGCCGTTCGGTCGTCACCGACACCAACGGCGTGTTCATTTTCGACAATCTCGCCGATTCGCCTCCCTCCGCCCTGCTCGCCATCCCGATGGATTCGAGACTTGCTCCGCAGTATTATCACTCGTCGGGCGGACGCAGCAATTTCCGCGAGAGCGAAGAGCTTTCACCGCTTGGGACCGTGCAGAATGTCAATTTCGAGTTGCGCAGCACGTCGCGCAGCGGTATCGGCACATACTATGGCCAGGTTGTCGTCCGTAAGGGCAGTGTACGCACGCCACTTCCAGGCTCACTGATTTTCGCCGAACGCGAACGCGACGGCAGCATCGCCGGCTATGCGATCACGGACAGTACGGGCTGGTATTCTATCAACGGACTCGACCCGGATAATTACCTCCTGTACGCGGATCATCCCGAGTATTCCTACACCGCGTATTTTTCGGAAGCCAAACCGAGCAAGACCATGCCGGTTCCGATGACGTATATTTCCTCCACAGACCTGAATCGCGTGGTCGATGTGGATTTCGTGATCGATGATCTTCGCCCGCCCACAGGTGTCGGGGATCCTCCACTCCCCACAAGCGTCCAGTTGTATCGGAATTATCCCAATCCGTTCAATCCTTCAACGGAAATCCGCTTCTCGCTCCCTGAACGTCGTCACGTCACCCTTCGTGTGATCAACGCGCTCGGCGAGACCGTCGCGACCCTTGTCGAAGGAATGATCGATGCCGGCCTGCACACAACACCATTCAACGCAGGCACCAATCCGAGCGGAGTGTATTATTATCAGCTCCTCTCCGGGGACAAGATCCTCGCCCGCAGCATGATGCTGATGAAATAAGCTACGGCACATTTTTTATTCAGCGAGGCCGCTCCAAGAGCGGCCTCGTTTGCGTTCGGGGCCTGGACTACAAATACGTACGCGGATTTTCGCGGATGAAAACGGATTGGCGCGGATAAGAGTTTTTCGACCCCAAATATAAAAGATTTGTGGATATTGAGTCACAGACTTTCTTATCCGCGCACATCCGCAATAATCCGCGTGAATCCGCGCACGTATTCACACTCAGGTCGCAGATTCACCGCGGCGCCAAACCCCTACTTGCGACGGATGAGGAAGACGACTAGGATCAGAGATATCACCACAGCGATGATTCCCAGAATCCACCAGACGTTCGCGCCGCTGTCCGCCTTGATCCGGGCTGTGAGGCTGTGCGAAGCATTCATTTCCGACAAATCGAATATCCAGAATGCCGTGCGTCCGTAGGTGCTGTCGGCGTTGCTCTCAAGAATATCACCAGGGAACTCATAGCTGTATTTCACTTTGAATGCGTCAAGCGACGCATCGTCGGACGAACCGGTGACCCCCAGCGTGTGGGAAAAGCGGAACGCGTCCCCCTCGCTTTTCCAGTGGAACTCCATGTTCTTGAAACCGCGCAGCCTGGACAGCCGGTCAAATTCATCAAAAGAAAGTTCGACGCGTACATGACGCGAGGAATCCTCCGCTTCCGTGGTGATGCGTACGGATTCGATATCGATGCCGTCGCCTGTATACTGTTCGCGGACCTTATCCTCCGTAAAGGCAAGGTTACCGTTCTCCATCCAACTCATCACATTCTCGCCAACGGAATAATGGATGGAGAGGGAACCCGATCCGTCTTCAGACAGGACCGTCCGCTGCTCATAGTTGAGACAGCCGGTCAGCAGCAATGCGGAAACAAGAATGACACCGAGGCTTGCGATGTGTTTCATGAGCGACTCACTTGATGGTTTCGACGAGAATTTGAACTGTTCTGCAATAAAACCGACCTTCCGGGAGTTCGTTGTCATAAAGAAGCGTCGATTCGCCGACGCCTTCCGAACGTATGGACCTACCCTGCAGCTTCCGCAGCATGGCTTCCTGCACGCCGGCGGCGCGGCGCTGCGAAAGGGCGAGATTATATTCGCTTTCTCCGAGCCTGTCCGTGTAACCGCGAATGATCACTGTGGAACGCTCCGACAGGCTTGCGGATGCCTTGTCCATCAGGTGGAGATTCTGTTCACCCAAATCGGCGCGGTCGAAATCAAACAGAATCAGACTGATTTTTTCTATCGTTCTGTCCGGCAGCTGCTCCAGCTGCTTCCGCTCCAGGGTGATCATAGAAACGGGGATCTCCTGCGGTTGCGTGGTCACTTCCGCGCCGTTCTTGTCGCGTGCGTACAGCGTGAACTGAAGCGGCGTCTCACCCCTGGGAAGCGCGCCATCGATTCCGTGCCAATTCCATGTAATCGAATCCGGGTAGGCGGTAGAGCCGTCGCTCTCGCGCACGATGGTGTTTCCGTGCCGCACTTCGAAACGCCAGCGGTCAAGTCCTGCAGCCGCGGTGATCGACGGGAAGAAGCGGACGAACGGCGGTTTGAGCACTCGCTGGACGTCTTCGAGCTGCAATGGCGCGAGCAGGGATGGATCGTTCGACCCGATTTCCACCCGCCGATTTTCCTCGCGTCCCTCCGCTGTGCGGCTACCTGAAGGCCGTTCGGGCAGTCCTCGCGAGAGCACGGTGATGCGTTCGGGTCGCACACCCCAGATCTCCGTCAGATAGCGCGACACCGCTTCCGCACGCTGTTTCGCTACTGTCGGCGGCTCGGTCCCATCTGTGGTTCCGGTCAGTGTGATGCGCACCGCCGGATCGGCGAGCATGCGGTATGCATAGATGTTCAGAATGTGATGATAGCGCTCAAGCGTTCCTTCAGGCAGTGTGGTGAGAGAAAATTTTCCTGCCTCATTCTTCGAAAGAAGTTCATATCTCTCTGGAATCGCGGCGCTGTTCTCGGCGAAAAAGATGTAATTCAGCAGCGGCAGAGTTTCACGCCGGATCTGTTCCTCGATGGTCAATCCTCCGGCGGTCGCGCTTCCGCGAAGCAGCGAAAAATCAAGTACATCGGCTGTGACGGAAGCCTCAAGAGGTTGCATGGGCTCATCCTTGCGCAGCAGAAAATCGTGCGTCATCTCTTCGTATTCGGATTGGGTGAGAAAATCGAAGCTCCTGCTCTCCGGCAAATACGGCGTCGCGGCCGTAGCTGTAACCATGTACTTTGCCCCCGCGGGCAAAATGATCACGTATTCGCCGGTATAGGCATTGCTCTGCTGCACGGCGAATTCTTCACCGCTCGTCTCGTCGATCACCCGTAACGTGGCCGCGAGTGGAGCGCGTGAACGCGCGTCCCGTACGGTGCCGGACAAGATAACCACGGCACCCGGCGGAAATGGATTCGGCTCGGCCCTGTAAAGATCATAGCTTCCGAAACCGCCTTCCCTGCGGGATGAAAAGAACACGACCAGCCCTTCCGCCGAAAGACTGAAGAATTCATCGTTGTCCTCCGAATTGAGCGGCTTACCGACGTTCGTTGGCTTCGACCACGCATCCCGAATCATCCTGCTGACGAACATATCCGTCCCGCCGAGCCCGGGATGACCATCCGAGGCGAAATACAGCGTGCGCCCGTCTTTTGCTATAAACGGCGACACCTCATCCTTCACCGTGTTGATGGGCGGTCCAACGTTCACCGGCGCGGACCACGCGCCGCTCTGATCCAGGGATGCGGTCCAGATATCCAGACCGCCCATTCCTCCCGGACGATCGGAAACGAAATAGATCATCCGGCCGTCCGCGGCGGCCGAGGGCTGCGACTCCCAATCATCCGTGCATACCGGGAAATCAAGATTCCGTGCCTCGCCCCATTCACGTCCGTCGAGTTCAGCGACATAAATGTCCGATTTCCCCTTGCTGTCGGGCCTGTCCGAGGCCGCAAAATACAGGATCTGGCCATCGGCTGAAAGCGACGGCGATCCCTCGTTTGTCTCCCTATTGATGCGATCAGGGAGGCGCGTCGCACTGGCCCAGAACTCCCCGTCCAGCGTGCTCTGCCAGAAATCCCGATTGTGCGGGATACTGGTGGCGCCCCTGGTAAAAAAGAGTCGGGTTGCATTGGCGGTGATGCTGGGCGCGAATTCATCCTGCGATGAATTCACCGCTGCGCCGAGGTTCGTGATCTGCACCGGGTAGGTGCGAATTTCCTCGGCGGGCGGAGAAGACGCGCAGGCCGCAAACAGAAGCGTTGCGACGGCGACGGGCAGCACGGATCGAATCATGGAAACCTCAAAAAGGAATCGGTGGACAACAGGATGTCCACCGAATATACAACACGCAGTGGTTATGGGTCGAATGGATCAGGATTCCGATGGTTTGACGGTAGGTTTGCGCTCGAGTATGGTATCGATGATGCCGTACTCACGCGCCTCGTCGGCTGCCATGTATTTGTCGCGATCGGAATCTGTCGTGATCTGCTCCATCGTCTTTCCTGTGTGGTGTGCGATGATTTTGTACAAATCGTCTCTCGTGCGCAGCATTTCGCGCGTGTAGATTTCGATGTCGGTGGCTTGCCCTTGCGTTCCGCCCATCGGCTGATGAATCATGATGCGCGAATGCGGCAATGCGATGCGTTTTTTCTCCGCCCCGCCCAACAGCAGAATCGCGCCCATGCTCGCAGCCATCCCTACGCAGATGGTGGAAACGTCCGCGCGGATGTACTGCATCGTATCATAGATCGCCAGACCGGCCGAGACGCTGCCGCCGGGACTGTTGACGTAGAGAAAAATGTCCTTTTCGGGATCTTCGGACTCAAGGAAAAGCAACTGCGCCACGATGAGGCTCGAAATGTGGTCGTCGATCGCCGTGCCGAGAAACACGATGCGTTCGCGAAGCAAGCGGGAAAAAATGTCCCAGCTCCGCTCTCCGCGGCCGGTTTGTTCGACGACGATCGGAACAAGCTGATCCGCGGCCGGCGTCGAGATGCTGGTGAAATCCATGGGGTGGTTAGGCATTGATTATCCTTTTTCTTCTGTTGTCGAATCATCGCCGGAAGCGTCTTCGTCAGAATGGGCGAGTTCATTGTCATGTTCATGCTCGTGTACATCATAGTCGGCGTGGTCGTCGGCATGGTCGTCGGCATGGTCATGGTCGTGCGTATGCATGGACAATGGCGCCAGGCCGGTTTTCGAGATGTCGTTGTCGTCCAGTTCCTTAATCTCGGACCATGAGAGCAACTCTCTCAGGAGTTTCTCGACGAGCATAGACTGCGCGTACTGTGGCGAATTCTTGTAGAATTCGATCAGCCGTTCCTTGTCGATATTGGTCCGTTCACTCTCGATCGCGGCTTTCTCCTCTACATCGGCTGCATCCACGGAAATTCCCTCGGTTTCGATAATCGCATCGCGGATAAACATCCACTGGGCGGTGAATCGGGCTTCAGGTTCGCGGCGCTTGCGGTATTCCTCGTGATCGAAATCGTCGGGAAGTTTTTTATTCGGCTGCTGTTCCTGAAGGTGCTTCACCATATCGTCCATGATGGACGTGATGATGGATTTCGGCACTTCGAAGCTGTTGCGTTTCACGATTTCACTGACGAGGTCCTGTTCAAGCTGTCGGTCGTAACGTTCGCTCCAAATTTCTTCAAGACGCTCACGCACGTAGGTGTACAAAGCATCCACATCCTCGACGGTGCCTTGCGACACCCGCTTCGCGAAGTCATCCGTCAGCTCCGGGAGAGTAATCCGTTCGACAGTGAGCACGCGGATTCTCGCGCGTTCGGTATGCTGGTGATCCTCATGTTCATGCGAGAATTCAACGTCCTTTTCCTCGCCGACTTTCATATTGTACAGTTCCGCAACGAGATCCCGATTCGTGTACTCGTCTCCCATTTCGACCTTCATATTCACATTTCGCTTTCCTTCCACCGGTTCGCCGTTTTCATCCAGCATCTGGATGTCGATAGTGACGAGGAAATCCTCATCGGTTGCGATCTCCTCCGGGGTCAGCGTGCGTTCGGACTTGAGAAATCCTGAGATTTCCTCGCTGACCTCTTCCTCCGTGATCTCGTGCACGAGTTTCTCGAGTTGCACGCCCTTGTAATCCCGTGGGGTCAGATCGGGGGCGGTTTCATAATCCACCTTGATCGTAAGCGCACCGCCGGGTTCATAGTCGAGCGTATGCAGAACGGGCTGTCCGAGGGGTTTGATGTCGCGTTCTTCAAGCGCCGTGCGGAAATAGTCGTTTGAGAGTTTTTCGATCACCTGGTATTCGATAGACGTACCGAAGCGCTTGCGTACGATCTGCAAAGGAGCTTTTCCCCTGCGGAAGCCCGGGAGGGTAATATTTTTCGCTTCCTCGCGATACGCTTTCTCGAACAGCGGCAGCAATTCCTCGTACGGCACGATGATTTCGATTTCGTGATCGACGTCGTTTTTCGAATGAATCAGAACTTCCAAAATTTCTCCTCGGTTTGCGTAAAAAGTTTCAGTGCGAATGGGGGGACTCGAACCCCCACGGGTTGCCCCACCAGATCCTAAGTCTGGCGCGTATGCCAATTTCGCCACATTCGCGGGTGGGCGGATCGGACGGATCAAAGTAAAATACGGGATTTTCGGGAGGGAGACAAAAGGCTACGCGACATCGCCTTTGTATATCCCACAAGACATTCGGTACGATGCATATTAAGGAGTGAGCGACGCGGCAGGGTGAAGAATTGGACAACAGGAACCCAGCGTGCTTTGGCTATGTCTCGTTCGAACAATTCCACTTCGCTAAACGGGAATTCTTGCGGTTGTCGGAAGGGATTTTTGATTGTCGTTGATCGGTTTACTTGAAGACTAGCTCCGCTGCCAGTGGCTATGCTCACGCGTTCTCGTCGAGTTCGCTGAGTATCATTCGCACCCACCTGTTGAGTTTGTCTCGAAGGGAATCCTCAATGGAAAGAGTTGCAACGCGTTGTAGCAATACTGCTCCGTCAATGAGGCCTTCGGCAAGCAGCGTAGCCACGAAGATCCGATCCTTTTCGCGGTACGCAACCAATTTTGCGGCTGCCAGATCATGCGCTTCCAGACACAGCCCCGCGTAACCCTTCGTACCAACCGGGTGAGATACTTCCACCGTTCGATCCGACCAACCTACAGGCAGAAAAGCAGTTTGAATAGAAACGCCGTGGACATAAAATCCATGTGTCATGTGAAATTGCGACCCCTCGCCCAGTGCGCCATCGATATACTCCGTCATTTCGGGTCGATTCCTGGCCTGCCTGGACGTCGACTTCGATGGACGCCCTGAGGCTCCGTGGTGCGTCGGGATAACTTCCGAGGATAGCTTGCGATCCGAAAATCCATAGCTCGGTGTCGCCTGCGACGTCGCAAGCGGCACGTATCGCATGTTCCAGTTGGTCGTACCTCATCGCGTGGTCTCCATGAATTTCATCACCCTGTCCCGCTCGTCCGCAGACAAAACGGAGAGGAAAGGCATGCTGCGTCGCAGTCGTATCGCCCGGGAGCTTGACCCGAGCAGTAGATCCCTCAGGCGTTCGGTGGAGTACGATTCCAGGAGCTGTCGCCACTCGGCGAGATCGCTATCCGCCGTCCCTTGTCCTTCGTGAAACAGCAGGCCAGTGTAATGCGCCGCTCGCCGTAGCAGGGTGGGATCGTCGCGTAGTAGTTCGGCGATGGCTCTTGCCATCCTGAGTGAGCGTTCCTCCGATTCGGCTTGGGTGCGGAGCGCATGTGGAGCTGCCGCATTGGCGGTGTCGCCGGCAACGCGCAGCATTATCGCGGTTTCAGGCGTAGCTGGCCGGTCCGCGAGCGTATGCATATTAAGCTCGAGGATAAGATTACGACGTTTCTCCGTCTGAATCAGTCTGGACCGAAGTTCGCTTCCCACCCAGGAGAGGCCCTGGCCTCCGCAACGACGTCTATTTCGAGTGCCTGCGGGGTGTCGACGGGAAAGTCTCTGATCCACGCTTCCCTGATCTCCGGCAGAGCGACGGCGGTTTTCAGGGCCTGGAGAAGATCGTCGAATTGTCGCCGCTCCGTCTCGAACAGGCGGAGCAGGAGATCTGTGTAGGGATTTCCGGGCGTCGGCCCATATATCTGTGTACGGCCGCTTCCGATTCTCAACACTACGCCCAGTCGTTCCAGGACTTCAAGCGACTGGCGCGCGCCAGTCGTCGAGAGACCGCTCCTCCTTGCGGCGTCGGCTACACTCACCGCTCCGTCGACTTCATAAGGAGTGATCGGCTGCGGTTCACGGATACCTCCTGGCTGCTGGGTGCAACGATAATCTACCATGGTGAAATGCATTTTATCTTTTCCCATGCAAGTGCCGTCGTAACTCCCGATTTTCATGCGTCGCAGCCGATATAAAAAAACCGCCGCTCCGTTGTAACGCAGCGGCGGTTTTATTTTGAATCCAATCTTGTACGAGTGTCAGGAATCAGATATCGATTTGCACAACATGTTTGGTCGTTTGCTCTGTTTGTCCAACAATTCGACGCCATATCCCTGCGCCATTCATTTCGATCCCGTCACGGAAGGGTCCATACCACGTCGTGACGAAATGAACGCGGCGGAACGACCATATATATCGGCGTTGGCGTTGTTCGTTTCATGTAGAGACGAATGCAACAGACACAGTGCGGTTATCGAACGATCATCAGTTTCCCCACGATGGTGGAAGATTTCGTCCGCAGCAGGTAATAATACGCTCCGTCCGGAAGGTACTCCGCATTGAACCTCGTGTGATATGTCCCCCTATCCTTCACATCATCGGCGAGCACGGACACTTCTCTGCCGAGATGATCCAGCACGGACAGTCTCACGAGTGAATGCTCCGGGACCGTGTATGTTATGGTAGCCTCACGGATTGCGGATGTGAGTGGATTGGGATAACTCTGCTCCAGCGTGAATCCTGCGACAGTATGAAGGCTTGGGTTCTCGACATCCGTGCCGGAGGAATATTCGTATGCCCCAATATCGATGCGGCCGTCAGTACGGGGAGAATTGTTGAAATCTACGCTTGGCGCACCCGGAACAGGTGAACCGTTATCAATCGCCAACGATCCCGCTCTCGGAAAAAGATCGGGATCGGCTCTGACAGTGTCGATGAAAAGAGTATTCGCGTCGATCACGACTTTGGAATGCGCATCTTGTCCGGAGATCGTCGTCCATTCTCCATCCTGTATTTGAGTCAGGGAATAATCAAACTGGCTTGTGGATATTGCCCGCTCCGGAATATTCATGTGAAACAGGTTATAGTCTCCGGTGTAGCAACTGATATTGTCGCCGTCAAACGTCAAACCGGTATTCTCTCCGCCAGCGAGTATGCAGTTGTACATCTCGAGTGTGCTTCCGCCGGCTGTATTTTCAATGTAGATGTTCGCATTCCAGCACGCGTAAAAGGTACAGTTGATCAACCTTGCGTTCACGCCCTTGTTTGTTGAGGGATCGAAGTCGAGTTCAAGGTTCGTGGAGTTGTCATACCCGATGCAATTGATCAGTGTGACGTTGTCGCGCCACAGTTTATAGCCGCCGCCATAGGATGAATTGTGCGCCGAACAGCGCTCCAGAACGATTCCGGTTCCGCTGATATCGAATCCGTCGCCAATACCGTACGTCTCGCAATTGTAAAAGTAGATATCCGAAACTCCGTCATGACCGAGAGCAAAACCGTCGCAATTATCGAACGCTCCGGCGGTGAGGTATGCCTTACAATTTTTGATCGTTCCGTTGTAGATCCGGTCCGTCACCCCTTCAGGCGTCGCATCAAATCCCAGTCCTCCCGATCCGCCATAATAATCGTACATGATACAACTGTCCAGCTCGAAATCATGCACGGTATTTTTCAGGGTTATTCCACCCGTAACTGCGGTTACTTTAATTTTCTTTAATTCGATGAATTCACAATTGCTGAAGGACATGCCGTCGTGTAGCCAGTTTCTGACCGTAAAACCCCGGAACTTCATATAGGAATGCGACAAGAGACAACCGTTATTCCCTTCCGACGCACCGCTTCCGTCAATGAAGGCGTCTTCATCATTGTACGTCGAGATGGTGATGTACGCAGAGGCGGTCCCGCTCCTGACAGAGAAAAGTTGCTCGTGATATTCTCCCGCACGCAGGTAGAGGACGTCTCCCGGATATACATATTCGAGTGCAAAGGCGATCGTTTTCCACGGATTGCCTATCGTACCATTGCCGTTGACGTCGCTCCCGGACGGTGAGACGAAGTAGTCGGTGGCGCTGACCGGGGTCAGGCCACAAAGGAACAATGAAAAGATAACGAACAGAATGCCGGGGGTAACGAACGTTTTCATATCCTCTCCGTTTGTGTTGCTATATAACCGTGGAAATCATCAAACCGATTTCTTCTATTGATCTGTGATCCGTTTCAGTCATACTCCTGCATTTCAATCGTCTATGTATATGATGTTTGATATGCCGTTGCTTCAGAGGGAATCTTGTAATGAATATCGCGATTCGTTACTGGAGGATCAAGTCGCGTCCCCAAAAAAAAACCGCTGCCCGTGGTAACAGTGCAGCGGTGTTGTAACGGCAACGCGATGAATTGGATATCGCAGCCCTCGACCTTTGTTTGTCCGAAAATTCGACGCAATACTCCGACGCCATTTGTTTCGATTACGTCACGGAACGATCCGAACGCGGCGCCACGAAATGAACGCGGTGGAACGAACGTATATATCGGCGTTGGTTTTGTTCGTTTCGTGTAGAGACGTTGCTTGCAACGAGAGACGTTACATGCAACGAGAGACGTTGCTTGCAACGAGAGACGTTGCTTGCAACGAGAGACGTTACATGCAACGAGAGACGTTGCATGCAACGTCTCTACCTACCCACCGGCTTCGACCGCACGCCTTGCATTGACAATCATGACATCGGCTTGTCGTCTTGATATCCCGAGCAGTGAAACCAACTGCTCGGGATTCATATTCGCCAGATCTTCGGCAGTCCGAATGTTTGCTCTCTCAAGCAATTTGATATTATCGACATTGACGCCCGTTACACGGTTCAGTTCGGTTAGTCTGTTGATCGGTTGGGTCCCTTGTCCTTCCAGGAGTACATCAGTCTGAGGTTGGCGCGCGTCATCGCTCGAAATCGTCAGTTCACCGCTGAATGTCGAGATAGTTTTCGGTGTGAAGCGGATGGTGAATTCGATGGAACTGTTTGCCGCGAGAGTTAAAGGCAATTGCGTCGCTGCGGGACTTTCGACAGTGAATGTCTGATTATTCACCGCGACCCCCGTGATCACAAACGGTGCGTCACCTGGATTTGTCACTGTAAGGATCTGTGTTTTCGAAGCGCGGATACTCACGGCGCCAAAGTTGACCACAGCTGGATTGAAAGTGATCGGAGGCCGATTAGCATCGGAAAGCCAGAACCACATCTCGAAATCACCACCGCGTCTATCGTCCCCGCTCGGGAGACCCAATTTCGTTGGATGAAGGTTGTCTGTTACCCGAAGCGCTTCCCCGTCAAGGTAGCCGCCGAGAATCTTCTCCTTCAACAACTCCGATGCGATTTTATTCCAGATGAAGTTTCCTTTTACTGTGAGACGAAGAAGCAGGCGATCTACCGACGGTGTCGCCTTTTTCATGAAATCCAGTACTCTGTTCAGGAATTGAAGGCTTCCCTGCTCCGGCGACCACTGTATCGCGCTCTGCACATCCGGAAGGGAGGTCGTGGTCCCGTTTTTTACGCTCACCTGTGCATGGAGCACAGTCGGCTGGTAGCCAGCCAACTGTGAGAGGTTCCACATCTCGCGGTCCTGGGGAAGCAAAGGGAACGGGATTTCCGCAGTGATAAAGCAGGTCGGTTCTCCACGCACCACGGCTTTATCCGTTATCTTCACAGGATCGATTACTGTCACCTCATCGAGAGGTTTGTCGCACAGAATAAAAACGCTTTTCGACAGTATCCCGAGATCGACATTCGCTCCGTTCGCAAGCAGATTTCCCGGATCGCCGATGCCGAGACCCACAATGTGAACGGGTTCCGGGTCGTTGCCGGCTTCGCCAATGTTGGCCGTGAATCGGACGCGACGAGGTTCGGCGGTCGATCGTTCATCGGCGATGAGTTCCGCTTCAACTTCCTGGGTCTCATTCGAATTTCCAAGCGTCCACTTGCAATCCGCCATTCCGTTCGCCGCGGTATTAACAGAAGCGGGAGTGACACTACCACCACCGGAAATGACAGTGAAGGTCACTTTCATTTTCGAGGCTATGCCACAATCACTCGCGGCAAGAACCACCAGCGGTTTGATCGTTTCTCCCGCACCGCCATGCTGCGCATCGCCGCTCACCTTGTATAAACTTACCAGCCCCGCCAGTTGTATGATGGCATCCTGCACAGTGTTCTGGTTCTTGAGACCATCACACTTCCCGGGATCGAACGCCACTTCACTTGCTACACTGAGATTCGCGTTGAAGCGAACCGGGATATGAACGGTATCGCCGTTGGCGTTGAGCAGCGTCGCCGTCACTTCCTGTACTTGTGTAACGGTATCCACACTCCAATTACAGGAAGCTATGCCATCGGCATTTGTCGAGACAGTGACCGTCGCGAGACCGCCGCTCAGCTGCCCGTTCCCTTTTGTGATTGTGAATCGGACGGAGGCGCCCTTCACCGGCCACTGACCGTTCGCCACTCCTGCTTCAAGCGGAAGTGGCAGCGCAGGCTTCGACGGCATGGTTTCCTGTCCGCTTCCGCCGACGTAGAACAGGCTCGTCAGTTCGGTGACGGGCGGAAACAATTTGCGGCAATCCGTGATTGATGTCCACGTTGCTCCGTCGGAAACCATGATCGCCAAACGGCAATACTGATGTCTGATTCCGTGGGGCAGCTGCTGCTCGGCCTTATTCGTTGCAGGATCGAGCGGCCACTCAACGTCTCCCGTCGCGGTCCGCGCGGGGATTTGCCAATAATCACCTGGCTTGAATGTCCCTGCGAATATCTTGACCTGAACACCGTCCTCAAGATCAATTGCATCCGCATTTGTAGGATGGACGATGAGGCCATCCCAACGGCGCACGCGGGGGTTGGTCAAATGGTCACCGAGCTTGACCGTCCCTGTCGCCGTCGTCAAATCAAGCGTGACGACCTGCCCGACCACTTTTGTGATTTGCACAAGCGTACCGGGCACGCCCAGCAATTCATGCTCGTCATCTATCAGTTCCAGCCACTGCCCTGCCGCGAAACGCGATACATCATCCCGTCCTGCGCTGCTGACAGTGATTTCTTCAAATGTCGCATTTTGCGAATCCCATTTTGATATATATGCGCCATTGTCGCGTGACCACTTGAATGTTGATTCATTGCGGTTTCCTCCCACGTGCACTTCAAGACGATAGAGCTGGTTTTCAAGACGTCTGTATCCGGCATCGGGTGCGACGATGCACAGATCCTTTGTCACCGGAGCCTGTTCGGCAAGAGCCGATATTTTCCCTGTTCCGGGTGCGATGGCCGCTTCCCATGCGGCGATACTGCTCAAACAATTGACCGACGCATCCTGCAGCGCATGCAGCTTGACTTGCCAGGCAGTATGCAATCTGGTCGCGGTGTCAGGTCCGCCAAGCGCCACTTCCCGGATTTCGTCGTCTTCGAGTACGGTGATATGCCTGTTCCACACGTCGAGATATGCGAGGTAGGCGCCAGCCGCCGCAGGGATCGGAATGGAAGGATTCGTCAATCCATCGGATGCCGCTTCGACGGGATAATCCGGTTGCGATGAATATGGGACGATGTGATCATTTTCGCAGAGTATCCCGTTCACATAATAACGACCGCCGGAGATATAGAAATCGCCCGCGTCCAGCGGTGCCGGAAGCTGGTTCTCCGGCAGGAGCTGCTCATCTGCCGTCAGATCACTCACCGACACGACCAGGTGGAAGCCGGCATGATGGAGCGGACCGCCGCAGCCGCCTATAACATCAACGGCTTCCGTTTCAATCCGGTGGAGCGTGATGTCCTGCTGTTCGTTCCAGTCGGCATCAAGCTGCACGCGACCCTGCTGCATCCGCACACTGTTGAAGTGCTTCCTGGGATCGAATGTATTGCGGGTAATATCACCTTTCATGGGGGTATTCCTTAAGCGAACAAGTGGTTTTATTTATTTCATGTGACAAAAATGAGTCCGGCTTCCAGACCAAAGCGCAGATATTCATCGAGACTCACTATGAGATTTTTGCTGCGCAGAGGTTGTTTGAGAAAACACCATACCCCTATTTCGGATCCGTCCTCCGCACCGGTTTGAATCTCGGCGGCGCAGTTCCGATGCAGTTGCGCGCAGGCGGGATTTCCTGTATCCAGTGAAGTGAACCCGGGGACCAGGCGGCGTTCGACGCCATCGACCTGGGATGATGACAAGGACGATACTGACGTGAATCCGAGACGATCCGCATATTCCTCCAGCGCAAGATCGGGTTGACAGCGATAGCGCTTCGGTGTTGTTGAACCTGGCGTGATGTACGTGAAGCGCATACAACCGGTCTGCACTTTCTCTACTTTCGCCACATCCATAAACAGCGCTTCGGAAGCGAGTTCAAGGGCCTCGACATAAATTTTCCCGAGAATGGTGCTTCGCTCAATGACCGTTGTCGGTCCGTACGGTTTCGTCTCGGTCTTTGTCGAAAATATTGAATAATGTTCAGCATCGTCCGTTGCGAAGACCAGACTGTCAAGTATTCGCAGCCCACTGATTTTCTTGGACATCTGCAACGGACCTGTGATACTGTGATCGACCTGAATGCAAAGTCCCGAATTGTGTTTCAGTGAATCTTCGGACTCGGGAATATTTACCGCGACACCCGATAACAACGTACAATGCGCCAATCGGAAATCACCGAGATTCCCTACCAGCACAGAGATGTTCCCTTCGACATGAATTCCATCGAGGATCAGATCTCCGGGTGTTTCGCTCGAATCCGGAGCGGTCCCTACAATGGATATGTCGCCGATAATGTGCGCGCGACGTTCGTCCGCATCCACACTGCCAATCGTGGGTTGATCAGGCCACGTGGCTGCGACGATGCTGAGCTGACTTTTCTCCGGGATTTGAATCTTGTTCGAGGCATTGAGGTTTTCCTCGTAGCTGCTGTTATCCAGAATAGCGATGAGTCCAACGGTGCCGGCAGGTTGTGCGTTCCATTGTGTTACAGCATCCGTGAGCGAATTACAGAGCTGGGGTCCTGGTGTAACATCCTTCCCTACACCTACCTGCCAGGTCACATGTTTTTCCAGTGCGACAGCCATCGATTCCGCTCTGTTGTACGGCCCGCCACCTACATCTCCCGGGAATCCGTATGCATAACTGACACGCACATCCGATGGAGTTACAGTGGTCGGGAGCGTCAACCTGCCTAGTACAGGATCAACAGCAGCGGTGATCGGCAATACCACTGCGACAGGCGATCCCCCGTCGACCGGAACCTGATATGATTTACTCGATGCGGGGGTATGCCAATCGGAGAGGTCGCAAATCATTACTTCATCGGGAGAGACTGCGACGCCATCCAGAAGCACCTCGAACACCGGGGGATTCCCGGCTTCAGCGCGGTCGTCAAAGTAGATGTATACAGGATCACGCCCTTCGGCCTTCGCCTGCCGTCGTGACTCGAGTTCATCGAATAACGGCCTGCGTCGCAGCGGGCCGGGAACATTCACCTCCTCCGCCAGATGTGTGATTTCCGTTTCAGTCTGCGGTCGATTGAACAGCGGCGCATCGATCCCGAAGGGATGAAACGTGTATCTCCCGGCGCCTTCGGAAACAATGGCGCGCGCCTCGCTTTCAGGAATGAAGTAACTCTGCAGGCGCCACAGAAAGATGCCGATGTTCGAAATATTGTGACGCCCTCGCCCGCTTGATATATGCCGCACATCCGCCGAGTGGGTAATTGTATCAAAAGCGGTATCCAGTAACTCGAGCCTGTTTGTATCGCGCAAGTCGGGCGTACGATGACTGTGAAGACGCGGATGGTTATAATACTGCGTCGTTTCCAGCAGCTCGAAAAATTCCACGACTCGCGCATTCCAGCCTGTCGTATCATGCGCCAATTGTTCGAGCATCGTAGCCGTACCTTTGCGGCGGCGATACCCGATGGTATTGGCTACGCGCGCTCGCTGACTGAACGTGGCTTCAGATCCGAAGGGATGCAGTCCCTGCACTCCCAATACATCGCCGATGTATGGAATGACCCATTCGGCGCACGTTTCGATAAACCAGTTATCGTACAGGTCGGCGATGTCCGTTTCCATGACGGATGCCTGCGTGGCAAGAACCGAGATCAGATCCTGCAGAGCACCGTCATTATCGGCATCCCGCATCCGATAAATTGCGGGAAGTAAATTATATAGCTCTTCCGTCGTCATGCTCATGATGTCTTCTGCGTGAGGGTGATTCCTTCGGTATCAAGAGTAAGCAACTGGGCGGGCAACATCGCGCCATCCTTCCATCGTGCGATAAGAGCGGGAATGCCCGGGTGCAAAAAAGGATCAAGACCGTTCAACTTCTCCAGGTCGACGGCCGTTACTCCCTGGATGGATTGAATCTCCGCAATCACGGCGCCCGCAGTTACGGATTGACCGAAACCGCGTGCTTCAAAGGAGAATGCCTCGATCAGGTGTTCCTTCACATCCTCAAGGACGTCTTCCACGATGTATGTCGGGTCCACCATCACCTTCGCTTCGAAGGTGAACAACACGGATTGAAAGGATTCAATCATAACCTTTTCGTCCACGTGTCGTGCGGCATCGATTGCGGAGGTGAGATTCTTGTATGTATCCGAGTCCTTCGGTAACGCCGTTCCGTCCTCGCCCGCAACGGTGAGATACACGAGTTGTTTCTCACCGCTCCAAAGCAGCGTGGCTTGCGCTTTACCGACACCGGAGAACGCACGAGCGAAATTTTCGAAGTCCAGCAGCGAGACAATACGATCCATGGTGAGAACCGTCAATGGCGCATTTTCTCGCGCATCATCCATTACCTCGGGATCGGCGGCGCCGGTCGGTGCCAGAGGATTGATGACGCTCTTCACGCCGAGAGGTTTTTTCGACAGGAGGCTTATTTGGCCGGCATCCACCATACCTTCCGACCCAATTCCATGGCGGTACGTGGCTGAAATATTCTCGACACCTGTTGGCAATCGCGATCCCATTTTCCCATCCCCGAAGCGGATTGTCACTGTTCCGTCATCCGACCGGCGAGTGATGAAGTTGTGTGCCTGCCGGGTGATGCCGTACAGGGATGCGACTTCATCCCAAAGCAGTCCGTTCACACGCAACTCGAGTGTACTTTCACCACCGCTCGCTGTTACGGCGGAGACATAGGTGAGCGGATTGTTCTTCAGCAGGAATGACTGGAACGCCTGCGAACCATCCCCGCCGCCAAGAATTTCATCCGTTATTGTTTCGCCATGCGTCGCACGGGCGACATTGGCGTTGATCAGGACAGTATCACGGATATAGGTGTGTTCGAGATTTTCGCTGAACGTCAGTTTTGTTGTGCCTTCGAACGATTCGGATTTCTTCAACGAGAGTACTTCACTGACGGTCTCATCCGTGGACGCATCGACACCTGTGATTGCAATGAATTGATTCTCAACAAATCCGTTCACCGCGTTCTCAAGAACAATAGTGTTGCCACTCACTATTGATACATCAGGTTTCATCGCCAGTTCGAGTTCTTCGCTCTGACCGAATACTACAGTATTTCGAACATGATTATTAAATTTATCAATGAGATTTTCGCCCTCGAGAAGCAAACGTGTGGTTTTGCCGGAGAGGGCGAAATTCGTACGTGAATCCTCGATCGCTTCCTTGACGAGATACACCTCCGCATACCCTGGGCGTGAAAGCACAACCCAACTCCCTGTTACGATTTTCGGATACACGACATCCAGATACACTGTGTCGGTAGCATCATCCGCATCGACGATACCGTCGATGGTGAAATCAGGCCAGTCTGGACAGTTCTGATTGCCAAGATCATCTGTCGTCGTGCAATAATTCAACCGGACCTCCTTCGACATCGTTTTCCAATCCGGTGCATTATATCCAAACAACGCAGCACGCTGACGAAGCACATAGACCTTTGGATCCGCCGCGGGTCGGACGAAAGGCCGGAACGATCCCAGTCCTCTCTCAAGGACGATATGCGTCAAATTGAGATCGCGGTCAAGTTCGATAGTTTTGATCTTCCGAAAATCCCAATTTTCGTTGCCTTTATGCCCAGTCGCCTCACGTTCGCTCCCGATGATCAACAATGCGTCCCCCGCCTGGAGATTGTTGTTCACTCCTTCGAGATACACATGCGATTCGTTGAAATGCAGGTGATGCTCAATTCTGGTACGGGCTTTGATATCCTGCCATTCCAGCTTCGCTTCGATTATCTCCACAGTCTCGAACGTCTGTGGGACTTCATCCTGACCGGGCAGGCTTTGCGCGGTTGTTCCGACTCCGATCGTAGCGGATGTCGGCGCTCCAGGTGCCGATTCCATCTTGAATGCGAGATATGTTCCGGCGGCAACACCTGGTCTGAGTTCATACCCGATGCTTCGAGCCATTTCAAGAATGGATTGACGCTCTATTGCCGTTCTGAGGTACCCTTCGTTCGCGATGCGTTCCTGGTAAAAACTGAGCACATCGAGAACGGTCGCCCATGCGTCCATTATTGCGATTGAAGGATCATCGCTCTCCCTTGTGGTGAGGCCGCGAAGATACTGAGAGATGGCATACTGCATGGATTGCATGAAACGCCCGTGCGTTCCAACCCGATAGGCCAGCGCGGATAGTCCCGGACGGTTCTCCAGGGAAGCTGGAGTCAGGGCAGTCACCCCTTCACAACATCCGCACGGGACCGTGTCGCTGTGGTTACATGTCATAATCCACCATGCATTTCAAGTTCCAATTTTCCGTTTTCCTGCTCGCTCGGGTCATTATCAAGTTGTATGACCTCCAAAGATGCGGGTACAAGTTCTCCATTTTCCAATTCATGATTAGCCGTCTCCCCCCATCGCTGGAAACGCTTCACGTCGACGGATTCCACGCCTTTCACGCCCAGGGCCGTCTGATACAACCGACTGAGATACACCGGTTGACCGAAGGTGAAATTGTCCGGATGGAAGAATCCCCGGCGGCCGTCGGGCAGGTCGCGGTTACTTAACACATCCAGCAATGCTTTCTGGACACTACTTTGAAAATATCCAGGTTTGACACAGACGGACAACATGACGTCGAGAGATACGAACACCGGATCACTCACTTTCAGGTCATAGCCCGCCATACGGTAGCGGTTCATGTGCGCAAGAAACTCCGTCCGAAAGCGATCGTCGATTTTTTGTCCGCCGATCCTGTCAACTGTGATAAATACGGTATACCAGCTACCCGTCCATCGAAAACGTGCGGTCGCTCGTTGAACACTCTTGAACCGTTGCGCGACCTCGGCGTAATCTTGTTCGGTTACGGCACGTTCCTGTGTGCGGAAGGCCTGCGGCGCATACTCCCGCACTTCTTCCATGCTCTCGGCAGCGGCGCCGCCACGTGCCGCCATCGGATTGCGAACGGGGTCGATGTCATTCACACCGACGATTATGGAAATTGCTTCGGGGCCAACATTTCCCTGCTCTCCACTCCCGATTCGATATGTTGCGCTGAACGCGGTTCCTTTCGATGGTGCCTTCCCAAGTATGTCATCACCGAAGCGGAGATACGCCCTTCCATCGCTCTCCATTTCTACAACGAATTCCGGCGCAAAGCGATCCGATCCGAGAAAATCCCTCTTGGGATTCCAGGTCTCATCCGCGTCGCTGAGCGTGACGATTGGGAGAGCGCTTCGTATATCCTGTGTAATTGCAGATACGGCGGATTCCAGTTTGGCACTCTCAGCTGAGTACGCCTGAGCGAACATCACGTTCGTTCGCTGTAAATGAGGCCTGTATCGTTTAGCATCGGTGACGATATCGGGGTAGAGAGCTTCGTTCGTTATCGTACTACCTTCATCCGCGAGAACAATATTTCCCCTTGCTATGCTGATATCTTTCTCGACGAGGCTTCCGTCGGTGTCGGGCACCTCTCCATTAAGGCACAGTGGAAATGGCAGCGCGTCGTCTTCATGCCAGACGATCTCAACGATTGATATCGCATTCAAAATATCCGAACCTGGATTGACCTCCACCAGGCGAACCGCATGCCGGTGAGACATATCGGCATCTGCTGCCAGCCCGGTGGTGGGACTATAGATTTCCTCGAATATCAGCACGTCGCCGACCTTCACCTGCAGCGGGCTTGCACCATCATCGACAAGCGTCGCGCGCGTGCTTCCCTTAGGGAGACAACAAGCGAAATCGTCCCAGGTATAAAAATGAATTTCATTATGCGTTGAGGACAGATACACTTCGTGCATGGTTTCAAACACAAGCGGTGCCTCTCCAGCCGTCCGCAATTCGGTGTGTGCCGGCAATGTCGAATTATCGGCGCCTCCGTTCTCAATCACAGTGAGATGCACCCATGCGCGGGCATTGCATCCATCGTGAATAACGTAATCGAGCATGCGGGCGTGACGCCGTACGGAGACCCTGCGCCTGGCTGTGCCCAAATATGCCTCCGTCGCGACGGCATCCTGGTAATAGCTGAGATGATCTCCGACGTATGCCAACAATTCGACCAGCGCAATCTGCTGATCGGCTATGCTCCTGTCCTTCCAGTCCGTCATCGTGACACTCAGACGGTCAAGCATCAACCGTCGGAATGTCGAAAAGTCCTTCGCCAGATAATCTATCTCCGGTTCTTCAAATTGCTCTGGTGGACAAACCGTGTCCTGTCTGCAATCGAAGTCGGTTGGGCACGTCACCTTGAAAGAAAAATTCAGAGAAGAGAGATAGGGATCATAGCCCGGAGGCGGGGCATCATTTGTCACGGATGTAACAAGACGCAATGTGTAGGTGGAAAAGTCTCCCCGCTCGCTCACCGTCACAGTCAGAATGTTCGCGGTGTCGGAAACCGCCACAACCTCAATATCACGAACCTGCACACCGCCTTCAATACGAACATTCTCCTTTGTAAGGGCAGGGGCGGGCGCGGGAGGGACCTGCTTGGCACGAACAGGCAAAGGATGAACGAAATGCACCTTCAACTTGTATTGATTGGCCGATACCTCGAGATAATCTATCCCGTTAAGTTGCGTCTGCCGCTCAACCGCGAGACGGCGACCTTCGTTGTTGCATGTAAATTGATATTCCATCATATCTGACGCGAGAACTGTGCTGATTGTCGCTGTTGTTTCCGACGAATGACATACTGTACCGTAACCTGAAGCGTAGAGTCTTCACTTGTTACAGCAACTCCTTCCACAAGAATCAACTCACCAAGCCATTGCTGGAGCGCACCTTGAACCGTCATCTCGACCGCGCCTGCAAGCACGTCGCTGTTTGGCGCGAAGATAAGTTGCAGGAGTCCACTCCCGAAGGTGGGACGATTGACACGTTCGCCCGGTGATGTAAATAATACTTGTTCGATCAAATCGCGGATGTAATCATCCTCACCTGTTTGCGCGGTGCGGCCGCGATCGTCGATGTGATATGGATAATCGATGTGCATAGTCGTTTCCTTAGCGGGAATTCAGATCCCCTTTACTCTCACCTGCGTCATTACAATCGTAACGCCCGTTCCGTTTGGCGCGCATACAGCCTGGCTGTCCTGTAGAAGTAACGGAAGTCCGCTGGATTTGACCCGCAAAGCACCTGTAACCCATTGTGCGGTAATGCAGGGCACGGGTGATCCACTGACATTGAACGGGCAGCCCGCAACCGTCCATGGATTCGGCTGCTGTACCGTCGGCTGGCCGCCAACCTTCACCCGGGGGTTGGGAACTGTAGCCTGCGCCTGACCGGCATGCATGCAAAGAACCGTCGCGCCTGCATGGAGGAGAAAACCCGGCATCAGATGATCTCCAGTGCGCCGTTGTTGAGGGAGATTTGCGGCCCCGTCATTTTGATCGATGCCCCCATGCCGTTATCGATTTCAATGCCGGTCGGACTCAGTACAATCTTTTGTCCTCCGGAGGTTTCAAGTGTGATTCCGCCAATTCCCGGTGTGTCATCGAGAGTTATCGTCTGTCCGCCTTCCGTGACGATCATAAGCTTTTTATATGGAGGAGCGATGAGCAGCGGGGGAACTTCCGCGACGGATCCCCACCAGCAGCCCGACCAAATTGGATAGTCGGGATTCCCGTGTTCGAACTCAATCCAGACACCCGCACCCACTTTGGGTAACGAGAAGAAACCCGTCTGGTCTCCTCCGAAAGGAGCGCATGGCATGGCCCAGCCGCTCTCCTGATCTCCCATCACGTCAGGCACGGTTGCTTTGACGCGACCTATCATGAGAGGGTCATTGATATCGGACACGATACCCCTGAACTTGCCGAAATATTGTTGACTCATGGAATCACCACTGGTAACAGCGCTCCTGTTCCTTCCCTGCTTATGGAGAAGTTCTGTGTGTATTCACCGCGCGCGATGCGGTGTGAAACTCTGCGCACATAATAGTTTCCACTGTACGAATACCCGACGCCGCGTACGCCGACCAACTTCCTTGCCCGAAGAACGTGGGCATATCGTTTGTTATCGATTTCACCCGTGCCCGTTACCGGATCAGGTGCGCGCGTCGCGGCGGAGACGGCCGTCGCCGCGGCGGAAGACACATTCTGATTGGCGGTTTCCCGGAGCAGGACTGTACGGCGTGCCTGCAAAGGCGACAACGCGAGCGGAGGAATGCGCAAGGGAGGGAGTGAAGGGATGGGAATATTTATCTTCGTGATTGGTTCGACCAACGATCCTTCTGTTTCCACAGGCGCCATCGCATCCGTGGAAAAATTGATCTGCTTTACATTCGTCGAGGATCCCATATCCATAGTCAATGCGGCTTGAGGAATACCCAACCTGTTCTCAGGTCCCCAGTACGCCGAGTTCACTCCAAGCGTCATCGGTTCAACGTAGAAGACGTAGCCATTGCGTTCAGCCATACGCTGAAGAAACCGGAGGTCCGTTTCCTGCTGCCGCGGGATGCGGTCGATCTCGATAGGGATGTCCGTCGTCGGGGTGATGAGTGGAACAAGGCCGTATTGCGCATACGCTGCGATCAAGCGCAGCGCTATCACGGAATCGGGCTGGTTGGGATAGGCTTCATTTTTTTCTTCGAGATCCAGCATAACACTGACATCCTTGCCTGTAACCGTCAACGTGGATCGGCCGGGATCGTTGCTCGGCGACAGCTGGTGATGTGTGATGATTCCATCAATCAACACTTCGGGTACGACGCCGAATGCGATTGCGATAACAACCCTGTTGAATGGCTCCAACGCACCGCTTGCGAGTATCGAGTAATCAAGAAGACTTGTCTTCGTCAATGTGAACGTCATCTGAAAACCATCGCCCTGATCCGCATCGTTGGTAACTTCAACGTTGCTCAACGCATTCATGATATCGGATGACGCCGGAAGCGGTACGGTTTTTCCCAAGAGCAGCAGCAGCCTGATGCCGAGTATACTTTCAAGCATTATTCACCTTCATGCATTCATCCATGCTCGTTATCGAAGCTGCGGTAATGTGATGTGCACGACCGTCCCCACTTCTTCGGTCAGTTCGGTCGCATTCATCGCGTTGTTCGCATCACACACACGCCAGAATTGGAGAGGGTCTCCAAGATATTTGGCGGTGACGTTGTCAAGACGATCACCTTCTGCGATGGTGTGTTCCACCAGTGTCGTTTCATCGGACTGTCGAGGAATAAAGCGGCGACGTATATATTTTACTTCGCGCACATTTCCCTCACTATCCAGCATATTGAGTGTGGCGGTTTCAAAATTGTAGTAGCGGGATGTGGAATCGAACATCGCAGTGTCAAATAGATAGGTTAACCGAACCGGAAGCCGCACCTGCGATGTTCGAAACACCGCCGATGGTGGCCATGACTTCCTTTATTATTTGATGTCCCATGAACATTGCACCACCGACACTCAGCAGTCCAAGATCCTGATACGTGAGCACCTGCAATTGAAGACTCACCTCGGCAAGGATAGGATTGAGATTCGGATCGAACGCTTTTTCCGAGATGGTGAAACTATTGATCCGTACGGGGAGAACGCGTTTTATTCCCCACACGAACAGTGTCAGCGGTGCCTCCGGTGGGATGACTTCGATGACACCCGCGAGTTTCAACACCTCATTTGCTATCACTACAGCCGACTTCGGATAGAGCAGCATCTCCAATGACGCAAGCTGCGGATGGATACCGAGACTTCCGGCAAGCGGATCCGCGATTTCCAGTTGATCCGTTGCATCGATCTCGACCTTGAGCGAAATGGTTTCCTTGGGTGGTCCCTTCAGTCTGAGTGCTTCTCCCGGATCGGCATCGCCACCGCCGCTGGTATTCGCGGTAATCGAGCGGGAGAGCTCCTCCGGATTATATTGGAAGATAACCACGCTCGCCAACGGATTGGCGGGATCGAGCCCGATAATGGCGCCTTTTTGCAAACGGGGGGAACGGGGGAAGGAGGTCATAGCCGTTTATGGAATTAATATTGCAGGGAGACCATCGTCTACGCTCTGTGTCCATGTCGCCTGCGAGGCTGCGTTGCATCCGTGCGCAGTTTGAACATCATATAGACTCGTTGCAGTGTTCGTTTTGTTGCGTACTGCGGTCAAAATAGTGTTTGCCTGGTTACTGTGTGCTGCGCTTAACGCATCGGTACCTTTGCTTGCCATTACACATGCGAGCCTGAAGTGCAACTGTTCATGCGCAAGCAAACGTTCAGACTCGAGTTGAGCAACGCGTGTGCATTCAGGTTCGATTAAGCTGCCGCACTCGGCCTTCGTAGTTGCTACAACAGCTGGATTCGGTCCGATAGAAGCTGCACAGCCGACCGGGGCTCCGAGCCGCCAGGTTCCACCCGTCCGTCCCGCCACTGTCTCGGTATCGAAAAATTGCTCACAAGAGGTAACGTTACCCGCACAGCCGCTTAGTGCAGGATCGGTTGGGTTGGCAAAACGAGATCTTACCCAGGATGAACTTCCATCAAAAAAAGCCCGGATTATCTGTCGGCTGCAATCGGTAGCAAAATCGAAATGAAAGCGGGTTTCCGCTCCAAAGGTACCACCACCGGGTGTACCGGTGAAATCAGTCCATGTAAGCGTACCGGCTGGCTCGCATGTTTGCGGTATACACGGAAGTGGGGTTTCACCTAAGACTTCTTGTCGACAGTACGTTGCATTCTCCTCACCCATAATCCGAATACAGTCCATCAACTCAGTTGCTTCGCGGTATGGAAGCGTGCTTCCACGGTAACGTGAATCCTGGCCACCGACATCCATCGGGGTGTTCATGCTTCTTTGTAGTGATCCGGTTATCGTTCCGGAATTGTCGGTTTTCTCATTCACAGTTTGATTTCCAGAAGGTGACAAACCAGAATCCGGGATCCTGTTGAACGTTCTCAATCCAGACCGAAATCCGTTTTCCCGGATGTCCACTCCGGATAGTTTAGCCTGCAGCTTGCCTGATCTATTCGCATTTCGTACAACCTGAGAATCCGGTTCATGCCGGGTTGATATTGGCGAGGTCGGTCCACCTCCTTGTTGGATGACATGCACTAATTCGTGTGAGAGTACATGCTGTCCCGCGACTGTTCCCGGTGAATACTGACCAGACCCAAACACAATATCTTGCCCGACAGTGTATGCGATAGCATTTACGGCTTGTGCAGACTCCACAGACTGTGCATCGGTATGCACGCGGACCCTGCTGAAATCATGATTGAACCGCGGCTCCATGAAAGCACGCGTCGCGGGATCAAGAGGTTGACCGGGCGAGCGCAGAACATTGTCCACAATCGGCGGTGCGGCCATTCCACCATCGCAATGTCCCTTTCGTTGGACCTGCACCTCGACTCCCTCCCGGAGCCGTACATCCGATTCGGACATACGAATTACCGAGTCCGCCACGCGGTCCGCTTCCACTTCGTATTTATCACCAGGTTCGTTGACTATCAGTTTCGTTTGCAGCTTTCTCTTCTTATTGCAATCGAGACATTCGCCGGATGGAACCGCTGATCCTCCGCATCTGCATTTGCGCTGCAGGACGCCGCCGCGCGCAGGCGTGAAAGATGGAGCCGGCAAGGTAGTATTTTGCGTGTATAATCTTGTGCCCATTATCTCACCTTATCCTAAACTCCTCATGCAGAACTTGTCTGTGTGTGTCAGGAACGTTCTGACATACAGCGATGTTGGCCGACCTTTTGAAAAGGTCTAGGCCTTTAATGACGCCTTGATGCATCTATCTCAAAACAACGTATATCTTGCTTGTGTAGAAATCATTTTGAATGGGATTCTCCTCGCCGACTTCTAGTCCTGAATCAGATTCGTGGTTCTCCCGCATGAGTCGATTTGTACTTGAGGTAGCTGGAATTGGGAGTAAAACCAAACACTGTATTCATAATCGATATCGTTCCTTCGAAACTCTCTCATAATGATGATCGTTCATGTTTCAAAATGCCATGGTTCTCCTGCTACAGGCCTACTCAAATTGCATCCTGCCTGAATTGTATCGAGGCTTGTTCCTGCCGGAAGCGTCACAGTCGCATCGAAAGCTGTGCCTCTCGTATGATTTGAGACTCCTCTCGCCGGCGCACCCATAGGAAAATGTGTCGCCCGTTCCGTTGCATAATTTTGCATAACCGCCGCACATTCCGGCTCAGTCCGCGCCGGAGCGTTGACTTTATCCCACACCTCCACAAGATGGTCTTGATACGCCTGACTCCGGAATGTTGTGGTGACAACTATCGTTCCCCCGGCAGCTATAACAGCGTTTTGGAGACATGTCAATGCGGTTTGAGTTGCCGCCGTCAATGCGCCGGCAGGTGCCGCATCAGGTGGACCGAAACTTGCAATGGCAGTAACGGGACATGTTGCCACTGGCGGCACTGGATTGGCAACCGGTGCAGCTTGCCGTTGTAAAACACCAGGTGATACGTGGTCCTTAGTTGAATCGAGGCTGTTTTCACTCTCTTTTTTCTGAGGCATCACAAAATCGGACAGATGTCGAGAAGGAATTATGGCTTCCGTATGACCTTCGTTTCCGGTAGTTTCATGAGCGTGCCCTGATCCTTGCTGTATCACATGTGTCAGTTCATGCGCAAGTAACCTCTTTCCCAGTTCTGTCTTCGATGCATACTGTCCAATTCCAAACACCACATCCCGCCCCACGGTATAGGCCATGGCGTTGACCGTGCGCGCCGATTCCGCTGCTCTCGCATCCGTATGCACCCGCACTTGGCCGAAATCATGACCGAATCGCGGTTCCATGAAGGCGCGCGTTGACGTATCCAGAGGCTGTCCGGGCGTGCGCAGCACCTCCTCCACAATTGGTGGTGCGCTAAACGCTGTTTCGCCATTTCCCTTTCGTTGAATATACTTAGCGCCACCTTCACGAAGATCTACATCCGCATCGGACATACGAAGCACCGAGGCAGCCACGCGGTCCGCTTCCACTTCGTATTTATCACCAGGTTCGTTAACCATCAGTTTCGTTTGCAGCTTTCGCTTCTTATTGCAATCGAGACACTCGCCGGATGGAGCCATCGACCCTCCGCAACTGCATTTGCGTTGCAGGACGCCCCTGACTGATGACTGCTTATGACATTGTGCCGAATAGGCTGGGATATTCCGTTCCGACTTCATGAATTCACCTCGCCGCGGCGAGTCTGCCGCCTTCGGCTTTCGACCCCCCCGGCCCCACTCTCTTGAGAGAGAGGGGGGGAGGAAGAGGGGGACATCAGTGATTTTAGCAGACGATCCGGACATCGCATCAGCAGCGATGTATAGATCCAATCTGCTGTCATACCCGAAGTAAACCGGTGCCAAGCGCTGGTAAGTAGACTCAGGATGAACAGGAGTGTGAGTCTTTTCGGCAATTTGTATCGCGTTGCTCATTGTGTCAACCCTCCAACAACGGCCTGGGCGATCTGCGTCCCCATGACAGCGGAATCAGTTTGGTGTGATGTTGTTATGGTACCGCCCTCCAGTTTCGGAATACCGGCGTCGCGCAGTGTGTCCGGATTGAAATCCGGTGACGACAACAGTCGTGTGAATTCCGACGTGAGCGCATCGTGCAGTACTTCACGGTTTACATGGTTAAATCCGTGCAGAATCAGTTTTTCAATATGCAGATGAATATCCGGCCGTCTCATACCCATCCTCGCGTCTCATTGTCCGTCAACGGCTTCTCGAGACGTGCGTACACGGATCGGGTCGCGCGAAGCAGATGCGACATGTGAACAGATTCGCCTGCATCCGCAGCGAGAAATGCGGCATGCAGTGCAATGTTCTGAATCATGCCTCCGGTCGCATTGAGCGAAGCCAGTTTTGCAACATCAATTCCTTCAAGCGGAGTTTCCGGAGGAAATATACTCCTCCAAATTTCGGCGCGAAGCGATGCGTCAGGAAACGGGAAGGAAACCATGAAGCGAATCCGCCTCTGAAACGCCTCGTCAATCGCGTTCTTGAGATTCGTGGTCAGAATGGCCAGGCCGCGATATGATTCCATGCGCTGCAGCAGATAACTGACCTCGATATTCGCATAGCGATCATGACTGTCTTTCACCTCGCTCCGTTTTCCGAAGAGAGCGTCCGCCTCGTCGAACAGCAACACGGCGCCGCTGGCTTCGGCGGCATCGAATACATTGCGGAGGTTCTTTTCGGTCTCGCCGATATACTTGCTGACAACCTGACTAAGATCGATGTGATACAGATCGAGATGAAGCTCGTTCGCCAACACCTCGGCGGCCATTGTTTTGCCTGTACCGCTCGGACCCGAGAATAGTGCGGTGATGCCAAGACCTCTGGAAGAACGTTTCTCGAATCCCCATTCTTCGTACACGGTACGGCGTCGACGAACGTGCACAACCATTTCGTGAAGCGTCTGTCGCTGTATTTCAGGCAGGACGAGTTGTTCCCACGAAGCGACGGGGACCAGGCAACGGGCGAGACCATCGAGTTGCTGGCGCGCATGAACACGACACGAATTCCACAAGAGATCGCCGATGCTCTCTGAATCACCGCTATGCCCGGCCTCGGCGCACACCGCGTTAATCGATTGCATACTTAAATCGAATTGAGAACTGATTCCGTCAATTTGCCCGTTAATCAGTGTGATCTTATCACCGAGACCTTTTGTCCATAACTGGCGTTGTTCCGCACGAGTTGGTTTTTCGATGTCGATAACAAACGATGGACGATGTGAAACCTTCAATTTCTCAGGTGTTGAGACACAAAGGACGCTATTCAGGTTTTCCATCATTTTGTGCAGGAGCGCGTTGTTTTTTGTCTCGGTTCGCTCCTCCCCGCATTCCAGAAGCAGCCCGCGCGAGCCAAGAATAGCTTCCCTTTCCCACAACCGAATCAACGTGTCAAAATCCGACGGATTGTTAGGCAGCACATCGGCAGATATGACGTACAGCTCCAATCCTACTTCCGCACATGCGGCGCTGGCTATCATTCTTTTCGCGAATGCTTCCATTCCGCTTAATTGAATCACCGGCAGTCGATTCCGACTGTTGCTATTTTTCCAGAGTTCCGCGATTTTTCGCGCCTGCTGGCTATGGGTTGGAACAAGTTCTTGCTTCAATCCTCCGGCGTGTCGGACAAATCCCTGAAGACGCTCGTCGAAATGATTTACACCGCTAAGATAATGCAGTATCCGTTCATCGATTTTCAATGGACTCGAAGCGAGTGTATTGGACGACACCACCTCCAACAAGCGCCAGTATCTCAATGGACTGGACGGTGACAGCGCGCTCCAATGCGATTCACTGAATGCAGCGAGCGCGAGACTGAAAGTTGGATAACTTCGTTGCGCGTCTCCATGAGCGCGCGCAAGCAGTGGAACGAATGACGATGAAAGTTCCATGCCGGCACAGAGCAACAGCACATCGCGCTCGAAGGGAGACAATCCAAAGAACGAGCAAAGCTGCGTCAGGGCCGAGGGTGCCTCGAAATTCCAATCCATGACATGTTCCTCGGTGGAATGCATGTCTCCACCGGCTTCGTCGGGAGCTGAAATTTGCGCACTGGCATACGTATCCAGCATTCTACGAATGCGCTCCAACGAAGCGCTGAGAAATTGCTGATTGGCCTCCGTCCACGAAACGATTTGTCGTGTCTCAATCATACGGTAACTGATTGGGATGCAAAAAATTCAGGGGGTGTTTTTGAGCGGTCAACCAACAGGCTCTCAACTCCATCGATACGGAGGCGGACGAAATGCGTTCCGGATGCGACATTGTTCATCGTAAATGTCAAAGAACCGGTTTGCGTTGGATGATCGTTTGCAAGTACCTCGCTCGAGCCGACAACCAGCGATGCGCGTTGTGCGGGAAGCACCTCTGGGGATACCGTTACGGTAAACGTGATGTCGGAGCCAACGGGAAGCGCGGACACGATATTCTGGATTGTGGGAGCGAGAGCCATCGTTACTTCATTCGAATTTCTGTCTACTCCATCCTGCGTCACATCAACGTGAATAGTATACATACCCGCGGGCCATTGAGCTGGAAGATTGGGAATTTGCACCGACAACTCCGTGGATGTCTCGCTGAGCGGCGTAACATCCAGTGAGATGGACAACTTGGTGTGCGAGAATATCACACGCGTGTTTGTTCCGTTCAGGTGGTGACCGACCAGCATCACTGTCTCGCCAAGTCGCGCGCTTTGCTGGTTGTTCGGTGGTCGGATTTCCGTCAATGTGGGATATGGCGGCACAAGATCCGGTGTGACGATAACCCCGAGATCACCAAGTCCACGCGTAAGCACCGGCAGCGGCGAACGGGTCGGGAGCGTTGATTCGATAAGCACAACCGACGCAAGATATGCGGCTGAGGGACGATAGTTTGTCTGGATAGCCGCCCATATTTTGGAAATCTCTTCAGCGGACATCACCTCCGGCGTAATTTTCACAAGCTCGATCTGCTCCGCCAGGTCTGTCGCGGAAAGCGTTGTGAACACACCTGGAAGAATCGAACCATCGATCGGCGACACCGCCGCGAGCGTCGTTCTGATCGCATCTCGGGTCAGGACGGGATTTTCGTGCAACCGTTGCATCGCATACCCCAACAGAATCTCCGCCTGGAAATTCTCCGAGCCGTACGCCGTCAACAAGTAATGCAGATCGAGGGCCAACGGCGGATTTGTGAGTCTGTCTCCATTGCTGTTGCGCGAAGGCAATTCCATGTTACGCCATCCCTGATTGGGCGTGACGCGGTACAGGTAGAGATTCAACGATGGTGATTCGCCAGTTCCGGTTTTTATCAGATCCGGAGCAATGGCGGACACATCGACGGAACCACCGACCAGGGTGTTCACTGAATGATCAACAAGCGCGTTATCGAGAAGATCTTTCAACACTGCCGAAACCGCCGCCATCGCCAATGCACTGCTCACCGTCGTACCTCGTGTTGTTGTTTGAGATAGTCGTCGAGTGAAAGCATGGGTGAACGTTTTTCAAGCTTCTTGTCGCGCACTGTCGGCTGTGGATCTACGGCACGAATCTCGATCCTCCCGATGGAAATGTGAATTGCTGGAGGTTCTTCCTGCCTGATCCGCTTCACCTCTTCCCGCGCACGCCTGTCCGTCTCGCGGGGGTGAATCACGTTCATTCGAACACCCTCTAGCGGTTCCGGCGATTTGTCGCGTGGTGACGGTTCAGAACCCGGGCGGAGCGTTTTTTCATATAACCTGGAACTCTCCAACATCTCCACCTTTACTACGGCAGGATTCTGTTCGTTTTCCATTTGCCACACTGCTGTTCCATCGCGCTCCTGGATAGTGCGCAGGGATACATCCGAGTTACGTCCTCCATCTGTTTGATCGATCGTATTCAATTCTCCATTCATTAATTGGCGCGAAACATCATCCCGCACCCGCGATACTTCCTCATGAATCGTCCTGTCAGGAACAGGTTCAAGGACATGTTTCGAAACCACATGTGATGGTTGGCTCGCAGCTTCTTCTGGAGAGATGGGGAGCGTAATCTTTGCCGGGCTGTCCTGGAGGGAAGGAAGAATTTCCGAACGACGAGCGGGATGATGCTCAACCTGCACATTCAATCCCTGCCCGCCGGGCGAATCAGGTTCAGGAGTACTTTCTCCTGACCGGACTGCCGCGCTCCTGGCTCGATCAGGTACCACACTGTTCGCCGCAGGGATTGATTGAAGCGCTGCAGCGGTCTCTTTTTGAGCACCGAAATGCGACGAAGGATTTGAGGACTGCCGTTCAGTCGGGAGCGGACGTTGTCCATCAATTGTTGATAGTGAAACATCGGACACAGAATCCGCCTCTTCATGAAATGCGGGAGCCGGCTGAAATTCAAACCTGCCGATAACGCGTGGTTGAATCGCTTCTTCATCGCCATTGCTTTTCGAAATCAACCGACTGATGAACTGATTCATGATGTCATCTGCAAATAGTATTCACGTCGCAATGTACTCATGGACAGAATATCGGATTCACACCATCCATACGCACGAGCGAGACGATGGACATCCTGCAACAACCTTTTTGCTCGCGATTCGATTTCACGCCAGAAATACGAAACGATATCAAACGATTTTTCCCACATGTGAGAGCACGAAGGACACGACAACTGCACGAGAATATCGGCGTGTGGATCGGTTCTTGCCATGTCCGTCATCAAACCATCCAGCACATCACTCGGTAGTTCCGTCAATGAAGTTTCCTTGCCGTTGTGGGCAGCGGATATGATGCAGCGTTCAAGAACAAACATCTCCGCTGATCGGGAATAGTCGAGTCGTGAAGCTTCCAATAAATCCAACGTGTTGATCGGTCGATAGTTCAGCGAATATCCACGATCATTCCAGACACATGTTTGCGGTGCCTGCACATCGACGTTATGGAGGATATCAGTCACCTCAAATGAAAATTCAAGGTGATCGCCGCATGATGGACATGACGCTTCGCTTTCAAATCGTGAACCGAATGTTCTTTCCCGTAATCGGAACAGCAGCGCATCACGCTGACCGACGGGGAGAGAAAGGACAAGTTCACGATTGAATTCCGGCGCCGCGACCTCAAACATGACCAACGCGCGGTTCAGCGGAGATTGTTGGTAGCCTCTTTCCCATACGGAAAGCAGCCGGGATGCCGTTAATGGATTCATCGTGAACTAGCCTGGTTCCGTAAAGCTCGGTTCCGAGGGTTCAGCTACTTCGTAATCGCGTTCCCAACCCTCGTTTTCCAATTTGATCGATTGGATTGCGACGGCTTCTCCATTTGCGTCGAGATCGGGAAGAGCCTGGAAATCGGACACCCAGCACCGATACACCTTGTACGAAATGGCCAACTGTCCGGCCTCGTTATACAATTCGATGATGATATCCTTGCGGAAATCCTTGAGCGAAACCTCCGCGCCCAATCCCGAGCCGAAGTTCCAGACCTTGTTCGCCCATTGCTCGAATTCCTTGTCGTGCGTGACGCCACGCTCGAGAGTGATCGCCTCGTATTTCAGGCGGCCGGGTGATTTACGTGATGTGCTTGGATCGCCCCCTTCCCGATGTTCGACCGGAGTGGTGGAGCGTTTCAGAGCACCGACTTTGCTGATGCCGGCTACGTATTTCCCGTCCCATTTTACACGGAACTTGAAATTTTTATATGGATCGAAACGCTGCGAATTGACGCTAAACTGAGCCATGATGCCTCCTCCTACGATTCAATTTGTCCAGCCATTTGCTGGAGCTTGATGATGACAAATTCAGCCGGTTTCAACGGAGCGAAGCCAACGATAATGTTGACGATACCAAGGTTGATGTCGGTTTGCGTCGTTGTTTCGCTGTCACATTTCACGAAATATGCCTCGCGTGGCGTCTTGCCCTGAAAAGCGCCCTTGCGGAAAAGATTGTGCATGAACGCACCGAGGTTCAGACGAATCTGCGCCCACAACGGCTCGTCGTTGGGCTCGAACACGACCCACTGGGTTCCACGGTACAGACTCTCTTCGATGTACAGCGCAGTGCGTCGCACGGGGACGTATTTCCATTCACTCGCCAGACGATCGTCGCCTTGTAACGTACGCGCACCCCAGACGACGCGTCCCGCCGCAGGCATCGCACGCAGGCAGTTGATGCCGAGGGGATTCAGCTGCCCATTCTCGGCGTCGGTCAACTTGACGCTTAATTCCGGCACACCGGAGAGTGTCGCGTCCAGACCCGCAGGTGCTTTCCACACACCGCGCGATGTATCGGTACGTGCCCAAACGCCCGCGATGGCACCACACGGGACAAACGCCTCGACCTGATTGTCGCGCAGGGGATTCGGCTGACGCAGCCGCGGGAAGTAGATCGCCGAGTTCTTGCTCACTGTGCCTGCTCCGCCTACACCGGCGATCGCACTCGCGACGGTATTCCATGAGTTAAGCGGATCGACAATCAACATAGCCCTGCGGCTCTCGCATAGCGCCGCAGCAGCAGCAACGACCGGGGCGGGCATATCTCCTTCCAGCTCGAACGGAGGAAGGCAGAGGATGTTGAACAGATCGGTCTGCAGCAAGGCATAGATACCTTGTTTGTTGGTCTCACCACTCGCAGGGGTGAACTCGGTCGCGGTCAGTACACGGCCGTCGGAGGCGGTCCCGGCAACCTCGACTCCGCTTGAAAATGAGGTGCTGAAAGGATCGCTGCCTACCGGTACGACGCCGGCAGGAACCGCCGGGGGACCGACGATAGCGACCGGAGGACTGGCCGTGGGAAGTGTCGCCGGGATCGCGCCGCTTGTGCGTATAAGTTGAGACTCCGCCGTCAGAACTTTATCCACGCGACGAGTACTGCTTACGTCCACGGACAGATTGCGATGGACTTCCACGCTTCCGGTATTCGTGTCTTTGACGGTTAGATTGAAAAGGTTGATCGTGCCGGCCTTCACGTCATAGTCGATACGCGCGCGCAGGCTGTTTCCCCATGTGCCCTCGTTCGCAGCTTCGAGATTCAGGGGAGTTGCGCCGCCCGTCGAGAGCACCGCCCTGTTGCTTGGCGACGCGGAGGCGGCGGCAGCGGTTACCGCGGCGGCCTTTGCATTGGTCGCGGCGGTAACGATCGCGTCACGAGCCGCATCAGTAGCTACCGGCGGATCGGTGACTGCCGCCCGAGCAGCCTGGGCAACGGCGGTCGCTGCGGATAAGGCTGCCGCACTCACCGCTCCCGCGGCGGCGACAGCGCCTTCCGCCGCCGCGGCAATATCGTCATCCGTGGTGACGGCGTCTCCTACGGCCGCATCGCGGGCCGCATCTGCCGCTGCTATGACGGCGTCCGCGGCCACTCCGGCCTGCGTCTGCGCGACAGTAAGCGCCGCCAGCTGCTCAGCGTCCGTCGGAGCGAAAAGTCGAACAATGATCGCCTGACTTCCACCATTCATGTAAAAATCGCGGACGGCGAAGCCCATGGAACTGTCCACCCACAATCCGCCGAAGATTCGTTCGAAATCTCCAAAACAATTTATGGTGGTCGCTTCGTTGACCGGTCCCCGCAATGCGCGTCCAATAAACGCGGTAATGGATGTCGCCACCCCCGTAATGGTTCTCACACCACTGGGAATTTCCTCGATATACACCCCTGGGTATGTTGGTGATACTGGCATACGATGCTCCGCTTATAAGTGAGAATTCCGTTGATTGTTTTCTTACAGGTATGCTCAGCCGATTGAATCTTGATTCTATTGCAGGAACACCTGGAAATATTCCCGTTTCGTTGCAATGTCGGCCTTGATGATCGAGTCGAACAGTATCCATGATATGACGAAGACATACACCAGAAACGATAGTCCTTTGTTACATAAATGTATTGACGATCGTCAATAACAGGGAATTCGTATGATTATCAGATAAAGCAAGCTCCGCCAATTCAATCCCATCAGGGTTGATAGACCCGCAGCCGACGAATCGGTTCCACGAGAACATGAAGCGAGTAAGAAAATAGACGGTGTAAATATACTATGCTGAAATGTCAAGCGCAAGATTTATCGCAATTTAACTCGGGAGTGGTAATATATGCGCTCACCGACTCGATTCCCTAGCGGCACATGAAGCGCCACATTACTGTAACTCGTTGCCCTGCATGCAGTTGCGGGCGTCATCCTGTTTCCCGATGAATCATGCACTTATGCCAGATTACTGGATGCGATTGTCTCACTTCAGAAGGCATATCGGATGCCGGCGCCGGCTTCCACGCCCGAAACTCCCTGGTCATCTTTCAAGGTTCCGACGTGATATTTGAATATGAGCGGAAATGTTATGGATTCATGGATTCTCAGGTCACTTCCGATGCCTGGCGAGAACAGGGTAATGCCGGATACCGGAAGCGCAGTTTCCTCATAGAGCCGGGCTTCCATTGAGAACGAGACCATCCAGTCCTGAGTCATTCGCGCGGAATACCCCACCGAACACTCGAAGTTATTCGCTTCCATTTTCTGCTGTGCGCTGATCAATTCTCCAGCTACGGAAATATCGCTTTTCCCTTTGATGCGATAGCGGGCAGTCGCGATCAGACGATTGAAGCCGAAGAAACGGCTGTACATGACTCCCGTAACGATCTTGTTCCCTGAATGAAACACTTCCTCGCCTTCAAGTATATCTTTTTGATATGATGTGAAGATAGCATCAAACGATAGCGTCTCACCTTCGTCAACTTGCATTTCCAATCCCGCAGTCGCAAGGATTTCATCACCCGGATCGTAATCTCCTATTCCCTTTACCGGCCTGAACTTCCCCTTGTAGTGATATGTAAGTCCGACGCCTGCAGCAACGTTTTCGTTGACCGCGAACGCATAAAGGACCCCGGGATTAAGATTCAATCCCTGACCGAACTGCGGTGCCTGCATGCCGAAAACTGAATGACTGAACAACACGCTCGTCAAAAATTCCTCCCGCGATAACTCCACAATACCGGTTGGAAAACTTGCTCCAAACGTGAGGGCCAGCGATGGATCCGGGAACAAATATGTTACAGATACATCCGTGTCCGTCATACCGCTGATCCTGCTGAAATCACCACCGATACTCATCGGTCGTCCATTGAGAGTAAGCGTCATCGCGTTTGTGATCGGAAGCGTGGCCGACACCAAACCGGTAAACTGGGAGAATGCTCCATCCCTTTCAAGCTGCCAGGATTGGTAGTAGGGCATCAGCGTTATGCTGCCGGATTGCGCTCTCGATTCTGTAGCTGCTCCGAAAAAGAACATAAGCAGCATAATCACTCCCGCAAGAGCATGCTCTCTATATCTGTCTGTATTGCCTTGTTTGCACATCTCATGCATTGCGCACCCTTATGGTATGAGTAGCAACTTCTTGCTTTGCTGATTATCTCCAGTAAACAGCGTGTAGATGTATACACCTGCCCGCAGAGTTTTTCCAGTACCATCATATCCTTCCCAGGTGACCGAATGGTATCCCGGTAATTGTTCACCGAGATCCCAAACGCGTACGAGTCGTCCCAGCAGATCGTGTATCGCCAACCGTACATTGGAGGATTGTCCGATACGGTAACGGAATATCGCCGAAGCACGCACAGGATTGGGGTGTACGTCCTCAAGCAAAACGCCGGAGGGGACGAATTCCCGGCCACCGTTCAGTGAGCGCGCATAGTGCTCCGTGCCTATGATAACGCGCAACCGTGTTGGCGTCTCGGCGAAAATAGCGATTTCAAAATGATCCTGATTCTTTGCGATCAATGAGCCGGATGTTCCGTCAACGATATATGTATTGAACTCAATCGGGATCGAGCCGAACGACGCAAGCGCTACATCCACATGCGCAAGGGGAAGATTCGATTTCAGTTCCAGTTCGAACATCGCGCCGTCAATACCGACCAGCTCGTACCCTTCGCTCACGATATACTTGTTGTCGACAATCCCGATATGAGCATAATGTGAGATGGGCGGTGGTTTGAGATAATCAAGGGGGCTGTCGCCTTCAGGACGCTCGATTCCGAGATGCATCGTCGCCCGATCATGCAGCCCTGTCGATCGATGATTCAGGGAGATATTCAAGCCATACGTTTCTGAAATATTCATCTGGCGCTTATATACCTGCGATGATGAGTCCTCCGTTACAGGGATATGCAGAGAAGCATCCGGAATCTCGTTAAAGACGAAGAACCCTTCCCACGGCCTAAGCCACTCGATAAACGGTTTATATGATTCTCCGTCATAGAACTGCGGGGAAGAAATTCGTGGTTCGTCAAGCACGGAAACCGGCGCCATTCCGGGAGCATCGATCAGGACATCTTTCCACGCAATATTGAACGCATACGGATTGGCGATCTGATTCCATCCTGTAGCCAGCTTGATTTCCCTCGGTATCGAAGAGTTCACAGAGAACGCATCCTTGATATCAAACGGCAGTCCCGCCTGCGTGATGACCCAAAAGGCGGTACCCGGATTGAAGCCCTTCCCTATTTCCTGCCCTTCCTTGTACCGTCCTTCCAATGCATCCCATTGATACAAGCGCCAGTGCCTGTGGTTGTATGGTCCATAGTCATCCTCAAGAACAGATACTATGGACGAGTCGGTCAACTCCGCCGGAACGGAAATCATACGATACGTTTCACGTTGCAATTGTATCGGCGAATCTGAGCGCGGCACTAGGACCTGAACGATCTCAGGATTCGCTTGCGGATCAATTTCGGGCATCGTGAGGCTGTCTCCCTGGGCATTGAACAGGACGAGGTAATACTCCATTCCACGCAGCGTCAAATAATTTCCCGGGACTCTGAACACCCATGGATTTGCAGCAGGATCAATTGGTCCCGATGCATAATTTTTTTCGCCTGCCCTTCGGTAATACAGAGATCCGGATTCGGTTTGGAAACCGGACGGTGGAGTAATAGTAAGGTCCACCTGTTGGTTGATCTCGGCAGTCCCGACATTAACCAGGATTGTTCTTCCGACTCCATTGCCGGAGACCGGTATTGTGCGCAATCCGAGCGATCCGAAATCGAGTTTCAGCTCGGTATTCAGCAAGCCGGGCGATACCGGATCGAATTCAATCCGCACATCCCAAAACTCATTCGGGAGAAGTATCGCACCGGCGGAATTGACCGAGAATGAATTGTCTTCGATCGCTATCGAGATGAGTTCCAACGGTGCCTGACCGGTATTGGTCACACGCACGAATTCCACCTTCTGTCCGCCGACGAGCACATTCCCAAAATCAATTGTCGATCGCGACAGGCTGACTCCAATCGCAACGCCTCTCCCCTGCAACGGAATCGACGCCGGGGAAGCAGGAGCATTGTGGAGAATGGTCAAGGTACCGGATGCATCGCCTTGTGCCGTCGGTTGGAATTCTATCTCGACGTTTCGACTGCCGTTTGGAAGAATGGCGAATGGCGTGACCGGACTTCCAACGCGAAACGGTTCTGAAATATTAAACGATTCAATATTCAGTGTGGCGCTTCCGAGGTTCTCAATCAAAAGACTTTTCGTTTGAGTTCCATTTACGGAAGCATCGCCAAAATCGATCATGACAGGAGTAGCGCTAAAAACGGGTTCCAGGTCAACGATGACGCCGGTTCCCAGCAAGCTGATTTCCGACGGCGATCGAGTGGCATCATTGTGCGTCACGGTAAGTGTGCCTGTCTCCACACCGCCGGAATCGGGCGTGAAGCTGATAATGATATTTCTTGTTTCCGAGCTACCGATGATCAACGGCAGAGGTTGAAGGCTGCTGAACCGATCATTTGAAAATTGCATGGTTTCAATACGAAGAGCCGCGGTTCCCTTATTTTCGATACTGATGAGCGTATCCCTGGACACACCTGGAACCTGTACAAGCACCTCGCCAAAAACAATATTCGATGTGTTCACGCTCCAGACGGGAACGGCTTGGTTCATTCCATTTCCCTTAAGTCTGACAGTGTCAATTGCGGGATCGGCATTATGCCGGAATACCATCAACGCTTCGTGGGGACCTTCAGTCGTTGGAGTATACGTCACCTGAATCCTGGTTGAACCTCCAGCGTCAACAACAAAGGGAGATGCTATAGTTGTGGTGAACTCGGAGCCACCAATGATAACAGGCGCCTCAACTCTAAGCTCGGCGTGTCCTGTGTTGCGGATAGTCAACATCAGAGAGTCTGTCTTGTTGAGGAGACGGCCGCCGAAGTCAAGCGGATTCGGGAAAACCTGAAAACGCGGTTCAGTACCTCGACCTGTCACTGTCAATGTATCCGGAGATGATAACGCATTGTGTTCGAATCGAATTGTTGCCTTGACAACTCCCGTGTCTACAGGCATAAACGCCAAACGCATCTGCTTTGTGCTGCCACCTGCAATACTCACGGAATCGTATTCCTGAACAAATAATCCGGGTTGAGATGAAGCGATGCTTGTAATTTTCAGTACGTCGTTACCAGTATTAGTCATCTCCACAGTTATGTTTTTTGTAGTCGAGACAGGCACGTCTCCAAAGTCGATCCGGTCGTTCACTAACGATAAATTTGGTGCAGGCGTTGTCACTCCTGTCCCGGATAAGGCAATGCTGTGAGGGGATTCTCGGGTATCACTTTCAAAGATCAAATTTGCGTCAATAACGCCTACACGCTGCGGGGAGTAGGTGACCGTGATTATTTTATCCGATGTCGGTGTCAATTGGAAGGGAGGTGCAGGACTGAATGCAAATGCCGAACTATCCGATTTCACGTCCAGAATTTTTAAATCGTCGTTCCCGGTATTTGTGACGCGTATATCCATGTTTTTGCTCTCACCCAGCCTCACAGCGTTGAAATTCAGGCTGCTCCGATCGAACTTGATCTCCGGCTCTACGCCTTGTCCGGATACACCAACGATGAACGGGGAATTAAGTCCATCGTGGACAATTGTGAGCGTTGCCGCGAAAGGATCCCGGGATACCGGTTGAAATGTCACAGGCACGGAATCCGTTGCTTGAGGAGTAATTACACCCTGGAAAGACGCAGTTAATTCGTTATCGCTCGACGATATCGAAAAAATAGTAAGATTTCTGGTCCCGGTATTCTGTAATGCTAATGTAATTGTTTTGAGACTGTCAACTTTAACGTCTCCGAAAGACAACGGAGCAGGATTTACGTTCAGGACACCTTGGGTTCCTCTTCCAGCAAGATTCACAATACCAGGCGTGGGACCGGCATCATGATCAAATATCAACTGGCCGGTTAGCGGGCCAATACCGGTCGGCTTGAAGTGTATTCTGAGAGTATGCGAACTATTCGGATCGATATTGATATCGAAAGGCGGGTCGACGAGGAATGATCCGTCACCGGAATTTACTCTGGCATTGGTTACACTAAGCACAGCCGTCCCGTCGTTGAAAATGCGCAACGTAAGCATGGAATCCACATCCACGACCACGTCGCCAAAATCAACGACAGGTTTTTCAAGCCGGAGAATAGGACGGACGATTCTGCCTGTCAACGCGATTACATCAGGCGTACTGCTTGCGTTGCTACGAAATCGTATTTCTCCCGTTCTGAGACCGTCCGTTGTGGATGAAAAGCTTACAAGAAAAGCCCGGGAGGCACTCGGTGGGATTGCCGCCTCAAGGGGAGAGATCGTAAAATCCGGATTAGTCGTGAGGACCGTATCGATGATCAACGTTCCCGTTCCTATGTTATCCACCGAGAGAAGGCTGTCATAGATACCGCCACTTCTACGATCACCAAAATCGATTGCGTGAAGCGATTCAAACACCGCATCGATCGGTGATCTGCTCTTGAAGACGATACCATTGTCCGCTCCGGCGTAGAGATAAGATTCGCCGCTGAGTTCAAGGCAGTAAATCCGGGTATTCGTCAACCCGTTGTTCAGCATCTGCCATGTAGTTCCATCATCCGTGGAACGAAATACTCCCCCACCTGGAGTCGCGTCGGATGAAAAATAGATATGCCCGATATCGCTGATAAGAACGTCCGTAATCCGTTGAACCGGTGTATTCACCTGTACCCAGGAGTCACCGTTATTCACCGACCTATACAATCCAATAGTTGTCCCGCAAAAGACGTCGCCGGTTTCATTGGACGCCAGCGACGTGTAGCTTGTACTCGGGATACCGTTATCTTTTCTGACGTAGGTATCTCCATTGTTGGTGGAACGAAATACGCCATTCATTTCCGCTGCGACGAACAGGGATTTTCGTGCTTCGTTGAACGCCATCGCCCCCACTTTCCCTTGAAAACCTGAACGAACGTGTGACCAGCTGAGCCCATTATCCGACGATTTATAGACAACCCCTGCAGATACAACCCCACCGGTTCCTGCAAAGATGCGATCGGAGTCACCGATAGCCAATGAGTATATATCCGCCTGTGCGAGTGTCCGTTGCTCCCAGGTCGATCCAAAATTAGAGGAGACATAGACGTCATTCCGGGTCCCCGCAAACATGAAATTCTGCCTTGCAACCATGGCATAAATAATAGGCGACACGAATATCGGCGACCAGGCATCTCCCCTGTTTGTCGTTCTATAACCGTCCGCCCCATTTGAACCCGCAAGAACAATTCCCCCTGGTCCCGATGCGAGGCTCAATATCCTGGTAGTTGCAGGCCCATTGGTCGCTTCCCAAAATATCTGTTGAGAAGTCGCCACCTCCGCATGAAAGAATAGCATTGATGCTACAGAAAGAAAGCACAGTGATCGAACTGCAGGAATGTATATAAAGCGGGTCATAAGGGAAAAACTCCTGTCATTTATTGACCGGTGGATTCGGTGGCCCCATCAAAGGCAGAATCGGGGCAAGTCCGCGATGCGCATCCGATGGGGAGGTGCGACCATCTGATCCAGGGTAAGGGTCGAAACCGATATTGCCCAGGAGCGCATTCATTCTGGAACCGACAATGTCCCGATCGCGAGAAACTGCCGACTCAGCATCAAGAGTGAGCGCGTTTAATCGCGCATCATTTACCGACCCAGCCAGAACCATTGCCTCCATGGCATTCATACGATCAAGGGCCAAGGTAAAGTTTGCATCAGCGGTAACTGCTTCCCGGTAAAAAGTGCGGGCGGCGATAAAATCTTTCTTGCTCTCGCGTTCCAGACCGATACTATACAGGATAAATGCCATGACATTCTGTGTCGGGATTCGTTCAATCCTCTCTTTCTCCAACGGTGTCGGTTCCACACCAAGCTGTGCCAGCAGATCGAACACAAGGCTCTTTTCCAGTCGGAAGAAGCGATCGAGATCTTCCGAGCGCACAATCGGTTCAGCTTGTGTTGTTGCGCCACTGATTCTCGATGTGACATCGGTGCGCAGCGCTTCCTCCGGGGAGATACTGTATGTTCCTCCGATCACATTTCCGGCTTTCAGGAACTGGCCAATTTTGACCGTCGTCGCCTGATCGAATGCCGCTGACTGGGACAATTGCAGCTCATCCAACAACTCATCCAACCGGATGCGTTCCACCAGTCGAATCCGCTGCACTTGCCCCAGATCCACGATCAGCAATTCCGCAAGTCCATACCCTACAGCCGCATATCGTTCCTCGGTACCGACATACCGCAATGGAAACACTGCGACGACATTCGGGTCGGCATCCCGATCCGTCAACGATAGTTCGCTCGCAACGATGTCTCGAATTTGACTGCTTATAATATCACGGGAAAGCGAGCGGAAGCGCCCTTCCATCAGTTTTCTGTATGGAGACAGAAACGAGTAATCGCTGTAATTGATGTATTCGCCCATGGCGGCTTCAATGTCATCCAGCGATTCGAGAGTCATTCCATAATAAAATCGCGCTTTCGCGTCGCGTTCGTTCAACGCAAGGGTTTTAGACAGATACTGGCGAGCTTTTCCGTATTCCGAAACACGGTAATAGATGACTCCGAGATCACGATTCGCATCCGCATTTGATGGATTGAGTTCAATCGTAGATTCCAGACTCGTGATTTCATCCTTGAAATCATCTAATTCTCCACCTTGCTGAATCGTCACACAAGAGGACACGAGCATGGATGCGATGATCATCGGAACTATATGTCGAGACATTCGCATCACGGTGCTAGCCGATCAAAGACTTGATACCATCCAAACGGACCTTTGCCCGGCTGAATGCGGGATCGAGTTGAAGTGCCTCCTGAAATTTGTCGAATGCACCTTTGTAATCGCCCTTGGTATACAGTGCTTCGCCATCGGAAAACTTGACCATCGCGTCAAGGGATTTCGTCTCGGTGCGTTCCTTGAAATCCGCTTCACTGACCTTGACGTTAATTTTTTTTGCGATCTTTATCGCGAGTTTGTCTACGAGTTCAAAGAAATCGTCCATCTCACCCGGAACCTCTTCGGTGCCGATTATTTCTCCCGTTTCAACATTGACCATACGCGCGGTCAATTTCATATTGTTTTCCGAACCAACGTAGCTTCCGAACAGGATAGTCTGCACTCCGAGAAGTTTCCCGGCCTTAACCGCAATACTTTGATCCACCTTTGAAGGATCGCTGTTCATGTCGAGTTCCTGCAACATCCATGCGAGGCGTTCCCTTTCCACGACCTTCAAATCCACGGTTCCGCTCAACTGATTGATCATCAGATCGGCAAAACCATACTGCAAGCCGTTATATTTCTCGCTCTCGGATCCAAAAAGTCTGTTCCGGAATTCAAGCACGGCAAGGGTTTTCAGACCAGGGTCTCTCTCAACAGCGTAGGACCCGGTCTTTTCCTTGCACACGCTGTAATACATGCTGAGCAGTTGCGGTGGATAATACACCGGATCAAGTTCGATACGCGGGGGATAAATGTCCGCAAGGGCGTTCAGAGCCCATGTTGTTTTATCCAGCATGCCCTTGGCCAGATAGGCATGACCGAGAAGAAGATATACATCCTTGAGAATCTCTTTCGACGCATTCATGTTGACGATTTCCGTGAGTAAACCGATAGCCTGGTCGAGATTCATATCATCGAAGTATTCCTTCGCCTTCGCCAATTTCACCCTGGCATCTGGATCGTCTTGCAACTCCATGACAAGACAAGCCGAATCAAATGCTTTCATTGACGTCGTTTCCAGTTCGAGCACTCCGGCAACTACAGTCAAGGATGGAGATCCAGCGGCAACGAGCAACACCGGGATCATCAATAAGAATATTCCAATTTTTCGATACATGTTATTCTCCTTGTATTGAACTTCCTGATTTTTTTTGAACTCTCGGGTGGGTAGTACTTCACAAACCTGATGCTTCATGGATCTATGAAGAAACCCGCGTATTCAATGGTTGTGCATTGTTAATCCAGGCAAGGAATAACCCTTACCTACAGTTTCTCTTTCAGGAAATACTTCAATTTGTACGATTTATCATCGAATCCCGGACTAATCGTAATATCACCACTTGACACTGTATTTCCATTCAACTCTATCCGTTCAATTTCCCACGATGGTTTGGAAACAGCAATCTTGTATCGTCCGGGTCCCTTTGTGATATCCTTCAATGTGGCGACACCAATGCTCTCATTGTTGACAGTGATATTGGCGAAGGTAGGCATGACACCGATGATGATTCTCCGCTCCCAGCGGTACGTCAGCGTTGTCGTCTTTCCAGCTTCTATCGTGACGCGTTCGCTCTGGGCACCATAGGAAGGATGCCTGAAGGAAACACTTACGCCTCCCGCAGGAACAGTAAATATCGCCGATTGTGCCGCATCGGCTTTTTTCGTTTCTCCATTGACGGTCACATCGCCGCTCGGCAGGACGGCAATGGAAAGCGTACCCGTAGATACCGGTTTTGAATTATTGGAAGTCACCACGGGTTTTTGGGGGAATGAAATTGAGGTGGGGACCTTAGCAAGTGCAATCGGCAGGCCTATGGTCTGTCCATCCTCAAGCTGCACCGCCGTATCGAAGGGTATGTACCCATCGAGTGAAACGCGCAATTGCGCCTCTCCAGGTTCCAGTGTAAACCCGGCTATCGGAGTGACGCCAATGGCATTTCCATTCAATTCCACCCCGGCCCCGTTTGGAACTGTAGATATATTCAGCATCGCTTTACCTGCCTCAATCTTTTCCGCAACGAGCATGATTTCTATTTGAGCATTCGATGCCAGGTTGATATTCGTATCAACTGTTTTGTACCCTGTCAAAGCCAACGAAATATCGGTAGTTCCCGCATCCAGATTGACGTCTTTCAACGGCGTCACCCCGGCCGATTCACCATTGATTTTGACAAGCGCACCCGCAGGAAGAGTGTTGATTGTCAGTTGGAATCGATCCTCGGTAAAGAATTGGAAGTAGACGGCTGCCGCCAGAACAATGAGCAGGGCGATACTCCCTACTATCTTTACTGTCCGACCTGATGTTTTTTCAGACGACATTGTAGAAGCAGTAACGCGTTCCGGTTTGCGCTGTGCGATCCTTGTAGCCGGCCTGGATTCCGTTGCGGCTTCAAGTGCTTCCCACATCTCGGATGCGGTCTGGTAGCGATCATCCGGAAGTCGTGCGATGGACTTCATGATAACCTGTTTGAGCCCTTTTGGAAGGCTGGGCAAGTAGGTATCCGGAGATGGAATATTTCCCTCGACAATCGCCTGACGAATCGTGAAGTCCGTCTGCGAATCGAACGGGACAGCACCAGTGAGTGTCTCGAATAACGTCATCCCAAGCGAGTATATGTCACCGCGCTTGTCGACGTTGGCGAGGCCACGCACCTGTTCGGGCGACATATAATACAGCGTCCCACCGGTTCCCATGGTCATCGTCGCCTGGTTCGTCGCCTGGATTTTAGCCAGCCCGAAGTCCGTTACTTTGACAATGTCCTCGGGCGTAAGCAGAATATTTCCCGGTTTGATGTCCCGATGAATGATACCCGCACTGTGCGCATGGTCGAAAGCGTTGAGAATCTGCCTGAATATTCTGATAGTACGATCGATCGGCAATGTGCCTTGCTCGCGCAACTGATCGGCGAGAGTGTTCCCCTGCACGTACTCCATGACGATGCACAATCCCTCTTCAGTTTCTCTCAGCGCATAGATGCTGACGATGTTCGGATTCTGCAGCTTGGCGAGCGCTTTTGCTTCCGATTGGAACCTCTTAAGAAAGCTTTCGTCCCGTGTCAATCCGGCATCCATCAATTTCAAGGCTACTTCGCGATCCAGAGTGGTATCTCGCGCAAGATAGACTATCCCCATTCCACCTTGCCCGAGTACCGAATGGACCTCGTAGGTGTCGATTGTTCTTCCAATCAATGAACTCATTGTTCCCACCAACCCAATCGATTGAGAAAACTGCTGGAGTAATCGACTCGGACCACGCATACGGTGCTGTTGTCCATCCCACCACGCTCATTCGCCATATATATCATCGTGTCGCACGCGATCTGGGGAGATTTGGAAAGAACGATCTGTTTCATTTCGTCATCGGACACATACTCATATAAACCGTCGGAGCAAAGAAGAAAATATTCCTTTGTGGAAATGGAAATATCGCTGAGTATGTCTACCTCCGCTTCCGGGCGCACACCGAGAGCCCGGTAGAGATGGTGTCTTTCCGGATGGGTCAATATTTCTTCCTCTGTAATAATTCCGCGGCGGTGCATCTCCGCCACCTTTGTATGGTCATTTGTCAATTGAATGATTCTGCTTCGATTAATGCGGTATACCCTGCTGTCTCCGATATGGCCGACGAAGGCTCTGTGGTCCTTCAGAACGAGTGCTACACACGTCGTTCCCATGCCCGCGTGGTCCGATGCCTCAGTACTTTCCCGATAAATCATGTCGTTCGCGTACCGGAACGCAGCCTGCAATCTTTCCGAGATCGTTCCATTTCGTGTTGAGAAATACGTATCCGAGAGTGTCTTCACCGCCAGATCGCTTGCCAACCTTCCGGCACGATGACCACCCATGCCATCGGCGACAATGAATAATTCCCCAAATTCATCTTCAATACCAGGATGATTCTGTTGGAAATGTCCATGGTTATCCTGATTTTCCTCCCGCACCATACCGATATGCGTTGCCATACCGAATTCTATATGTGCTTTGCTTTTACCCATAGCCAATACTTACGATTGAATTATCTCCACATCGACCGGACCCGTAGGTTTCGCCATGCAGGCGAGCCGGTACTCTCCCGGTACAAGGTCGCAAATATCCTCAAGCGTTTCCTTTTCCGCGTCACCGGGGGGATTGAGATTCTGTATACCCTTGCAGATCCGGATGGGATCGCTGCCGCATATTCCCGCATGACATTCGGCAACGATTTTCACTCCATTTTTTTCGGCGATATCGCAAATTGATTGACCCTTGTCAAAGCCTATGAGAGTCGCCGCGCCGGCAAACGACAACATCAAGCCGTTTGTCGAAACAGCCTTCGCTCCGCCTTCGTCGAGAGCCTGAACGTTTTGTATGGGTAGATCACTTTTCCGAGTCTCCGGAAATGCGGGAAACATTCCAGATTGCCGTTGATCGGAACGGATTTCCGCTTCAAGATTGATGCGGAACGTTTGTCTTCCGATACGGAAGCGGTCATCATGCTCAAGCCGTATGCGCGCTTGCACCTTCAGATACGTTCCATTGAGACTTTTCAAATCTTTCAGCAGCACCGTTCCATCCTTCACGGAGAGCGCGACATGCCGACGTGACAGAATCATATCATCAGCGGCGAGCGTGACGTCAGGTGCGTCGCGTCCGAGCACAATGGTTTTTTCATCGATTGTTCGACGCTGAATTTCTGTTCCCTGCTGATCATAATGTATAATGCCCGTCGTATCGCCGGATTGTTCGATTACAAGAAATTGCTTTCCCAAGCGAATCAACGCACCCGATTGCAGGGGGATCGATTTCCCTTCCGGCGCCTTGTAGAACACGCCATTTTCACTTCCGTCATCCCTCAAAAAGAACCCGTCCCTGGTATTAAGAATGGATGCATGCAGATCGGAAAGCAGCGAGTCGTCGGCGATGGTGATGTCACAGTCCTTTCTTCCGATGGTCGTAATCCCATTCAATTTCAGGGGCACCTCATCCTCCTCTACGTCACCGGGAAGAATTCGAACGAGGTATGCCGTATCCTCACTAGTCGCGCGCGATTTCGGCAAGCTCTCCGTCGGGGGTTCGGCGATCGACACCTCCGTGACCACTCGTGGAACCATTGTCTTCAACTGCTGTTTCGCAGGTTCCGCTTGCTCCGCAAACGTTACCTCGACATTGATATCCGTCTTCCCATCCAGCCGTTGCCTTATCACTTCCATCACATACACACCATCCACGAGTGCCGCCTTGATATTTCCACGGTGCTTGATTTCCTGAAACGTCGAGGGGTCGGCGCGGAAATCATCCGCTTCGAGATAGGCCTGGCTCAGAAGATCACCGATCAGATAGATGTTCGGCTGTTGAGTTTCGAGATATCGATTAACCACCATCCGTTTTTTGTTTGATTGCCCTCCTGTTTCCATTTTGATTCCCATGCCGTTCAGGAGCGTTTCTGGTATATCTTCCCCGATACAGGCGACACAGCACTCCTTTTCGAATTCAAGCAATATTGTTTCATTCGGCTTGTCCGTCATGGACCTTCTCTCGGTCCGGATCGCGAGATAGTCACACCGGTCATCACCCGTCATCACAGCTATGGGTTCACTGTTGGGATGATATCGTATATTGCCGTTGCCGAGATACGCTTCGAAAAATACTTCCGCGAGCGCCTTTGAAACCTTGGGCAGCTTGTCGCCTCTGTACGACCAGTAAACCGCACTCTTGTCTCCCGCCACAATCTTTGCCTTGGAAATCTCTATCACCGCCTCGGCCGCTGAAGTACCGCCACCGATAATACAGGCCGGTTTCCCGACATACGACGCGGCATCGTTCAACCGATAGGCGATGCCCTCGGTGTTTCCCGGGATATCGAAACGCCTGGGTACACCGCGACCGATTCCAATCAGCATATGCCGGGTTGTATAATTAACTTCGGCTTTGCTATTGTGATTGTAACACCGCACCTCCAGGAGTCCGTCGCTTCGCTTCTGTGATCCAAGAAGTTCAATTCCCACCTGGGCGGGTATGCCGAATTCAACGTAATACGATTTCCACAGAGCGCACATTTCGTCCTTATCGAGCGGAGGGAAAGCCAGCCGCGAAATAAAGTCGCCGCCTTTCGGAAAACGCATTTTATCACCGCCTCCGAAGTCGGGAAGAATGAGTTTATCCTTGGCATAATCCCTGATGCGTTTCATTAAATCATCGTAGTCGATCACGAGAGCGGAGGTCCCAAGTTCTTTCGCACGAAATGCCGCTGCAGTACCGGCAGGTCCCCCACCAACGATTAGTACATCCAGGACTTCAGGTATGGACGCCTCCTGCTGAAGCTTCAACATTCCATCCTTGTGATATTCGACAATATGCTTCATATACTACAGTAGGATTTGAAAAGTGATCATACGAGATGCTGGATCAATTCAGTTTTTACCATACCGAACACCAGCATCTGGCCAGGGACTACTTCTGTTTCCTGTGAAATCTGTTCGTTCCCGACAAAGGTATGGTTCTTGCTGCCCAGGTCCCGGACCGAGACTTTTCCCTTTCGCAATGTAACGCAGGCATGCTGTCTGGAGATGGAATTATCGCTCAGTCGAACCGAGCAACTTTCCTCACGGCCGATATAGTTTTCTCCTTCACTCAACAAAATTTCTTTCGATTCGCCGGCCACAATCATTTTTAAATAATACAGTCTACCCTGACCCTGTGAATTGATTACAGGTGAAGACGCACCTCCGGAATCGAACACCGTGTTCTGTCCCATGATTTGTTTGTCGGGTCCCGGGATCGGCGCTGCTTCGAAGTTCATTCCGACGACAGTTTCTTCTTTCCTCGGGGTCTCCGTTCCAGCGTCGTCCAACATCGTCGCTTTCGCAGGGATCCGGTCATCAGCGGCCTGAGGTGGAAAATCCACGGCTTGCGGGGACGGCGCTTCTTTGCCGCCTATCTTCGGGGGCGTAATCGCGCCATCATCGAACATTGTTTTCCCTGCATCCGATCGTTGCCCGGCAGGCGTCGGCGCCGGGGCTGAGGCGGGTTTCCGCTTCACATCAGGCTGTGTTGACGATTTGAGTTTTTGGCCTGCGGAATCGATGATTTGAAATAGAAAATCGAAGGAGCCCGCAAACGTGATGACGTTCAGTTGTTCCAGACGCATCGTCCCGCGAACCGGCATCCCATCCACACGGGTACCATTGCTGCTATTGAAATCCTCGATCATATATTTTCCCGATTTTTCATCCAGGAATATTCGTGCATGTCTGCTTGAAATAACCGTGGGGTACAGTTGGATCGTGTTGCCTACAGCGGTACCGATTGTTACTTCTTTGCCGATCGGATAGTCGGCCCCGGCAAGCTGTCCGGTTTTACAAAAGAGCCGCGCGTTCATTGGCATATACTCATTAGCGGTCTACAAAAAGCTTGAGGTTGGAGCGATTATTCTTGTTCGGGTGAAATTGGTGGCACGAGACGCAGGTGTTGGAGGCCTTCGACGCTGAATGGCATTCGAGACAGTTGTCTTTCCGGGGAATGTTCTGAATCAGGGCGCGATCCATCATCATGGTCACCTTCTTGCCACCGGCCATTTTCTTTGTGACGGGAATATCCGTATGACACTCCAGACACTGGCGATCAAGAATGTGCGCCGCATGATTAAACTCCGCTCGACGGAAAATGCGTTGATCGGCCGCGACTCGTTGAATGGATGCCTCCGAAACCACATGACATTCCTGGCACACCGAGGTGAGATCCTTTGCGAGCGCCTCGACCATCTGCCGCTGTGCGGGTGTGATATCCGGGTTCGGCATCAGCGAAGACAGATCCAGAGCAGAGTCGTTGAGCATCCCTTGTCCGCGTTCCACCTTCGAGCGGAGGATACGCAGATAATTATTGATCATCGCCACCTCGCTTTGCACCTCGGGCTCGGATCGCGAGCGCAACTCCAATGCGTTCTTCTCCAGTGTGGCGATGGCCTCGAGATACCGCTTCCGTGTCTGCGGTATGTTTGTCTTTCCGAACGCCTGCATGATGTCCGCAAGCCCGTCGTCCACATACAGCTTCGCGCGTAGCTGTTTGAGATTTTCCATCACCCAGGGGTCCTTATGATACACAGGTGATTTGACTATGCGATCTCCGCGGTACGAATACTCGTTCGGGTTCGAATAAAACGCCCAGCGTGTTCCCGGTCCCCCGCGCGCGCGAATCATCTCGACAGTTTCGAGGCCAGCGATACCCGGCACTGCGATAGGAACAGGTTTAGTCTTCTTTTCCGTCGTCAGATGACACTCAACGCAATGCTTGTCGAAATCGAGTGGTTGGAAGGTTTTTCCATCAGTCCTGGGCGTGTGGCAGTACAGGCACGATTCCTCGATATAGTTGGTACCACGTTCCTTGTTGAGTTTCTTGATGACGAAATCCGTGTGACGTACGTGCGTGAAAAGAAGCGTGGAGTCATCCGGGATTTTTTTCGTCGCAAACTCGAACTCCGGATGATCGGAGTTGAAGGATCCGTAGGGATGGCAGGAAACGCACTTTGAGTCCGGCGCCACCGTCAAAGGTTCCATGCGCCCGTTATGCTCTGGATGGCAGGAATAGCACCCTTGCTCGTCGCCACCATGTTCTTTTCGAGAAGTATTAATTCGTGCAAAGTTCTCACTTCGATAGAAATAATGCGCATCGAAGGAATACACACCCAGTTCGTCGCCGGACTTCTCGTGACACGAACCGCATTTGCTATTGGTTACATCGCCGGCCGAGACGTGGCAGCGGGAGCAATCCGAACCAATCATCGCGTGCCTGGAAGATAATTCACCACTGGAAAGGACGTTGCTTCCCAAGAGGATCGTATCGACGGCGGTATACAGCAATACCACTGCGACGACTATCAAGCCAAAACGTATCATGCCGCCTCGCGAGCGCGGCATGATATACTTGCGCGACACTCCCAGCAGAATATTGCTGAAAAATCCCTTCTTGCGTGAACTGTCCTGCCTGGCCATGAATTCTCTCAGTAATAAAAGACGGCGTAGAGATGGATCGCGAGCAACGAGAGGAGGATGAGCGAAACCGGCAGGTGCAGATACAACCACCATTGCAGCGCCCTTTGCAAGGTGAAATGCGCATCCATCTGCAATTTATTCTTGAATATATCTTCCAATGTGTCCAGTTTTTCGCGTTCATCGGATGGAAGCACATTTCGCAGGTATGAAAACTGTCGCATTCGTTCCTGGATGCCCCCCGTAATATCGATGTAATAAATCAGATTGGGTTCGGGCGCGATGAGCGAACCGGCTACATTGCGCATATAGAATTCCTTCACCGGGTCACTGCACTGCGCGATGATCGCTTCAGCCTTCTCCCTGGTTTGACGGATGAGTTCCGGGATGCGCTCGTACACGACTTCAATATCCAATCCGGATGCGAGCATGCGAGGGATGGTTTTCTGAATCAGTACTCCGAGCAATCCGCTGAGAGTGACCCAGACGGAAAAGACCCATAACCAGAAATCGAGCATGCCGTTTGGAATCGTAAATCCTGTATGCATGAATACCATCAGCATGCATAGCGAACCGCCATAGAGATGAAATTGCAACCACACGCTGGATCGACCGAGGTTTTTTGTCGCGGCTTTCTTCATCAGGCGGCGACGAACTCCGAGTAACGCCACACCCACCATCAGGAGACTCGCTATTGTGCCGTATGTCAGTCCCCACCAGTTACCTGGAGAGAACTCAAAAAGCAGCACATTGACCAGATAGACGACTATGGATCCGGTTGCCGCATAAAGAAACGCACGCCACCATTCCGGTGAGTCAACGTATTGTTCGATATTGTTCCATTTGCTCATCCGCGGTGCCTACTCCTTCATCAACGCGCTTTTGAATTCATCCAGATTTCCGACCCGCATGGCGCATCCATGCGGACAACTGTTCACACATGCGGGCCCCTGCGGGGCTGAATAACAGAGATCGCACTTTGTAGCGAGCTGACGAGCTGTACCGCGCAGTCCTTCAGGAATTGTATCCGACGGCCAGAGTTGTCCCGTCTCATGCATGGTGATCGCGTCGTATGGGCAGTTGTTCGCGCAGCTTGAACAACCTATGCAGAGATCATCCACGATCTCCACGACGTCTCCCACTGCGGCGCGACGAATCGCGCCAGTGGGGCAGCCGACCAGACACACAGGATCTTCGCAATGGTAGCAGGCACGCGTGAGGAGGAAGTTCCGGTACTTGTCCCCTTCCCGCACGAAGCGAGGAATACCGCCATGCGTATCGGCGCAGCCTTTCACGCAGTCGTCGCACCGCGTGCATACGGCAAGATCGATGATGAGGATGCTGTTGCCTTCAACAAGGCCCTTGTTCAGGGCAGTGTCGATAAACTCCGATTGTGTGATATTCTTTCGGCTGAATCCGGCTTCTTTGATCCGGTCGACGGACGTTTTCCAGAGCGCCTTCTCGATATTCGGATACTGCTTCACGAGGGCATAAAAATCCCCACGCGAAAACCTCACGAGTTCCGAGTATTCCTTGGATGTCGCGGTGAACATCCATTGCTGCCCGTCTCCGAGCAACAGTTCGCTTTCTCCGAGCGTCATGCCTTTCGAGAGATAGGACACGACGATGTTTCCCTCGGATAATTTTTGAGAGAGCTTGACGAAGCCCGATCGGACCATGTAAAAGGCGTCCGCCTCACCACCTTGTGTCGTAATAACCTCATCCGGTTCACAGGAGACGAGTTCAACTCTGCCGGTCAATTCAGTGACGAACTCGTCAGCGCAAGGTGAGAGTAACGGAGTGGCCTTGAACTGTGAGAACAGGGAGCGCTCGCGGTACAGGTTGTCGAGCCGGCTCTTGAGGGCTTTCGATTTCCGGCGCATCATGCGCAGTGCGGCGACTCGTATTTGAATCAGCACGCATTCCGTCGCCGTACGCGCGGTGACGGACTGCGGCCAGCCGCTCAATGCGCCGATCTCTCCGAAAAGTTCTCCGGAACCCAGCTGTACCAAGCCACCGGTCGGGAGATTGAAATCCATTACAGAGAGGAACGTGATGCCGCTCGGAGCCTTGTCCTTGTCCGCTGATTTTTTGCTTGAGATATCCACGGACGGTTTAAACTGCGTGTTACCCAGGGAACGACCAGTTCCGTCAGCTTCTCCACCCGCGCCTGTGAATACCGTGCGCGCAGCGTCGAAGATCGGACGCCCCGATGAAGCCGTGCCCTGCTGCTTGTGGATGAACATATCCACGGCACCTTCGACGACAAAAAAGGCGATATCGATATAGCTTCCCTCTTCGAAGAGCACCGTATCTTTTTCCCAACGGGCGAGTGAAATGTCCGGACTGATTTTTTCCAGAAACTTGTCGTCGTACTCACTGAAGATTTCGTAGCGCTTCAGAACCGCGGCCGTGGGTTTCTCGGAAATCTCGATTATTCCCGTACTCGCGCCAAACGAACTCCATCGATCCTTGTACTGTTCGATTCTCTTGATCTGCGTGACGCCGATATTGCGAATTTGTTCAGCCATTCTTGTCGGTGATTTTCTTGTTAACGGGTGGATTGATACAACAGCCGCAAACGCCGTTTAATGAGAAGCAGTTGTTTATCGATCGAAATGCTGTCGTTGAGCTGAGGAAACGGCGGAAGATTCAAACCCGTGTCCATGCCCGGGTCCATCACCTCACCGGTCTCCGGAAGCGGTTCGGCTGCCATGGCGGCGGGGGGAGGCGGTGGCGGCGGAGCGGAGCGTGCCGGTCTCGGAGCCCGCGGCCGCGTGGACGACGTCGAAGCGGGCGTTGGAGACGGAGTGCCGTCGCCTGGTTGATTCGATGCCGGTGTCGCCGCCGGAGGATCTGTTTTCGCGATCTGTGTGGATGGGCCTTTCCCGCCTTTTGCTTTATCAAAAGGCGCCGGGGAGAGATCATCACCTCCAGGTTGCCGTTTCCAGTGCTTCGCGACCTTGCGGACGCCGGATACATAATTAAATTTCGCGCCGTTGCCATGTCCGGCTGCGAGAAGTTTTTGATCGGTGATGTAATGACAGGATATGCATTGCTTTGCACGGACATCCAGATTCATCAGATCTCTCAATCCAAGTTTCAATGACTTGACGTATCCCGGCCGCGCCGCACGTCCACCCTTTCCCTCCTGATGCGGTTCCTTGTAAGCGCTTCCTGGTCCATGACATCCTTCGCACGTCACCCCATCCTCCGCGGCGCCTTGTCCGGACGCGACGGTTGAATGGCACTTCATACAGGATGACCCGGGCTTATAGATATCCGCGACTCCCGTTTTTTGCCCATAGTCTTTCGCCTTCGCTTCATCATCATAAAGTTTGTTCAGCGTTTCGTTGTGAGGATCATTCTTGTAGGCCTTGTACTCCGCGACATGACAGTTATCCTGTCCCGTACCGCATCCACCGATACCGATATTTTTTTGCGCAAGCGTGACGTTGTTGCAGAGAAACGCCAGGGTGATCGTCAGGAAAACAGGGATGGAAATTGTCGACTTCATCGTTCGCTCCGGTATGTCACTATTCCATCATCGGTCACGGTGAATAGTTTTCCATCTTTCATGTACATTCTCTGCTGTTCAACGAGGTTGAAAGGCCGTGAGCCGAGACGCCCGAACACGCTGACTTGATTACCGCTTTCATCGACTGCGCGGTCGCGATCCATTCCTTTCTGGATCGCACGCGCGCGTCCGGCTACGGGTTTGGTGGCGATCAATTGCGGAAACGGTTTCGGACTGAAGCCGAGATACCCCTCCGTCTCGGGCGATGTGAGCTGGATGACACGCAGACCGTTCACACCGTCGGCCACATACGCGAAGGAGCTTGCGTTCGTGGCCGCAACCTTTACTGCTTGCGCATCGTTGATTTTTCCTTCGGCCGTGTAAATTTTTTCAAGCTTCGGGTCTTCCGGATTCTCCACATCCACTATCACCAATCCCTGTGGTCCCGCAGCTACATAGGCATAGGATCTCGCTATGTACACATCGTTGGCGCCGACGATCGGCAACGTCTTCCGAACTACCGCGGGCTTCGCAGGATTGGTTATGTCGATGGTTTTCAAACCCTCTTCATCGACAACAAACGCATAGCGGAATTGTATAGCGATGGCTTTCGGTTTACGTACCGAGGTCGAGGGAATTTCTGCGACTATTTTTGGATTCAGAGGATCATTGATGTCCACCACAACCACACCGCGATCGCAGCAAATGTAAACGTTGTTGCCGGCAATGGCGATATTGACGGCGCCATCCAATCGTCCTCCCGGATTGAAGGTCACAGCCCGCTTGAGATAATTATTCCTCGCTTCGCCATCAACCAGCGGCATGACATCAACAATAATCAATCCCTCGAATTTATCCGTGATATACGCGTAGCTGTAGAGGGGATGGAAGCGCTGCTCCTGATTCTCCGGACGATACACCCTGGCGGTACTGATGGGCATATTGGTCGGCAGCGCGACAGCTGTGGCGTACCGCGTCTTGATGTGTGTGTCATGTCCGAGTGGAGAAAACGACGCAGTCACGATGCGTTCCGAGAAACCTTTATTATCGATGTTCGCTACGTCGTACACGCGGAAGCCATCTTCTCCGCACGCGGTGTAGAGATACTCACCCCGAAGTTCCACACCAAGGATGCTCCCGGCGCGACTATACGACGATCGCAACATACGACCGCCGGCAATATGATTGTTGAAGTAATCCGGATACGCCAGCTTCTGCAGAAAGCTGCCGATCACCGCCTGCGGTTCGTCGGATTCCGTAACAGCCACAGCGGTTAGTCCACCATCACCAGCCGCGACGTACACATACTTGCCCATGAAGTTCACAAAGTTCGTTCCATGCAATAAGGTCTGCGCCATCCATGCGTTGTTGTCGTTGTTTGTGGAAAGGTGGCAATCGGTACAGACCCTGGTTTCAGTTTTTCTCACCGTGTGAGCGAAGTGTGGATTAAATGCCTGACTGCTGAAACCGGGAGCCGAAATCGGCGCTTGCTGTGTATAGATCTGCTCGCGGTTCGCATTGCGGGAACTCAACACCAGCGCGCTCGAAGATCGCACCGTGGTGATCTTGCTTCCCTTGGTTGTTCCCGTAAGTCCCAGCATGAAGCCGTCCGTACGTAACACCTGTGGATTATATGTCGTCCAGTTGCGCGACTGTTCGCCTTCAAAGTGATTCGTGTTCTTCTTCCAGTTGGCCTGCTGGGGAAGATGGCAGCCGAAGCAGTTGGTGATCCACGACGTGTGGCAACTCTGACATTCCATTTTTTCATAAGAATGCGCGAGCAATCGTGGATCAAGATCTGCGGACCAGGTTCCTCCGCCGACGGCCATGAGGTGGGCTTTCGCGGCTTTCGGATTGTGATCAGGCGATGAAGGATCGAGATCGCTGCGCATCTGGCTGACCTCCCATTCCACTTCGTCGTTCAATGCGGAACGTTGAATGACAGTACTGCCCCGTTTTCTGAAACGTCGGGCTTTCACGTCGTTTGATCGTGGTGTGAACAAATCCGTGAGCGCGAGGGGATCCGTTGACGATGCCGCGACACCGGATGTGCGCAATGGCGCCAGAGCGGTTACGGTTCCGTGACAATCGATGCATTGAATTTCCACGGCGTTGTGGAATTCACCAACCAGCCGGCCCGTGCCGTGATTATCCTGTTTGAAATGACAATCCACGCAGTGCATACCTTTTTCGGCGTGAATATCCATAAGCAGCACGGCGCGTTGTCCTGCGTTCCCGGTGCCGGTAGAGGCGATTCCCGATGGGACAACGTTCCCGTCCCTGTTCACGAGCGGGATAACACCCTCAAATTTATCCGGTGCGTTCCAGGGTATAATATTGCCGTCCTTGTCGAGGAATTGTCCTTTACGATTCTGTCTGAACACTCCGCGGAAGACCCATCCATGTCCGTGATAATCCGCGAACTGCGTTCTCAGGAGTTTGGAATTCAGCCCTGTCAGTTCGGCGAGAAAATCATAGTCACCCCACAGGCCGCGGAGCACAGCCTCTTCAGGATTCTTTGACAACATCGAAAACGCCTGCGCATCCGTCGGATACCGCTGCTCCGCGGGATACATCTTTTCCCCGTCCGTTTCGTAGTCCCACATCTGGTACCCAAAGAACGTATTGACGAACGCATTCGGCTGATGCATGTGACAGACCATGCACTGACTGGAAGGGATCTTGTTCGTAAACTGATGAAGAATCGGATGTCCCGATTCGTTTTTCCTGATGGTGGTATCCTTCGACTGACTGAATCCGCGGTTGCCGTATTTCGCATACGAGCCCGAATGGACCGGCGACCGATCATTCGCATAAATGACGTGACATCCTGTACATCCGCTCGAACGGTAATCCCCCGGGTGATCGTTGGTACCCATAAAGGAGAGATGCGGATCATTCAGCCGGGTCTTCTGGATGTTGAGTACCGGCGAACTGATACGGAGTTCCGTGCCGATACCGCGGGAGCTGAGTTTGTTGTCGGGTCTGCCGGGTTCCTCGAAGGGATTGGGGATGCCGATCTCCGAGGGATTGCTCCGATTCACTTTTCCTCCGCGTTCGAAGCTTCGGAAATTGTCGGTCACCTGCGTGATCTCCCAACGCGGCAGCGGCACCACAAACGGCAGCACGCCTTTCTCTTTCATCTCCTTCTCATCCGGCGGCGGAACCGTGTTGATCTTCTGCGGCTTGCCGTCATGGCTGTAACTCTCACCGAAGAGGTAGATTTTGTTCGATACGATACCATTGTTATATGCCGCACCGCCCCACAGTAACGCGGATGTGGTCATCATACTCTTCCGGACGTTCCGCACCTCGGTCACATGACATGATCCGCACGCTTTATCCGCGACACGCAGATCGCCGGGATTCACGAAGCGGATGAATTCAGGTTTTTCTTTATTCAACAATGTGTATGACCGGACCGGATTCGCGGAACTTTTCCATGATGACGGGAACGACGGCTTTACGTGTCCCTCACCCATAGTCGTTGCGTCCGCATTGCCGCCATGGCAATCGATACAGCCGAGTTCCACCGTCTCGTGCATGGCTTCAATTCCGCCATGACAGGTAAGACATCCCACACTCTTCATCGCCACCTCATCGGGTGACTGGCGCAGCAAAGGGCTGTCCTGTGCCGGCAGCGACAGGGGCAGGAAGAGTAGCAGACTGAGCGTCCAGCCAGCGATTGAAATGTGTGATATTCCGGTCACGTTTCAGTACGTCATGATAAAGGAGGCGAATGTCGAATAGAGCATGTCGGAGCGCTCGTAGATGTCGGTGAATCCGGCCATGGGAGAGAACGCCGCCAATCCAACCGCGATGAGGGCGTTGTTGTTGAAGAACGGCCGATACAGTATTCCAAGACTGAGATCGATCCCGATTTGCTCATGCAGAGATGATTGATTGATGAATTGTTCCAGCGTAGCGGTGCTCGCGAAACGCATATAGTTTCCATGGACAATCGCCTTGACTTCAGGAGTCAGGTCCGCTTCGTAGCCGATACCCAGCAGCATGAATCCCGGATTGACGAAATTGGATTGCCCCTCGAATTTGTTGCTTCGGAGATTCGGAAAGATGCTGTTCCTTTGCACGAGGCCGACTCCCTCGAGACCGATCCCCTGTGAATTCCAAAAACTGAACGGTCCACCGGCAAAAAACGGCTGGTCGATGATGGAGTCGAACCCGCCGCCAACGTCATCCGTCGGCGTATCGTCACCGCTGGCGAACAATCCCGAGATCTTGAAACGCATCCAGTCCTGATCAATGGAGAGTTCGACCGCGGCCATGTAGGCGGAGATATCGATAGACCTGCCGGCGAAGGAATTGAAATCATCGGTTCCGAAAACGTAGTACGCGGCGTGGTTCACATTGAGTACACCGACGTGCCCGTCACCCGTCCACCCCGCGAACATCGATGTGATCTCGTGCTGACGCGTATTCCCGGCTATGGAGGGCCGAACAGGGATCCCGTTCTCATCAACATGCGTCGAGGCGCGATCATTATTGTAATGGAAGCTGAACTGCGTTGTGTGCCCCAGCGCGAGCAGATCCTGCAGGTACACATTGGCGATACCGACCGTCTGTTCGCGATCGTCGAACACCGTGTTCAATTCGCTGTTGGTATCCTTCTCACGCAGCGGAAGAATGATCACGTTGTACTGCACGCGGTTATTGTCCGCGCTTCCAAACAACCGCGCGCCCAAATTGTAATCGCTAAACACGAAGCCTCTGAAATCGCTCGAGAACCGTTGAATGCCAACCTTCGCGGAAATAAAATCATAACGATCCGAAATGTCGAAGAGATGCTTTTCGAAGGAGAGTTCCTGAAACCCGAAATGCGAGTCCTCGCGATCGTTTCCCTTGCGGACGTTGATGTTGACGCCGTTATGTTCCTGGAGGCGGACGTAGTTGTAATTGAACGACCCGGTCACTTTCACTTCCCAATCCCTCGGTCTGTACGCGACGTCTCCGTTGTACAATTCCAATGTGAGATTCGCGCGAGTGTTGAGAATGAGACGCTCCGATCTCCCAAAGAAAGTCTCCTGAGATACGTCCCGTGTGCTGACTCCCGAGGGCGTAGGGATTGTCACAAACGCGCCGCCCTGGTCCAGCGACGCAATGAGAACGAAGAAGGTGTTCTGTCCGAGCAGGGGAAAATCACCCTTGAGGGTATTCTGATTGTACGGGTCGATCAGGCTCCCGGCAACGTACAGCTCATACGGCGGCGGTTGGATGTCGCGCCACCGGTCGGTGATCACTTCAAAATCCGGGATGGTTTGTGGTGCCTCTTTTTTCTCCACCAGTGTGCTATCCTTCTCCTGAGCATGTGTTCCGGTGCAGACGCCTACCGTGATGACGAGAAAAAGAACTACGCGTCTCACAGCTCGCCTCTCCTCGGAATTTTCACATACGGCAAGCGGACACCGTCATAGAAAAATTGATCACAGCGGAATTCCGGCGGTGGCTCGAAGCCCTTCGTTCCCGCGGCGGCGATCAAGTCATCCTGATCGACACCGTCCCCGCTGACGCCGATAGCTCCCGCGAGCCGCCCGTTTTTGTAGAGCGGGATGCCGCCGGGGAAAATCGTGATGCCGTTACCATACGCCGGCAAACCTGGCGTCGCGAGCAGCCTTCGTTGATACTGAAAATCCCGGCCTTCATGCAACGGACCCGGTCTCACCGATCTGCCAAGGGAGTCGCGGTCGATACCGGGTGGATAAAATTCCTGTGAAAGAAATCCCGCGGCGCGTGTCGTCATAGCCAGAAGCTGCGTGGGTAGAAGTCCGAGAATATCCCTGATTCTCCGCCCGAACTCGATGTTGTCCGGATCGCTGAACGCCAGAGCCGTGCGTGCTTTCTGGGCTGCCACGTCGAAACTGAATAATGTCGCGTCGGATGTTCTCCATATCCCGAGGACCTTTCCATCGATGTCCACGACAGAGATAAAAACGCGGGCGGGACTGCCGATCGGTCTGCGAATCGCCGCGCGGGTCCGGTTGGACTGATCGACCGCCTGCTGGAATATCCGGTTCACGTCCGATGCCGTGAGTACCGAACCGGCTATAAGTGGAAAATCGAAGCCGGCGCCCAGCATCACAGGACCATCATCGGAGAATCGCCTTGCCGGCGCGGATCGTAATGGGCGCTTGATCTTCGCAACTTCAAGTGGCGGGAGCACCGGGAAACCCACTGGTTCGGGATCGATGTTGGAGAATCGAAAGCGTATCCCTGCAATGAAAATGACGTCGCCCCGCTTCGCGTTGGGGGTGGCGAACGGTTGGGCGGCGATGTGCGCGATCACCTCGTTTTGCGTGACTCCGTCACAGGTCTCTTCATCAAAGCCCGCACCCTGTCCCGCAATCCCGATTCCTCCGACAAGACACGCACCCTTGAACAACGGCACACCGCCGGGCTTGTCGTTCAAGGCGCCGCCGTTTGGTTGAATGTCGCCTCCAGGCAAACTCGAAAATCCTACTCCATAAAGAGGACCGGCTGGTGTGTTGGAAATCCCGGGAGGAAAGTGCGGCCGGGTGATGAAGCTTGCGGTCAAAGACGTGAAGCCGTGTTGATTGCTGCTCAGGTAGGCGGCGGTCCGGGCTTTCGCCTCAGCGTCCAGCAACACCGATAGTGAAATGGTGTCGGATGTGACGTACAATCCCAGCAGATTCGCCTCACGATCCGTGACCGCTATGGCGATATCTCCGTTCCCATCCGCGGCTGCCGCGGCGCGTTGAAGCAGAAGCTCGACGTCACTTACGGAAAGTAATTCATTGCACGGTCCAGGGACGTCAGGCAGCGGAGCCACGGTATCGCAGCCAATACCACCTGCAAGAAACAGAACAAGAAAAAGGACGTTGGAGAAACTGATGTTCAAACCCGATCCCGGCATGAGGATGTTTGTAAATAAAGGATAATCTCTTTCGATCGGCATCCGCTCTTCTCCGTCCGCATGCTGAATCCGACTGCGGAAACTGTTGAATGCACGTGTCGCAGCGTAATGAACTCAGGTCAGCCGGATTGATGGGATACGACGGCGTTGTCAGGCGGATTCATCATGCGTGCGATCCGGGTGAGCCTGAGGCAGGGCAAGCTCCGCCAATTCAATCCCATAAGAATTGAAAAACAATAAACCGATTTGCGGCTTTATTATGGAGAGACCCTGATCTATAAAAAGCGGCTTTCGCCTTTGTAACCAGTCAGTCCTGTTCGATTTCCGTCATTAAGAATCGAAAGGAACGCGGTTCAGATCGGAGTCATGTGCGGCAATAATAAAATTGAATCCGGATTTAATATAACGCGCCAAGGCACCATGCGCAATACATGCCGCGCAGAATCTTCAGCGACGAGAAGTATTTCACTAACATGCGATACTCCGATAACAGGATGCTATGATCTGTTACTATGCCTCCTGCCGCGGGCGGAGCGGCTTGTCTCTGGAGGATACCACGAGCCGCCGGGCAGCTCCCCCGAGCAGGCCCGCCGCCGGCAAAGGCACTATCAAGCCCGCGCTGATCGATCGGGACGTCCGCGACCCGGCGCGCATCAGGGAAACCGGAGAACTCGCACAAAGGACAAAAACCAGAAGGATGTGATTAGCACACGCGGCAGATACGTATGGGGAGGGAGGAGGTCAAGGCATCCCGAACTGTTCATGAGAAAGGCGGGAGAGGTCTCGCGAAGCTGGCCGAGCGACGCGGTGACCAATTCCCTGGTGGCGTACTGCGGGATGACTGGAAGGTTACGTTCCCTATTGCCCTCAGGAATACGCTTGCCGTTCCGCTCGGCAAACTATGGGAATACTAAAGTCGGTCGGTGGATTGGCAGACACATGCAGCCCGCAGCCGGGTTGGGTCAATTTATGATGCGAAGCTGAAAAAATACTCCGACCGACCGACAAGGCCCCCAGGTGAAATCTGAACCGGGGCCTGATAACCTCAGGATCGCTCGCGTCCGGCGCCCGGTTTGGTGCGTGGACCTATCCAATCCAGGAGCGCGTTGATGAAGGTCAGCGGATGAGGAGGGCATCCCGGCACGAACAGGTCGATCGGATAATCGTCGAGGCGGGTCCTGTCAATTTCAGGAGAGTCTTTAAACAATCCGCCGGAGATCGCGCAGGCGCCGCAAAGAATAATAATTCCGGGTCGGGGAATCGCCTCGATACAGCGGTCAAGCGCCCCGGTCATGGCCTTCGTGACGGGTCCGGTGATAACGACGCCGTCGGCATGCCTGGGTGAAGCTACGAAATCGATACCATAACGTCCCATATCGAAGTTCACATTGCTCAACGCGTTCAGTTCCAGTTCGCAGCCGTTACAGCCCCCCGCGGAGACCTGCCGCAATTTCAGCGATTTCCCGAAATACGATCTGATGCGTTCGGATGCCGCGTGGGGCGTGATGCGCTCCGTTTCGCGTGTTACTATCAAATCCTCCCTCGTATCCGTGGCGATGTGAATATCCGGAGACCAGGAAATGATGTGTTCGGGACAAACCTCCTCGCACAGCGGACAAAAAATGCAGAGTCCCAGGTCGATGCGCAGCGGGTCTTTCTGAATCGCACCGGTCGGACACGAACTCACGCATGCCGTGCATCCATCCAGACACGCGGTGTTGTCGAGCTTCGGTAATCCTCGAAAACGAGAAGGCGGCGATGCGTGTCGCACGTCCCGGATGACGGCATTCCGCTGCAATACTCTCAATCGTATGCTGTTGATCATTCCTGTTCCTCGCTTCGGCTTACAAATCGTGACCCGCGTACGAAAGGTCGAAACTCTTGTTGCATAATGGAAAATCGGATATGGCGGTTCCGCGCAGCGCCAGTGGTAACGCGGTCCAATTGATGCAGGATGGGTCATGGATGCGATATTGCCGCAGCTCCCGCTCTCCCGTCGTGAAGGCGGCATGCACGATTTCGCCCCGCCAGCCTTCCACGAGTACGACGACGCCGGAATCGGGTGCGGGCTTGTCCATTTCACCGCGGATGGGTCCGCCGGGAAGCGTATCAAACATGTCGAGGATAGCACGGATAGAATCCTCGAGTTCCAGTGTGCGCAGGCGGATGCGTGCGGCGACATCGCCCGTGTTGAGCGTAAAGAGAGATACCGGATAATAGCGGTACGCGCCATACGGAAAATGCAAACGCGTATCCAGCTCCCGGCCCGAGGCCCGCGCGGCAGGCCCGGTGATGCCAAGCAGCACCGCCTCTTCCCCGCTGACGATTCCCACTTCGTTAAAACGTGTCAGTATCCCGGCCGATGAAAACATGTGCGCATCGATAATCTGCACATCGTCACGGATGTTCATAAGATTGTGCCGGATATTGCCATGGATCTCGTCCGTGAGCGCGAAGCGGACTCCTCCGTACACATGGAGTCCGCGCCCAAACCGCGAACCTGTCAGATCCGCAAGGGAGTTGATCGCCAGCGTGCGCAGCCGTCCATAGCTGGACGAGACCAGCGCGAATCCGACGTCGTTCGCGATACCGGACAGGCCTGCTAAATGCATCGCGATGCGTTCAAGCTCTTCGCAAACGCAGCGCAACACCTGCGCATGCAGACTCAGCTGCGCGTTCGCCAGGCTCTCCATCGCCATGCAGTGCGCTCCCGCATGCCCAATGACGGTATCGCCTGCGATCGATTCCGAGAGCGGGATGCGCTGATGATCATGCGCCTCAAGGATCAGTTTTTCAATCCCCCGATGCTGATAGCCAAGCTCCACCTCGAGGTTGTATACTGTTTCGCCATGGCATTGAAAAGCGAAATGTCCCGGTTCGATGATGCCCGCATGAATCGGACCGACGGCTACTTCATGCATTTCGATTCCGCTCTGCGCGAGGAGGTGTGCCCTTGCCGGACTTCCCGGCGGTGAGAGTTTTCGAACAGGGCGGAGAGAAGCATTGTCCGATATTCTGTATCCGTATTCCTCGGCGAGAGCGGATTCGAAGTACTGCGTTTGTGGGAACTCACTCGCCAGGCTGGGTAAGTTCATCGCGTCGGAGTCGCTCTCCGCGCCATAAATCCTGATGATGGAGGACGCACTGTCGGCGAAGACGGAAACGAGCCGGCGCGGATTATTTTTGTCGAGAGGATACAAACCAACGAGTCTGCACCCCTCGGTCATCGCGTCCGCCGCCGACTGGCGCCAGTCGTCGGTGCCGCAAAACGGAATATCCCGCAGCAGAAACGACTGACCGTTGCGTACCCGCAGCGGCGTCATGGCCGCACCCCGTAGGAAAAAGCGATATGCATGATTTTATCGTGCAAGAGCGAGGGATTGGATAGCGACAATGCGAGCAGCAGGACCAACAGCGCGAGCGGCGCGAATTGCATGACGCCGAACCGTTCGTGCTCACGTGCGGGAATGTGGCGTGTGTCATCGTCGTACAGCATCGTAAAGAGCGCTTTTCCCATGTTGATGAAAATGAACAGGAGAAAAAACAGCATGACGGGAAATACCCAGAACCAACCGGATTTGAACGCGCCTTCAAAGATCATCAGTTCACTGAAAAATATGCCGAACGGAGGGACTCCGGATATCGCCAGGAAGCCGAGAAGCAGAAGCCAGCCTGACCAGGGCAGAGTCCGGAGAACCGACCGGACATCATCGATCTCCCTGGAGCCGTACTTCCGGTGGATATTCCCCGCGGACAGAAACAGCACACTTTTCGTGATTGAATTATATACCACATGGTACAAGGCGCCGATGAACGCCAGTTTCCCTATGCCCATTCCCAGAACGATGATCCCCAGGTGCTCGACGCTGGAATATGCAAGAAGCCGCTTGTAATTGTGGGCGCGGAACATCGTAATGAAACACACGAGAAGGGAGAGCAGACCGCCGATGATCATGATCTCCTGTGCGAAGGCATAGCTGGAGGTCTTGCTCACGATGTGGAGGATCCGCATGACGCCGAGCAACGCCGTGACGCGCAGCGAGCCCGACATCAGGGCGGCGACCGGCCCCGGCGCGTTGCTTGTCGCGTCTACGTCGCCCAGATGCGTCGGAGCGAGTCCGATTTTCGTTCCGAGACCGACGAAAATAAAAATGAAACTTGCGGTCAGCCATACAGGATCCAGTGAATCCGCGTAGCGCACGAAGTCGGGAAAGAAGAGCTGCTTCCCTTCCAGCGGTGTTCCGGCGGCGGAAAGCGACAGGAAGACGATGCCGATAAACGCGAAGGCGATACCGACCGATACGACGAAAAGATACTTCCACATCGCCGCAAGCGCTTCCTCGTCGCGGTAGTAATAAATAAGCGGCGCCACGCTCAGCGTCGTCGCTTCCGCCGCGACCCAGTACATGCCGAAATGATTGCTGAGCATCGCCGCCGAGTTGACGCAGACATAGAAATTCATGAGTGCGAAATAGTGCTTCTTCCCTCCCCCGGCCGGAGTCGATGCGGTGACGGTCAGGTACTTGTACGACACTAGTACGATCCAGAAGTACACGTTCGAAAGCACGAGCATGAACAACGTGCTGAGCGCATCGGTACTGATAAAATACGGCAGGTCGGGAGTCGGGAAACCGGAGAACAGCAGCGCCGAGAATACAAGGTGTACCGCGCTGACGCTAATCGACACGGCGTATTGTACCCGCAGATCCGTAAACATGATGCACAGGATCGCGGCAAACGCGGGTACTGCTATGAGGATCAGGATTGGGAGCATCAGTCCTTCTGCCTCCCGAGTTCTGTAACGTCGACCATTGAGAGAGTGGAACGAATCCTGTTCATCGCTATTCCCATCAGAAATACCACGACAAAAATATCCAGGAGCGTGCCGAGTTCAATCAGGATGGGCATATCCGTACTGACCGATATACTGAAAAGGAACACCCCGTTCTCCAGAACCAGAAAACCGATGACATGGACGACCAGCTTCTTCCTGAAAATTATTACATAAATACCGACGACGACAGCTGTGAATCCGGAGGCGAACGGGATCGTTTGCATTCGCGATGCCTGTGAAATAATATCGGTAGCCACGAATACCACGGTCATGGACGCGATCACAAGCAGCAAAAAAGTGATTTGCTGGATCGTCGGTTCAATCACGCGGTTGATGTCGAGATCCAGGATGATCTTGTTCACGTACCGGGGTATCAGGATGACTTTTATAACGAACAGCGCGATCGGAAGAAGGAAGCCCGTAAGCGATTGTTCATGCAGCAGCGGAAGCACCAGCAGCACCGTCAGGAGCGCGCCCTGGACCTGAATGATCGTCACGTATGTCTTTACCCGTGTAGTGACGGATAGATAGAATAACGTGAGACAAAACAGGATGCTGAGAACGTTTTCCATTGTGCCGGCTCAATGAGTGAAGGTGTAAATCAGCAGATTCAACACCCCGATCGCTGTCGCGAACAGCAGATACTGGGGAATGCTCTGCAGCCTGAGGCGGACGCTGACGGTCTCGACAAGAGCGAGAGCTGTGGTCAGACCCATGATGACGAGTAGCAGAATCACCAGGCTCACAGCGGACAATTCCGCGCTGAAGGGAATAAAAAACGACGCTTCAAGCAGCGCGTACACGAACAATTTTATATAGCTGGTGTACTGGTGCAGGAAAAGATCGATGCCCGAATTATCGAGAATCATGACCTCGTGAATCATGGTCAATTCAAGATGGGTAGCGGGATCGTCGATCGGCATCCGGGAGCATTCGGCGACCGCGAGGAAGAACACCGATATCGAACAGACGAAAATAAACACGACATACGACAGGTCGGTGAGCTGGACGGATCGGTAAATATCATATAACGATGCCGACCCGCTGATGAATGCGATACTGCCGACGGTAAAAAAGAAAATTGGTTCGGCGAACACCGCGAAAGTCGCCTCACGCGCGGCGCCCATTCCCTCAAACGAGGAACCGATATCCATCGCCGCGATGATCTGGAAAAAACGCGCCAGACCAAGTGCGTACGCGAAGAAAATCAGATCGCCTTCAAACCTGATCAATGGCGTGACGAATCCCACCGGCAGTATGGCGGCCGCGACGACGACACCCGCGAAACTCACCGCCGGCGACAAACCGCTGAGGAAGGACGCGTTCCGGGACCGAATAGTCTCCTTCCGGAAGAGCCTGCGCAGATCATAATACGGCTGCAGTACCGGAGCGCCTATCCGACCGCTGAAAAGGGCTTTCTGTTTGTTTACAAGACCGGCGAATAACGGGGCCATCGCGAGAGTGGCGATCAGCGTTGCTACGCCAACTATGACATTCGCTATTTCCATACAAATGCCAGAAAACTGTAGAGCAGGAGAATGACAAGCAGGGACGCGACATACATCCGAACATCCGTGTATCGGAAGATCGTGATGCGTTCGACGACCGAACGCAAACCTGCGAACAGCGGCCGCACAAGCGCTTCATCCATCAGGTCCGATGAGTGCGTCTCAACACGCACGGACCCGCTGACCTGCCGCCCGGGACTGTCCACTCTCGTTCGATACAGCAGGATCGTTTTTGCGATACTGTTCAGCGCATCCGAAAAAGACGAAGCGGTATACTGCATTCTCGGATTGAGGTCATCATACCCGCACGCCCAGATGTCGGAAATACGCATACCATACTTCCGCTGAATGGCCCACTTCGCGACGAGCACAAGGAATATGACGAGTACGACAATCCGGAAGGACCAGCTGATCAGCGGCCACCTGATATCCAACAGTGCGGAAGACGATACTCCCGCGAGAATGCCGCGGGACACGACATCGTTGACGATCTCGATGAAGGGTAAAGGATGCAGCCCGATGACGACACACAGCAGTCCAGGAATTCCGAGCGCGGCATATTCGTACGCCGACACTGAAAATTTCTTTACCGTCTCGCGTTCGCTCCCCAGGAACATCACGGCATTCAGCTTTGAAAAACAGGCCACGGCCAGACCACCGACGAAGGCGAGTCCAACAGCCATGAGCAGCATCGCAAGCGGATAGTAATGCTGAAGATCTTTCGCAGCGGAGAAAAACGCGTTGTACAGGATGAATTCGGAAATGAATCCATTGAGCGGCGGCAATCCGCTGATCGCTATCGATCCGATGAGGAACAACGCTACGAAATATTTTGCGCGATGAACGATTCCACCCATGCGCTCTATGATCCGGGTCCCCAGATTCCGGGCGATAACCCCGCTGCCGATGAAGAGCAGGCTTTTGAAAATCGCGTGATTGAGCGTATGCAGTAGCGCGCCGCCGAAGCCAAGCAGCATCAGGGCGTCGGATTTGTACGCCGAGCCGATAAATCCGAGTCCGATCCCGATCCCGATGATCCCGATATTTTCCACGGAATGGTATGCGAGAAGCGTCTTTATGTCGTGCTGCGCCAGCGCGTACCAGACACCAAAAATAGCGCTGATCATACCTGCGACCAGGACAATCCAACCAAGCCATTCAGGCGTCGGCTGAAGCATCTGGAACGTCCTCAGCATCCCGTAGATACCCGTTTTAATGATAACACCGGAAAGGAACGTGCTGATGACTGTAGGCGCGATGGGATGCGCGCGCGGCAACCAGAAGTGGAAAGGCATAAATCCCGCTTTCATACCGAAGGCCACGAGAGCCAGGGCATACATACCATAGAACACTCCTCCCGCGGCCGCCGTCAGAGTGCACGCGCTCATCAGCCAGCTTTGTGTGCCTGCATGCATCAGAAAGAAAAATGCGTACAGCAGGAAGACGATCAGGTGACTGATGGCGAAATAATACATACCGCCGGTCCGGACCTCCGCTTTCTCCCTTTCGAATACGATGCCAAAATATGCCGCCATCGACATTATTTCCCAAAACACAAGAAAAAGGATGGCATGGTTGGCGATAACCAGCAATTGCGTCGAAACCAGAAGCACGGTGTACATCACCAGAATGCTGCGTACGGACCTTCCGGTTTTCTCGACGTGGCTGAAATACGAATAGCTGTAGATGCTTGTGGGTATCGCCACCACCTCGATCAGGCACAGGAAGAACATCGCGAGCGGATCGAACCTGAATACGTCGCCGGGTATTCCCAAGAGGTCCGGTACGGTGTCGGGGGCGCCGAATTGGAAAAGTACAGGAAGTGATGCGAAGAGGCTCAGGACCAATCCCGCTGACAGCAAAATATGAACGGCGGCGAGAGCATGACGTTCTTTGCGCAGGAATGCGATCGCTGCGATTGGCAGCAGTTGCAGGGCGATGCCGATACCGAGAATGGACATGGCCTCAGACGGCCCTCCGCGATTCGATCGCGACAATAGTATCCAACATTGTTGTGTACGAAAGGCGCTGCTTGAGCGCCAGCCTGAACCCGGGATCCGACAGCAGAAAACCGAGATGCGCGAGCAGGCTCAAATGTTGTTTTATTGTCTGCGAGATGAGAAGGATCAGCGTGTGTACGGGCTCTCCGTCTATCGCGTTGAGAGCCAGAGGTTGTTCGGGAAAGAAAAATGCTATGAGGGGTTTGTCTCCTCCCATCATCAACGGAATGCGTGGATGCGGCAAACTGATTCCGTTTCCGATCGCCGTACTGAGAAGCGCTTCGCGATTCTTGAGCAGCTGCACGATAACGTCGCGATCTATGGAAGTCTCGAGGTGAAGCAGGGCCACCATCTGCTCGATATACGTGCTCTCGTTCAGGCTGCAATTGTAATAAAAGGAAGTATCGTCAAGCAGGAGATGCAGACCTTTGACGTGGTACTCGCTCATATTTTCGTGATCCGATAAATTGAGCGTGATGTTTCTGCTCAGCGCCCATTCAATGATCTGCTGTTTGTTGAACAGCAGTCTGTCGTTAATCACCTTGCACGGGATTTCCTTTTTTTTGACAAGCCCCTGAATCTCCCTCTCGGATTTCAACAGCAATGTCGCAATATGTTTTATGGTCAAGTCCAGGGTGTTCGCTCAAACAGCGGAATGCCGGCGGGAAGAACATAGTTATTCGGAAAGATACGGGCTTGTGTCCTGAATACCAATCGGGGCGCTTCAGCACGCTTCCATCGCCGATGTTCGCGGAGGCGATTGCGCCCTGCGGAGAGCGTCTCTCTCGTTCAGGTGCCAGGAATCCTGCACCGACCGGAACCGACATTCATCGTGCGCTCATCCGCCAGGATCTTCCCGCAAGTCTTTCCCTGATTGGCAAGGTCCGGTGCCAAGATGGGCGTGCCGCGCTCGCCAAATGCACTCGCAAACGCACTCGCCACACGCACTCGCCGGAAGCGCGAGCGTAACGTGAAAAATCGAAGCGGAAACAATCCCCGGTGTTGTTCCACACACACACGTTAAGCCGGATCGTGCCGGCGTCGTCGAATTGTGGATCCTGACACTCGAAAACGGACAGAATCATTTCAGATTCGCGTTCATACCTGTCCATGCGCCGTTCTTCGTCGCAGCAATCAGAAATTCGTCATGTCGATACCCACTCCGCCAAGCCAGTTGGCCGTACCATACTTATCGGCGATGGGGAATTTGGTGGTAAACCAACGGTGAGGAGTCGCAGCAATCGAAATCTCTTCGACGATATGTACGATATGCTTTTCGCGAAGCACCTCCTCGTCGCTCAGGCGCATACGCTCGGCGAGTTCCAGAGGCAGTATCTCTTCGTCGCGTTTACCAAGGCATTCGATCGGTTCACGGCTGATGTACGAACCCGCAGCTTCATTGAGAAAGACGTAACGGCGATCCTTGTCCTTGATAAACGCGACGCCGGGCAAGTTGCTCATGAACGCGGAGAACCGCTGCTCCTTCTGGTGAATCAAATCCTCGGCGTGTCTGCGGCGTCGTTGTTCCTTTTTCTCGGCGAGCGCACGCCGCAGCACCGGCGGAAGTCTGCCGAGGTTATGTTTGAGCACATAGTCCGTGGCGCCGCGCTTCAGGGACTCGATGGCATTCTCCTCGCCGATGGTCCCTGATACGAAAATGAAAGGGATGTCGGGAGCGATCGCGTTCGCGTCCTGCAGCGCAGCGAGGCCGTTGTATGCGGGCAGTGTGTAATCGCTGAAGATTACATCCGGCGCATTCATGCTCAGCTGTTCGACGAAAGCCTTGCGCGATTCTACGTCGGTGACCACGCAGTCGATCGCATCGGCTTCGAGGCGTAATTTGACAAGTTCGACGTCGCGCGGACTGTCTTCAAGATAAAGGATACGTAAAGGGGCTTTCATGGTAACCTGCTTTCCGGAAGGGGTGATTGCTGCCGTTACTCGGCGGCGCCTGGTCGGGGTTGGTTCACGACGGCCCAGAACAGGCCGAGAGTCTTCACCGCCTCGATGAATTCCTTGAAATCGACGGGCTTGACCACGTACGCGTTGACGCCGAGATTATAGCTTTCAATGATGTCGCTCTCCTCCCGGGAGGAGGTGAGCATGACAACGGGAAGTGATCGAAATTCCGGGTTTGCGCGGATTTCCCTGAGCACCTCGATGCCGGTCATCCGCGGCATTTTAATATCGAGCAGCACGACCGCAGGGAGCCGGTTGATGCGGTCTGCGAATTTTCCCCTTTTGTAGAGGTAATCCAACACTTCCACACCGTCTTCCACCACGATCACTTCATTCGCAAGATGGTGTTCCGCCAGCGCCTCAAGCGTCAGTTCAACGTCGCGCGGACTGTCTTCGGCCAGCAGGATGCGTCTGATAAAAGGTTTCATTTCACGGTCTCCTTGATCCACTGAACACTTCTCCGATTGCTCCGATCCACACCGCTACTCAACCGTATCTCGGCAGACTGACGTGGAATGTCGCACCCTCGTCAACGGCGCCCTCTGCCCAGACGCGTCCACCATGACGATGAACGATACGCTGCACATTGGCCAGGCCGATACCCGTTCCTTCATACTCTTTCGCGGAATGCAACCGTTGGAATACACCGAACAGCTTGTCGGCGTAGCGCATATCAAAACCGACACCATTATCCTGTATTGACAGCACGTATTCATTCCCGACCACGTCGCACGACATTTCTACGCGCGCCGGATCGCGCGGGCGTGTGTACTTGAACGCGTTGCCCAGAAGATTTGTGAAAGCGAGCCGCAGCATCGACGGATCGCCGTGCACGGTAGGGAGTTCCGGAACGATCCATTCCACCGTGCGATCCGGGGCATCCGTCGTGATGTCCTGGATGATCTCATGGATGATACCGCCGAGGTCGCAGTCTGTGTGGAGCATTTCACTCCGTCCCATGCGTGAGAACACCAGCAGGTCGTCAATCAGCTGTCCCATATCCTTTACCGCGTTGACCACGTGTCCGAGCCAGCGCTGATGCTTCTCTTCGAGAGCGTCCCGTGCTTGCGATTGCAGCAGTTCGACGAAGCCTCCGATGTGTCGGAGCGGCGCCCGCAGGTCATGCGAGACCGAATAACTGAATGACTCGAGTTCGCGATACGTGGCCTCAAGTGAGGCGGTGCGCTCCTGCACCCTCTGCTCAAGTTCGGCGTTGAGAACAAGCAGTTCGGCCTCGCTTTCCTGAAGCTGCCGCGTGCGCTCGTTGACGCGCCGGTCCAGCGTTTCGTTCAATTCCAGAAGCGCGGCCTGGGCTTCGATGTGCGATGTGATATCGCGAGCCGCGGCATAAATGAGGTTGCCCGACGGCGCGGATCTCCATTCAATCCAGCGATAGCTGCCGTCCTTGCAGCGGTATCGGTTGATAAAATCGATCACCGACCGCTGATCCGACAACATCGCAATGGCATCGATGGTCGGCTGCACGTCGTCGGGATGAATCAGTTCAATGAAATTACGACCTTCGAGTTCGTCGAGGGTATAGCCGAGCGTGCTCTCCCACGCGCGATTCAGGTGGAGAAAGCGGCCATCGGTGTCCGCGATGCAGAGAAGGTCCAGAGCGAGATTGAAAAAGCGATCGAACAACTCCGTTTTTTCGAGGAGAGCTGTTTCGGCGTTTTTCTGCGCTGTAATATCGCGCACCGTGGCCTGCAAAACGCGACGCCCCCTGAAGTCGAAGGCGGACAGCAGAACATCCGCGGGAAAATCCTCGCCTGTGAGACGCCGGTGCACCCACTCGAAATTGTCGACGCCCTCCGCGAAAGCGTGGCGGATATGCTTCGTCGCGGCCTCCATCGAAGGAGTCCCGTCGGGCTGCAGCGGCGGAGAAATGAGGCCAGGATGAAGGGTTGCGACGATATCGCGAGACTCGATGCCGAAGATCTCCAATGCCCTGGGATTGCAATCGAAAAAACCATCTTCTGTAAGCAGAAAAATCGCATCGTTCGAACTCTCGAATACAGCGCGAAACCGGTCTTCGCTATCCTGCGCTGTCTGTTCAGCCAGGTGCTCCCGGGCACGCTGTCGCGCATTTCGCTTTTTCATCAGCATCGCGGTAACCTCCTGGAGATTCGATTCCTGCCATGCGACGGATGTACGCGCTGCGTGATCGTTACGAGAGTCGCGAGATGGCGGAATGCAGCACTAAAGTGACAAATAGATAGTAGGTATTTTTCTCTCCGTAGTCAACGGGTGGAGCCGTAGCAGACGGGAAGCAATGCGGCGGTGCACGCACCAACCTTTTGGGCTGCCGCCGCTCAACGCAAACAAACGCGAACAGAATTCGACTTCCATTCGCGTTTATTGGCGGCTATTCGCGGCCAGGTGTGGGTACGGCTCACCTATGCACGGGGAACAGCGCGGTATGCACACTGCCGGCGTTGGCGATTTCCAGCACATACATGCCTGCGGGAAGTCGGGCGATATCCACGGTGCGTACCTCACGTCCGCCAAGGGTGGTCGTCTCCACCGTGCGGTGCTTTCGGCCGGCAAGATCGTATATGGCGATGCGCAGAGGAAGGCCGGCCGGCGCGTCGAGCATGACTGTCAGCAGGTCACGCACCGGCAAGGGCGCCAACGAAACGAGCGCGAGAGCGGAAGGCAGGGCCTCGGTGATGCGGAGTACTGGAGAAAACGTTTCGCTGCCGTCATAATCCAGTGCGCGAAGTCGATACACCAGCGAATTTCCTGTGGTCACGAGATACTGGTAATCGCCTCCATCGGCCGATTTCGCCGGGACGAAGCCCTGCGGGCGAAAGGCGCCCAGCTCCTCGCTCTGCACTTCGAATCCCAGCAGATTGCTTTCGGACGCCGTGCGCCAGCGAAGCAACACGCCATCCGGGCGCCGCTCACCGGAGAAGGACAGCAGTTCCACGGGCATGGCCGTTCCGTAGCGATCCATCCGCGTCACCCTGATATCGGCCTCAAAAGTCCGATAATCCGTCCATGCAACGAAGGCGCCTCGCTGGAAATCCTGTGCGATCCACGGACGTTGCTGCACCCCGGACTGTACGCAAACCGGACTGCCATTATTGATCCACAAGGAGTACCCCGCGCTGTCGACGAGCTGCGCGTAGATATCGCCCTTGGGCAACCGATAATCCATCCACGTCACGATGGCGCCGCCGACGCCGCTGGGGCAGATCGAAACCTGATGCTGGGTCCCCGCCGCCATGCAGGCGGGATTCCCGGTGGAACCCCATTGGCCGACGCCCGCGGAATCGATACGCCGGGTATAGATATCTCCATTTCCGTCCCTGTAATCCGTCCATGCTACGATCATGCCGCCGCTGCCGTCGGTCACGAGTTTGGGCCATTCCTGGGTCCCGCTCGTGATGCACACGCTTACGCCGTTCCCCGGCCATTGCAATCCGCTCGGAGTCAGGATCTGCGCATAGATTTCAGCTTGAGAGGTGCGGTAATCCTGCCATGCGAGGAGCAGCTGTCCGGTCCCGGTGGAATATCCGGCAAGGTGCGTCTGTTGTGCTGCGGCGGTACACACGGCGAGACCTGAGCTTCCCCATTGCGTCACGCCGCTGTTATTGATTCGCTGTGCATAAATGTCGTACTCGGAACCCGTGCGGTTCTCCTCCCACGCGATGATTGCGCCACCGCTGCTGTCCGCAGCGATGGCGGGAACGTAGCGGGCGCCTGCGACGGACACCAGAGGAACCCCTCCGGCCTGCCACAACACGACGCCCGTTGCCGAGACACGCTGCGCGAAGATATCCGCTGGCCCGCCGCGATAATCTTCCCACGTGATGATCGCCCCTTGCTGTCCATCACTCACAGTCACGGCGCGCATCTGCACACCAGGCGCATTGCACACCATAACGCCGTTCGGGGCCCATAATGCCGCGCCGGTACTCGAAATGCGCTGGGCGTACAAATCCGGTGCGCTCGTGCCGGTGCGGTTATCCTCCCATACCACGATGACGCCGCCTGCACCGTCGCTCACGACGGCGAGATTGAGCTGAACCTTGAGGGTCGTGCATACCGCCACACCGTCGGTTTGCCATTGCGGCACGCCAGCGGTGGTGATCTTCCTTGCGAAGATGTCGGTTTCACCCGATCGATAATCTTCCCACACGACGATAATGCCGCTGTTATCACTTACCGCGACTTGATTAAACTGATGTCCAGCGGCGCCGCAGGCGACAAGACCGTCAGGTTGCCATTGGGCAGGCAACGGCGTGGACAAAAGAAGAAGTAAAAGCGAGAGTACGTTGCGTGACTTCATAACATTTTCAGGGTTTCTTCGGTGGCGTTCATTTCCGGAATGTGCCGGTTGACACTGCGACGGCGATGGTCGCCAGCGTCACATCATCGTCGTCGATTGCCCAGTTCATTTCGAAACCAGGCAAGGTGCGGTCGGAAGGATTGTCGTATAGCACCACTGCACGTACTGCCGGGTACTGGCTCGGCAGCTTGCGCCAGGCGTCCATGTACCAAGCCGAGCGGCTACCCCCATCGGGAGAACAGCCAAGCTCCGCGATCATAATCGGCTTGTCGTACAAGATAACACTACGATACACACTTTCGAACAGATATTCAAAGGTATACCAGGCCTCGACCAGGGAACCGTAATTGAACACCCCGGTACCGATCCAATCGACGTACTCGCCCCCGGGGTAGAGTTCCCGCTCCGCTTCACGCTTGGTAGACCATACCCAGACGACATTTATCGCACCCTCTTCCTTGAATATTTTCCACACATGCCTCCATGCAGCGACAAACTGTGCGGGAGTATTTCCTGCCTGCACGGACCATGGGTACTGTGGATTATTCATTTCATGGGCGAAACGCAGAAAAAACGGTTTGCCGAACAACACCGCCTCTTTCGCCCAAGAACGGATGTACGTGTCGTAACGGCCGCGAGCGACTTCCTCGAGGTTGGTGCGCAGAGCATCATCGGTACGTCCGGCGTTGACGGCGAATTCGGTTGTCCACGGTTCCCACGTGAGAAGCGCGATGGCGCCATGCTTGTCCACTTCCCGCATGAGGGCCGTGGGGAAGGCGTCTTCCTCGCGATCGCCCCACGTTGTGTAAAATGAAATGATATCGAGGCGTTTCCCAATGGAATGCTCGAATTTCGATACACCGGTGAACGCATACGGCGCCTCCGGTCTGTAAAGACCGAGCATAAGGCCTTCATCGTCCTCCACGACTCCAGCCGATACGGCGGCGCGCCCCGACAGAACACGCACATACGACACGCCCTCCGTGAACCAGCCATCGAACAGCGGGAACGTAAGCACCAACGCCGCGATGAAAAGCACGGGACTGGCTCTGCGGATGAATATTTTCCGGATCATGCTTCACCCCCCCTTCCCCTGACAGCTTCCGCAAGCGCGACTGCGATGGTCGGTAGCGTCAGGATGCAATTCAACGAGGCGAAAAAAATCATGAGTTGGGTTCCTTCGAAATCCCTCACCGGCGAGTTCCATCCCCACACGATGGCGGCGACGGAGAACAGTACGATCAGCAACTGCGGGAGAACAAGCATCGGCGCACCGCTACGGCTTCGGGTCTTCGGCGTCGGAAGCCAGATAACCTTTCTTCCGACAATCGCATAGCAGAGCGCAAGAACGTAGACAGGCCAGGTTCCAAGTTTCAGCAACATACCACGCCATTGCAGCCCGTACTCCGACGAGTGACGCATCCATCTCTGCGCGAGCACATGAATTGCGAGAAACAACACGGCAAACGGCAGCAGATGTGTGACGTAGCCGCGGAACGGCATTTCAACTGCCCAAAGTGCGAAAAAGAGAAAGACGATGGGCAGCAGCAGATTGATCAGCATGGGTACGCCGCCAAAATAAAATGTTCCGCTCAACATGTAGCTGAGCTTCTGCCATCCATGCAATTTGAACAACAGACGCGGCAGGACGGCGAACAGGGCCTGAAACATCCCCGCGGACCACTTCAGCTGCTGGTTGAAATAGGCGCGCAGATCTTCCGGAACGAGTCCCCTGGCCACGATCTCCGGCACATAAACGGATTTCCAACCCTGCGCGTGCAGACGCATCGAGGTGACGAAATCCTCTACGAGATGCACCGCATGTCCTCCGATGGATTCGAGCGCCTCTCGTCGAAAGGTGCAGTTGGCGCCGATGACCATGGGCGTGCCGTAGCCATGCATGCCCATCAATATCGGACCGTAGAATCCGTAGGTTTGTTCGGCCGATGCTCGTGCGACAAAGGATGCGGCCTGATTGTGATAGGCTTGCGCCACCTGCACGAATCCGACGCCGGGGTCGCTGAAATACCCGAGCACGCGATCAAGGAAATGCGGTTCGGCGATATGATCGGGATCGATCACCAGCACGATGTCTCCTTTCGTCTGCCGCAGAGCGTGATTGATTTTGCCGGCTTTTGCTCCGTCCACCCCCATGCAATCGATGCGTTCGATTCCAGCCTCGAGGGCGAAAGAGCGCAGCGCTTCGTCGCCACTGCCGTCGAGCAGAAATGTCCGATGCGGATAACGGATCGCTTTCAACGCAGGCAACGACTGCTCGAACATCGCGAGGGGTTCTCCGGGCGCGGCTGTCGTGAATATATCTACGGTGATACCGGGATCAGGATCGCGGTGCGAGGGAACGCGTATACCAAGGAGATAGAACCAGTAGATGAACGATTCATAAAACTGCCAGAACGTCGAGATCGTCAGTGGAATGAACAACGACCAATGTTTCACATGATCGGAACTAAACCACCAGAGCGCGAAATAGAGCACGCTCTGGAACGCCGCGAACACAAGCAGCATCACTAACACCTTCCCCAACCATCCGGGAACGGCCGGAGCGTCATTGTCTGTCCAGCGCGATTCCATTCAGCCGCCGCTGTCGTCTTTTATGGAAATTGAACCCGGAGAATACCGATTCACTACGAGCGCCAGGCTGGCCCCGCGTATCAATCCGTGCGGAAACAGGTGTGCGGGGATACTGCTTCCGCGAGCGATCACTCTACCCATAGCAACTGCATGAGTTTCGCCTTCGCCGATTTGTGCTCGGGCCGGACTTGAAGAATGCGTTCGTAGTAGGATTTCGCCTGTGGATATTTGCCTGACCATTCATGCAATTCGCCGAGGCCGAACATCGCTTCGACATTTTTCGGATCGAAGTGGAGCGCCTCGTTCCACGTCGCCTGTGCCGAATCCATCTCCCCTTTCCATACGAGCACCTGGCCGACTCTGGCGAGCGCGACGCTTTGGAACTCGGGTACAGCGGTCAATTCGGCTACGCGACGATACTCCGCAATCGACGCATCGAACTGTTTATCCCAGCTGAGCATCTGCCCCAGGCCCATGTGCGCATCGAGATTCTCCGGTTCCTGCTTCACCGCCAACCGGTACTGCGCTATCGCGCCGGCGATGTCCTTCATCCATGACAGCGTTCTTGCGTACCCGAGCCGGACTTGTATGGACGCATCGCCCTTCGAGATCGCTTCCCTGTACAGAACGGCGGCTTCACCAAAATTTTTGTTCCAGCTGAGTGCTTCAGCAAGGAAGCCCTTGATTTCCATGTCGCGCGGAGATTTTTTCGCCGCCTGGCGGAGCGTCCGGATAGCCGCGTACATATCCCACAGTTTGATCTGCGTCGCGCCGATGCGCTTCAATACCTCCGACGATTGCGGAAGACGCATGTACTCCTTGAGCGCGTCGCGGTATTTTTCTTCCGAGAACAGCAAGTCGCCCTTCATGGTCTCTTGCGGAGAGGTCCTGAAACGCGACTGCGCATGCAGAGGACCGGTGAATACCGGCAAGAGGAGAATAACAACGATAAGGTATTTCATTGTACTTCAGTGTGGTTATGACGATACCATTCAATTGTGGTGCGAAGACCGCTATCCAGATCGGTCGCGGGCGACCAACCAAGCAGGCGTCGCGCCGCTTCGAAACTGCCCACCAGCCGCCAGACCTCATTCCTGCGGTATGGCAACGCTCCGATACGAAGCGTCATAGCGGGCGTCATGATACCCATGATGCATTCGGCGACGGATCGGATGCTTGTTTCCACACCCGTGCACACATTGAATATCCGTCCATTCGCCTCAGCTGTATGCATCGCGCGCAAGAGGCAGTCCACCGCATCGCCGACGAACACGAAATCGCGTGTCTGCTCACCGCCTGTCATGGGAAAATCTTCACCCCGCAGAGCGGAAGCGATGAGCTGCGGAATCATCATGGATGCCGACTGCGCGGGACCATACAGGATAAAAGGACGCAAAATAGTGACTGGCAGCCGGAACAACTCGTAATACAGCTGCGCCAGCTGTGTGGCCGCCGCCTTGGCCGCGGAATATGGCGACACCGGGTGAGCCGGACAATCCTCGGTAACCGGCAACGACGCGACGTTGCCGTATTCCTCCGCGGAACCCATCAGCACTAATCGGCGCAGGTCGGGAGCATGTCTGCCCAACGCAAGCATCAGATTGTGGGTTGTCGCGAGATTTGCTTCGAACGACTCCTCCGCAAAATTCCAGTTCCGTTCCGCCTTGAGCTGTGCCGCGAGATGCACAACGATATGAGGGCGCAGGTCGCGCACGAGGGACTCCGGCACCCCGCTCCTGGTCAAATCCATAGTGTACCACTCCGCCTGCCCGTTCGCGGGGGGCGTCTCGCCGGGCGCGTGTATGGCGAACAGCTTCGCGTCTTCAGCATGCAGCGCGCGAAGAAGATGCCCGCCAACGAAACCGCTCGCTCCCGTAATCAGGATGCGTGTATCCGTTGTAAATCGCGGGACCGTCGGACTGTCGGTCATTGCCGTCACATCGCCCACATCTGTTCCTTTTCCTGTGCGAGATGCGTATAGTCCCGGATCTGATGCACGCAATATTGATACATGTTCGCATCCGCGTAATCATGGAAGTACTTGTACCATTTCACCGTCATCGCAATCGTCTCGTCGAACGTGAGCACGGCATTCCACGGCAGCATGAAATGCGCCTTGTCGCAGCTGAGACGCAGCCACCCTGCTTCGTGCAGGTGATGATCGTTTTTGTCGGAGATGTCGGCCCAGGCACCCGATTTCCATTCACCGAGGATCGCGGTCACGAGATCGCTGACGCATTTCGCGGAACTGTCCGCCGGGCCGAAATTCCATCCGCCTGAAAAACGCTGCACGTCCTCGCCGAGACGTGCGCCGAGCCAAAGATATCCGCTGAGCGGTTCGAGCACATGCTGCCACGGACGAATCGCCATCGGATTCCGCACGTCGATTGTCCGGCCTTCTCGCAGCGCCATGATGCAGTCCGGCACGATACGGTCCCGCCCCCAATCCCCCCCGCCTATCACATTTCCCGCACGCGCGCTTACGCCGCCGAAGCCGTCCCGATGTGAAAGGAAGGATTTCATGTACGAACGGAATACAATTTCAACCGCGCCCTTTGAAGCGCTGTAGGGATCGTCGCCGCCCATGGGATCGTTTTCCTTGTAGCCCCACACCTGCTCGCGGTTTTCGTAACATTTGTCGCTGGTGATGATCACAACTGTCGTGACCGATGGCGTGCGTCGCACGGCTTCGAGTACGTTGATCGAACCCAGCACATTGATTTCCAGGGTTTCGCGCGGCACTTCATAGGAATAGCGCACGAGCGCTTGCGCCGCAAGATGGAACACAATTTCCGGCTTGAAATCGGCAAACACCGCCTCGAGGCGCTCGAGGTCGCGCACGTCCCCATGAACATGCGTGATCATCGTGTCAAGTCGGCAGGCGGCGAAATTGTTGGGCTCGGATGGTGGTTCGAGGGAATAGCCCAACACCTCCGCGCCGAGTTCCTTGAGCCAGATGCTGAGCCAGGAACCCTTGAACCCGGTGTGCCCCGTCACGAGTACCCGCCGGCCGGAGTAGTGCCGTTTGAATGCCGTCTCCATGTGTCAGTCCCACACCTTCCATGGCGCCTTGCCGGCATGCCAGGTATCGTTGAGGAGTTTATACTCTCTTGCCGTGTCCATGCATTGCCAGAATCCGTCGTGCCGGAAACCCGCCATCTCCCCAGCCTTGGCCATCGCAGGCAGCGGTTCCGTTTCCAGGCTCAACGTTTCATCCGGCCAGAGATAATCCCAGACGCGCTTCGCATCGAACACCATGAATCCGCCATTGATGCGTCCCTCGCTGACATTGGGCTTTTCATTGAATTGTCGTACGATTTCGCCGTCAAGCACGATTTCGCCGAAACGACTTGCCGGATGCACGCTCGCGATGGTCGCGATCTTGCCTTTCGAACGGTGAAAATCGAGGCTGGCCGGAATGTCGATATCCGCCACACCGTCTCCGTAGGTGAGGCAGAACTCGTTCTCGTCCTTGAGATAGTTACGGACGTTCCACAGACGCGCGCCGGTCATGGACTGATCGCCCGTCTCGGCCAGGGTTACGCGCCAATCGATATTTTCGTGATTCGCGTGAAATTCAATTGTACCGGGATTGTTCAGCTTGACGGAAAAGTCCCTTGTCATCGCATGGAAATTCAAAAAATACTCCTTGATCTTCCAGCCGTTGTACCCGAGGCACAGGATGAAGTCCTTCAACCCGTAATGCGCATAGATTTTCATGATATGCCATAGGATGGGCTGCTCGCCGATAGGAAGCATGGATTTGGGGAGACCTCTGGCGACATCATGGATGCGCGTCCCGCGTCCCCCACATAAAATGACGACTTTCATGGTAGTTCCTGAGCGTTATCGGTAGTTATTCGTGAAGAGGAAAAGATTCCGGATCCACAGGTAACAATACGCTTTTCCTGATGTAAATGCACGTCGGTCGATGTTGACGGAACCTTCACTCGCTCAACCGATACTGCAGAGCGAGTCTGCCTGCGGTGTACGTGTAATACGGTTTGGAAAAATATTCCCCGGACACGCTGATAACGACAGGGTGGAGCGCTTCGGTGATGATGCCCAACTCATACTGTTCCGGAAGTATATCATCGATTTCGTAGGTCACATCGTAGTCGATGGGAACAGGCGAGCGCCCGGATTCCGGCATGTACTTCAACCGTCCTCGCGATGCGACCGGGATGGTGGCCTTGCCGTGAAGCAGGACGCTGTTGAACAGCCACCATTGCGCTATGGCCACGATTTGATGCCCGCGCTCCTGCAATGGCGTGAAATACGGATAATAGAAGTACTCGAAGTTGAATTGCCCCGTCCCTGGATCGAACTCTGCACCCGTCGCCTGCCAGTTCGAACGCTCGGTATTGGCCCATGACCAGGCATATCCCAGCATAAGCTTCGGCTCGGAGAGGATGTGCGCGAGGAGATAGGCATACCCGGCGTCCTTCCTGTTTCCGTCGCTGTACCAGTCTCGGGTGATTCGTCCAACGACATCGAACTCCTCCATGACCGAAATATCGATTTGCCCCGCGGCCTCGCGGAACGAGATGTTTTCATGCATGGCTGTCGTCACGCTGAGATCGCGCGACCGTCCGCCTTCAGCTCGAAGAGCGATAAGGATGGGAAGTTGCCCTTGCCCAACACCGAGCGGCCAGGCCCACGTAGCGGTGAGTTGGTAATCGCCGACAAGGGCGTCCGTCGGCAATGCGGTTAGTGAACCTTTCGCGCTAAGGGAGAATCGTTCGAGCGGGAAGCTCGCTTCAAACGCTTGTTCAAGCACGTGCAACGGCACACGAAAGCGCGGCAAACCGTGGAATGGATCCTGATCCGCAAAGATGTAGCGATACCCGGTTCGGGAGTAGAAAAAGCGGCTGACAGGATACAACAGGGAGATACCGGATTTCTGAATCGTCGCGGGGATATCGTCGCTCAACACCTGCGACTCAACTGCGACCACCTGCGCGTCGATTGCGCCTGAGCGGAACAGTATGACGAAAATGGTGAGTGACAACACTTTATTCATGGGCATGCCTTTGCTTCATCGTTGTGGAAACAGCTTCTTCTCCAGCGGTTCGGAGTATGACTTCACAGTTAACTCTGCCGGGCCCGTGCGCCGGATGAATGCTTCGATGCAGTGATACCCGGGTACGGTGACGGGTGGTCGTCCCGGTTAGTATGATGGCCCGACATCACGGCGCAGGCCTGATTTCGTTTGAGCGTCCGGAGGCGACCCTGACTCCGGAGCGCGTGCGGACGAAGATGTTGCCTAACAATTTCACTGTGCTGAAATTCCTGATGTTTTCGATCAAAATCAAGTGTGAGCAGAAATCATCCGGCGCAATTCATTCGGTGCATGGATCGACGGAGTGCGGTGGAGGGGATAAGGTATGGGGAGCACGCTGTCCAAGCCCGTCATCTCTCCGCGGCGGGATGCGAGTCGAGCATAAATTCGCGTGCGGATTGACGCGGATTATTGCAGATGGGCGCGGATAAGAGTTTTTAAAACTTTGTAGCCGACAGGTCTGGCAGATTTTCGAACGCCCGGATTCGCGAGTGTGCTACCGGCCCGGTTCCTGTATAACGCGGGTCATATGAGTGTGGGACGATTGGCGCTCAATTCCACGGGTGCGGAGTCGTCTTTCTCCGCGGTAGCGGTGTCATCGGGTGATGTCCAATACGAGATGCTGAATTTGTGCGCGGAGGCGGCTACGGAGGAAGCGTCCAGCCTTCTACGGATCGAGCAAGTAAAGAGTGAGTCACACAGATTCATGGCGCGGGATATCTGACTTTTTCGTGGAATCCTCGCCGCTTACATTGTGGATTCCATATACCTGATCATGTTCATACAGGGAGCAACGCATGAACGACCCAGGACAATTGAACAAAAAACGTCTTTCGGACCATGATTACTCGCGGCCCGGGACGTATCATCTCGAATTCGAACCGGATGAACACTCCTCGACGTTCGGCTCGCTACGTAACGGGGTTATGACTCTGAACGCCTACGGGGAGATTTTTTTCGGTGTACTCGGTCTCGCGCTACCGATTTTTTCCTGCCTGCGCCTCGACGGCATCGACATTCGACCGCGATGCGTCGTGCTGGCGGTCACCATCCTGAAGTGGCGCAAACCGTTTTTGTCGCGCTTCATAAAAGATTTTGACCGATGGCATTACCGCCGGACGATGACGATATCCGCGTTTTCCGGATACCTGAAAATGAACAGCGGACGGAGCATTAACAAGAAGCGCAAGCGGAGCGGCACGCATTTCTGGGCGCTCGGTTACAAGGATCGCGTGATGACCGACAAGCGGGAGATTGCGAGTTTTTGCGCCGAGCTCAATGCGAACTTCGCCCGCGTGCGTTTCCCCGCCGCTTCAGTAGCCGCGAAAACGAGATCGGAGACGTTGATCTCGGCGATAGCAACGGCAGCAGGTACAACGTTGAACGCAACGTTCGGTGCACTCTTCAGCGATGTGCCGGTGGAGAGTCAAACGCTTGAGGCCCCCATGCGGCCGTATGATACCATGTTGCTTGGGAGCGCGCTGTTCCTAAACAGCTCGCTGCTTCAGCCATTACCCGGGGATGCTGTGCCGGAATCCGGTGGGGGAAACGAAATTCCATGTGCGCATGGAGGTCGCACCCTGGAACCATTGGTATTCAGGATTGGTCCCGGCCGGATATTTCTGTCCGTGCCGCCTGAGCGATAAGAACGGACTAATATATCTTTTGCCTGCTGTACGAGTAGAGACGCTGTCCCGGGGTGTTCGCAGACCTGAGCGGGGCGGCGGAGCGTTGGGGAGTTGCGGCAAACGGGGAGAAATGGTGACGGGGTGGGAGGATGGTGGAGGGACTGATGGGTTATGGGAGGGTTGAAGAGGGGATAATCCGAATCATCAACCGGCAGTGGCCAGACCGGATGTAGTATTTTCGATTCATGAATCGAAATACGTTGAGTCTGGAAGGGGATTTTCGGGTACTGACCCTCCATGACAAGCTCTCCCTAGCTTCAATGTTGAAAACACGCTCCACCAGGATGAAATTTTCGATTCATGTATCGAAAATGCGTTTCGCCTGAAGGGGACCTTTCCAATCACAGCCCCCAAAAGCGGCTTCTCCGTAGCCCCTCGATCCAAAACACGCTACACCGGGCTGGAAATTTCGATTCATGTATCGAAATGCGTTTCGCCTGAAGGGGACCTTTCCAATCACAGCCCCCAAGAGCGGCTTCTCCTCAGCCCCTCGATCCAAAACACGCTCCACCAGGATGGAATTTTCGATTCATGTATCG